>NZ_BCTL01000005.1 GCF_001571265.1 Cedecea neteri NBRC 105707 = ATCC 33855 | reverse complement strand
CGTTCACTGCCTCTGAACGTAAAGAGAAAATAGATCTATAGGTGAACGGAACTTCATCCGTTTCCCCATAGAAAATATCATATGAGCCAGCATCAATGATGCCGCCGCCATTCAACATATCCTGCTACACAGCACAAATCCCACAGCACATTCGCCAATAGTGGCTATCCTTACCGGGTTTGCACGGCGTTATTTGTAGCGCTATGGTTAGCCTCTTTTCAAAAGTATTCAGCAGACCCACGTTATGACGTTTTCACTTTTCGGCGACAAATTTACCCGCCATGCAGGCATTACCCGCCTGATGGAGGATCTCAACGACGGCCTGCGCACGCCCGGCGCCATCATGCTTGGCGGCGGTAATCCTGCGCAAATCCCGGCGATGAACGACTACTTCCAGCAGCTGCTTTCCGAGATGCTGGCCAGCGGCAAACTGACCGATACGCTATGCAACTACGACGGTCCGCAGGGGAAAAGTGAACTGCTAAAATTGCTTGCCGGGATGCTGCGCGATGAACTGGGTTGGGATATCGAACCACAGAATATTGCACTAACAAACGGCAGTCAGAGCGCGTTTTTCTACTTGTTTAACCTTTTCGCCGGACGTAATGCCGATGGCCGCACCAAAAAGGTGCTCTTCCCGCTGGCGCCGGAGTACATCGGCTACGCGGATGCCGGGCTTGAAGAAGATCTGTTTGTCTCCACTCGCCCGAACATCGAACTGCTGCCGGAAGGCCAGTTTAAGTACCACGTTGACTTCGAACATCTGCATATCGGCGAAGATACCGGCATGATTTGCGTATCACGCCCGACTAACCCGACCGGCAACGTGATAACCGATGAAGAGCTAATGAAGCTGGACGCGCTGGCCAACCAGCACGGCATTCCGCTGGTTATTGATAACGCCTACGGCGTGCCGTTCCCCGGCATCATCTTTAGCGAAGCCCGCCCGCTGTGGAACCCGAACATCATCCTGTGCATGAGCCTGTCCAAGCTCGGCCTGCCGGGCAGCCGCTGTGGGGTCATTATCGCTAACGAGAAAATCATCTCCGCCATCAGCAACATGAACGGCATTATCAGTCTGGCACCGGGCGGTATTGGCCCGGCGATGGCCTGCGAAATGATCAAGCGTAACGATCTGCTGCGCCTGTCCGAGACGGTTATCAAACCGTTCTACTACCAGCGCGTGCATGAAACTATCGCCGTGATCCGCCGCTACCTGTCGCCGGAGCGCTGCCTGATTCACAAGCCGGAAGGCGCCATTTTTCTGTGGCTGTGGTTTAAAGACCTGCCGATCACCACCGAACTGCTGTACCAGCGCCTGAAAAAGCGCGGCGTGCTGATGGTGCCGGGCGATTACTTCTTCCCAGGGCTGGACAAGCCGTGGCCGCACACTCACCAGTGCATGCGCATGAACTATGTGCCGGAGCCGGAAAAGATTGAGGCAGGGGTGAAAATCCTGGCCGAAGAGATTGAGCGAGCCTGGGCAGAAGCCGAGTAACAAGTAGCAATAGAAAACGGGGCTCAAGGCCCCGTTTTTTTATCTCACCACTAAAGCGTCGTACCCTTTCCAGCGGTAGTTCACCATCGAAATCCCCCAGCAGGCGATAAACAGCCCGACAACGACAAATCCGGCGTTGCCGAGATTATCGTTGAGCGCCCCAACCCACTGCCAGATCCCGCCCTCAAGCCCGAACTTGTCCGCCAGCAGGCCCAGCGCCTCAAGGCCGCCAATAAACAGCGCCACCACCACAGAAGTGCCGGTAATCGTCATGTTGTAGTAAAGCTTGCGCTGCGGCTTGTTGAAGGCCCAGCCGTAAGCACCCACCATAATCACGTTATCAAGGGTATCGATCAGCGCCATGCCGCTGGCAAACAGCGCCGGGAACACTAGAATCGACCAGATAGACATCCCGCTGGACGCGCTGGCGGCAGAAATGCCCAGCACGCCGATTTCGGTGGCGGTATCAAAGCCCAGGCCAAACAGGAAACCGACCAGGTACATATGCCAGCTTTTGCCGATCAGGCGGAAAACGGAGTTAAACAGCCAGCTCATCATGCCGCCGCCGGTCATTTCCGTCGCATCAGCTGCCAGCGGCTCGCCGCGTTTAAGCTGGCGGAAGTTGCGCCATACGCCGCGTAAAATAACGAGGTTCACCAGCGCCATCGCCAGCAGGAAGCAGGCTGAAACAGCGGTGCCGATCACGCCGCCAACGTCGTGAAACCAGTCCATTCTTTGCTGGAAGGCCGCCGCCGTGGCCGCAATAGCGACAGAAGCCAGAATCACAATGCTGGAGTGGCCCAGCGAGAACCAGGCCCCCACGCCAAACGGGCGTTTTCCCTGCTGCATCATCTTGCGGGTCACGTTATCAATCGCGGCAATATGGTCGGCATCTACCGCGTGGCGCAGGCCGTAACACCAGGCCAGCAGGCTTGCCGCCATCAGCGCCGAACTATGGTTAAACGCCACCAACGCCCAGGCCCATGCGGCAAAATTAGCCGCCACTAAAACCGCCAGCAGCAGGCCGGCTCGTGGATTGTCACGAAGAACACGCATTAACATCTTTTTTATCCTTGTGGTGATTCAAATAGCGGGCAGCGGCAACCACTGCCTGCCCCAGGGAAAGCGCCCCATCGCCGGCCGGAAGCCGCGTCGGGAAGAAAGTTTTAAAATCGGAGAGATAGAACGCCAGGCGCTCGCGCAGCAGGCGGTTGTGCAGCACGCCGCCACAGCAGGCGACGGTGGTCACGCCGGTCAGCAACGCATGATGACGAACCAGCGCAGCAAGGCCTTTCGCCAGCGCATCGTGGAATACCCAGGCCCGCGCTCCGGCCTCGCTCTGCCAGCCAAACCATTGCCGCCAGAAGGCCGCCAGGTCGAGATGACCGTTCACCAACGGCAGCGTGACAGGATGTGAGCAGGGGCCCGCGTCCAGCGCCAGGGCTTCAAGGCGGCAGGCGGCTTCACCCTCATAGCTTTGCTGCCAGGGCGCGCAGTTAAGCGCGGCGGCAACTGCGTCAAACAGTCGCCCGCAGGAGGAGGCCAACGGAGCGTTAACCCGCCGCGCGACGGCTTTTGCCAGCGGCTGCCAGTTTTGTGCCCTTATCGCCTTCGTTTCGGGATAGCGCTGCCAGCCGGGCACAAACGCCTCGCACTGCGCCAGCAAGTTGCGCCACGGCTGCACGGCCGCCAAATCACCGCCCGGTAGAGCCACGGCAGGCAGCCCGCCAAGATGAACACAGCGCCGATAGTTCACCAGTAGGCATTCGCCGCCCCAAAGCTTGCCGTCCTCGCCATAGCCAATGCCGTCCAGCGCAAGAGCGAGTACGTTGCCGCCATTCAGCGGCCAGCCGTATTCGGCCAGGCAGGCCGCTGCGTGGGCGTGGTGATGCAGCACTTCGGTGACCGGAAGCGCCATTTCATGGCCCACCTGCGCGCTGCGGTAGCAAGGATGGGCATCGAGCGCGACATGTTCCGCGTCAAAGCCGTAGATCCTGCTCATCAGCGCCAGCGAGCTTCGCCATTGGGCCTCCACGCCCTCCTGAGCCAAATCGCCAAAGTGCTGGCTGAGCACGGCCTGCCCATCGCGAACCAGGCAGAAGGTATTTTTGAGATCGCCCCCCAGCGCCAAAATCGGCGGCAAACCTTTAAAGCCAGCAGGCAAAGGCAGCGCATCCGGTACAAAACCTCGCGCACGGCGCAGCATTTCGCCGCTGGCTCGCATAACCGAGTCGTCCATGCGCTGAAGAATGTCGCGGTTATGCAGCAGAAAACCGTCGGCAATGCCTTCTAAATCCTGAATTGCCTGAGCGTTGTCGATGGCCGGAGGCCTGCCGTTCAGATTCCCGGAGGTCATCACCAGTGGGCCGCCGAAGTCCTGCACCAGCAGGTGCTGAAGGGGATTGGCGGGCAGCAGCACGCCGATTTCATTGCGCCCCGGCGCCACGGCAGCGCTCAGCCCCTGCAGGCAATCACTTCTCACCAGCACCACCGGCGCTGCAGGCGTTGAAAGCAGCGCCCCGGCTTCCTCGGGCAGCCCTTCGATCGTGGCAATCATCACCGCCAGCGGTTTGGCTGGCCGCTGCTTACGCGCCCGGAGGCGTTCAACGGCGGCATCGTTACGGGCATCAACGGCAAGGTGAAAACCGCCGAGGCCTTTCACCGCAACGATTTTGCCCTCGTGCAGCTCGGCAACGGCCTGCGCAAGCGCCTGCTCACCCTCAAGCCGTTGCTCTCCCTGCTGCCAGAAAATTTGCGGCCCGCAGTCCGGGCAGGCTACCGGCTGAGCGTGAAAACGCCTGTCCATCGGGTTGCGATATTCTTCATCGCAAACCTTACAAAGCGGAAACGCCGCCATCACCGTGGACGGGCGGTCATAAGGCATCGCGCGGATGATGGTGAAGCGCGGCCCACAGTGGGTGCAGTTGATAAACGGATAGCGATATCTGCGGTCGGCGGGGTCCTTAAGCTCGCGCAGGCATTCCGGGCAAGTGGCGGCATCCGGCACGATTTGGGTGTCCATCGCGCCGCTGCCGCTGTGGCGAATGCTGAAGTCCGCAGGCAAAACGTCCCAGGTCATGGGCTGCAGCCCCACGCTGTCGATGCGAGCCAGCGGCGGGCAATGTGCGTAAAGCTCGCCCAGAAACGCTTCCGGGCTGGCCGCCAGGCGAACCACAACGCCTTCTCCGTCGTTACAGACGTCACCCACCAGCTTAAAGCGCTGTGCGATTTGCCAGACAAACGGACGGAAGCCAACGCCCTGCACTTTGCCGCGAATGCGGAGTTCAGTTCCCCTCACCCTAACCCTCTCCCCAGAGGGGCGAGGGGACAGATCGAGTTCAACCACAGCTTCTCCCACTTCTGAACGAGGAGAGACATCAGACTCAGATCTTCCCCCTCTCCCTTCCAGGGAGAGGACCGGGGTGAGGGTAAAAATCACGCTTCCACCGCCTCGCGCAGCCGCGCTTTCATGCTGTTGTAGGTCGTTTGCGCATAGTTCTCCGCCCACGCCTGATCCTCAATCGCGCTAACCTTCACCGCGCAATACTTGGTTTCCGGCGTTTTGGAGATCGGGTCGAGATTATCCTGCGTCAGCTCGTTACAGGCGCCAATCCACCACTGATAGGTCATGTAGACGGAGCCTTTGTTGATGCGCTCGCTCACGTCCGCGCGGCTGATAACCTTGCCGCGACGCGAACTTACCCAAACCAGCTGCCGGTCTTTAATACCTAACGCATCCGCATCCAGCGGGTTGATTTGCACAAAGCCGGGTTCATCGGCGAGGGTTTGCAGCGCGGCACAGTTACCGGTCATCGAGCGGCAGGAGTAATGCCCGACTTCACGCACGGTGCAAAGCACCAGCGGGTAGCTGTCGTCGGGAACTTCGGCTGGCGCGCGCCATGCGGCGGCAAACAGCTGGCCTTTGCCGCTCGGCGTGTCAAATTTGCTCCCCTTGTAGAGATACGGCGTGCCGGGATGCTCGAGCGTCGGGCAAGGCCACTGCACGTGCCCCATATCGCCCATTTTTTCGTAGGTCACGCCGTAAAACAGCGGGCACAGTTCGCGCAGCTCATCCCAGATTTGCTGGTTGTTTTCGTAGTGCATCGGATAGCCCATCGCCGTCGAAAGCAGGCTGATGATTTCCCAGTCGCGCTTCACGTTGTACTTCGGCTCAATCGCTTTTTCAAAGCGCTGGAAGCCTCGATCGGCGCAGGTAAAGACGCCGCCGTGCTCGCCCCAGGAGGTCGCCGGCAGCAGCACATCCGCCACTTCGGCGGTTTTGGTCATGAAGATGTCCTGCACCACGACGAAGTCGAGTGCCTCAAACCCTTTGCGCACCAGGCCCAGGTCTGCTTCGGTCTGGAGCGGATCTTCGCCCATGATGTAATAGGCTTTAACCTTGCCCTCGATCGCCAGATGCGGCACTTCGGTAATGCGCACGCCAACTTTGTCATCCATCACCGCAGGGTCGATGCCCCAGGCTTTGGCAAACTTCGCGCGAACCTCGGGATCAACCACATCCTGGTAGCCGGGGAACTGGTTAGGCAGCACGCCCATATCACAGGCGCCCTGCACGTTGTTCTGCCCACGCACCGGCCCAACGCCGACGTTTTCACGGCCCAGGTTACCGGTGAGCAGCGCCAGGCTGGACAGCCCTTTAACCACGTCTACGGCCTGGCCAAACTGGGTCACGCCCATGCCCCACATGATGGTCGCTGAAGGTGCCGCAGCGAAAGTGCGCATCGCCTGGCGAACCTGCTGCGCGGGAATACCGGTCAGGTGCTCGACGTCCTCTGGCGCATAGTCCTTCACGGTTTCACGGTAGGCATCCAGCCCTTCGGCATATTTGGCGACGTACTCTTTGTCGTACAGCTGCTCTTCCAGCAGCACGTAGCCAAAGGCGTTCACCAGCGCCATGTTGCAGCCGTTTTTGATTTGCAGATGCTGGTCGGCAATGCGGGCGGTTTCGATGCGGCGCGGGTCGCAAACGATAATTTTGGCGCCGTTGC
The DNA here is from genome assembly GCF_001571265.1 of Cedecea neteri NBRC 105707 = ATCC 33855. GTDB lineage: Bacteria > Pseudomonadota > Gammaproteobacteria > Enterobacterales > Enterobacteriaceae > Cedecea > Cedecea neteri. The sequence goes on along the minus strand of NZ_BCTL01000005.1, from coordinate 53,872 downwards.
TTTTGGCCTTAATCACCCGGCGCGCCACGATAGGATGCGAGTCAGCGCAGTTGTAACCCACCACCAGCAGGCATTTGGAGTTTTCGATATCGCCGATGGAGTTGCTCATCGCCCCGTTACCCAGCGTCGCCTGCAGCCCGGCAACAGATGGGCCGTGGCACACGCGGGCGCAGCAGTCGACGTTGTTGGTGTTCAGCACCGCGCGGGCGAATTTCTGCATCACGAAGTTGGTTTCGTTCCCCGTTCCGCGCGAGGAACCGGTAGTCATAATGGCGCGTGGGCCAAACTGCTCTTTAATCGCCTTCAGGCGCGCAGCGGTGTAGCTAATCGCCTCTTCCCAGCTGACCGGCTGCAGCTTGCCGCCCTTCTCGTAGCGGATCATCGGCTGCGTCAGGCGAGGGGTCAGCAGCTTGGTATCGTTAAGAAAATCCCAGCCGTAGTAGCCTTTCAGGCAGAGTTCGTTTTGGTTAGTCACGCCCCCGGCCGCTTCGGCACGAATGATTTTGTTGTTCTCAACGACCAGTTTCAGTTTGCAGCCTGCGCCACAGTAAGGGCAGACGCTGGTAATTTTTTTCATCAGTAACAGACCTGTTAAAAGTTGAAATGCATAGGGATTAGAAGGTCAGGGCCGCAGGGGCATCTAACGCGGCACGGCGGCGTTTTTCCGCGCTCATTTGTTCCAGCCGGTTGCGGTCAACGCACAGAATGGCGTTGGTCGGGCAGGCTTCCAGGCAGGCCGGGCCAGCCTCGCGGTGGTAGCAAAGGTCACATTTGTTGGCCTCGGCTTTTTCCGCCATCACGTTCAGCCCGGCACCGCTGTTGCGGATCACCGGCCGCACGACGACTTCCATCGCGCCATAAGGGCAGGCGACGACGCAGGTTTTGCAGCCGATGCAGCGTTCCTGCATCACGTGCACAAAGCCCTGGTCCCGGCTGATGGCGCCGTTAGGGCAGACGTTCGCGCAGGGCGCGTCCTCGCACTGGCGGCACATGGTGGCGGTAGAAACATTCACACCTTTGATGACGTGAATGCGTGGCAAGAAGGTTTTTGGGGTCAGCGCCGAGCAGTCCTGGTTCTCCTGGTGGGAGACGACGCAGGCCACCTCACAAGTGCGGCAGCCGATGCATTTGCTCGAATCGGCAATGATGAAGCGGTTCATCATAAACTCCTGCAATAAGTGTGTTATCGCAGGGGCTTATTCACAAACCGTGCCAAAAATTAAAAACCAATAATTTCAATAAATTGAATTAAAATGAGCAATGAAAGAAGATGACATCGACACTAATGACGATGTCATTAGTGACTTACAGGCCTTCTGTTTCTTCCGCCGCCAGCAGCTCATACCCACCAAAACCAGTCCACGTCGCCAGCCGCTGGTAAACCTGCTCCACCGCTGCTTTCACCGCCTCCGTCATTGGATAGTAAAAACCGACGATATCCGGCTGAATACCGAGGAACACCACTTCGCCGACATCCTCTTTAAGCTGATCGACCAGATAATTAAGCGGCATGTTGTGGGTGGTCATCATAAACATCTCGGCGATGTCGTCCGGATCGATAACGCGAATCTCGCCGGGGTTGAGCATCATGTCGGTGGCATCCACAATCAACAGCAGTTCCGGGCGCAGTTCGCGGATGGCGACCACGTCGTTTTCCGGCGCGCTGCCGCCGTCGATCACCACCCAGTCGCCCTGCGGAGAAGCCTGACACTTCTCGGCCAACAGCGGGCCTGCGCCGTCGTCACCCATCATGCTGTTGCCTACGCAAAGCAGTACCTTAGTCATAGCGTCTCCTTACCATCAGGTAGATGGCGGGTTCTTGTTGAATGGCCTGCAGCATGTCGAGGAGCGCCTGGCTCCAGCCCTGCTGTTCTGCCGTTTGCGTTGGCTTAGCCGCATCCAACGCCCGGGCCAGCATCACCACGTGGCTCTGGTCGATAACGATTTCACCGTAGCGCGGCACGCCGTTCATTTTGCGTCGGGCCTCGCCGTCGACCTCCAGCGTGGCTATCCAAGCCTGATAGGCTTCAAGCGGGCAAACCAGGCTCTCTTTCAGGCAGTCGATCACCCCCAAATGGTGGCCAATCGCCAGGCTGTAGTAGACCACCTGCTGGGCGTCAGCCGGGGTGTTGTCGTTCTCGTCGACAAACTTGCGGCTGAGCTGACAGAACACCACCGACTCGCTCATTACACGCGCTCCTGATGAACCAGTTGCTCAAGGTTAGTGACGATTTCCGTCAGGCGTGGGTCGTTTTCCGCGCTCAGCCACTGCTGAACGGCGCCGCCCCCGGTCGTCAGGTTAGTCATGTAGCTGTCGGCAATCTGGCGACCATAGCGGTAGCCCGCCAGGCGGCGAGCAGCGCGGTCAATGCGCACGCGCAGCGGCTGAACCATATCCGGATGGAGGATTTTTGCAGGCTCAACGTCCAGCTCGCTTGCCGGGCGTGCGTGGATTTTCTGTTCCAGCAGGCCAAGCGCCATCGCGAAGCCGTACAGCGTGGCGGCAGGCGTGGGTGGGCAGCCAGGGATGTACACATCGACCGGCACGATTTTATCGGTCCCGCCCCAGACGCAGTAAAGGTCGTGGAAGATCCCGCCGCTGTTTCCGCAGGCGCCGTAGGAGATGCAAATTTTAGGATCGGGCGCCGACTCCCAGGCACGCAGCGCCGGGGAACGCATCGCGCGAGTTACCGCCCCGGTAAACAGCAGAATATCGGCATGACGCGGGGAAGGAACCACTTTGATCCCAAAGCGTTCTGCATCGAACAGCGGCGAAAGCGTAGCAAAAATCTCGATTTCGCAGCCGTTACAGCCACCGCAGTCCACGCGGTAAACGTAGGCAGAGCGTTTGATGTTTTTCAGCAACGACGCCTTCATGCTGGCGATAGATTCGTCCACCGTCATCGGCACCGGAATGCCGTTGTGGTCGCGCGGCCCCAGTAGGTTACTCATTAGCTGGCCTCTCTCATCTGACGGCTAAAGTCGATCCGGTCGGACGACACCAGGCTTTGCTGGCGCTTGCAGTCCGGGCAGGTTTCAAATGCCCCACGGCGGCTTTCCGCGCGGGAATCGCCGTTGTGCTCAAGCAGCGCAATGGCGTAGTCGATCTCTTTTTGCACGGCGAACGGGCGGCCGCACTCGCGGCAGTTGCACAGCGGGAAGCTGGCCTGCTGCAGGAAGTCGGCTTTATTCCATACCGCCAGCTCGTACTGCTGCGAAAGCTTGATGGCGGCAGTCGGGCAAACCTCTTCGCAGCGCCCGCAAAAGATGCAGCGCCCGAGGTTGAAGCTCCACTGCAGTTGCCCGGCGGCCAGGTCAGTCTCAACGCTCAGCGCATTGGACGGGCAGGCGTTAACGCAGGCGGCACAGCCGATGCATTGCTGAGGGTTGTGCTCGGGCTTGCCGCGAAAGTTAGGGTCCACGGCGATGGGCTGGAGCGGATAAGACTCGGTTGCCACGCCGCCCTTGATGGCTTTTTTGATGAAGTTAAACATGCGTTTTCCTTGTTTGCCTGGTCTTGGAACAACCCCTCACCCTAACCCTCTCCCCTAAGGGGAGAGGGCCGGGGTGAGGGTCAGTCACCGAACAGGCATCAAAATCATTTCAGCGGCGAATTGGTGCGCTCAATGCTGTAGCGCTCCAGCTCTTTGTACGGCACCACCTGGCTTTTCTTCTTACGTACGTCCACCACCGTCATGCGGTCGGTGCAGGAGTAGCAAGGGTCAAGGCTGCCGATAATCAGCGGGGCGTCCGACACCGTGTTGCCGCGCAGCATGTAGCGCAGCGTTGGCCAGTTGGCGTAGGTCGCCGCCCGGCAGCGCCAGCGGTAAAGCTTCTGGTTGTCGCCGGTCATGCTCCAGTGGATATCGTCCCCGCGCGGCGCTTCCGAAAAGCCCAGCGCAAAGCGGTTTGGAATGTAGGTAAAACCGTCCACGGCGAGCGGGCCGCCCGGCAGGTTATCCAGCCCGAAATCAATCATGTTTAGCGCGGTGAAGACTTCGTTGATGCGCACTTTCAGGCGGGAAAGCACGTCGCAGCCGTCGAGGCTATGCACTTCCATCGGCAGCAGGCCGTAGCCCACAAACGGATGGTCGGCGCGGGTATCGCGGGCGTGGCCGCTGGCACGCACCATTGGGCCGACGTTGCTGAAGTCACGGGCTATTTGCGGGTCGAGGCGGCCAATGCCCACGGTGCGCTGCTCGATGTTCGGCGTGCTCAGCAGAATATCCACCAGGTCTTTCACCTCCCGGCGCATCTGCTGGGCGAGCTGGCGGGTCTGGATCATGTCGTCTTTCAGCAGGTCACGACGGATGCCGCCGATCAGGTTCAGGCCGTAGGTTTTACGCGCCCCGGTCAGGATCTCCGCCATTTTCATCGACATTTCGCGCACGCGGAAGAACTGCATAAAGCCGGAGTCGAAGCCCACAAAGTGACAGGCCAGGCCGAGGTTCAGCAGGTGGCTGTGAAGGCGCTCAACCTCCAGCAGGATGGCGCGAATCATCTGCGCGCGTTCCGGGACCACAATCCCCATCGCGTTTTCCACTGAGGTGGTATAGGCGGTGCTGTGGGCGAAGCCGCAAATGCCGCACACGCGGTCGGACAGGAAAGTGACTTCGTTATAGCCCATGCGGGTTTCCGCCAGCTTCTCCATGCCGCGGTGGACGTAGAACAGGCGATAATCGGCGTCGATAATGTTTTCGCCATCGACGAACAGGCGGAAGTGGCCCGGTTCGTCAGAAGTGACGTGCAGCGGGCCAATCGGCACCACGTTGTTCTTTTTCGTGCCCAGTTCGTTGATGAACTCGTAGGTCTCTTTGTCGGTGGTCGGCGCCGGGCGCTGGCGGTAATCCATGCTGTCTTTACGCAGTGGATAAAGATCGTCCGGCCAGTCGTCCGGCAGCACCAGGCGGCGTTCATCGGGCAGGCCAACCGGCTGCAGGCCGTACATATCGCGGACTTCGCGTTCGCCCCAAACGGCGGCAGGCACACGAGGCGTGACGGACGGGAACTCCGGTTTGTCGGCATCCACTTCCACACGCACGGTGATCCAGCACTTCACGCCGCTTTCCATCGACAGGACGTAATACACCGCATAGCTGCCGCACAGCTGGCGTTCATCGTTCCCAAACAGCACCGAAAGCCAGCCGCCCTGCTGGTAGTAAAGCCATTCCACCACTTCCGGCAGCATGTTGAGCTTCACGGTGACGGTGATTTGATCTTTCGTCTGCCAGGCTTCGTCGAGCACCGCATTCGGGAATTTCTGATGCAGCGCGGCGAGATACTGTTGACCAATTTTTTCTTCAGACATCGATAAATTCTCTTAAATCACGCCGCCAGCAAGGAGACGAAGGCTAAAAAGGCAAAGCCAAAACCGGCCCAGGTAATGCGCGAGGTTTCCAGCATCCGCAGGCGCGCCATGCTGTTTTCAAACAGCGCGATAATCAGTACGCCCGCCACCAGCTTGACGACGGCCAGCACTACGGCGAGAACAAGTCCGCCCCAGCTAAAGGCGCTCATCTGCCCCCACGGCAGGAACACGCCGACAAACATTTGCAGCACAACCAGCTGCTTGAGGGAAATGCCCCACTTCAGCACCGCAAAACCCGCGCCGCTGTATTCGGACAAAGGCCCTTCCTGCAGCTCCTGTTCGGCTTCGGCGAGGTCAAACGGCAGCTTGCCCATTTCAATGAAGGTCGCGAAAGCGCAGGCGGCGAAGGCCAGCATCAGCGTCAGGGTTTGCGCCACTGGCCAGGCGTGAATAGCCCCGGCGATATTGCTGATGTGGGTGCTGCCTGCAACCTGAGCGGCCACCCACAGGCCCAGCAGCAGAATCGGCTCGACCAGCACGCCGAGCATCGCTTCGCGGCTCGCGCCAATCCCGGTGAACGGGCTGCCGGTGTCTAATCCGGCGATGGCGAAGAAGAAGCGGGCGATGGCGAACAGGTAAATTAAGGTGATCAGGTCACCTAATGACGGCAGCGGCGAGGCAATCGTCACCACCGGCAGCGCGGTGGCGATGGTCAGCATCACGCCCACCATCACGAACGGCATCAGGCGGAAAACCCAGCCGGACGCGGCGGGCGCCACGCTCTGGCGGCCCAGCAGCTTGAACAGATCCCGGTATTCCTGCAGCAAGCCGGGGCCACGGCGGTTATGCAGCCGGGCGCGCGTCACGCGGGTAATGCCGGACAGCAGCGGCGCGGCAAAAAACAGCGCCAGCGCCTGGATCAGGGCAAATAAAAACGTAGTCATATCAGTTCCTCAGGCAACCATCGCCACCAGTAAGACCGCCAGCTCAACCATCGCCAGGCGGCGGAACGTGCCGGACAGGCACTCGCCCTGCCAGCCGGGCATCCATTTCCCAGGGTTCAGGGTGTGGCGCAGCTTAAGCAAAGGCGCAAACGCCGCTTTTACCGGCTGGGCAAAGCCCGTCGCGGTGATCACCATCGCCTGTTCATGGTCGTAGCCGCAGACCCAGGCCGAGCCGCGGGAGCGGTTTGGCAGGCGGTCGCCACGGAAAACGATCATCAAAATAAACGGCAGCAGCGGAGAGGCGACCAGCAGCAGCGTCATCATCGGCTGAGACACGGCGGTATGCGCCGTTTGCAGCGGCAGCGGAACGGCATGCTGAAGCAGCGGCAGCAGCCACGGTGAAGCCACACCGGCCACAACGCAGCACGCGGCCAGTAACGCTACGCTTACGTTCATCAGCCACGGTGCGGAGGTCGCATTTTCTGCTTCTTTGGTTCGCGGCGCGCCCAGGAAGGTGACGCCATACACTTTCGCCATACACATCACCGCCAGCGCGCCGGTAATCGCCAGCCCAACGGCCAGCAGCGGCCCGATAAAGCGGCCGACAAACAGCGGCAGGCTGCCGAGACGGAAGAACGACTGATAGATAACCCATTCCCCGGCAAAGCCGTTCAGCGGCGGCAGCGCGGCCATCGCCATCAGCCCGACCAGCATAGCCAGCGAGATAACCGGCATGCGTTTACCGATCCCGCCCAGCTTCTCGATGTCGCGATGCCCGGTACGGAACCAAACCGCGCCAGCGCCGAGGAACAGCGTGGTTTTAAACAGGCTGTGGTTGAAGAGGTGATAAAGCCCGCCGGTCATGCCCAGCGCCACCAGCACCGGCTCATTCAGCGCGATGCCGATCAGGCCGCAGCCCAGACCCAGCAAAATAATGCCGATGTTTTCAAGGGAGTGATAAGCCAGCAGGCGGTTGATGTTGTGCTCCATCAGCGCGTAAAGCCCGCCGATAAACGCCGTGATCATGCCGACCACCACCACCAGCACACCCCACCACAGCGGCAAAACGTGGCTGATAAGCGAGAAGCACATGATGCCGTACAGGCCAATCTTCAACACCACGGCGGAGAACAGCGCGGCTGCCGGAGCAGAGGCATTCGCATGCGCCTGCGGCACCCAGCCGTGCAGCGGAATAATCCCGGCCAGCAGCCCAAAGCCGAGCAGCGCGAGGATCAGTACTGGGGCTGGCAGCGGCGTGCCGTTGAGTAAATGACGCAGATCGCCATAACCCAGGGTGCCGTAGCGCTGCCACATCAGCCAGCAGGCGATAACCAACAGCACGGTGCCGAGGCGGCCCAGCGCAAACCACAGCTGCCCGGACTTCTGGCAGCCGGTCAGGAAGTAGCCTGCCAGAGAGATGATTTCCGCCATCGCCACCAGCGTGACGAAATTATCGGCCACCAGCGCCGCCACGCTTGCCGCCAGGATTAGGTTAATCAGCAGGCCGTTGGCTTTTATTTCAGCGTGGCGGTGCCAGGCGCAGTTAAACAGGGAGATGAACAGGCCGCTTAGCGCCACGGTGACCAGCCAGACGCCGTTAAAGGCGTTGAGCTGAAGGTGCCAGTGCCAGATTTGCGCGTCGCCGCTGAAGCCCAGCAGCGCCTGAACGCCCGCGACAAGCAAAAGCACGGAGCTGATTGCGCCGCCAACGCCGGCGAAAAAGCCGCTCAGCGGCTTAGAAAATGCCAGAACTCCGGCTAACACGGCGCTAACGACAAACCCCAAAAGCGCCCAGTGAATCAGTAGAAAAGCATTCATTTTCTCGCCTCTGGCTGGGTAAACAGGGTCAGGTCGCCGAGCGACGCACCAAGCGTCAGCTCACGCTTACGTTTGCTGGCCTGGGCGATGTCTTTGTTGTCGATAAGGCGCAGCGCCTTGGTCGGACAGGTGCGAACGCAGGCCGGGCCGCTTTCATCGAAGCTGCACAGGTCACATTTGACCGCGATAGCACGAACGCCAGGCACCCAGTCGAGCAGCGGGCTAACGCGAGCCGGGGCCGGAGGCGCAGGTGGCGCTTTCGGGCTGTTAACGTTGGCGGGAACATGCAGCGGGCGGCTGCCGGAAAATTCAATGGCGCCGAACGGGCAGGCAATGCCGCAAAGTTTGCAGCTTACGCACAGGCTTTCATTCAGTTGCACAGCGCCGTCCACGCGGGTTATCGCGTTGACCGGGCAAACCCCGGCGCAGGGTGCGTCTTCGCAGTGGTGGCACATCTGCGGCGCAGATTCATTCAGGTTGCGCATGACTTTCAGGCGCGGCAGGGACTGCAGGCCGTGCAGGCGGTGCGTCTCGGCGCAGGCCGCTTCGCAGGTATGGCAGCCCATACACAATTTTGAGTCAGCGATTACAAAACGGTTCACCAGTTCTTCCTCAGGTGACAATCGTCATTTTTGACGAAAATATGCCGAAAAGCTGCCGGTTCGACAGTTCTCGACACCCCAGATCTCTTCATGCCACGTCGGACTGCTGAAGCAGCGTCATGGACAGCGGGGTGTTTTGCTGCACGGCCAGATAAAGGCTGTCGTACACCGGGCGGATGAGTTCCAGGTAGTGGTCCAGTACTTTCTCGCGATCGCGATTGCTGACGGTGTTATCAATAAGTCCGTTATCGTCGATAGTCGCCTTGGCAATCAGCACGTTATCGCTGCCGTCGCGCAGTTCAATGCTGTACTCGATGGTGTGGCTGTTAAAGCCTTCGGCGAGATTGATTTGAATGACAAAATGGTCAAACAGGAAGAAGCGCAGGCTTTCGTCCGGGTTGCAGCCCACGGCGTGATGCAGCTTCGCTTTTGATAAGGTGATCCCCTGAATCAGGGTGTTGCCGTACAGATGCCACTGCGAAAGCAGGCGTTGGTGCTTGTCGGCGATGTACTCGGCTTTTTCGCTCAGTTCCCAAATGTTCATGTTTTGTTCACTCTGTTAGTGCTTGTCCCTCCCTAAGGCACGTTTCGTGCCATGTTTTTAATTTATTGTTTTTAAATAATTTTTAGTTAAATCCGTGCTGGGATAATGACGGGTGACGTGTCATTTCGTCATCTTTGACTTTGGGTGACGGGACTTTTTACCCTCACCCTGGCCCTCTCCCTGGAAGGGAGAGGGGATAAAAACAACAAGGCTGGCTAACCCTTCTATTTTTTAAAGAATTCCCCCTCGCCCCTTTGGGGAGAGGGCCGGGGTGAGGGGCAAATAAAAGGCCTGGCACCGTCCTTGCATTACCTGCCCCAGTTAACCCCGGAGGCCCCATGCACGAAATCACCCTTTGCCAGCGCGCAGTCGAACTTATCGAAAGCCACGCCCGCCAGAACAACGCCCGCCGCGTCACCGGCGTCTGGCTGGAAGTCGGCGCCTTCTCGTGCGTGGAAACCAGCGCCCTGGAGTTTTGCTTTGATCTGGTCTGCCGAGGCACGCTGGCGGAAGGCTGCGAGCTTCATGTCCACCAGCAGGAAGCCGAATGCTGGTGCCATGACTGCCAGCAGTTCGTTACGTTGCTGACCCAGCGCGTGAAGTGCTGCCCCAACTGTAACGGCAGCAACCTGCGCATTATGGCGGATGACGGCATGCAGATTAAGCGTCTGGAAATCGATCAGGAGATAGCTCATGTGTAGCACTTGCGGTTGCGGTGAAGGCAACCTGTACATTGAAGGGGACGAGCGTAATCCTCACTCTGGCTTTCGCAGCGCCCCGTTTGCCCCGGCGGCACGCCCGCTGCAGCAGATAACCGGCGTCAAATTTGCCCCAACGGCCGACGAACAGGGTGACCTGCATTACGGCCACGGCGCGGCAGGTACCCACGCGCCGGGCATGACCCAGCGCAAAATGCTGGAGATCGAACTGAATGTGCTCGACAAAAATAACCAGCTCGCCGCCCATAACCGCGACCGCTTTGCCAGCCAGGATCAGCTGGTGCTGAACCTGGTGTCCAGCCCCGGCTCAGGCAAAACCACCCTGCTCACCGAAACGTTAAAACGCCTGAACACTAAAGTGCCGTGCGCGGTTATCGAAGGCGATCAGCAAACGGTAAACGACGCGGCACGCATCCGCGAAACCGGCACGCCAGCCATTCAGGTGAACACCGGTAAGGGCTGCCATCTTGATGCCCAAATGATCCGTGATGCCATGCTGCGCCTGCCGCTCGAGCAGGACGGCGTGCTGTTTATCGAAAACGTCGGCAACCTGGTGTGCCCGGCCAGCTTTGATTTAGGCGAGCGCCACAAGGTTGCGGTGCTGTCGGTCACGGAAGGTGAAGACAAGCCGCTCAAATACCCGCATATGTTCGCCGCCGCCTCATTGATGCTGCTGAACAAAATCGATCTGCTGCCGTACCTGCAGTTCGACGTCAACAAATGCCTGGCCTTTGCCCGCGAGGTCAATCCGGACATCAAAATTATTCTGGTTTCCGCGACTAGTGGCGAAGGAATGGACGAGTGGCTTAGCTGGCTGGAGGCGGAACGATGTGCATAGGCATTCCCGGCCAGATTGTCGAGCGGCTGGCCGACGGCAGCGCGAAAGTGGACGTCTGCGGCGTGCAGCGCGATGTGAATTTAACCCTGGTGGGTGACGCCGCCGTGGGGCAATGGGTGCTGGTTCACGTCGGTTTCGCCATGAGCATTATTGATGAAGCCGAAGCGCGCGACACGCTTGATGCCCTGCAAAATATGTTCGAAGTTGAGCCGGACGTCGGCGCCCTGCTCTACGGCGAGGAGCATCGCTGATGCGCTACGTCGACGAATATCGAGACCCGGAACGCGTGATGCAGCTGATTGAGACGCTGAAAGCACGCGCCCCGCTGCTGGACTACACGGCAGCCCGCCCGCTGCGCATCATGGAGGTTTGCGGCGGCCATACCCACGCTATTTTTAAATTCGGCCTCGACCAACTGCTGCCGGATAACATCGAGTTTATCCACGGCCCAGGCTGCCCAGTTTGCGTGCTGCCGATGGGCAGAATCGACAGCTGCATTGAGATAGCCAGCCGCCCGGAAGTGATTTTCTGCACCTTTGGCGATGCGATGCGCGTGCCGGGGAAAAATGGCTCACTGATGCAGGCCAAGTCGCATGGCGCGGACGTCAGGGTGATTTACTCGCCAATGGACGCGCTGACCCTGGCGCGCCAGAACCCGGATCGCAAAGTGGTGTTCTTCGGCCTCGGCTTTGAAACCACCATGCCCGCTACGGCGATCACCCTGCAGCAGGCAAAATCGCAGGGCATTGATAACTTCTATTTCTTCTGCCAGCACATCACGCTGATCCCGACGCTGCGCAGCCTGCTTTCCCAGCCCGATAACGGCATCGGCGCTTTCCTGGCGCCGGGGCACGTCAGCATGGTGATTGGCACCGAAGCCTATGACTTTATCGCCTCTGAGCACCAGCGGCCGCTGGTCGTCGCCGGTTTTGAGCCGCTCGACCTGCTGCAGGGCGTGCTGATGCTGATGGAGCAAAAAATTCAGCAGCACAGCGTGGTAGAAAACCAGTACCGCCGCGTGGTGCCGGAAGAAGGCAACAGGCTTGCGCAAAAAGCGATAAGCGAAGTGTTTACCGTACGCGGCGAAGCCGAATGGCGTGGCCTGGGCGTTATCAGCGATTCCGGCGTACAACTCACCGAAGCCTACCGCCGGTTTGACGCCGAAGACCATTTCCAGCCCAAACCCCAGCAGGTTTACGACGACCCAAAAGCCCGCTGCGGCGACGTGCTCACCGGCCGCTGCAAGCCGCAGCAATGCCCGCTGTTCGGCAGCGGCTGCAACCCGCAAAACGCCTTCGGCGCGCTGATGGTTTCCTCCGAAGGAGCCTGCGCGGCGTGGTATCAGTACCGTTCTCAGGAGTGTGAAGTATGAAAACCGTTGAGCTTGCCCACGGCAACGGCGGCCAGGCGATGCAGCAGCTGATCGCCAGCCTGTTTATGCAGGCCTTCGATAACCCGTGGCTGGCGGAGCAGGAAGATCAGGCCCGGCTTTCGCTGGCAGAGCTTACCGCCAGCGGCGACCGGCTGGCATTTTCCACCGACAGCTACGTTATTGACCCACTATTTTTCCCCGGCGGCGATATCGGCAAGCTGGCCGTGTGCGGTACGGCGAACGACGTCGCGGTGAGCGGCGCTTCGCCTCGCTGGCTGTCTTGCGGATTTATTCTCGAAGAAGGCTTGCCGTTTGAAACGCTTGAGCGCGTGGTCACCAGCATGGCAAAGGCCGCCCGTGCAGCAAATATCGCCATCGTGACCGGTGACACCAAAGTCGTGCCTCGCGGCGCGGCGGACAAGCTTTTTATCAATACCGCCGGGATCGGCGCTATTCCTGCTGGTATTAACTGGGGCGCGGCTCAGATTACAGCCGGAGATTTGCTTATCGTCAGCGGCACGCTCGGCGATCACGGCGCAACTATTCTCAACCTGCGCGAGAAGCTTGGCCTGGACGGCGACCTACAGAGCGACTGCGCGGTGCTGGCGCCAATGATTGCCCCGCTGCTGCAAATCTCCGGCGTAAAAGCCTTGCGGGATGCCACGCGCGGCGGCGTAAACGCCGTTCTGCATGAGTTTGCAAACGCCAGCGGCTGCGGGATGGAAATCAGCGAAAACAAGCTACCGCTGAACCCGGCGGTGCGCGGCGTTTGCGAGCTGCTTGGGCTGGATGCGTTAAATTTTGCTAATGAAGGCAAGCTGGTTATCGCCGCTTCCCCCGAGTCAGCTCCTGCGGTTCTACACGCTTTGCAGCAGCATCCTTGCGGCGAAAAGGCCGCAGTCATAGGTGAGGTTGTGGAGCGAAAAGGCGTGCGTGTAACGGGGCTTTATGGCGTAAAACGCACGCTCGACCTGCCGCATTTTGAACCCTTACCGCGCATTTGTTGACCTGCACCAGTATGCATTCACGCAACGCTGACTAAACTTAAACAATATTTATATTAATTATATTTTTTAGCCCTGCGCCCGCCGCGGGGCATTTCAATGGAAAGCAAAAATGTCATACACGCCGATGAGCGATCTCGGGCAGCAGGGGTTATTTGATATCACCCGCACGCTGCTCCAGCAGCCCGATCTCAACGAACTCGCCAGCAGCCTGACGCAGCTGGTGAAACAGGGCGCGCTGGCCGATCGCGTTAACATCCTGCTTTACCATCCCCTGCATCAGCGGGTGAGCTTTTATGGCAAGGATAAACACGGCAAGGAACTGCACTACGAAGATGAAATGGCGCTGGCCAACGGCCCGGTGCGCCGCATGCTGTCGCGCCCTGAGGCGCTGATTTGCAGCCAGCAGGAGTTTGATGAAACCTGGCCGCAGATGGCGAGCCTTGATTTGTACGCCCCGTTTGGCCGCTATTGCCTTCTGCCGCTGGCCTCTGAAGGCAAGATTTTCGGCGGCTGCGAGTTTATTCGCGACAGGGCGGATGCCTGGACCGAAAAAGAACTTAACCGACTTTACACCCTGGCGCAGATCGTAGGCCTGGTGACCGAGCAGATCCAAACCCGGCTCAATTCGAGCCACGATCATCAGCTACTGTGCCGCGAACGCGACGACTTTCGCATTCTGGTGGCCGTCACCAACGCGGTGCTGTCGAAGCTGGACCTGGACGAACTGATCAGCGAGATTGCCCGGGAAATTCACTATCACTTCACCATTGATTCCATCAGCATTGTGCTGAAAAGCAGCCGCAAGTCGCGGCTCACGCTCTATTCCACCCACTTTGTTGATGAAGCCTCGCCGATTCACGATCAAAGCGACGTGCTTGAAGAAGGCACTCTTTCAGAACGCGTCTTCAAAAGCGGTGAAATGCTGCTGCTCAACCTTTGTCCTGGCGACAAGCTGGCGCCTTATGAGCGGATGCTGCTGGAGATGTGGGACAACAAACCGCAGACGCTTTGCCTGCTGCCGCTGAAGTTTGGCAATAATATGCTGGGCGTGCTGAAGCTGGCCAAGTGCAGCGAACAGGGCTTTACGCCAGCCAACCTCAAGCTGCTGCGCCAGATTGCCGAACGTATCGCCATCGCGGTGGATAACGCCCTCGCCTACCAGGAAATCAACCGGCTGAAAGAAAACCTGGTGGATGAAAACCTCTACCTCACCGAGCAAATTAATAACGTCGACAGCGATTTTGGCGAAATTATCGGGCGCGGCGAGGCGATGTCTATCGTGCTTAAGCAGGTTGAGATGGTGGCAGGCAGCGACAGCACCGTGCTGATCCTCGGCGAGACCGGCACCGGTAAAGAACTAATTGCCCGGGCGATCCATAACCTGAGCGAGCGTAACAGCCGCCGGATGGTAAAAATCAACTGTGCCGCGATGCCCGCCGGGCTGTTGGAGAGCGACCTGTTCGGCCACGAGCGCGGGGCGTTTACCGGGGCGAATAATCAGCGCATTGGCCGCTTTGAGCTGGCGGACAAAAGCTCGCTGTTCCTCGACGAAGTGGGCGATATGCCGCTAGAGCTACAGCCTAAGCTGCTGCGCGTGCTGCAGGAGCAGGAATTCGAGCGCCTTGGCAGCAATAAGGTTCAGGAAGTGGATGTGCGTCTGATCGCCGCCACCAACCGCAACCTGAAAGAGATGGTGGCCGACCGGGAGTTCCGCAGCGACCTTTACTATCGGCTGAATGTTTTCCCTATCACCCTGCCGCCGCTGCGCGAGCGCCCGGAGGATATCCCGCTGCTGGTGAAATCCTTCACCTTTAAAATCGCCCGCCGCCTGAACCGCAACATCGACAGCATTCCAGCGGAAACGCTGCGCGCCCTGAGCCGCATGGAGTGGCCGGGCAACGTGCGTGAGCTGGAAAACGTGATTGAGCGGGCGGTGCTACTCACCCGGGGCAGCGTGCTGCATCTTTCCCTGCCGGAAATGGATTATCGCCCGCCTGTAGAACGCCATATTTCGCCGTCGGTGGAAGCAGAGAGACATGACGACGAGGATGAATACCAGCGCATCCTGCGCGTGCTGAAAGAGGCTAACGGCGTGGTTGCCGGGCCCCGAGGCGCAGCCCAGCGTTTAGGGCTGAAGCGCACCACGTTACTTTCGCGGATGAAGCGTCTGGGGATTGATAAAGACGCGCTTTAGCCGGAAACTGGGCATAACCCTACATTTTTTGTCTGGAACCTGAATCATGGCGATTATTCCCAAGAACTATACGCGGCTGGAAAGCGGCTACCGCGAAAAGGCACTGAAGCTTTTCCCGTGGGTCTGCGGGCGCTGCTCGCGCGAGTTTGTCTATTCCAATCTGCGCGAGCTGACCGTTCATCATATGGATCACGATCACACCAATAACCCGGAAGATGGCAGCAACTGGGAGCTTTTATGCCTGTATTGCCACGATCATGAACATTCGAAATACACCGAAGCTGACCAGTACGGCTCCAGGGTGATTGCCGGCGAGGATGCGCAAAAAGACGTGGGCGAAGCAACCTATAATCCATTTGCCGATCTAAAAGCGATGCTGAACAAGAAAAAGTAAGCGTCATCCGCTTAGAGGGATATCACGTCCCTCTAAGCGAAATCATTTCGCCTTTTCCCTTCATTTTTTCCAGACGCTGCCGATAACTTAGACAAGCATTCACTCCGTACGGTTGGGTTCTGAGGCCGGGTTATCACTTGAGGTTAAAATGGATAGTTTTCAGAAAGATATCGATGAAAGGGCCAACCTGGCGTTATCCAACAAGTTCGAGCTGCTGCTGTTCCGCTTAGGCACGGGCCAGCATGACAGCAAGTCCGAGCTGTACGGCATCAACGTCTTTAAGCTGCGTGAAATTGTACCCATGCCGAAAATTAACCGCGCCGCAGGCATGGAATCGCCGCTGCTGGGGATGGCCAATATTCGCGACCAGATTATCCCTGTTATCGACCTTCCCGCCGTCACTGGCTGCACGCCGACCACCGGCCTGAATTTATTACTGATCACCGAATATGCCCGCAGCACCCAGGCGTTTGCCGTGGAGTCGGTGGAGAATATTATTCGCCTCGACTGGAGCCAGGTGCACGCCGCCGAAGCCGGGGTCAGCAGCCGCAATATCACCAGCATCGCCAATATTGACGACCCACTGACCGGCAAAGACCTGGCGCTGGTGCTGGACGTAGAGCAGATCCTTTATGACATCATCCCGTCCGGGAGAGATGTGAACATTGCAGCAATTGAAGAGAAAACCTATACCCTGAAACCGGGCGCGGTGGCTATCGTCGCCGAGGACTCCAAAGTTGCGCGTTCAATGCTGGAGCAGGGACTGAAGGGGATGGGTATTCCGGCCATCATGCACGCCACCGGCCTGGAGGCCTGGGAAAAAATCAAAGCTATTGCCGCCGATGCCAAAGCCTCCGGCACGCCGATCACCGATAAAATCGGCCTGGTGCTGACCGATATCGAGATGCCGGAAATGGACGGTTTTACCCTGACCCGCAACATCAAAACCGAGCCTACGCTCAAGCATATCCCGGTGGTGATTCACTCCTCGCTTTCCGGTAGCGCCAACGAAGATCACGTGCGAAAAGTCGGCGCCAACGGCTATGTCGCTAAGTTCGACGTGGCGGAGCTGTCTTCGGTTATCCACAAGGCGCTGGAAGACGCCGCCACCCGCTAAAAAATAAGGCCCGGAAGCGGGCCTTTTCTCTACCTGAGCCAGAACACTTCTTTTAGCGCCTGGCTAACCGGGCTGCCGTCCGGGTTGCCGGGCATAATGTCGCTCATATGCCGCCACCAGCGCCGACAAACTTCGGTGTCAGCAACCGCATTCCAACGCGCTTCGGACTCGATCTCCACCGTGGCAAAAAGCAGGTGACGCTGCTCATCCAGATGGATTGCATAATGATGGGCTCCGTGCTGCTTAAGGACTTCTTCCAGCTCCGGCCAGATGGGCGAGTGGCGGAGCTGATACTCTTCGTGGGCGTCAGGATTAACCTGCATGACAAAGGCTTTCCTGATCATAATGCCTCCAGGTAAAGCTCGCGGATTGCTTTGCGCGAGGCGGTTCTTGGATTACACGGCGCGCACGGGTCGGCCAGCGCCTTGTCCAGCCAGCCTTCAATATCGGCAGGCTCCACGCCAAGCTCACGGAATCCTGATGGAATGCCCACTCTGGCCGACAGCGCACGAATCGCTTCGATGGCCTTGAAACTTGCCTGCTCTTCGCTGATTCCTTGAGTATTTATTCCCATCGCCTGCGCTACGCTGGCAAAATCCAGCGAGAGCCGCCGATGGCGATCACAATTTGCACTCCTCTTGGGCTCTTCTCATGCCGTTACGTCACGACCGGGTAACAATTCGCCGTTACTCTGAAAAAAGGGCTTTTTACCCGCGGCGTTATAGCCGTAAGCCGTGGTTTCATGAAGAAAAGTTATAACCACACGCTAAGTACGGCATTGATAAACATTTTCAATATCATTTAATTAACTATAATGAACCGACTGATTACGCGGCGTTAACAGCACTACAGCCGCTCTACGTTAATGGAGACGATGAATATGAGCTATACACTGCCATCCCTGCCTTACGCTTACGACGCGCTGGAACCGCATTTCGATAAAGAAACCATGGAAATCCACCACAGCAAACACCACCAGGCCTACGTTAACAACGCGAACGCCGCGCTGGAATCCCTGCCTGAGTTTGCCAGCCTGTCTGCTGAAGAGCTGATTACCAAACTGGATCAGCTGCCTGCTGATAAGAAAACCGCGCTGCGTAACAACGCCGGCGGCCACGCTAACCACAGCTTCTTCTGGAAAGGCCTGAAAAAAGGCACCGAGCTGAAAGGTGACCTGAAAGCCGCTATCGAGCGCGATTTCGGCAGCGTTGACGCGTTCAAAGCTGAGTTCGAAAAAGCTGCAGCTACCCGTTTCGGCTCCGGCTGGGCGTGGCTGGTGCTGAAAGGCGACAAACTGGCTGTAGTGTCTACTGCAAACCAGGACAGCCCGCTGATGGGCGAAGCTATCTCCGGCGCTTCCGGCTTCCCGATTGTGGGCCTGGACGTTTGGGAACACGCTTACTACCTGAAATTCCAGAACCGTCGCCCGGACTACGCGAAAGAGTTCTGGAACGTAGTTAACTGGGACGAAGCAGCAGCTCGTTTCGCCGCTAAAAAATAAGGTTGCAATACGACCTTAGAGAAGCGAGCCTGATGGCTCGCTTTTTTTATGTCTATTTCGCAGGGAGTCGCTTATGCATCGCTATCCGCTTCAGGTTTA
The DNA here is from genome assembly GCF_001571265.1 of Cedecea neteri NBRC 105707 = ATCC 33855. GTDB lineage: Bacteria > Pseudomonadota > Gammaproteobacteria > Enterobacterales > Enterobacteriaceae > Cedecea > Cedecea neteri. The sequence continues at coordinate 35,415 of NZ_BCTL01000005.1, read as the reverse complement.
CGTTGGTCAGATCAGTGCTTACGAAGGGAGTCGGCCCAGCGCCATCGCCAAGGTGCAGGTGGACGGCGAACTTCTCCTGACCGAACTTGGGCTGGAGGGAGACGAGCAGGCGGAAAAGGTGATTCACGGCGGGCCGGACAGGGCGCTGTGCCACTATCCGCGCGAGCATTATCAGCACTGGGCGCAAATCTTCCCGGATAAGACGGAGCTGTTTAATGCCCCGGCCTTCGGCGAAAACCTGTCTACGGAAGGGATGACGGAAGAGAACGTCTATATGGGCGATATTTACCGCTGGGGTGAGGCGCTGATTCAGGTAACCCAGCCTCGTTCGCCGTGCTTTAAGCTTAACTACCATTTTGGCGTAGAGGATATGGCGACCCGGATGCAGGAAGCAGGCTACTGCGGCTGGCTTTATCGCGTGGTTTTGGCGGGGAATGTTTCTGCCGATGCGCCGCTGGAGCTGGTATCACGCGTTAGCGACGTGACGGTGGCAGAAGCTATCGCCATTGCCTGGCATATGCCGTTTGATGATTCGCAATATCACCGGCTTTTGTCGGCTGCTGGGCTGTCGGTAAGCTGGAGTAGAACGATGCAGAAGCGTAGGATTTCAGGGAAGATCGAGGATAATTCGCGGCGTTTGTTCGGGAAGTAATTGCCCCTCACCCCAGCCCTCTCCCCAAAGGGGCGAGGGAGAAAAAAATGTGCCGGCCCTCTCCACAAAGGGGAGAGGGCGACAGAGAAGAAGTGCACTTACTCTTTCGGATCTTTACCCGCCAGCAGCTTGTCCAGCTCATCGCCGCCCACGTGACGGAAGTCCTGCCCCTTCACGAAGTAGAAGATGTATTCGCAGATGTTCTGACAACGATCACCGATACGCTCGATAGAGCGGGCGCAGAACAGCGCGGTCAGCACACTTGGAATGGTGCGGGAGTCTTCCATCATGTAGGTCATCAGCTGACGCACGATGCCTTCATATTCCTGGTCAACTTTCTTGTCTTCGCGGTAGATACGTACCGCTTCATCCAGATCCATACGCGCAAAAGCGTCCAGCACGTCGTGCAGCATTTGCACGGTGTGGCGACCCAGCGACTCGAGGCTGACCAGCAGCGGCTGGTGCTGCTGGGAGAATTTCTCCAGCGCGGTGCGGCAGATTTTATCCGCTACGTCACCAATACGTTCCAGCTCGGCGATGGTTTTGATGATGGCCATCACCAGGCGCAGGTCGCTGGCGGTTGGCTGGCGTTTGGCGATGATGCGCACGCAGGCTTCATCGATCGCCACTTCCATCATGTTGACCTTCTGGTCACCGGCGATAACGCGCTTCGCCAGCTCGCTGTCCTGGTTGTGCATCGCAGTAATCGCGTCGGAGAGCTGTTGTTCCACCAGCCCGCCCATCGTCATCACCTGAGTACGGATGTACTCCAGCTCGGCGTTGAACTGGCCAGAAATGTGTTTGTTTAAGTTGAGGTTATCCATCGCGCTCTCCAATCAACCGTAGCGGCCAGTAATGTAATCTTCGGTTTGTTTCTTCGCTGGCGTAGTAAACAGCGTATCGGTTTCGCTGAATTCGATCAGCTCGCCGAGGTACATAAACGCCGTGTGGTCAGAACAACGCGCCGCCTGCTGCATGTTGTGGGTCACGATCACTACGGTATAGTCTTCTTTCAGCTCGGTGATCAGCTCTTCAATACGCCCGGTTGAAATCGGGTCAAGCGCCGAACACGGCTCGTCCAGCAGCAACACTTCCGGGCGAATCGCGATCCCGCGAGCAATGCACAGACGCTGCTGCTGACCACCGGAGAGGCTGTAGCCGCTCTGGTGCAGTTTATCTTTAGTTTCGTTCCACAGTGCGGCTTTGGTCAATGCCCACTGCACGCGCTCATCCATGTCGCTGCGGGACAGCTTTTCAAACAGACGCACGCCAAAAGCGATGTTGTCATAGATGGACATCGGGAACGGCGTCGGCTTCTGGAAGACCATGCCGACTTTGGCACGCAGCAGGGCGATGTCCTGGCTCTGGGTGAGAATATTTTCCCCATCCAGCAGAATTTCGCCTTCTGCACGCTGCTCAGGATAGAGCGAGTACATTTTGTTAAAGGTGCGCAGCAGGGTGGATTTACCACAGCCTGACGGCCCAATGAAGGCGGTAACCTGGTTCTTCGCGATATCCAGATTGATGTTCTTCAGCGCGTGGAACTTACCGTAGTAGAAGTTCAGATCGCGAACCTGGATTTTGCCTGGGGCTAAATCAACCTTACTCATCTGTGTCTTAATCTCCGTCCGGCGCCGCGAGAGCCGCGCCGTAAAATTTAACCGTGTTTACTCTTCGAGAAAATCACGCGCGCCAGAATATTCAGCAGCAGCACGCAGAGGGTAATGATCAGCACCCCTGCCCAGGCCAGCTGTTGCCACTCGGCAAACGGGCTCATAGCAAATTTGAAAATGGTCACCGGCAGGTTGGCGATAGGCTGCATCATGTCCGTGCTCCAAAACTGGTTGGAGAGGGAGGTGAAGAGCAGCGGTGCGGTTTCACCCGCGATACGGGCAATCGCCAGCAGCACGCCGGTGATAATCCCGGAGACGGACGCTTTCAGCGTAATCGCGGAGATCATCTTCCATTTTGGTGTTCCCAGCGCGTAGGCCGCTTCGCGCAGGCTGTCCGGCACCAGTTTCAGCATATTTTCAGTGGTACGAATGACGATAGGTACCTGCAGCAGCGCCAGCGCAATCACGCCCGCCCAGCCGGAGAAGTGTTCCATTTTCGCCACCACGATGGTGTAAACGAACAGGCCGACCACAATCGACGGAGCGGACAGAAGAATGTCGTTAATAAAACGAATCACTTCGGCCAGCGCAGATTTACGGCCGTATTCGGCCAGATAAATCCCGGCCATGATGCCGAGCGGCGTGCCGATAACCGTCGCCCACAGGATAAGCAGGCCGCTGCCCGCCAGGGCATTCGCCAGACCGCCGCCCGCGGTATTTGGCGGAGGCGTCATTTCGGTAAACAGCGCCAGCGACATGCCGTCGATGCCACGGGTCACCGTGGAAAACAGGATCCACACCAGCCAGAACAGACCGAACGCCATTGTCGCCATAGAGAGCGTCAGGGCGATGCGGTTTTTCATGCGGCGACGAGCCTGCATTTTACGGCGCGATTCAGCCAGCGCCGCGCTGCTTTGCATTTCCATCGTGGTCATGAGCGAGCCCCTTCGTTTTTCGCCAGGCGCATAATCATGAACTTAGAGATAGCCAGTACGATAAAGGTAATCACAAACAGGATTAAGCCAAGCTCCATCAGCGCGGCGGTATGCAGGCCGGATTCCGCTTCGGCGAATTCGTTAGCCAGCGCTGAGGTGATGCTGTTGCCTGGCATATACAGCGAAGCGCTGTCGAGCTGGTAGGTGTTACCGATAATAAAGGTCACCGCCATGGTTTCACCTAGCGCGCGGCCAAGGCCAAGCATCACGCCGCCGATCACGCCGTTTTTGGTGAACGGTAGAACGATGCGCCAGATAACTTCCCAGGTGGTGCAGCCGATGCCGTAGGCCGATTCTTTCATCATTACCGGCGTTTGCTCGAAAACATCACGCATTACGGAGGCGATGTACGGGATGATCATAATGGCGAGGATCACACCGGCAGCAAGAATACCGATACCAAACGCAGGGCCAGAGAACAGCGCACCAACGATAGGCACGGCAGAGAGCACGTTGCCTACGGGTTCCTGGAAGTAAGTCGCGAACAGGGGAGCAAAGATAAACAGGCCCCACATGCCGTACACGATACTTGGAATGGCCGCCAGCAGTTCAATGGCGATACCCAGCGGGCGCTTAAGCCAGCCGGGCGCAAGTTCTGTCAGGAACAGGGCGATACCAAAGCTCACCGGCACCGCAATCAGCAGCGCGATAAACGAGGTTACGAGGGTTCCGTAAATCGGCACCAGCGCGCCGAAGATTTCATTAGGGGCATCCCACTCTTTGGACCAGAGGAAGGAGAAGCCAAACTTCTCAATGCTCGGCAGCGAGGAGATAAACAGCGAGATGATAATCCCACCCAGCAGAAATAGCACAATCAGCGCAGCCAGTCTTACTAGCGCACTGAAAATTACATCGCCTTGTTTGCCGGGGGCTTTAAACGTCGGCTTAGTCACAGCCATAGCGTACTCTTCGTGGTTGCTGAATAAACCGGGGTAACATACCTGTTACCCCAGATTTTTGCACTTAGTACAGCGCCTTACCGGAGCTGTCTTTTACATTGGTCTTCCATGCAGCGCGAACTTGCTCAACCACAGAGGCCGGCAGCGTTGCGTAATCCAGGCCGTTAGCTTCTTTCGCGCCAGATTTGTATGCCCAGTCAAAGAACTTCAGCACTTCTGCGCCCTGCTCAGGGTTTTTCTGCTCTTTGTGGACCAGGATGAAGGTGGTGGAGGTGATTGGCCACGCTTCGTCACCTTTCTGGTTGGTCAGATCCTGTGCGAAAGATTTGCTCCAGTCAGCGCCTTTAGCCGCGTTAGCAAAGTTTGCTTCGGTCGGGCTAACCGGCTTACCGTCAGCGGACAGCAGCTTGGTGTAAGTCAGGTTGTTTTGCTTAGCGTAAGCGTATTCAACGTAGCCGATAGAACCTGGCAGACGCTGTACGAAGGCCGCGATGCCGTCGTTACCTTTACCGCCCAGACCGGTTGGCCAGTTAACGGTAGAGCCTGCGCCAATTTTAGATTTCCATTCTTCGTTCACTTTAGACAGGTAGCTGGTGAACACGAAGGAAGTACCGGAGCCGTCAGCACGACGAACAACCGCGATGTTCTGATCCGGCAGTTTGTGGCCAGGGTTCAGTTTAGCAATCGCCGGGTCGTTCCATTTTTTGATGGTGCCCAGGTAGATGTCGCCCAGGGTTTTGCCGTCCAGAACCAGCTCGCCAGACTTGAAGCCAGGCAGGTTAACCGCCAGCACCACGCCGCCGATCACGGTAGGGAACTGGAACAGGCCTTCTTGCTGTAATTTGTCATCCGCCAGAGGGGCGTCAGAAGCGCCGAAGTCAACGGTGTTAGCAATGATTTGCTTTACGCCGCCGGAGGAACCGATACCCTGGTAGTTCACCTTGTTACCAGTTTCTTTCTGGTAGGTATCTGCCCACTTGGCATACACCGGCGCAGGGAAAGTTGCACCAGCGCCAGTCAGGCTTGCAGCTGCAAACGCAGTAGAAGCGCTCAGAGATAAGGTCGCGGCGACAACAGTTGCGACAGTGGTACGCATAACGTTCATAATGTCTCCTGCCAGATGTTCGTAAATTGTTGTTTAATTAAATACAGGGTAGAAAATAGGACAGTTTGGTGACAGTTAAATGTACGAATTATGACGGTTTTATGACAATGCAGACCTGCGATAACACCTAAGCCAAACCCACTCATTATCCAAATAAAAATCAAATAGTTATATTCAACAGGCGTGCAATAAAAAAGCTGCCCGTAGGCAGCTTATTCTTCAACATTTATGACAACAGCTTATTCCACTGTTACCGATTTCGCCAGGTTACGCGGCTGGTCCACGTCGGTGCCTTTGATCAGCGCCACGTGGTAAGACAGCAACTGTAGCGGCACGGTGTAGAAGATAGGCGCAATCACCTCTTCCACATGCGGCATCTCGATGATGTGCATGTTGTCGCTGCTGGTAAAGCCTGCGTCGCGGTCGGCGAAGACATACAGCTGGCCGCCGCGGGCACGAACTTCTTCGATGTTGGATTTCAGTTTTTCCAACAGCTCGTTGTTCGGAGCCACAACGATGACCGGCATGTCCGCGTCGATCAGCGCCAGCGGGCCATGCTTCAGCTCACCGGCCGCATAGGCTTCAGCGTGAATGTAGGAGATCTCTTTCAGCTTCAGCGCGCCTTCCATAGCGATCGGATACTGATCGCCACGGCCAAGGAACAGCGCGTGATGCTTGTCGGAGAAATCTTCCGCCAGCTGCTCAATGCGCTTGTCCTGGGACAGCATCTGCTCGATACGGCTTGGCAGCGCCTGCAGACCATGCACGATATCGTGCTCGATCTGTGCATCGGCACCTTTCAGGCGGCTCAGCTTCGCCACCAGCATCAGCAAAACGGTGAGCTGAGTGGTGAACGCTTTGGTTGAAGCTACGCCGATTTCGGTTCCGGCATTGGTCATCAGCGCCAGGTCGGATTCGCGCACCAGAGAAGAGCCAGCCACGTTACAAATCGCCAGTGAACCAAGATAGCCCAGCTCTTTGGAGAGGCGCAGCGCCGCCAGGGTGTCCGCCGTTTCGCCAGACTGGGAAAGGGTGATCATCAGGCTGTTGCGACGAACAGCAGATTTGCGGTAGCGGAATTCAGAGGCGATTTCGACATCGCAAGGCACGCCGGCCAGCGATTCAAACCAGTAACGGGAAACCATACCTGAGTTATAGGAGGTGCCGCAGGCTACGATTTGAATATGCTCGACCTGAGAGAGCATTTCATTGGCTTTTGGCCCCAGCTCCGTCAGATCCACTTCGCCGTGGCTGATACGCCCGGCAAGGGTGTTTTTGATGGCGTTCGGCTGCTCGTAGATCTCTTTCTGCATGTAGTGACGATAAATGCCTTTGTCACCAGCGTCATACTGCAGATTAGATTCGATGTCCGGGCGCTTAACCTGCTCGCCTTTGGTATCAAAAACAGTGACCGCGCGGCGAGTCACTTCGGCGATATCGCCCTCTTCAAGGAAGATGAAGCGACGGGTTACCGGCAGCAATGCCAGCTGGTCAGAAGCGATGAAGTTTTCACCCATGCCCAGACCGATAACCATCGGGCTACCGGAACGTGCGGCCAGCAGAACATCCGGGTTACGGATGTCCATAATAACGGTGCCGTAAGCGCCGCGAAGCTGTGGGATAGCACGAAGTACCGCTTCACGCAGCGTGCCACCTTGCTCAAGCTCCCAGTGCACCAGGTGAGCAATAACTTCGGTGTCCGTCTGGGAGACAAACGTGTAGCCACGAGACTGCAGCGCTTCACGCAGCGGCTCGTGGTTTTCGATGATACCGTTGTGTACGACCACAATGTGGTCGGAGACATGTGGGTGAGCATTAATTTCTGAAGGTTCGCCGTGCGTTGCCCAGCGAGTGTGAGCGATACCGGTGCCACCATGCAGAGCGGTTTCTTGCGCCGCTTCTGCCAGCTTCTGTACTTTACCCAGACGACGCAAGCGGGTCATCTGACCTTTGTCGTCCACAACCGCCAGACCCGCAGAGTCGTACCCGCGGTATTCCAGACGACGTAGTCCTTCAAGAAGGATTTCAGCGATATCACGTTGCGCTACTGCGCCAACAATTCCACACATAATTTTTAAGTCCTGATAATGGCGTTAGCCATGTGTTGTCGCTGACCTGTGTATTACCCGTCGTCTTTCGCACTGTAGATGCGTTGTCTGCGCTTGCGCACCCCGGTCACTTACTTGATGTAAGCTCCCGGGGATTAACAAGCTTGCTGCCTTTCCACAGCACGAAATCCATAGGGTATTAATCCGGTATTTCCGGAGCCCCGAGCCTTGTAGAGAGTGGGGTTATTTTTATGGTTACTGCCTTTGGGGGGAGGATTATGTTATCCCCTCACCCCGGCCCTCTCCCCAAAGGGGCGAGGGAGAAAAACACCGCACCGAATGATCCTCTCTCCCCTGTGGGGAGAGGGTTAAGGTGAGGGGTATAAATCCGTTATTTTTTCTTCACCGGGCGCTGCCAGCCCTGAATGTGTTTTTGTTTTACGCGACTGATCACCAATTCATTTTCAGCCACGTCTCGGGTGACGGTCGTCCCGGCACCAATCGTAACGCCACTCGCCACGGTAACCGGCGCCACCAACTGAGTATCAGAACCCACAAACACGTCATCACCAATAATGGTTTTATGTTTGTTCGCGCCATCGTAGTTACAGGTAATTGTGCCCGCACCGATGTTCACGTTATCACCAATTTCGGCATCACCGAGGTAGCTCAGATGGCCAGCTTTCGAGCCTTTACCCAGGCGAGCTTTCTTCATCTCGACGAAGTTGCCAACGTGAGCCCCTTCGGCCAGTTCAGCCCCAGGACGCAGGCGGGCAAATGGCCCGATGGTGCAGGCGGCTTCAAGCGTCGCATCTTCGATAACCGTATACGGGCTGATTTCGCAGTCATCACCGATGACCGCGTTTTTAATCACGCAGCCAGTCCCGATCTTCACGCGGTTGCCCAGCGTTACGCGGCCTTCCACAATGACATTAGTATCGATTTCAACATCGCGCCCGTGCGTTAATTCACCGCGCAGATCGAAACGAGCCGGATCGCGCAGCATGACGCCAGCCAGCAGCAGCTTATCGGCCTGTTCCGTTTGGTAGACACGTTCCAGACGAGAGAGCTGCAGGCGGTTGTTCACGCCCTCGACTTCACTCAGGCGATCCGGATGAACGGCGGCGATTTCGCGCCCTTCCCCGTGGGCCAGGGCAATAATGTCCGTGATGTAGAACTCGCCCTGGGCGTTGTTGTTATCCAGCTTACCAAGCCAGCGCTTCAGATCTGCGCCATTAGCCACCAGAATCCCGGTGTTGATTTCGTTGATTTTACGCTGCTCTTCGCTGGCGTCTTTATGCTCAACGATGCCAACGACCTTGCCATTTTCCCGCGCAATGCGGCCATAGCCGGTAGGGTCGTCAAGTTTAACGGTCAGCAGGCCGATACCGCCCTGCGGTTTGGCTTCACGCAGGCGCTGCAAAGTCTCCACCGAGATCAGCGGTACATCGCCGTACAGCATCAGAATATCTTCGTCATCGGCAAAGAACGGGGCCGCCATCTGCATGGCATGGCCGGTTCCCAGCTGCTCAGCCTGCAGCACCCAGTTAAGCGTGCCGTCATTCAGGGTTTGCTTTAGCAGGTCGCCGCCGTGGCCATAAACCAGGTTCACCCGCTGAGCGCCTAATTTATTAGCGGCGTCAATGACATGCTGAACCATTGGCTTCCCAGCCAGCGTGTGCAGCACCTTTGGAAGATCTGAATACATGCGGGTTCCTTTGCCGGCGGCAAGGATAACCACGCTCATTGCGCTGTTTGACATACGTGTCCTGAATCTGTTTAGTGTGTGAAGTAAAGCGATTTAGCCTTGAAAATTCTACATATTTTGCACCAAAAAATACGCTGCTGCTAATTTCACCGCCTTTACATTTCTAGCGTCTTTTATAGCAGTAATTACGGTAGAATCCATGAAAATTAAGGCCAAAAGACGGGCTAAATTCCCTGAGTAAGGCGCTATCTAGCTGGTTTTATGGTTATTTTGAGCATGGAATAAAGCTGGGGAATAAAAAAATGCCAGTCAGGTTTCCCGGACTGGCATTTGTCTTTTCAAGCAGGTAGTTACATCGCTTTTTTGGTTAACTCGATAACGCGCAGTTTGGCGATCGCTTTAGCCAGTTCAGCAGAAGCCTGAGCGTAATCCACGTCACCGTGGGAGCTGTGCATGTGCTCTTCAGCTTTGCGTTTCGCTTCCAGGGCACGCGCTTCGTCGAGATCCTGACCGCGAATCGCGGTGTCAGCCAGAACGGTTACGTTACCCGGCTGAACTTCCAGAACACCGCCGGACAGGTAGATAAACTCTTCATGTCCGTGCTGTTTAACGATGCGAATCATACCAGGCTTAATGGCGGTGAGCAGCGGGGCGTGACCAGGGTAGATACCCAGCTCACCTTCGCTACCCGTTACCTGGATCTTCTCGACCAGACCGGAGAACATTTGCTGCTCCGCGCTGACGACGTCCAGGTGGTAAGTCATAGCCATGTCACCCTCCGATTAGGCGTTAAAGTTTTTTCGCTTTCTCAACGGCTTCGTCGATGGAGCCAACCATGTAGAACGCCTGCTCTGGCAGATGGTCGTATTCGCCGTCCATGATGCCTTTAAAGCCACGGATGGTATCTTTCAGCGAAACGTATTTGCCTGGAGAACCGGTAAAGACTTCTGCTACGAAGAATGGCTGAGACAGGAAGCGCTGGATCTTACGCGCACGAGCTACAACCAGTTTGTCTTCTTCGGACAGTTCGTCCATACCCAGAATCGCGATGATGTCTTTCAGTTCCTGGTAACGCTGCAGGATAGACTGAACGCCACGCGCGGTGTCGTAGTGCTCCTGGCCAACAACCAGTGGATCCAGCTGACGGCTGGTGGAGTCCAGCGGGTCAACGGCCGGGTAAATACCCAGAGATGCGATCTGACGGCTCAGCGTAACGGTTGAGTCCAGGTGCGCAAAGGTGGTCGCCGGAGACGGGTCAGTCAAGTCATCCGCAGGAACGTAAACGGCCTGTACGGAGGTGATAGAACCGGTCTTGGTGGAGGTAATACGCTCCTGAAGAACACCCATCTCTTCTGCCAGAGTTGGCTGATAACCTACCGCAGAAGGCATACGACCCAGCAGTGCAGATACTTCGGTACCGGCCAGGGTATAACGGTAGATGTTATCAACGAACAGCAAAACGTCGCGGCCTTCGTCACGGAATTTTTCCGCGATGGTCAGACCGGTCAGCGCTACGCGCAGACGGTTACCTGGTGGCTCGTTCATCTGGCCGTAAACCAGTGCTACTTTATCCAGAACGTTGGAGTCGGTCATTTCGTGGTAGAAGTCGTTACCCTCACGAGTACGCTCACCCACGCCCGCAAACACGGAATAACCGGAGTGCTCGATCGCAATGTTACGGATCAGCTCCATCATGTTTACGGTTTTACCTACGCCCGCACCACCGAACAGACCTACTTTACCGCCCTTAGCGAACGGACAAATCAGGTCGATAACTTTGATGCCGGTTTCCAGCAATTCCTGAGAGCTGGACAGCTCTTCGTAGGAAGGTGCTGCGCGGTGAATCGCCCAACGGTCTTCTTCGCCGATGTCGCCTTTCATGTCGATCGGCTGACCCAGCACGTTCATGATACGGCCAAGGGTCGCTTTACCTACCGGGACTTCGATCGGGTGCTCGAGGTCTGTTACTACCAGACCACGACGCAGACCGTCGGAAGAACCCATTGCGATGGTACGCACGATACCGCCGCCGAGCTGCTGCTGAACTTCCAGCACCAGCTTCTCATTGTTGTTCTGTACCTCAAGCGCGTCATAAACGCGCGGTACGCCGTCCTGAGGGAACTCGACGTCCACCACGGCGCCGATTACCTGGACAATCTTTCCAGTAGCCATCTTGAATCCTCTACGTAATTCGTTTACCCGTCATATTTCAACTTGCAGATGCGTTGACTGCCTTCCCTCACCTCAGTCACTTACTTAAGTAAGCGCTTGAGGATTCGCTCAGTTGCCGCCTTTCTGCAAACCGAACTATTTAGGGTAATAACCTGGTTTAAACCGCGGACGCGCCACCGACGATTTCGGTAAGTTCCTGAGTAATGCTGGCCTGACGAGCTTTGTTGTATACCAACCGCAGCTCTTTAATCAGGCTGCCGCCGTTATCGGTTGCGGCTTTCATCGCCACCATACGTGCGGCCTGCTCGCTGGCCAGGTTTTCTACGACGCCCTGATAAACCTGAGACTCGACATAACGACGCAGCAGGGTGTCCAGCAGCGCTTTCGGGTCTGGTTCGTACAGGTAGTCCCAGGATTTACGCTTCAGCTCCTCATCTTCTGATGCCGGTAACGGCAGCAGCTGAGTGATGGTCGGAACCTGAGACATGGTGTTAACAAATTTGTTGCTGACAACGTACAGCTTGTCCAGACGACCTTCGTCGTAGGCTTGCAGCATCACTTTCACCGGGCCGATCAGTTCGGACAGGGAAGGGGTATCTCCCATGCCGGTAACCTGAGCAACCACGTTGCCGCCAACGGAGTTGAAGAAAGAAACGCCTTTCGAGCCGATCATCGCGAGTTCGCTCTGAACGCCCTTATCGGACCACTCTTTCATATCCGCCAGCACTTTTTTGAACAGGTTAATGTTCAAACCGCCGCACAAACCACGATCGGTCGACACCACCAGGTAGCCCACGCGCTTAACGTCGCGTTCTTCCAGGTATGGGTGCTTATATTCCAGATTACCGTTAGCAAGGTGACCAATCACTTTGCGCATGGTATCTGCATAAGGACGGCTGGCCGCCATGCGATCCTGCGATTTACGCATTTTGGAAGCGGCGACCATCTCCATCGCTTTGGTGATCTTCTGCGTGTTCTGGACGCTTGCGATCTTACTACGTATCTCTTTTGCGCCGGCCATGAGCTTCTCCTCAATGCCTCGCGGCCTGCCCTAAGACAAGCCGCTAAGACGTTACCAGGACTGGGTTGCTTTAAAGGAGTCGAGGATGCCTTTCAGCTTGCCTTCGATCTCGTCGTTATAGCCACCGGTCTGGTTAATTTCTTGCATCAGCGGAGCGTGATCACGGTCAGCGTAAGCCAGCAGAGCGGCTTCGAAGCTACCGATTTTCGCCAGTTCCACGTCTTCGAGGTAACCGCGTTCAGCCGCGAACAGTACCAGGCCCTGCTGTGCAACAGACATTGGGGCATACTGTTTCTGTTTCAGCAGCTCGGTCACTTTCTGACCGTGGCTCAGCTGTTTGCGGGTTGCTTCGTCCAGATCGGATGCGAACTGAGAGAACGCAGCCAGTTCACGATACTGTGCCAGCGCGGTACGGATACCACCGGACAGTTTCTTGATGATCTTGGTCTGAGCAGCACCACCAACACGAGAGACCGAAATACCTGGGTTAACCGCCGGACGAATACCGGAGTTAAACAGGTTGGTTTCCAGGAAGATCTGACCATCGGTAATCGAAATTACGTTGGTTGGAACGAACGCAGAAACGTCACCCGCCTGGGTTTCGATGATCGGCAGAGCGGTCAGGGAGCCGGTTTTACCTTTAACTTCACCTTTGGTGAAAGCTTCCACGTATTCCGCGTTAACGCGGGATGCGCGCTCCAGCAGACGGGAGTGGAGGTAGAACACGTCGCCTGGGAAGGCTTCACGACCTGGTGGACGACGAAGCAGCAGGGAAACCTGACGATAAGCAACAGCCTGTTTGGACAGGTCATCGTATACGATCAGCGCATCTTCACCGCGGTCACGGAAGTATTCGCCCATTGCGCAACCGGCATATGGCGCCAGGTATTGCAGTGCAGCGGATTCAGATGCAGTGGCCACAACAACGATAGTGTTGGACAGTGCACCGTGCTCTTCCAGTTTACGAACCACGTTAGAAATGGTGGACGCTTTCTGGCCGATAGCCACGTACACACATTTGATGCCGGAGTCACGCTGGTTGATGATGGCATCGATTGCCATCGCGGTTTTACCGGTCTGACGGTCACCGATGATCAGCTCACGCTGGCCACGGCCGATTGGAATCATCGCATCGACGGATTTATAACCGGTCTGAACCGGCTGATCGACGGACTGACGTTCGATTACGCCCGGTGCGATAACTTCGATTGGCGAGAAGCCATCGTTATCAACCGGACCTTTACCGTCGATTGGCGCACCCAGGGTGTTCACCACGCGGCCCAGCAGGCCACGGCCGACCGGCACTTCCAGAATACGGCCCGTACACTTAACTTTCATGCCTTCGGCAAGGTCAGCGTATGGACCCATAACTACAGCACCTACGGAGTCGCGCTCCAGGTTCAGTGCGATAGCGTAACGGTTTCCCGGCAGGGAAATCATCTCACCCTGCATACAATCGGCCAGGCCGTGAACGCGGATAATACCGTCACTTACAGAAACAATTGTACCTTCGTTATGAGCTTCGCTCACAACATTGAACTGAGCAATGCGCTGCTTGATCAGTTCGCTGATTTCGGTGGAATTCAGTTGCATGCTCCAGTCCCCTTAAGACTGCAAGACGTCTGCAAGGCGTTCAAGACGGCCGCGTACGCTACCATCAATGACCATATCACCCGACTGGATGATAACGCCCGCCATAACAGACTTATCGATTTTGCAATTCAGCTTAACTTTGCGTGACAGACGTTTTTCCATTGCGGTCGTAATGTTCGCGAGTTGCTCATTACTCAGCTCAGCAGCAGAAGTTACCTGAACCTCTGCAATCGCTTCACTGAGCGCGCGTAAATGCGCAAACTGCTCGAGAACATCCGGGAGCGCTTTTAAACGACCGTTATCAGCCATCACCTTAATCAGGTTCTGGCCGTTGGCGTCCAGCTGCTCGCCGCAAATGGCGATGAACGAATCTGCGAGCGTCTCGGGTGCCAATGCACCGGAAAGTAGCTCTTCCATTTGTTCGTTTTTCGTTACCTCGGCAGCAAACGCCAGCATGTTCTGCCAGCGGTCTACGCTCTGGTGTTCGACGGCAAAGTCAAAAGCTGCTTTGGCGTAGGGGCGAGCTACAGTAACAAATTCAGACATCAGCCCCTCCCTCCTTACAGTTCAGCGACCAGTTTATCGACGATGTCGCTGTTAGCAGCTTCATCTACGGAACGTTCGATTATCTTCTCGGCACCGGCAATAGCCAGCAGAGCGACCTGCTTACGCAGCTCTTCACGAGCGCGTTTACGCTCAGCGTCGATTTCTGCCTGAGCCTGTCCAACGATTTTATTACGTTCCTGCTCTGCCTCAGTTTTCGCTTCATCAAGGATCTGGGCACGGCGTTTGTTCGCCTGCTCAATGATCACCTGAGCTTCCGCTTTGGCTTTTTTCAGCTGGTCGGTCGCGTTGGCCTGTGCAAGGTCAAGGTCCTTTTGAGCACGTTCCGCAGAAGCAAGACCGTCAGCAATTTCTTTTTGACGTTTCTCGATGGCTGCCATTAATGGCGGCCATACGTACTTCATGCAAAACATTACAAACAGGACAAACGCGATGGCCTGGCCGAGGATTGTTGCGTTAATGTTCACAGCACAATGCCTCTTTGTTAGTTAACGTTCTGATATTACTAGATGACTCAAACATCGCTCACTAGGCGACGGCGAACATCACGTACAGACCCAGACCAACAGCGATCATTGGGATTGCATCCACCAGACCCATTACGATAAAGAACTGAGTACGCAGCAGTGGAATCAGATCTGGTTGGCGTGCAGCGCCTTCCAGGAATTTGCCCCCGAGGATGCCGATACCGATCGCAGCACCGATTGCCGCCAGACCCATCATCACAGCGGCAGCCATGTACAGCAGATCCATATTCAGGTTTTCCATGACAGTCTCCAAGTTTGTTTCAGTTAAACGCAGTAGTGGTAAGTAAATTAATGTTCTTCAGACGCCATCGACAGATAGACGATCGTCAGAACCATGAAGATGAAGGCTTGCAGCGTAATAATCAGGATGTGGAAAATGGCCCACGGCACATTCAGAATCCACTGTGACCACCACGGCAACAGACCTGCAATCAGAATGAAAATCAGCTCACCGGCATACATGTTGCCGAACAGTCGCAGACCCAGTGATACAGGTTTGGACAGCAGGCTTACCCCTTCAAGGATTAAGTTGACAGGAATAAATGCCCAGTGATTGAACGGCTGCAGCGTCAGCTCTTTCGTGAAGCCGCCAATGCCTTTCATTTTGATGCTGTAGAACAGAATGAGGATAAACACGCCCAGCGCCATAGAGAGGGTGATATTCACGTCCGCAGACGGCACCACGCGCAGGGCTGGCAGGCCAAAGATGTGCTCACCAATGTATGGCAGCAGATCGATAGGCAGCAGATCCATCAAGTTCATCAGGAAGACCCAGACGAAAATCGTCAGGGCGAGTGGAGCGATAACCTTGCTTTTGCCATGGTACATGTCTTTCACGCTGCCATGCACAAAGCCAATAATCAGCTCTACAAAAGTCTGGAATTTACCCGGGACACCGCTGGTTGCGGTTTTCGCCACTTTACGGAACAACACCAGGAACACCAGACCCAGAAATACTGAGAAGAACATGGAGTCGATGTTGAGCGTCCAGAAGGTAGCCGGGGGGTTATGCGGATCCACCAGCGAGAAAGTACGCAGGTCCAACTGAAGGTTATTCAGGTGGTGACCTATATACTCCTGCGGTGTAGAGATTTCTCCTGCAGACATGATGCCTCTTACCCTTTGTTGTTAATTACAGCTGGTGCGAGTATCTGCACAACCAGCACCGAAACCCACGTCACTATTAGCGGCAATACCACCGCCTTAAAGTACGCCAGCGCCACCACTAAAATGATGAAGGTCGCAATCACCTTTAGCACTTCGCCGAGAGCGAATGTCCAGGCCACACGGCCTTTAGCGGGTGTATGCGCCTGATGGCGCCAGGCAAAAATCATAAACAGCACGTTTGGCAGCCAAACTGCCAGGCCTCCACCGAGAGCGGAAGCGCCCCAAGAAGGAGCTTTAAGGCAAAACAGCAATCCAATTGCGACTACAGCCAGAAGTTGGATGAACAAAAGCTTGCGGGCTACGTTCTTACTCAAGAGCGACACAGACATGACGTTTCCTAACTCCTGCTACCTATGAGGTATGTCGCGTGTCGTATAAAACTGTCTTTGCGACGCTGAGTCAAGCCTCAAAAAGCGAGCAAATTATACGGTGCGGCCCAGTGATTTCAAACAATAAGTAGCGAAAAGGTGAACAAATGTTTAATTAATTTTCCGCAGAGCCATTTTCTGACTTTTGGGGAATCGCATCGGCTTCCTCAAAAAGTGCAAATAAGTCGAAATCCCCGACAGCAAAGCGTGCACACGATCACAAATTAAACATCTTATCGCCAGGCATTATTTTGCAGCCTAAGAAAGCACAAATTACATATGATTGATAATTAAGCTGATTAATGCGCACTCTGTTTAAAACAACTTGAAACGCTATAAAAACCTTTCATTGACATTCCAGTTAAACTTTTAACATTCGAAAGGGACCATTTTTCGGCGTAATTTTAGCCGGATGATATTTTCAAATAAAATTATTACCCTGGTAATTAATCGTCTTGAGGTTAAAAGCAGGATAAATCCGAGTTAAAGATTGGTTAAATGTAACCAGGCATTTCATCGGTAACCCTCTCATTTTTTAACCTCAGTGAAACATTCCAATCGCGCCGTTTTTTGATAAATATTAAGTTTTGTTTGCCTTAATCAGCACCAAATGCCTCTCCCCTTCCAGGGCTGGCACGCTGAGTTTGACGATATTTTCCACTGTGAATCCGGCCGGCAGTTCAGTCATCTCTTCATCCGGGCGTACTCCCTTCAGCGCATAAAATCGCCCGTGTTCCCCCGGCAGATGATGGCACCAGTTCACCATGTCGCTTAGCGAGGCAAAAGCACGGCTGACCACGCCGTCAAACGGTGGCTCCGCCGGGAAATCCTCCACACGGCTTTGGACCGGGGTGATGTTCTCAAGCTTCAGTTCATGCTGCACCTGGCGCAGGAACCGGACGCGCTTGCCGAGACTGTCCAGCAGGGTGAAATGCGAATCAGGACGCACGATTGCCAGCGGAATGCCAGGCAAACCAGGGCCCGTACCGACATCAATAAACCGGCTCCCCTGCAAATGCGGTTCGACCACAATACTGTCCAGAATATGGCGCACCAGCATTTCATCAGGATTACGCACCGAAGTGAGATTGTACGCTTTGTTCCATTTGTCGAGCAGCGAGACGTAGCCCACCAGTTGCTGCTGCTGATGTTCTGGCAAGGTGATGCCGGCATCTTTCAGCAGGCGAGATAATTTAGTCAGCACGTCGTAAACCTATCAAAAAAAGAGGCCAGGATTGCCTGGCCTGTTGTCGTCTATTATTTTCAGGCGCTGCGTCGCAGCAGCCCTTGTTTCTTAAGCCAGACAAGCAAAATCGAGATTGCCGCAGGAGTAATTCCCGAAATACGGGATGCCTGACCAATGGAAACCGGTTTGTGATCGTTAAGCTTGGCGATCACCTCGTTAGACAGCCCGCTCACTTGGCTATAGTCGAGCGTTGCAGGCAGCACAGTATTCTCATTGCGCTGCTGTTTTTCAATCTCATCCTGCTGGCGAGCGATGTAGCCTTCGTACTTAACCTGGATCTCAACCTGCTCGGCAGCCTGAGGATCTTCCAGACCTGGCGCGAAAGTCGACAGCTGCATCATCGAAGCATAGGTCATTTCCGGACGGCGCAGCAGATCTTCGCCGTTAGCTTCTTTCGAAAGCGGCGCGCTAAGCTGAGCATTCACTTCTGCCACTTGCTCAGAATGCGGGTGCAGCCAGATGTCTTTCAGGCGCTGGCGTTCACGCTCGATCATCTCAAGCTTCTCGTTGAAGCGAGCCCAGCGAGCATCGTCTACCAGTCCCAGTTCACGACCTGCCGCGGTCAAACGCAGATCGGCGTTGTCTTCACGCAGCATCAGGCGGTATTCAGCCCGAGAGGTAAACATGCGGTACGGTTCTTTGGTCCCCAGCGTACACAGGTCATCCACCAGCACGCCAAGATATGCCTGGTCGCGACGTGGTGCCCAGCCCTCTTTCTCCGCAGAGAAGCGGGCGGCGTTCAGACCGGCAAGCAGGCCTTGAGCTGCAGCTTCTTCGTAACCGGTGGTGCCGTTAATCTGGCCAGCAAAGAACAGTCCCTGAATAAACTTACTTTCCAGCGTCGGCTTCAGATCGCGTGGATCGAAGAAGTCGTACTCAATAGCGTAGCCAGGACGAACGATCTTCGCATTCTCCATCCCCTTCATAGAGCGGACGATCTGCATCTGAACGTCAAACGGCAGGCTGGTGGAGATCCCGTTAGGGTAAATCTCATTGCTGGTCAGCCCTTCAGGCTCAAGGAATATTTGGTGCGCGTTACGATCGGCAAAACGCATCACTTTGTCTTCGATAGACGGGCAGTAACGAGGGCCAATGCCTTCGATAATCCCGGCATACATTGGGCTACGGTCGAGGTTATTACGAATGACCTCGTGGGTCTGCTCATTGGTATGCGTGATGTAGCAAGGTACCTGCTCCGGATGCTGGTTCACGTTCCCCATGAACGAGAAGACAGGCATTGGGTTATCCCCATGCTGTGGAGCAAGTACGCTAAAATCTATGGTGCGGGCGTCAATACGCGGAGGCGTGCCTGTTTTCAGGCGGCTCACGCGCAGAGGCAGTTCACGTAAGCGACGTGACAGCGGGATCGACGGAGGATCGCCAGCACGACCGCCGCTGTAGTTATCCAGCCCGATGTGGATCTTCCCATCGAGGAAGGTGCCTACGGTAAGCACAACCGCTTTTGCACGGAATTTAAGGCCCATCTGGGTCACTGCGCCAACGACACGATCGTTCTCAACGATAAGATCTTCAACCGCCTGCTGGAAAATCATCAGGTTGGGTTGGTTCTCCAGCGCGGTGCGCACGGCCTGGCGGTAAAGCACGCGGTCTGCCTGCGCACGAGTGGCGCGGACTGCCGGGCCTTTACTGGCGTTTAGTATCCTAAACTGAATACCTGCATGATCGATCGCGGTTGCCATCAGGCCACCGAGGGCATCCACTTCCTTAACCAAATGTCCCTTGCCAATACCGCCGATAGCCGGGTTACAGGACATTTGCCCCAGCGTGTCGATATTGTGTGTCAGAAGCAGGGTCTGCTGACCCATACGAGCTGCGGCCATTGCCGCCTCTGTGCCTGCATGACCCCCGCCGATGATGATGACGTCAAAAGGATCTGGATAAAACATGGTAACTGCCTCGGTTTCGCGAATGAGGGTTTGTGACTTCCCGGGCTGGGGATTCTACTCAACTTTAGTCTTTCGAGAAAGCATCGGGATCTTCGGTAATTAAAAGAAGATCTTTTTTATTTAAAGATCTCTTTATTATGATCTCTTATTAGGATCGACCACCCCTGTGGATAAGCCATTTATCCATTTTAGGATCAACAACCTGGAAAGGATCGTTTGCTGTGTACTACCAGTGATCCCAGACCGTATAAGCTGGGATCAGAATTGAGGTTTATGCACAACTCAAAAAGTGAACAGCAGTTGTTATTGGGATAACTACCGCTTAATCCAAGCTTTTAACCAGAGTTATCCACATCTGATCGTGCAATCTTTACACTTCAGGGAGTAAATTAATCCATGAACCGACCCAAATCTCGGCCGGATCCTCAGGAATGTCGTGATCGAGGATGTTAATTTTGAGCAAGGATCCTAAGCGGGTCGCCCCACATTCGGTCAGAAGCAGGTCGATCTTCTCTATTGCACCGCAAAACGTGTCGTATTCACGGCTGCCGATCCCGATCGCACCATAGCTTACGTCGCTGAGATCCGGACGCTGTTCATTTATAGCGTCATAGAAAGGCTGCAGGTTGTCTGGCAGATCGCCAGCACCATGGGTGGAAGAGACCACCAGCCAGATACCGCTGGTTTTCAGATCCTCTAAAAGAGGGCCATGCAGCATTTCAGCGCCATGCCCTGCTTCTTCAAGCTTCTCTGCCAGGTGTTCTGCTACATATTCGGCACTACCGAGCGTACTGCCACTAATCAGAGTGATATCAGCCATTGTATCCCGCCTTTTCAAATCGTCGCGTATTGTACGCTGTGAAAGAGCGGGGATCTACCTGTGGATAATATGGGTATTAAAATTAGGGCTCAGGGCCGGATAGTACGCATGATCGGGTTCTGCAGCGAGATCAGCGTTTCAGTGGATTGAATTTCATCGATTGTTTGGATCTTGTTGATAAGTACCTGCTGGAGGGCATCAATGGATCGACACATCACTTTTATAAAGATGCTGTAGTGGCCGGTGGTGTAGTAGGCTTCGGTCACTTCATCCAGGTTTTCCAGCTTGGTCAGGGCGGATGGATAATCTTTGGCGCTTTTCAGAATAATGCCAATAAAGCAGCAGACGTCATAGCCAAGCTGCTTCGGGCTGATATCGATGCGTGCACCGGTAATGATTCCCGCTTGCTTCATCTTCTCTACGCGAACGTGAATAGTGCCCGGGCTGACGCCAAACTGCTTGGCCAGTTCCGCATAGGCGGTGCGCGCATTCGCCATTAATGCTTCAAGTATCCCGCGATCGAGATTGTCGATTTGATAATTATCCATCACTTTTTCCTATGATAAATGCCGATTCTCTATTTTTTATAGCCTTAAATTCGTCGATTAAAAAGAGGCTGGCCTTTTTTATTGTTGATTATTGAATACGGTGGCGTTTCTGTTGCTTAATCGATGGCAGAAACAACACAACAAAGAGAAAAGCCATGAAAACCGCCTGGATTGCTAAACAACGTCAGATCAGTTTTGTGAAAACCCATTTCTCCCGTCAGCTGGAAGAGAAGCTTGGCCTGATTGAAGTCCAGGCACCGATCCTCAGCCGCGTGGGCGATGGTACACAGGACAACCTTTCTGGCAGCGAGAAAGCAGTGCAGGTAAAGGTGAAAACCTTGCCGCAGGCGCAGTTTGAAGTGGTGCATTCGCTGGCCAAATGGAAAAGAAAAACGCTAGGCCAGCATGACTTCAGCGCGGGCGAAGGGCTTTACACGCACATGAAAGCCCTTCGCCCCGATGAAGACCGTTTATCCCCTATTCACTCGGTCTATGTTGACCAGTGGGACTGGGAACGCGTGATGGGCGATGGCGAACGCCACACCGGCACGCTAAAACAAACCGTAGAGAGCATCTGGGCGGCAATTAAGGCTACTGAGGCTGAAGTGAGTGAACGCTTCGGTCTGGCGGCCTTGCTGCCGGAGAAAATCCATTTTGTTCACAGCGAAACGCTGCTGCAGCGCTTCCCTGGCCTGGATGCCAAAGGCCGCGAACGCGCTATTGCTAAAGAACTCGGCGCCGTCTTCTTGATCGGTATCGGGGGCAAACTATCGGACGGGAAACGTCACGACGTTCGCGCCCCAGACTATGATGACTGGTCAACGGGCGGGGAAGCTGGCCTGTCGGGATTGAACGGCGATATCCTGGTCTGGAACCCGGTGTTGGAAGATGCCCTGGAGCTTTCTTCTATGGGGATCCGCGTGGATGCCGAAACCCTGAAGCGTCAGTTGGCGATCACCGGAGATGAAGACAGGCTTCAGTTGGAGTGGCACCAGTCGCTGGTGAAAGGCGAAATGCCGCAAACCATCGGCGGCGGTATCGGCCAGTCCCGTTTAACGATGTTGCTGCTTCAACTGCCGCATATCGGCCAGGTTCAGTGCGGCGTCTGGTCGCCAGAAGTGCAGGCTAAGGTGAGTGACCTGCTGTAAGCTTTAGCGCCGCCAGCGACGCAGCAGGCGGCTTCTCATCCCGGTGTCAAAGCGCCAGATATGGTCAAAAATGCGCATGATGCCGGGCTTTCCGTGCCCTGACATAGCGACAGCGTGAAAACGGTTCTGGTACTGCCGCTGCAGCGCTTTCACGCTGCTGACGACATCGTCCGGCAGCCGCTGGGCGATAAAGTCCGAGATCACCACCGCATCGGCATCGTGCCAGTCTCCGGTCTGCATTTTTTCCAGGATCGAGCGGAAACAGCTGGCCAGATCCGTCCCGCCGCTGAAATGCTGGCTTAAAAAACGGATCGCCTGATCGATCCCGTCCCGCCCGCTGACCTCATAGCGCACCACTTCGCTGGAAAACAGCATAATAAAGCAGCGTCTGTTATCGGCGAGGGCAATGCGCATCAGCGCCAGGCAAAAAGCTTTGGCGCATTGCTCGTTGAACCCGCCCATTGAGCCGGAAGTGTCCACGCAGACAATAAATGGTCCGCGAGGCTGCTCGTCAAGGTCCTGATGAGCGACCGGACGTTCGATGACTTTTTCACGCCACGAGTCACCGTGCAGACGGTAAGTGAGCAGTTGCTTCTCCACCAGCCTGCGGTAGAACTCAAACTCCAGCTCGGTAATGCCCAGGGTTGCCAGCTCTGGCGGCAACAGACGCAGGATATCGTCGCTGCGCTGCAGGCCGTCCACCTGTTCGGGCACGGTAGCCGGCTCCCGGACCAGCATACGCCAGGGCTCGGTTGGGGAATCTTTACGCGGCACGGATTTAGCCTCGCGAGAGCGCCCCAGCTGCTCGGCAAGCTGCATCAGTTCCGGCTGGCCGGTGAGAAACTCACCGTATTGCACAATCAGCTGATAGTCCCCGCGCTTGAGCGTGCCGCCGCTCATATCCCACAGTTTACCGGCAGCTTTGTCGTTCTCCGCCAGGGCAGGATCCAGCTGCCCGCTAAGCGCCAGCCGTTCCTGAATCTCCGCCAGCAGCTTGTCGCGCTCGTCTTCTAACAGCTGTTGGTTAAGCGATGTGGCCTGTACAACCAGGCTTAGCCGCCAGCGCTGCAGAAACAGCGTATGCTGCGCTGGCGTGAAATGTGGATTATCGGCCACCAGCGTTTTGGCCTGTTCATAGAACGGCGAGCCGAGTTTGTGCAGCAGCTGGATAATTTCCGGCAGCCGCATGATAAGTTGCCCGGTGGTAAGTAACTGGCTCTGCTGGTAGCAAAGGACTTCCTGCGCCAGCTCATCCGGAACGTGCCCGTCCTTCAGGCGGCCTTTTAGCTGGTCTCGCCAGCGAGGTAAGTCTTCACTAACGGCTTTTTTCAAACGCGGGAATTTTTCGAAAAACACCGCCAGCTGCGGGGCAGCCAGCAGGGTAATAATAATCTCTTCTATCAGTTCACCTTCACCAATAGCCAGGATCATATCCAGCGTTTCAACGCTTATCATTGCCGGGCCTGTTTCAGCTGCGCCGCGACGTCCTGCAGGCTGGCTTCAATTTTTCCCAGCCAGTCGCTTTCAATAAACAGACATTTTTGCTGATCGTTAAAGCGTTCGTGCTGCTGGTGAAGCGCGGCGTCGAGATCGTCAAACTGCTTTTTGATCTCGTCAGGCACGCCTTGTTGCTGGTGCCCCGGCAGCGCAAGCCGCGTGGCCTGGAGGCTGACGTCGCGAATCGTCAGGTGCTGGCTGTTGTCCACTTCGAGGTTAAGCAACTGCGCAAAGCCAATCCCGTTCAGCTTACCGCGGATCTCGCCTCCTTTATTAAGCCACTGCGCCAGCGCTTCGCGCGCCAGAGTGATGTGAATCACTTCGATATCGTGCAGCTTCAGCGGCTTTTGCAGTAAAAGCGTCAGCGTTTCGCCGGTTATCTCATCCGGCAGCTGATACTGCGGTTTGCGGCTGAACATGCCGGTCTGCTTGAGCACGGTAAACGCATCCCGGTCGCTGCTTTGCTGCTGGAGCTGAAGGCGGCGCTGTACGATGGCGCTGAGTTTGCTGAGAATAGCCTGCTGCTGCCACGCGTGCCCGGTCATCAAAACTTCAATCTGCTGCTGCATCAAATTCATCGTCGCCGTGTCGTGCCACAGGCAGTCTTTCAGCAGGATAAGATCGATAGGTGCCACGGTATCGCGGCCGTTAAAGAAGGCGCTGGCCTGCAGCAGGCGAATGGCTTTTTTCCAGCGGCGATCAGACACATAAGGCGCGCCCGGCGTGGCCTCAAGTAGCTGTCTCAGCGTGAAGATAAGTTCAAAAACGTCGTCCGGCAGCGCGATGCCGCCAATTTGCTGCTGCCAGCTGAAATATTCTTCATCGGTAACCTGCAGGCTTTCGCTAACGGGATTAAAATTCTCGTCGTGCTGGCTGATGAGCATCGAACGGAAATTGGCTTTATCCTGCACTTTGTCGAGCCACAGGCGAATCAGCATACGGTCATACAGCGCTTCCAGGCTGCTGTCCGCTTCGGGTAATTCGTTGGAGGCGGCCATCAGCAGGCGCATGGGGATTTTTTCTTCACTGGCGCCGTTGCGGAAACGGCGTTCGTTAATGGCGGTCAGCAGGGTGTTTAAAATTGCCGGGCCGGCTTTCCAGATCTCATCCAGAAACACGATTTCGGCTTCCGGCAGGTAGCCGGCGGTCAGGCGCTCGTAGCGGCCTTCATCTTTCAGCGCCTGAATAGAAAGCGGGCCAAAAACTTCTTCTGGCGTTGAGAAGCGAGTCATTAGATATTCAAAGGCGCGCGCTTCGCGAAAAGCAAATTTCAGGCGGCGGGCGATCAGGCTTTTTGCAATGCCTGGCGGGCCAAGTAAAAAGACGCTTTCGCCGCTCAGTGCCGCCAGCAAGCAGAGACGAACGGCGTGCTGACGTTCAAAAAGTCCCTTTTCCAGCGCCTGGCTGAGACGAGAAATTCTTTCAGCCAGCAAATGTGATTGAGCCATAATTAGCTTTGCATCCTTACGCGGTTAACCCTGTGGAGAAACGCGAGTATAGCGTTTATTTTTAGCCAGTTAATGTGCTGATTATGCCGCATGCAGCGTTTGAGCTGGGATAATTCAAATGCATTTAGGAGTACGATTTACACAATTATCGTGCATACTGTGCGCCGTTTTGTGGGCCAAGGGACTAAGCACACGTTTTCGGGATTCCAACAAAAGATTAGTCTATGAGCGCTGATAATAAACAATCGTTGCCGGCCGTTACGCTGGCTGCTATCGGGGTTGTGTACGGTGATATAGGTACCAGCCCGCTTTATACCCTTCGTGAATGTCTGTCCGGGCAGTTTGGGTTTGGCGTTGAACGCGACGCCGTGTTTGGTTTTTTGTCGTTAATTTTTTGGCTGTTGGTACTGGTCGTCTCCATCAAATACCTCACCTTCGTGATGCGTGCGGATAACGCCGGGGAAGGCGGGATCTTAACGCTGATGTCTCTGGCTGGACGCAATACGACGGCGCGAATGACCTCGGTGCTGGTGATCATGGGGTTGATTGGCGGCAGCTTCTTCTACGGCGAGGTGGTTATCACGCCGGCGATATCGGTGATGTCGGCCATAGAAGGCCTGGAGATAGCCGCGCCACAGCTGGACCAATACATCGTCCCTCTCTCTATTATTGTTCTGACGCTGCTGTTTATGATTCAGAAGCACGGCACCGGGATGGTGGGCAAGCTGTTTGCTCCGGTGATGCTGCTGTGGTTCCTGACGCTCGCTGTCCTGGGCGCGCGTAGTATTATCGGCAACCCGGAAGTCCTGCAGGCGCTTAACCCTGCCTGGGCGGTGAATTTCTTCGTGCAATATAAAGCCGTGTCGTTCGTTGCTCTGGGGGCGGTTGTGCTGGCCATAACCGGCGTTGAAGCGCTGTATGCCGATATGGGGCACTTCGGTAAGCTCCCAATTCGCATCGCATGGTTTATTGCGGTTCTGCCTTCATTAGTTCTTAACTATTTTGGCCAGGGTGCCCTGCTGTTAAAGAACCCGGAAGCGATTAAAAACCCGTTCTTCCTGCTGGCACCTGACTGGGCGCTGATCCCGCTGCTGATTCTGGCGACGCTGGCCACTGTTATCGCCTCTCAGGCCGTTATTTCCGGCGTCTTCTCGCTTACGCGTCAGGCGGTTCGCCTGGGGTATCTCTCGCCAATGCGTATCATCCACACCTCGGAAATGGAGTCCGGGCAGATTTACATTCCAGCGATTAACTGGATCCTGTATATCGCCGTGGTGATCGTCATCGTTAGCTTCGAACATTCCAGTAACCTGGCGGCGGCATACGGGATTGCAGTAACCGGCACGATGGTGCTGACCTCGATCCTCTGCTGTACCGTGGCGCGCAAAAACTGGCACTGGAATAAAATTGCCGTGCTCCTGATGTGCGTGGGCTTCCTGTTTATCGACGTGCCGCTGTTCTCTGCTAACCTCGAGAAAATCGTCTCCGGTGGCTGGCTACCGCTCACGCTGGGCCTTGTCATGTTTACCATTATGACAACCTGGAAGAGCGAGCGCTTCCGCCTGCTGCGCCGCATGCATGAGCACGGTAACTCACTGGAAGCGATGATTGCGTCCCTTGAGAAGTCTCCACCGGTTCGCGTCCCGGGTACCGCGGTTTATATGTCCCGCGCGTTGAACGTGATCCCGTTCGCGATGCTGCATAACCTCAAGCACAACAAAGTGCTGCACGAGAGAGTCGTGCTGCTGACGCTGCGCACCGAAGATGCTCCGTACGTTCACAACGTTAAGCGCGTTTCTATCGAGCAGTTGTCGCCAACCTTCTGGCGGGTGGTGGCAAGCTACGGCTGGCGTGAAACGCCAAATGTGGAAGAAATTTTCCACCGCTGTGGCCTGGAGGGTTTGAGCTGCCGGATGATGGAAACGTCGTTCTTCATGTCGCACGAGTCGCTGATTATCGGCAAGCGTCCTTGGTATCTCCGCCTGCGTGGCAAGCTGTTCCTCGCCCTGCAGCGAAACGCTCTGCGAGCGCCTGACCAGTTTGAGATCCCGCCGAACAGGGTTATCGAGCTGGGCACCCAGGTCGAGATTTAAGTTAGATACCTGATGCCCTCACCCCGACCCTCTCCCACAGGAGAGGGTGCAAACACTAAAAACGGTACTCAGGTACCGTTTTGCGTTTATTAGCGAAACGTTTCGATGTTGATCACACTTCTTTAACCTGGTGGTTGTTTAACCGCCATCTCCTTTTCTACACTCTTCATTAGCGAAACGTTTCGCTAGTGGAGCAGGAAAATGAAGAAAGGTACCGTTCTTAACGCTGATATTTCGGCCGTTATCTCCCGCCTTGGGCACACCGATACGCTGGTGATTGCCGATGCCGGGCTGCCAATTCCGCGCAATACTCAGCGCATCGATCTGGCATTAACTCACGGCGTTCCGGGCTTTATGCAGGTCGTGGACGTGGTAACTCAGGAAATGCAGGTTGAGGCGGCAATCATTGCTTCTGAAATCAAACAACATAATTCCGG
Source organism: Cedecea neteri NBRC 105707 = ATCC 33855 (assembly GCF_001571265.1). Taxonomy (GTDB): domain Bacteria; phylum Pseudomonadota; class Gammaproteobacteria; order Enterobacterales; family Enterobacteriaceae; genus Cedecea; species Cedecea neteri. Next base: position 7,839 of record NZ_BCTL01000005.1, on the reverse strand, counting down.
GCTTCACGAAACGTTGCTCAACCATATTGAGCAACTGCAAAAACACCAGGGAAAAACCATAGCTATTCGTTACATCAGTCATGAGCAGTTCAAGCAGCACACCGCGGATGCACATGCGGTTATTCGCAGCGGGGAGTGTTCCCCGTATGCGAATATCATTCTCTGTGCTGGCGTAACCTTCTGAGGAGGCCAGTATGGAACCTTTACTGCAGCTTAAAGGGATCGATAAATCGTTCCCCGGGGTGAAAGCCCTCTCTGGCGCAGCGTTGAACGTCTACCCGGGCCGCGCCATGGCGCTGGTGGGTGAAAACGGCGCCGGTAAATCCACGATGATGAAAGTCCTGACCGGGATCTACACCAAAGATGCCGGTTCGCTGCTGTGGCTCGGGAAAGAAACGGCTTTTAGCGGGCCGAAAGCTTCCCAGGAAGCCGGCATCGGGATTATTCACCAGGAACTTAACCTCATCCCGCAGCTTAGCATTGCGGAAAACATCTTCCTTGGCCGCGAGTTTGTCGGGCTTTTTGGCAAAATTGACTGGAAGAAGATGTACCGCGAAGCCGATAAGCTGCTGGCGAAGCTGAATTTACGCTACACCAGCGAACGCCTGGTAGGCGAGCTGTCGATTGGCGATCAGCAAATGGTCGAGATAGCCAAGGTGCTGAGCTTCGAGTCAAAAGTCATCGTCATGGATGAGCCGACCGATGCGCTGACCGACACCGAAACCGAGTCGCTGTTCCGCGTTATCCGTGAACTGAAGGCTCAGGGCTGCGGCATCGTTTATATCTCCCACCGCATGAAAGAGATCTTTGAAGTCTGCGACGACGTGACCGTTCTGCGCGACGGGCAGTTTATCGCTGAACGTGAAGTTTCCGCGCTCACCGAAGACTCGCTCATCGAAATGATGGTTGGCCGCAAGCTTGAAGATCAGTATCCGCATCTGGACAAACAGCCGGGCGACATTCGTCTGCGGGTCGATAACGTGTCCGGCCCCGGCGTGAAAGAGGTTTCTTTCACGCTGCGCAAAGGTGAAATCCTCGGCGTGGCCGGTCTGATGGGCGCCGGACGTACCGAGCTCATGAAGGTGCTGTATGGCGCGCTGCCGAGAACCGGCGGTTATGTGGCGCTGGATGGCCGCGAAGTGGTGACTCGCTCTCCGCAGGACGGGCTGGCAAACGGCATCGTTTATATCTCCGAAGACCGTAAGCGTGATGGCCTGGTTCTGGGCATGTCGGTGAAAGAGAACATGTCGCTGACCGCGCTGCGCTATTTCAGCCGCGACGTTGGCAGCCTGAAGCATAAAGATGAGCAGCAGGCGGTGCAGGACTTTATTCGCCTGTTTAACGTCAAAACGCCTTCTATGGAGCAGCCGATTGGCCTGCTTTCCGGTGGTAACCAGCAGAAAGTCGCCATTGCGCGTGGCCTGATGACTCGCCCGAAAGTGCTGATCCTCGATGAGCCAACGCGCGGCGTTGACGTTGGGGCGAAAAAAGAAATTTATCAGTTAATTAACCAGTTCAAAGCCGAAGGGTTGAGCATCATTCTGGTGTCGTCCGAGATGCCGGAAGTGCTGGGCATGAGCGACCGCATCATGGTTATCCACGAAGGGCGACTGAGCGGTGAATTCTCCCGTGAAGAAGCCACCCAAGAGGCGCTGATGGCCGCGGCCGTTGGTAAGCTTAATCGAGTGAATCAGGAGTTAGATAAATGAGTACCCAGACCGTGTCCACCCGTCGCTGGTTCACCAAAGCGTGGCTGTTGGAGCAAAAATCGCTGATCGCTCTGCTGGTGCTGATTGCGATTGTCTCGGCCCTGAGCCCGAATTTCTTTACCGTGAATAACCTGTTCAATATCCTGCAGCAAACCTCGGTTAACGCCATTATGGCAGTGGGGATGACGCTGGTCATTCTGACTTCCGGGATCGACCTGTCCGTCGGTTCTCTTCTGGCGCTGACCGGGGCGGTGGCGGCCTCGATTGTAGGATTCGAGGTGAATGCGCTGGTGGCTGTAGCCGCTGCGTTGGCTCTCGGGGCCGCAATTGGTGCCGTAACGGGCGTCATTGTGGCGAAAGGACGGGTTCAGGCCTTTATCGCCACGCTGGTGATGATGCTGCTGCTGCGCGGGGTGACGCTGGTTTACACCAATGGCAGCCCGATGAATACCGGCTTCTCGGACAATGCAGACCTGTTTGGCTGGTTCGGTATTGGCCGTCCGCTGGGGATCCCAACGCCGGTCTGGATTATGGCTGTTGTCTTCCTGGCCGCATGGTACATGCTGCACCATACCCGCCTGGGGCGTTATATCTATGCGCTCGGCGGCAACGAAGCGGCGACGCGCCTGTCCGGGATTAGCGTCAACAAAGTGAAAATCATCGTCTACTCTCTGTGTGGTCTGCTGGCGTCGCTCGCCGGGATTATCGAAGTAGCGCGTCTTTCCTCTGCGCAGCCAACGGCGGGTGCGGGATACGAACTGGATGCTATCGCGGCGGTTGTGCTGGGCGGTACCAGCCTGGCGGGCGGCAAAGGCCGGATTGTCGGCACGCTGATCGGGGCATTGATCCTCGGCTTCCTGAACAACGGTCTGAATTTATTAGGTGTTTCTTCTTATTACCAGATGATCGTCAAAGCGGTGGTTATTTTGCTGGCGGTGCTGGTGGACAATAAAAAGCAGTAAAACCATAACCCTACAGGACATCTGACTATGAACATGAAAAAACTGGCTACCCTGGTTTCCGCTGTCGCCCTGAGCGCCACCGTAAGCGCAAACGCCATGGCAAAAGACACCATCGCGCTGGTAGTGTCTACCCTGAACAACCCGTTCTTCGTGTCGCTGAAAGATGGCGCGCAGAAAGAAGCCGACAAGCTGGGCTACAACCTGGTGGTGCTGGATTCACAAAACAACCCGGCAAAAGAGCTGGCCAACGTGCAGGACTTAACCGTTCGTGGCACCAAGCTTATGCTGATTAACCCAACCGATTCCGATGCGGTGGGCAATGCCGTTAAAATGGCAAATCAGGCTAAAATTCCGGTGATTACCCTCGACCGTATCGCAAACCAGGGCACTGTGGTGAGCCACATTGCTTCTGATAACGTTGCTGGTGGCAAAATGGCCGGTGATTTCATTGCTAAGAAACTGGGCGACGGCGCGAAAGTCATTGAACTGCAGGGGATTGCAGGCGCTTCCGCTGCCCGTGAACGTGGTGAAGGTTTCAAGCAGGCCGTTGCCGCACATAAATTTGATGTACTGGCGAGCCAGCCGGCTGACTTTGACCGCACTAAAGGTCTGAACGTCATGCAGAACCTGCTGACCGCGCATCCTAACGTTCAGGCTGTATTTGCTCAGAACGATGAAATGGCACTGGGTGCCCTGCGTGCGCTGCAAACCGCGGGTAAATCCGATGTGTTGGTCGTCGGTTTCGACGGTACGGCTGACGGCGTGAAAGCTGTTGAAGGCGGCAAGCTGGGCGCGACTGTTGCCCAGATGGCTGACCAGATCGGCGTTATCGGCGTGGAAACCGCCGATAAAGTGCTGAAAGGCGAGAAAGTGGATGCAAAAATCCCGGTTGATTTGAAGCTGATCACCAAATAAGAATCAAAGAAAAGCAGGGCAACGCGCCACTCAGACATGAGTGGCGCACTCAAACTGGATATCAAGATATGAAAAGCACAGGCAAACTCGTCGTTCTTGGCAGCATTAACGCTGACCATATCCTCAACCTCGAACATTTCCCAACGCCAGGCGAAACCGTTACCGGGCAGGGCTATCAGGTGGCGTTCGGCGGTAAAGGTGCGAACCAGGCCGTGGCGGCTGGGCGCAGCGGGGCTGACATTGCGTTTATTGCCTGTGTGGGCGATGACGATACCGGTGGCCGCGTTTGTAAGCAGCTTGCCAGTGATAATATCGATACCTCGCCAATCAGCACCATTAAAGACGAAGCGACCGGTGTAGCGCTTATTTTTGTCAACGGCGCAGGTGAAAACGTGATTGGTATTCACTCTGGCGCTAACGCGGCTTTGACCCCCGTGCTGGTTGAAGCGGAACAGCAGAAAATCGCCGAAGCTTCTGCTTTATTAATGCAGCTGGAATCTCCGCTCGAAAGCGTGCTGGCGGCGGCGAAAATTGCCCATCAGCACCAGACCAAAGTTATTCTTAACCCGGCCCCGGCCTGTGAACTCTCCGATGAGCTTCTGGCGCTGCTGGATATGATCACCCCGAACGAAACAGAGGCGGAAAAGCTGACCGGCGTGCGCGTTGAGAGCGACGAAGATGCTGCCAAAGCCGCTGAAGTGCTTCATGGGAAGGGGATCAACACGGTAATTATCACCCTCGGCAGCCGTGGCGTATGGCTCAGCGAAAATGGCAGCGGCAAACGCGTGCCGGGCTTTAAGGTCAAAGCCGTCGATACTATTGCTGCCGGCGACACCTTTAACGGCGCGCTGGTTACCGCGTTGCTGGAAGATAAGCCGATGCAGGACGCCGTGCGATTTGCTCACGCTGCCGCCGCAATTGCCGTGACGCGTAAAGGCGCTCAGCCTTCCGTGCCGTGGCGCCAGGAAATTGATGAGTTCCTGCAGCAGCAGAGGTAAGCCATGGCTACCATGAAAGACGTCGCCCGCCTGGCGGGCGTTTCTACTTCTACCGTTTCGCACGTCATTAATAATGACCGCTTCGTGAGCGATGCTATTCGCCAGAAGGTAGAGGAAGCGGTTAAGACTCTGAATTATGCCCCTTCAGCGCTGGCGCGCAGCCTCAAGCTAAATCAAACCCATACCATCGGCATGCTGATCACGGCGAGTAGTAACCCCTTCTATTCTGAACTGGTTCGCGGCGTTGAACGCAGCTGCTTTGAGCGCGGCTATAGCCTAGTGCTGTGCAATACCGAAGGCGATGAGCATCGCATGAACCGAAATCTGGAAACGCTGCTGCAAAAGCGCGTCGATGGATTATTGCTGCTGTGCACCGAAACACATCAGCCTTCGCCGGAGATTATCAATCGCTACCCGACGATCCCTACCGTAATGATGGACTGGGCTCCGTTTGAGGGGCAGAGCGATGTGATTCAGGATAACTCACTGCTTGGCGGGGAAATGGCCACGCAGCACCTTATCGACAATGGCTATACCCGCATTGCCTGCATTGCCGGGCCGCAGGACAAAACGCCGGCCAGGCTGCGCCTTGAAGGCTACCGTAAAGCCATGGATCGGGCCGGGCTGGCTATCCTCCCGGGCTATGAAATTATCGGTGACTTTGAGTTTCAGGGCGGGTTTAGCGCCATGAGCGAGCTGCTCACGCTGGAGGAAAGGCCAGATGCAGTATTTATGGGCAATGACGCGATGGCCGTGGGTGCTTACCATGCTTTGTATCAGGCTGGTCTTAGCGTGCCGCAGGATATGGCGGTGATTGGCTACGATGATATTGAACTTGCACGTTATATGACGCCGCCGCTGACGACCATTCATCAGCCTAAAGATGAGCTCGGAGAACTGGCGGTGGATGTGCTGATCCACCGGATGGGGCAACCCGATCTGGCGCAGCAGCGTTTACTGCTGACGCCAGAGCTGGTGGAGCGAAGCTCCGTTTAAGGTTTGTGACGTTCTTTAATTAAGTTGCGCCCGTCTTTGGGGCGCAACAGCAGAAATACTGCCGAAGAGACTAGCGTTATCGCACCCATCGTCAGCAGGGTGTAATGGAACTGTTCGATGGTGTTGACGCTCTCTACACCTTCCCATGCACGCAACACTGCCGCGCTTACCGCAACCCCAAGGCTGATTGACAGCTGCTGCGTCACCGCTAATACGCTGTTGCCGCTGCTGGCGTTCTCATCCGTAAGGTCAGCAAGAGTAATCGTGTTCATGGCCGTAAACTGCGTCGACATCGCCATCCCTAATATAAAGAGGGGAAGGATCAGCAGCCAGACTTCCATTCCCGGTGACTGTAGCGAGAACTGGGCAATAAGCAGGCCGATGACGAGGGTGATACCGACCAGAGTTTTACGATAGCCCAGCCAGCGCAGCACCTGAGTCACCGTCGATTTGGCGAGTAACGAACCCACTGCCGTAGGTGCCATCATGCAGCCAGCCAGCAGTGCTGAATAACCAAAACCGACCTGCAGCATGAGCGGCATTAAAAAGGGCACGCAGCCGGTACCGAGGCGTGAGGCTATATTGCCGACGATACCAACGGAGAAGGTGCGCGTCTTAAAGAGAGGCAGGGGAATAAGCGGCGTCGGAACGCGGCGAGCATGCCAGACATACGTCAGCAGCAGTAAAATACCGCCCAGGATAACCAACATTCCTATATAGCTGGCAACAATCCGTTCGCCAAATAATTCAACTCCGCTGGAGATCAGCACCAGCCCCGCACCAAAGAGCAGGAAGCCGCTCATATCAAACCCGCGCTTCGGCGTGGTGAAATTGGGCATGTATTTACGGGCATACAGCAGACCCAGAATGCCAATCGGGATATTGATTAAAAATATCCAGTGCCAGCTTGCCCAGGTCACCAGCACGCCGCCGAGCAGCGGGCCAATAATGGGGCCGACCAGTCCAGGCATGGTGACAAAGTTGAGCACCGGGAGTAATTCGCTGCGCGGATAAGCCCGAAGCAGCGCCAGGCGGGCCACCGGCATCATCATTGCCCCGCCAATTCCCTGAATCACGCGGAAGATGACCAACTGAGTTAGCGACCCGGACATGGCGCAGGCGAAGGAGCCGAGGGTAAACAAGCTAACCGCCAGCATAAATACGCGACGTGTGCCGAAGCGGTCGGCTAACCAACCGCTTACCGGGATAAGCATTGCGACAGTTAAGGTGTAGCTAATAATGGCGGCCTGCATAGCCAACGGTGAGCGATTCAGGCTATGGGCTATTGCCGGGAGCGCGGTGTTAAGAATGGTGGCATCCAGCGCCTGCATAAAGAAAGCCATCGCGGCTATCCATGGCAGGCCGGCCATGCTGCGTGCTGTTTTCGTCATTATTATCCTGAAGGTTAAGTGCGCCTTAGACTACCGATGAGCGACGGGTTCCTTTAATAGCGCCAGGCAGGCATGAAAGGCGGCCTGCTCCTCTCCCTGAGTAATGGCATCCACAATCGCCTGATGCAAATCGAGCTTAATGACTTCGTTATCGGTAATCGCGGTGAAGTAATTGTAATAAATAGACCTGAATAAGTTCGCGAAAGATGTCATGAAAGGGTTACCACTCATTTCATAGATGAGCTCGTGGTAGGCCATATCCACTTCAATCCACCGCTGCCGGTCAAAGGTCTTCTGGAGTTCCGTCATTTGCGCCATTAACTGAGCCAGCCTGGTACGCTGCTGCTCATTGCTATTAATAGCGGCTAACGCGCAGGCCTGTGGCTCCAGGCTATTACGCATAATCAAAAACTCTTCGACTACATGGCTGAAATTATCTTTGGTCATCCACCAGGCTATCAGCTCCTTATCCAGGAAGTTCCAGTGGCTGCGGGGCATGACGCGAGTGCCAATTCTGGGACGAGGTAACAGCATGCCTTTAGCCGCTAGCGTCTTTACGGCCTCACGAACGGCCGTCCGGCTGACGCCAAAGATATCACTCAGTTCCATCTCGCCAGGAAGAATGCTGCCTGCGGCATATTCGCCCTTAAGAATTCGCTGAGCTAATTTCTCTGCCAGCACATAAGAAAGGTTTTTTTGAGCGGCGAGTTGTTGAGTGGATAAAGACATGACGCAATTCCTTTAGCTGTATTTCTTACCTTAGTATGCCACCGGCAGTGATTTTGCGGTGATTTATGCAGCAAATATCCCTGATTTGCTGGCTTTCTGCGCGCCGTTGGTGAAAAAGAATGCGGTCAGAAAGTTTTTT
>NZ_BCTL01000004.1 GCF_001571265.1 Cedecea neteri NBRC 105707 = ATCC 33855 | reverse complement strand
CCCCACCTGTTCATAGAAACTATTTTTCACTACGAGAACTGACACCTGACACCTAAAGCCTGCCACAGTGACTTAACGCAAATGATTAATAAGTCTAATCAATAACGAGTTTTCCCCTCGTTATTCCGGCCATTGAACCGCCTTCACTCCGCTATTCTGACGTAAGTTCTTTACCTTTCGTTAACGATTGAGACGAATCTGAGAGACGCCACTTAGCCAGATGCCTACTATTTAACTCACGGTTATGAATCAACACGTTGATTTATAAACATCGAAATCCCCTGAGTGAAACAACGAATTGCTGTGTGTAGTCTTTGCCCATCTTGATGATGGGCTTTTTTTTATTCTGATTTCGCAAAGTGATTGATAAGCGCCCCATGCAGAACCAGCGGGGCAACGGTCAGGTGGCTCTGCCCTTCTACCAGCGTAAAATCAACCCGATGCGGCGCTTTGGCGATTAACGCGTTGGCCATTTCTCGGTTGCCGTCAACCATCGCTCTCTGCCCGCGATGTTTTAACAGTCCGGCGCGTTTTGCCTCAGGCAGTCTGGCTTCCTGGGGCTGCAGCGACTGCTCATATCCTCCGACCGAAATCGAGAGCTGTGTTTGCCCTTCGTCCGGTTGCCAGTTTTGCGCCATCTGCAGCAGATAACGATCGTTCCACCACACCGAAGGGCTCGAGGCGTAATAATGCTGGAAAGCGCCCGGCGAGGTCATAAACAGCCAGGTGGTAAACAGGCCGCCATACGAGTGACCAAAAAGCGCCTGCCGCTGCGGGTTGATTTTCCAGTGCTGTGCAACCCAGGGCCGGAGTTCAGCGTCAATAAACCGCCAGAACTTTTGCGCCTCGCCGGGTGTACCCGGCGGGTAAGTGCCGCCTGCAGGGTTAGGTTCCAGCGCGACTTTATCTACCGTTGGCCGGTAGTCTCGCTCCCGCCGGCTGTCTCCTGGGTAGTCGATAGCCACCACCACGCCCGGCGTTAACGGGCAACGCTCACAGGTCAGGCGCTGCATCAGCGACACCGCCCCGGGGAAGACGGACTCGCCGTCCAGAAGATAAATCACCGGCCAGCCTTCTGGCGGAGCTTTGCCTTCTGGCCAGGACACCATGATTTTATACTCACCGTTTGCCGGTGAATGCAGACTGTGTACCAGCGTATTCGCCAGCATGTAGGGCTTATCTTCGTTGACCGCTGCCCCTGATGGGGCAGCGAGTGCGATAAGCGCCATAAGCAGATAGCGCAAAGGTTCTCCTTACCAGCGATAGCTGACGGTGGCGGTTAAGGTACGGCCAATGCCGTAGAAACAGGCAGAATCCGACGCGCAGGACGCCACATATTTTGTGTCCGCCAGGTTATTGACGTTGAACTGCAAGGCAGCCCCTTTCAAATCAGGGCTCACTTCCCCCAGCTCGTAACGCAGCATGGCGTCATAGAGATCCACTGCCGCAACTTTAAAAGTATTTTTCGCATCGCCATAGCTGGTGCCGATGTAGCGCACCCCGACACCTGCCGTGAGATTTTTCAACCTGCCTTCAGGAATAGTGTAACTGCCCCACGCAGATGCCATATGCGTTGGAACACGCGCGGGCGTTTTCCCTTCGGTGCCAACCACGGTGGTGCTCACGGTTTCCGCATCCGTCCACGTATAAGAGCCTATCAGATTGAGGCTGTTAAACAGCGTGGAGTGAACCTCCGCTTCAAGCCCTTTGGAGCGGATCTCACCGGCGTTTTCGAACCAACCCAGCGCGCTGTTGTACGTGCCGACATTTGTCTGGCGAAGATCAAACAGCGCCAGCGTCATAAAAGTCTCTTTCAGCGGCTGATACTTCAGACCCACTTCGGTCTGCTTGCCCAGGCTTGGGTCGAACGGCGCAGCCCCTGGCGCGCGGTTGGTCTGCAGGTTTGGTTCAAACGAGGTGCTGTAGCTGATATACGGCGACAGGCCGAAATCAAAGGCGTAAAGCAGCCCCGTACGCCAGGTGAATTTGCTGTCATTCTGCTGCGTTGTTTTGCTTTTCAGCCCATCCGTTGTCCGTACTTCGGCCCAGTCATAACGCCCGGAGAGCAGCAGTTGCCAGTTATTCCAGCTGAGCTGATCCTGCAGGTATACGCCCGTCTGGTCGAGATTCTGCCGATCGTCGTTCACCGCGCTGAAAGTACTTTCGTCCACATTGAGGCCATACACCGGATTCGGCCAGTACAGGTCGTATTTCGCCCCGGTACCGCGGCTGAGCTGCTGCCTATCGTGGTTAGACTTGTAATCCAGGCCGCCCAACAGCGTATGCCCCAGCGCGCCGGTATCAAACTGCGCCTCAAGCTGGTTATCCACGCCAAACTCATCGGTATCTCGCGTTTCACGCTGCGCACGGCGCGAAAGTAACGTGTCGCTCTTCGAGGTGGAATACACGAGGTAGCGATACTTCTGTTTGATGCTGGCGTAACGGGCATTCTGGCGGAAGGTAAAGATATCGTTGAAGCCGTGCTCGAACTCATAGCCCAACATCGTTTGCTCACGCCACGACTGGTCATAATTGGGATCGCTAACGTTAAAGTCCAGCGGAATATACCCTGCGGCCGTTTTGGTCACCAGGCCAGCGGCAGGCAGAAAGTTACGATAGCCAGCCTTCGGGTCTTTCTGGTAGCTGGTCAACAAGGTAAAGCGCGTCTGCTCGTTGGGATACCAGGTCAGCGCCGGTGCAATCGCCATGCGCTGCTCTTTGTAATCAGCAACCTGGCTGTGCTGCGTCCGGGCTATCCCGTTTAAGCGGTAAAGCACCCGGTCGTCGTCGCTTAGCGAGCCGCCAAAATCAAAAGCGCCTTCGGCTAAATGCTGATTGCCTGAGCGGAACTGCACTTCATGTATTGCTTCCCTCGTCGGCCGCTTGCTGGTCATGCTGATAAGCCCGCCGGGGTTCACCTGGCCGAACAGCACGGACGCCGGGCCGCGCACCAGTTCTACCCGCTCAAGCAGCCACGGATCAAAAGTCCCGGTCTGGGAAGACGCCGTCGCGCCATAGCTCAGCCCGTCGAGATACTTCGGTACATAGCTGAAGCCGCGTACAAACACCTCGTCGTTGCGGTTCGAACTGCCCCGATACTCCGTCAGCACTCCGGCCGAATAGCGCAAGGCCTGCGACACGGAGGTGACATCCTGCGCGATCATTTGGTCGCGGGTGATCACCGACACCGACTGCGGCGTTTTGAGTAAATCAGCCGATGTTTTCGTCGCGGACAGCGTTTTGGTTGCCACCATTCCCTTAAGCGGCGCAGAAGGATCTTCGCTCACCGAGCCCGTCACAACCAGAGTCTCCTCGCTGCTCGGCCGTTCCTGCGCCTGAACGCCGTTTCCCATCCCCAGGGTACTGAGCCCCATCAGCCAAAGGCCGTGGGCTACCTTATTATTTTTAAAGTGCATGACCGTAACATCCCATGTGATTAGGTGAATTAAGTTCGCCTTTCTCTCCAGTTACGTTTTGTCGTAAAACGCAACGATTAGTAATGTTATTGCAAATCAATCTCATTTGCATTAGCGTGTATGCACTTTTTTATCAGGATTGATGAGCACAATGAGAGCCGCGTGGAGCGCATTAATGTTGGGACTCTGTTCAGCGTCGGCGGTGGCCGCGACCTGTACTTTTACCGGCAGCCAGGGTGAGCAGGATGGGAAGTTCGACGCCAGCGGCGAAATCTGCTTTGGCCTTCCGGCGCTGGGTGAAAATTACGCCAACGTCCGGTTGAGCGGCGTGACCGACGCCAGCCTGGTAGACAGCAAAGGCAGGCTCTGGCGCTCGCTGGTGGAAAACGGGCCGGTGGATGGCAAGCACAATCCACTTTTTGCCCTCCCCGTCGGCCAGCCTTCTACGCTGGTGCTGCGCGGTGAACCCGGCAGGCGCTGGCAGTTTCGCTGGCAGATTCGTGAGACGGTTCCACTCAAACGCAATGAAATGCAATCCCCGGAAAGTCCGGCACTGCTGGCGCTTGAGCAGGCCTTAAGCCACGGCGAAACCACCGAAGCGTTCTGGCAGGAAAGACGCGAACAGGGGACGCCGCTGGTCGAGCCCATCGATGCCAGCCGCAAGCGCGTAACGTTCCTGTGGCGCGGCGCTCACGGCAACGTGTTTGTGCTCGGCTCGCCGGCCGGCGACCATGACCCGATGTTCCGTCTCGGGCAGTCCGACGTTTGGTATCGCAGCTATGTGGTGCCGGCTGATACGCTTATGCAGTACAAACTTGCTCCCGACGTTCCTCTTGTGGAAGGCTCAGCCCGCGACCAGCGTCGGGCGATTCTGGTGTCGGCCCAGACCGATCCGCTTAATCCGCAGTTCAGCCCAGCCGGCAAGGGCGACCGCTGGAATCGTTTCTCACTTTTGGACCTGACCGCCCACCGCTATTTTACGCCGCAGGCAACCGCCGAGCCGATTCGGCAGGGTTCTCTGGTTCGTTATCAGGTAGAAAGTAAAAAGCTCAATAATCGCCGTGAAGTGACGGTTTACCGGCCGCGAGGCGGCCAGCCCGCGCGCTGGACGCTAATGCTGTTTGACGGCCGCATGTATCAGGATCGTTATCATCTCGCCAACGTACTGGATGGCCTGATAGCCCGTCATGCCCTGCCGCCGGTTAACGCCGTGTTTATCGACAGTCTGGACGGCGAACGCCGTGAAAAAGAGCTGCCGCCCAATCCCGATTTCGCCGATTTTATGGCTGAGGAGCTGGTGCCGTGGCTTAACCATCAAGGCATCAGCACCCCGGCACGGAAAACCATTGTGGCGGGCTCCAGCTACGGCGGCCTGGCTTCGGCCTGGGTTGCCCTGCGCCATCCCGAAGTGTTTGGCAACGTGCTGAGTTTGTCCGGCTCTTACTGGTGGGCACCCGAGGGCGAAATGCCCGGCTGGCTGACCCGGCAGTATCAACAGTCACCGCGTTTACCCGTTCGTTTTTGGCTGCAGGCAGGTCGCTTTGAAAGCAAAGGCGCAGACGGCGGCATTTACCGAAATACGCAACAGCTTGAAGCCGTGCTGCGTGGAAAGGGCTACGAAGTAAGCTTTAATCCCTGGTCGAGCGGGCATGATTACGCCGCCTGGTGCGAGGCCATTATTACCGGCATGAAGACGTTGATTACGCGGGGATGAGTGTCGGCCCGGTGCTCTGCCCCGAGTAACGCAGGCAGGCATCGGGCCGGATACCCTTCTCCTGTTAAGGAGAAGGGGTGAGCGTTATTTTTTCAGTTCGGCGAGGCTCAGCCAGGTCTGCACCACGGTGTCCGGGTTCAGGGACAGGCTGTCAATCCCCTCTTCCATCAGCCAGGCGGCAAAATCTTCGTGATCGGATGGCCCCTGACCGCAGATCCCCACATATTTGCCCTGTTTCTTCGCCGCTTTGATCGCCATCGACAGCAGCGCTTTCACCGCGTCGTTACGTTCGTCAAAGAGTTCGGAAACCACGCCAGAGTCGCGATCCAGGCCCAGCGCAAGCTGCGTCATATCGTTCGAGCCAATGGAGAAGCCGTCGAAGTATTGCAGGAACTCGTCCGCCAGCAGGGCGTTGGACGGGATTTCGCACATCATGATGATCTTCAGCCCGTTCTCACCGCGCTTCAGGCCCTGACGCTCCAGTTCCTCAACAACCGCTTTTGCCTGAGCGACGGTACGCACAAACGGCACCATCACTTCGACGTTGGTCAGGCCCATTTCGTTACGCACGCGCTTCATGGCCGCACATTCCAGCGCGAAGCAATCGCGGAAGCTGTCCGCCACATAACGACCGGCACCACGGAAGCCCAGCATTGGGTTCTCTTCTTCCGGCTCATAACGCTCGCCGCCCACGAGGTTGGCGTATTCGTTAGATTTGAAGTCGGAAAGACGCACGATAACGCGCTTCGGCCAGAACGCCGCGCCCAGCGTTGCGATCCCTTCGGTCAAACGGCCCACGTAGAACTCAACCGGATCGTCATAGCCTTTCATCATCGTGCGGATTTCAGCCTGCAGCGCGGGCTCCTGCTGATCGAACTCCAGCAGCGCGCGCGGGTGCACGCCAATCATACGGTTGATGATAAATTCCAGACGCGCCAGGCCAACGCCTTCGTTCGGCAGGCAGGCGAAGTCAAACGCCCGATCCGGGTTACCGACGTTCATCATGATTTTCAGCGGCAGATCCGGCATGGCGTCAACCGTGGAACTTTTCACGGTAAAATCGAGGATTTCAGCGTAAACGTAGCCGGTGTCGCCTTCGGCGCAGGATACGGTGACGTTCTGGCCGTCTTTCATGCGCTCGGTTGCGTCGCCGCAGCCCACAACGGCCGGGATGCCAAGCTCACGGGCGATGATTGCCGCGTGACAGGTGCGTCCACCGCGGTTGGTAACAATCGCCGCCGCTTTTTTCATGATCGGTTCCCAGTCAGGATCGGTCATGTCGGTGACCAGCACGTCGCCCGGCTGAATGCGGTTCATTTCGCTGATGTCGTGAATCACTTTTACCGGGCCTGCGCCGATGCGGTGACCAATCGCGCGGCCTTCCGCCACGATCTGCCCCTGAGCATGCAGCTGGTAGCGCTCCATGACCTGGCCCTGAGAACGCACGGTTTCCGGGCGAGCCTGAACGATAAACAGCTTGCCGGTGTGCCCGTCTTTAGCCCACTCGATATCCATCGGGCGGCCATAATGTTTTTCGATTTGTACCGCCTGCTTAGCCAGCTCCTGAATTTCTTCCTGGGTAATACAGAAACGGTCGCGGTCGGCTTCCGGCACGTCTTCAATCCGCACCTGTTTGCCGTGTTCCTGCGTCGGAGCGTACACCATGCGGATTTTTTTCGATCCCATGGTACGGCGAACGATGGCCGGATTACCCGCTGCAAGCGTTGGTTTGTGCACGTAGAATTCATCCGGGTTCACGGCACCCTGCACCACCATTTCACCCAGGCCCCACGCGGCGGTGATAAACACCACCTGATCGAAACCGGATTCGGTATCGATGGAGAACATGACCCCGGAAGAAGCCAGGTCGGAGCGCACCATGCGCTGTACGCCAGCAGAGAGCGCCACACCGCGATGGTCGTAGCCCTGATGCACGCGGTAGGAGATAGCGCGGTCGTTAAACAGCGAGGCGAAAACGTGTTTCACCGCCACCAGCACGGCATCATAGCCCTGCACGTTGAGGAAGGTTTCTTGTTGCCCGGCAAAGGAAGCATCCGGCATGTCTTCTGCGGTGGCGGAAGAGCGCACCGCAAAGGACGCTTCGGCATCATCGGCAGAGAGCGTTTGGTACGCTTCACGAATGGCATGCTCCAGCTCAGGCTGGAAAGGCGTGTCAATAATCCACTGGCGAATCTGCGCCCCGGCTTTCGCCAGTTCGCTCACATCGTCAATGTCGGTTTTATCCAGCAGCTCGTAAATACGCTGGTTCACGCCGCTCTGGTCGAGAAACAGGTTAAACGCCTCGGCGGTAGTGGCAAAACCGTTCGGGACGGAAACGCCCATACCCGAAAGATTGGTAATCATTTCACCCAGGGAGGCATTTTTGCCCCCGACCCTGTCTACATCATTCATGCCGAGTTGGTTATACCAAAGCACCAGCGATGACGAGCCGTTATTGGACATCGAAACAATCCTTTTTTAAATGAATGGGTACAAGAAACACCAGACTTCGTATTTAGCTTTGCATATTCTGAGGGGGGAATGAAACCAGTGAATCGTTCAAGCAAAATAAAATATGACATTTTCGGATAGATCCGCTCATTTCATAAACCATTGATTATCATATAATCCTCACAATGATAATGGGTATAGTATTGATTTGAATATATTTACGATGGTTTATTAAATTTAAAAACGCTATTTCACTTTTTAAATTAAGATTAGCGCTACTCGGAATCCCTTGTTTTACTTTATGCTTTAGGGAAACCGGTTCCCCGCTCAGGAATAAAAATGGATAATTTAGTCGATCGTCAGGTATTTTGTATTTCCGATGGCACCGCCATTACCGCTGAAGTACTTGGTCACGCGGTCATGTCACAATTCCCGGTATCTATCAACAGTATTACGCTGCCGTTTGTTGAAAATGAAAGCCGCGCAAAAGCGGTAAAAGAGCAGATTGACGCTATTTACCAGCAAACCGGGGTCCGTCCGCTGGTGTTTTATTCCATCGTTCTGCCCAATATCCGCGACATCATTATGCAGAGCGAAGGCTTCTGTCAGGACATCGTGCAGACGCTGGTCGCCCCGCTACAGCAGGAGCTGAAGCTGGATCCGACGCCCGTTGCCCACCGAACTCACGGGCTTAACCCCGGCAATCTGATGAAATATGACGCACGTATTGCCGCCATTGACTACACATTGGCGCACGATGACGGTATTTCGATGCGCAATCTCGATCAGGCGCAGGTGATTTTACTGGGCGTATCACGCTGTGGAAAAACCCCGACCAGCCTGTACCTCGCGATGCAGTTTGGCATTCGTGCCGCGAACTACCCTTTTATTGCCGATGACATGGACAACATTCAGCTCCCGGCGGTGCTTAAACCGCTGCAGCACAAGCTGTTTGGCCTGACCATCAATCCTGAGCGCCTGGCCGCCATCCGTGAGGAAAGACGCGAAAACAGCCGCTATGCTTCCCTGCGCCAGTGCCGTCTGGAGGTCGCCGAAGTCGAGGCGCTGTTCCGTAAAAACCAGATTCGCTACCTCAACAGTACCAACTATTCGGTGGAAGAAATGGCGACCAAAATTCTCGACATTATGGGACTGAATCGTCGCATGTACTAAGAAACTAGTACAAAAGACCAATCGTGTATGCTAGGGTGTACAGACTGCGGTGGGGCAATCCTTTCGCCAAAGCTGGCCAGATGTTGAAATCGGTCAGCTTTGGTTTATTGTGATCCCCATCACTTCCCGGTAAATCTGCCGCAGAGAAGACAAAATTTCTGAGACACCCAATGAACAAAACAGATGAATTGCGAACCGCGCGCATCGACAGCCTGGTCACACCGGCTGAATTAACCGATCGCTTCCCGGTTTCCGCTGACGTTGCGCAGCACGTAACCACCGCCCGCCGCAGGATAGAAAAGATCCTTACCGGGGAAGATAAGCGCCTGCTGGTTATCGTCGGCCCTTGCTCGATCCACGATCTTGATGCCGCGATGGACTACGCTCGCCGCCTCAAAACGCTGCGTGAAAAACATCAGGATCGCCTTGAGATCGTGATGCGCACCTACTTCGAAAAACCCCGCACCGTCGTTGGCTGGAAAGGGTTAATTTCCGACCCCGATCTGAACGGCAGCTACCGCATTAATTACGGTATCGAACAGGCTCGCCGCCTGCTGCTGCAGGTGAATGAGCTGGGCGTGCCCACCGCGACAGAATTCCTGGATATGGTGACCGGGCAGTATATCGCCGACCTGATTAGCTGGGGTGCGATTGGGGCGCGCACGACCGAAAGCCAGATCCACCGTGAGATGGCGTCCGCTCTCTCCTGCCCTGTCGGCTTTAAGAATGGTACGGACGGCAATACCCGCATTGCGGTGGACGCCATTCGCGCCGCGCGTGCCAGCCATATGTTCCTCTCCCCGGATAAACAAGGGCAGATGACGATTTACCAGACCAGCGGCAACCCTTATGGCCATATTATTATGCGCGGCGGCAAGCAGCCGAATTACCATGCGGAAGACATTGCTGCCGCCTGCGATACGCTAAGCGCATTCGATCTGCCTGAACATCTGGTGATTGATTTCAGCCACGGCAACTGCCAGAAACAGCACCGCCGTCAGCTGGACGTCTGCGAAGACGTTTGCACGCAAATTCGCAACGGCTCCAGGGCGATTGCCGGGATCATGGCGGAAAGCTTCCTGCAAGAAGGGACGCAGCAAATCGTCGCCGGCCAGCCGCTGACCTACGGCCAGTCGATCACCGATCCTTGCCTTAACTGGGAAGATACGGAAACCCTGGTCGCCATGCTGGCCCAGGCCATCGACAGACGCTTCTGATCCAACCTGCCGGCGGGGAACCCTATAACCCGCCGGATATCATAGCGTTACGCTTCACGACAACGCCCCCGCAGAGAAATTCCCTGATTCACACAATTATTACAAATAATGCTTGCTGCTGATTCGGCTTTTTCTGATAATGATTCTCATTGTTACACTGATTGTCATTTGTAAACAGAGTGAAGCGTATGGATAAACCATTCACCCCCGCCCGCCCGCAGCCTGCGACAGAGCCTCGCCAGGTTGACAGCAAAACGCTGCTCGGTGTCGATGGCCGCGTTGTTATCGTCCATGAAGGGCAGCAATATCTGTTACGCCAGACTCAGGCCGGGAAACTGATCCTGACCAAATAAATTAAACAAACCGTTCCCCAAATCAAAAAGGGGAAATTAGCCAGCCACCCAGGTCATCCCCAGGCAGCCAGCGCTTTCGTTATTCCTTATGGAGAGTTGCGCTATGCCTTGCACCAACACCGCAGGTTTTCGTCTGTCTGTACTGACCTTAGCCGTATTTACCGCCCTGCCCGCTTTCGCTAAAGACGAGCAAATGACGGTGGTTGCCACCGGTAACCAACGCAGCACCTTCGAAGCCCCAATGATGGTGAGCGTTATCGATGCGAATTCGCCGGAGAGCCAGACGTCCACCTCCGCCGCTGACATGCTGCGCAAAGTACCGGGGATCACCATCGACGGCACCGGACGTACAAACGGCCAGGACATCAACATGCGTGGCTACGACCGTCGCGGCGTGCTCACCCTGGTGGACGGCATTCGCCAGGGCACCGACACCGGCCACCTGAACAGCACTTTCCTCGATCCCGCGCTGATTAAACGTATTGAAGTGGTCCGTGGTCCTGCAGCCCTGCTGTACGGCAGCGGCGCGCTGGGCGGCGTAATCTCCTATGAAACCGCCGATGCGGCAGATCTGTTATTTGCAGGTCAAAATAGCGGCTACCGCGTATTCGGCACCGGCGGCACCGGCGACCACAGCATCGGCATGGGCGCCAGTGCCTTTGGCCGCACCGACAACCTGGACGGCGTTGTCGCCTGGTCCAGCCGCGATCGCGGTAATCTGCGCCAGAGCAACGGCGAAACTGCGCCTAATGACGAAAATATCGGCAACCTGCTGACCAAAGGCACCTGGTATATCGATTCCGCTCAGTCGCTGTCCGGCTCCCTGCGTTACTACAATAATAGTGCTCAGGAACCGAAAAACCCGCAGACGCCGGATGCCTCAGCGTCCAGCAACCCGATGACCAACCGTTCCACCATTCAGCGCGACGCGCAGCTGAAATATCACCTTGGCCCGCAGGACAACGACTGGCTGAACGCCACCGCAACGGCCTACTGGTCCGAAGTTCGCATTAACGCCGAAACGCCGAATCAAGGCAGCGAGTTCCGTAAACAGACAACCAAAGGCGGTAAGCTCGAAAACCGCAGCCGTCTGTTTACCGACAGCTTCGCGGCTAACCTGCTGACCTACGGCAGCGAATATTACCGTCAGGAGCAGGCGCCGGGTGGCCAGACAACCGGTTTCCCACAGGCGAAAATCAACTTTGGCTCCGGCTGGCTGCAGGATGAAATCACCCTGCGCGATCTGCCGATTTCAATTCTGGCCGGGACACGCTACGACAACTACAGCGGCAGCAGCCAGGGCTATAAAGACGTGGATGCCGATAAGTGGTCATCACGTGGGGCAGTTTCCGTCACCCCAACCGACTGGCTGATGCTGTTTGGTTCTTATGCGCAGGCATTCCGTGCGCCAACCATGGGCGAGATGTACAACGATTCCAAGCATTTCTCTATCGGCACTCGCTACACCAACTACTGGGTACCAAACCCGAATCTGCGCCCTGAAACCAACGAAACGCAGGAATACGGCTTCGGTCTGCGCTTCGACAATCTGGCGATGGCTAACGACGGCCTGGAGTTCAAAGCCAGCTACTTCGACACCAAAGCGAAAGATTACATCTCCACCACCGTGGACTTCGCCAAAGCGACCACCATGTCCTATAACGTGCCAAAAGCCAAAATTTGGGGCTGGGATGTGACCGCGAAGTACACCGCCGATCTGTTCAGCCTGGATACCGCCTATAACCGCACCCGCGGCAAAGATGAAGATACCGGCGAGTACATTTCCAGTCTGAACCCGGACACCGTCACCACCACCCTGGATATCCCTGTGTCCCACAGCGGTTTCTCCGTGGGCTGGGTCGGCACCTTCGCCGAGCGTTCCACCCACATCAGCAGCTCCTATGCACAGCAGCCGGGCTACGCGGTCAGCGATTTTTATGTCAGCTATAAAGGGCAGCAGCAGCTGCGCGGTTTAACCACCACGCTGGTGTTTGGCAACGCCTTCGATAAAGAGTACTGGTCACCGCAGGGTCTCCCGCAGGATGGCCGTAACGGTAAAATTTTCGTGAGCTATCAATGGTAAAGGAGTTATTCATGAGTCAGCGTTACGACAGCTGGATCCAGCTTAAGCAAGAACACCCGAAAAAATATGCCCGAGATATCGCCAAACTGATGCAAATCAGCGAAGCGGAACTGACCCATGCCCGTGTCGGGCATGACGCATGGCGCCTGAACGGCGATGTGAAAGAGATTTTCGCCGCGCTGGAAGCCGTGGGTGAAACGAAGTGCATCTGCCGTAACGAATATGCGGTTCACGAGCAGGTGGGTCGCTTTGAGAACCAACACCTGAACGGCCACGCCGGGCTAGTGCTGAACCCACGCGCGCTGGATCTGCGTCTGTTCCTGAACCAGTGGGCAAGCGTGTTCCACGTCCGTGAAGAGACGGCTCGCGGTGAACGCCAGAGCATCCAGTTCTTCGATCACCAGGGTGACGCACTGCTGAAGGTTTACACCACCGACAACACGGATGTTGAAGCCTGGAGCCAGGTGCTGACCCGCTTTATCCATACCGACAACCCGGCACTGGATATTAACGCCGTGGAAGAAGCGGTGATGACCCCAACCGTCGAAGCCGACAAAGTGGATGCTGAATGGCGCGCGATGACCGACGTGCACCAGTTCTTCCAGCTGCTGAAACGCCACCAGCTGACGCGTCAGCAGGCTTTCCGCCTGGTGAAAGACGATCTGGCCTGTCGCGTAGACAACGAAGCGCTGTCCCAACTGCTGAATCAGGCGAAAGAAGACGGTAACGAGATAATGATTTTCGTCGGCAACCGTGGCTGCGTGCAGATCTTCACCGGTGAAATCCGCAAGGTGGTGCCGATGGAGAACTGGGTCAACGTATTCAACCCGGAATTCACCCTGCACCTGATGGGTGACACCATTGCCGAGAGCTGGGTGACCCGCAAACCGACCGCCGACGGCCACGTTACCAGCCTCGAGCTGTTTGCCGCCGACGGCACGCAAATCGCACAGCTGTACGGCCAGCGCACCGAAGGCCAGCCGGAGCAAGACCAGTGGCGCACGCAGATTGAAGCGCTGATCGGCAAAGGGTTAGCGGCATGAAACGCCTGCTGCTCGCCATCCTCGCCCTGCCGTTAATGGCAGGTGCGGCCGAGCGCGTGGTAACCATCGGTGGCGACGTCACCGAGATTGCCTGGGCTCTGGGTGCGGGTCAGGATGTGGTGGCTCGTGATAGCACGAGCCTTCATCCCGATGCCGTGAAAAAGCTGCCGGATGTCGGCTACCTGCGCCAGCTTAACGCCGAAGGTATTCTGGCTATGCGCCCGACGCTGGTACTCGTCAGCGCGCAGGCTCAGCCCTCAATGGCATTGAAACAGGTTGAGTCCAGCAAGGTGAAGGTTGTTACCGTCCCGGCCGAAAATAGCCTGGACAGCATTGACGCCAAAGTGGCAGCCGTGGCTAACGCGCTGGGTAAAACGGCGGCAGGCGACAAGCTGCGTAAAGAGCTTCACGACCAGCTGGCAGCGATCCCCGCCAAACCGTTGGACAAAAAAGTGCTGTTCATTATGAGCCACGGCGGCATGACAGCTATGGCAGCCGGGCAGGAAACCGCCGCAGATGCGGCGATTCATGCTGCGGGCCTGGACAACGCCATGCAGGGCTTTAAGCGCTACCAGCCGCTGTCCCAGGAAGGCGTGATCGCCAGCAAACCTGACCTGATTCTGGTCACCACCGACGGGGTGAAAACTCTCGGCGGGGAAGACAACGTCTGGGCATTACCAGGACTTGCTCAGACGCCAGCAGGGAAAAATAAACAGCTGATGGTCGTCGATGATATGGCGCTGCTCGGCTTTGGGATTGATACCCCGCAGACGATCCTCGCCCTGCGCAAAAAAGCGGAGCAACTGCCGTGATACGCCGACCTTTGCCTCACCATGCCCTGTGTTTAATGGGGCTGGTTTTGCTGGCAATGGCGCTTATTGCCGCTAATCTCGGCGCAATGCGGCTGTCGGTGGCCGTATTGTGGCAGGCGCACGACACCACGTTGCGCGACATCTGGCTCAACATCCGCCTGCCCCGCGTGCTGCTGGCGGCGCTGATCGGCGGCGCTTTGGCGCTGTCGGGCTGCGTGATGCAGGGACTGTTCCGTAATCCGCTTGCCGACCCTGGTTTGCTTGGGATCAGCAGCGGGGCCGCGCTGGCGGTGGGTCTGTCTATTGTCATGCCGCTGGCTTTGCCGGCGGTTTTGGCACTTTACGTCCCTATGCTGGCGGCGTTTATCGGCAGCCTTGCGGTGACGCTGGCGATTTTCCTGCTTAGCCGCAAGGGCGCCAACAGTTTGTCTCGCCTGCTGCTGGTAGGCATCGCCATCAATGCGCTGTGTGGCGCGGCGGTTGGCGTGCTGTCGTGGATAAGCAACGACGCTCAACTGCGTCAGCTTTCTCTGTGGGGGATGGGGAGCCTGGGCCAGGCACAATGGTCAACGTTGCTCGCCACCGCTTCGCTTATTCTTCCCGCAAGTCTGGGTATCTGGCTGCTTTCAAAGCGCCTGAACCTGCTCCAGCTCGGCGATGAAGAGGCGCATTACCTGGGCGTGGATGTCAAAACAACCCAGCGCCATTTGCTGATCCTCAGCGCATTATTGGTTGCCGCCTCGGTGGCGATCAGCGGCGTTATCGGCTTCGTTGGCCTGGTCGTCCCGCATCTGGTTCGCATGTGGCTGGGGTCAGATCATCGCTGGCTGGTGCCCGGCTCCATGCTGGCGGGCGCTATGCTGCTGCTGGTAGCCGATACGCTGGCGCGAACGATTGTCGCGCCCGCAGAAATGCCGGTGGGCTTGCTGACCAGCCTGATTGGCGGCCCCTGGTTCCTGGCGATGATTTTCCGCAGCAAGGAGAGCGCGAGATGAATGACATTTTGTCCACGCACGATATTTCGCTGAAGCTAGGCCATCGTTATCTGATTGATAACGTCAATGTCAGCCTGAAGCCGGGCGAAGTGGTCGCGCTGATTGGCCCAAACGGCGCGGGCAAATCCACGCTGTTGCGGTTGTTAACCGGGTTTCAACAGCCTGACAGCGGGCACGTTGCGCTGGCGGGTCATGATTTGAATCAATGGTCCAACGAAGCGCTTTCCCGCAAACGGGCGGTGATGCGCCAGCAAAGTAGCATGGCGTTTAGCTGGACGGTAGAAGACGTCATTGCTATGGGCCGGGCGCCCTGGCCGCAGGCGTCAACGGCCAGCGTGGTGGCGGAAGTCATGGCCCTAACCGGCTGTGATGACCTGAGCGGCAGAGATTTTTGTCGCCTGTCCGGCGGGGAGCAGCAGCGGGTGCAGCTTGCCCGAGCGCTGGCACAGCTCTGGTGCGACGGGCAGCCTCACGGCTGGCTGTTTCTGGATGAGCCAACGTCAGCGCTGGATCTCTACCACCAGCAGCACGTGCTGCGCCTGTTGAGGCGTCTGGCACAAATGGGGACGCTGTCAGTTTGCGTTGTACTGCACGATTTAAATCTGGCCGCGCTGTGGGCCGATCGTATCGTGCTGCTGCATAAAGGCAGACTGGTCGCGGACGGGACGCCCGATGAAGTGCTGGAAGAGCAAACCTTGCAGCGCTGGTATCAGGCGGACCTACGGGTATTCCGGCATCCGGAACACCCGGTTCCTCAGGTAGGACTGCGCCAGTAATCAGCTGGAACAGCTGACTTCCAGCCGTTTTCCCCAGTCAGGTGGGCGCTGCGTCATATCGTCTTCGCGATCGGAGAACGGCTGGAGCAGCGCTTCGTGGAGCTTCGCCAGTTCACGAGTATCGCCCTGCTCCGCGGCCTCGATTGCCCGTTGCGCCAGCCAGTTGCGTAATACCAGCGCCGGGTTCACCGCCTGCATTTTCTGCTGGCGTTCTGCATCACTCACCTGCTCGACCTGAAGCCTTTCGCGATAACGTCCAAACCAGGCGTCAAAACTTGCCCGGTCGATAAACTCATCGCGCAGCGGCGACGCCGCGCTGAGCTGTTCCGTCATACTCAGCATACGGAAAGTACGGGTGTAATCGCTCCCCTCTTTGCTCATCAAAGCAAACAGTTCACTCAGGATTTGGTTGTCGGCCTGCTGTTCGGTGCAGAGCCCCAGTTTGGCCCGCATCCGCTGGCCAAAAGCACGCATAATAGCCGGCTGGTAGCCGTCGAGAATAGCGTTCAGCTTATCGGCGGTAATAAACGGGGAGAGCGTCTGCGCGAGGCGCTGAAGGTTCCAAAGCCCTACCGCTGGCTGGTTGTCGAACGCATAGCGGCCCTGATAGTCGGAATGGTTGCAGATAAATTCTGGCTGGTAATCGTCGAGGAAGCCATACGGGCCGTAGTCCATGGTCAGGCCAAGAATCGACATGTTATCCGTGTTCATTACCCCGTGCGCAAACCCCACGGTTTGCCAGCTGGCAATTAACGCTGCCGTACGAGCCACGACGTCGCTGAACCACAGCTCATAGCGTTCTTCAAGCCCCTGCAAATGCGGCCAGTGGTGACGAATGGCGTAATCGGCAAGCTGCTGGACTTTTTCCGGCTCGCGGCGATAGTAGAAATGCTCAAAATGCCCGAAACGCAGATGGCTTTCGGACACCCGTAACAGCATAGCGCCCTGCTCAACCGTTTCACGCTGTACCGGCGTATCGCTGGTAACTATCGTTAATGCGCGCGTCGTCGGGATGCCTAAAGCATGCATCGCTTCGCTGGCGAGAAATTCCCGGATAGTGGAGCGCAGCACGGCCCGGCCATCGCCCATGCGCGAGTATGGCGTTAAGCCCGCGCCTTTCAGGTGCCAGTCAACTTTGCGTCCGTCCGCCAGCTGCTGCTCTCCCAGCAAAATACCGCGCCCATCCCCCAGTTGCCCGGCCCAGACGCCGAACTGGTGGCCACTGTAAACCTGGGCGAGTGGCTGCATGCCGGGCAGTAGCGTTTCGCCACTCCAGACACCCTGCTGCGGCGCTGCAAAAAACGAGGCGTTAATCCCCAGATCGTCAGCCAGCGGCCGGCTGTGATAAAGCAGCCGGGCATTTTTCAGCGGCGTTGGGGTTAATTCGCTGTAGAAACCCGGCAGTTCATCGTGCCAGGTATTCAGAAAAGCTAAAGTATTGGTCATGGTTCCTCCGCGCGACAGTGTAGCCCCAGTCATGCATTTTAAACACGGTGGCGCAGCAGGGGCTTTAGTGAACCAGACCTTCATGAGGCGGGAAAAGTGATGACAGTTCCTCCGGCGGCACTAGCGGCCACAGTTTGCCCTGCATCGCGGCAAAGCCCAGCGCCTGCACTTTTTGCCGCGCGCTGGCCGAGTCTATTCCCGCTACCAGCAACGATTCACAAAACGGAGAAACCTGCCCAATGATGGCCAGCATAAAAGGCGTAAAGGTGCGGCCCGACAGCAGTTTTTGAATAAAAAAACGGTCCATAATAACGCGCCTGAACAGGCCGTCGAACACCGGTTTGGTAGTGGCATCGCCGGCACCAAAGTCTGCCAGCACCAGCGGAAAACGTTCCATCATCCAGGCCAGCCTTAAATTAGTTTTGCCGCTATTTAAATCAGAAAAACTTTCGCTGAGGGTTAACTCAATAAACGGCAAAGCCTTTAAGCGAATATATAAATCCTGGTTATTAATTAACGCATCAATAATAATTTCATTAATATGAATCCAGACGACAAGCTGCCGGGTGATAAAGAAACCCTGATGTTCTTCTATTACCGCTAATTTCTCCCTGAACAACTCAAGGTGCTGCTCGGGGGCAAGATGAGGGATTAACAGCTCGGTTGGAATACGTACGGGTGCGTCAGCCCCGACGAAGTTTGCGACGATTTCGACCCCCATAATACTGTCATCCGGCCGTACGACCGGGCGGCAATAGAGATGAGAACAATAAACACTATCAAGTGAAACAATCATTTTGCCAGCCCTGTGGATTTCTGGTTGGACGGCAGAGAGATACAGCGGCAATCCGAAAATAGTCGGATAGCTGCTATCGCTGTGAATTTCACACTCATCCTTGAAACGTTTAAGCTTATCTTTTAATTACTTTGAGCTTATCCTGGATATCCGTACATAGCCAGTTTTTAACGTAAATTGCGCACGGAGTCCCGGGCAATGATGCAGGGTAAAAAAGATTCTTTCTCACAATGTTCATTAAGTAATTTACGCGTTGCGTAGCGTGCCATATCCCCTATTGGAAAATAAACGCTGGTTAACGCCGGGCGTACAAACGCCGCACGGTCTCCACTGTCATAACAAATAAGGGATATATCCAGAGGGATGCGCAACCCTCGTTCGGTAATGGCCAGCATTGCCCCAACGGCCATCTCTTCGTTACAACAATAAAGGGCGCTTATTTTATATTCGTCCAGCAAGGCCGAGGTTTGCCGATAGCCACTGGGCATATCGTACTCCCCTTCCACCACCGCCACCGGGGTAATTCCCTGCTCTTCCATGGCATCGAGAAAGCCCTGACGGCGCAAAAGACTTGAGGCGCGCTGGGTTGGGCCATGCAGGCAGGCTATCGCCAGATGGCCAGCATCCAGCAAATAGCGGGTGGCCATGTGGCTGGCAAGACGGTGGTCGAAGACCACGCAGCGCGAGCTTAATGCGGGCACGTCTCTGTCGAGGATGATAAACCGGTTACCTCGTTCCGCCAGTTGAAGCAGCGTTTCGTCGGCGATGGCACGGACATGGAGGATCAGACCATCGCAGCGCAGGTTATAGAGCCGCTGAATGGCGTTGCGCTCGTTCTCTTCTACGCCCCGACCCTGCGTCACCAGCAGCTGCTTTCCGTTGGATTCCGCTTCGGTTTGCACCGTATCCATCAGCGAGCCGAAGAAGCCCCCGGTGTAGGAGGTCGTCACCAGCCCAATCGTATGACTTTGACTTGACGCCAGCGCTCTGGCAGCAGGATTGGGGGAATAACCCAGTTCGGCAATCGCGGCTTCTACCTTAATGCGGGTTTGCGCTTTGACCTTAGTGTCGCCGTTAACTACGCGTGAGACGGTGGCGCGGGAGACGCCTGCGTGGGCAGCAACATCTTCGAGGGTGACCATGAAACAATCCTTAGCGGGAAAAGCACAATGCATCCCGATATTACCTGATATTGTAAACCGCGTTGACGTTGCCCGCAGATTTGCGGGAACGGTCACGATTTTCAATCAAGAAAAAACAGGAAAGGCTATATGCGGCGGGCTTGCCAGAATTTTTTACGCCAGTAGACGTTGTCCAGAGAGGAACGCATTACGCCCCGGCTGGTAGATGCGTGGATAAACGTGTTGTCGGTGTCATAAATGCCAACGTGCAGGCCGCTCTCACCCGAACCGGTTTTAAAGAACACCAGGTCGCCCGGGAGCAGGTCGTCTTTATCGATTCTTGTGCCAATTTCCGCCTGCTCACTGGTCATGCGCGGCAGCATCAGCTCAAATTTGTCGCGGAAGGTCATCAGTACAAAGCCGGAACAGTCCACGCCGCGCCGGCTCATACCGCCGTAAGTGTACGGCGTTCCGTGCCAGCTGCGTAGCTGATCGTTTAGCTGAGCGATAACGGTGATGGAATCGGAAAGCCGGGCGTTCGGATGAGGGGCATTATGGCTACACCCCACCAATACTATGCATGCCACTGCAATAAGCCACAAACGCATTTTCAGACAACTCCCGGTCTTACTGTTTCCAGTAATTTAGCCTGTCACCCGGAATTATTGCAAGCTTTCCACGATGTTATAACGGGCTTATCAGCATACTGTGCCCTTCGATACGCAATAACCGAAACGGCATTTGGTAGGCAGCCCCTAAATTTTTCGGCGTTAACACTTCGTCCCGGGCACCCTGAGCAACCATTTTCCCTTCATGCAGGAGCCATACTTTATGGGCATGACGCAGGCTATGGTTCAAATCATGGCTGCTCATCACTACCGCGATGCCGGCTTCACAAAATCCGTGCAGAAGACGATCCAGCGCGGCCTGCTGGGCCACGTCGAGGCTGTTCATCGGCTCATCGAGCAGCAAGAGTTGCCCTTCTGGATTGACCGAGGGGTCAACCTGCAGCAGCACGGCAGCAAGACGAACGCGCTGCCATTCACCGCCGGAAAGCTGGTTGACCGGTTTGGTCAGTTTGTCGGAGAGCAACAGAGATTCGGCCAAACGTAGCAATGCCGCTTCGGACTCAGGCGAAGATTGGTGCAGTTGCAGGTAATGCCAGACTGGCATCGCAAAAGGAGGAAGCTGCAGCTGGCTCAGCCAGGCGCGACGCCGGGAAAGCGCGGCAGGCAACCAGCCGTCAAGCGGCTGCTGATTAAACAAAAGGCTGCCTTGCCCGGTGCTTAACCCAGCCATCCGCATGAGCAACGTACTCTTACCTGCCCCGTTCGGCCCGACAAGATGGATAAGTTCTCCGGGCTCCACCGCCGCAGATATTGGCCCAACCCGGCCCGCAACGGTGACGCCTGTCAGCTGCAGCAGGGACAAATTATTTAGCCAAAGCCTGTTTGATGGCGTCCAGCACCACAGGATCTTCCGGCGTCATGTCCGGAGAGAAGCGCTGAATCACTTTGCCATCACGGCCAATCAGGAATTTTTCGAAGTTCCACAGGATGTCGTCAGGATAAAGCGGGCCGCGGCCTTTGCTGCTCATCCGCTCCAGGAAACCGCTACCTTCAGGGGCAACGGCGGCCGGGCGCGCGTCAATCAGTTTTTGATAAAACGGATGGCGATGCTCGCCGTTAACATCGATTTTGCTATACAGCGGGAACGTCACGCCATAGGTAGTGCTGCAGAAGGTTTTGATCTCTTCGCTGCTGCCCGGCTCTTGCCCCAGGAACTGGTTGCACGGGAAACCGAGCACGCTGAAGCCCTGCGCTTCAAAATCTTTCTGCAGGTTTTCCAGTTGCTCATACTGCGGCGTCAGGCCGCATTTAGAAGCGACGTTTACCACCAGCAGCACTTTTCCCTGCCAGCTCTCCAGCGTGGTGTTTTCGCCGTCAATGGTAGTGACCTCTGTATTCAGAACATTGCTTTGCATATCATCCTCTTCCTCTGTGAGCCGAATTAACGTCCGGCTTTCAATAATAGCCAGATAAACACCGGCGCGCCGAGCGTAGCGGTGACTACGCCAATGGGCAGTTCGGCAGAACTTAACGCAAGCCTTGCTACCACATCCGCGACGGTTAAGACCGCGGCCCCTGCCAGCGCGCTGGCAGGTAGCAAAACGCGATGATCGGTTAACCCGGCAAGCCTCAGCATGTGCGGGATCACCAGACCGACAAATCCAATAGCTCCGGCAAGCGCCACGCTGACGCCAACCAGCCAGCCGGTAGCCACAACAAAAATATTGCGCCAAAGCCAGACGGAAAGCCCCAACTGCCGGGCTGAGTATTCACCTAACGCCATCAGGTTGAGCGGAGCATGTTGCCGACACAGCCAGACAACCACCGGCAACAGGGTCAGCATCAGCCAGCTCTGCCGCCAGTCCACGCCGCCAAAGCCCCCCATCATCCAGTACATCAACTGGCGCAGGTCGAGACTTGAGCTAAAGTAGACCGCCCATGTCATCAGGGCGCTACAAATAATTCCGAGTGCGACACCTGCAAGTAATAGACGACTGGTGGAGAGATGACGACGGGAAAAACGTAACAGAATAAGAGTGATCGTTAAGGCCCCGAGGATGGCGCATAGCCCCAGCGTCCAGCCTGGTAGCGTACCCTGCCCGAGCAACAGAGCAATAACCAGCGCCACGCCGGCGCCGTTGGAGACACCCAGTAAGCCGGGTTCAGCCAGAGGATTTTCAAACAGCGACTGCATAATGGTGCCGGTCACGGCCAGAGCCGCCCCCACCAGCAGGACGGCAAGCGTTCGCGGCAAGCGAATTTGCCAGATGAAGAGCCGGGCTTCGTCATTCCACCAGGAAAGAGGTGAAAACCAGACATCCCCGGCGCACAGGCTCAGGACCAGCACCATCACCGTGGCAAAGACCAGGGCTATTAGCCAGAGGCGTTCAACCCTGCGTTGTCTGGTTACAAAATTCAGCATTCCGTAAAGGCTCCCCCTGCCCCGTTTATGCGCCTGATTTTACGGGGAGTTCGCCAAAGAGAACAAGCAAAGAAAAGGCCGTAATAGCACGGCTGTCCCGAATTACTCTTCTGCCGGTCGTTTGCGCGTGAATTGTTGTTCCAGCATTGAGCCTCCCCATTGCTCTCCCTGCCATTCCCGGATTAGCTCAAATCCCATCGATTCATAAAGATGACGAGCGGCATTCAGGCCGCTAAAGGTCCACAGCTGCACGGCGGAAAAACCATACTCATCGCAAAAGCGCATGGCCTCGCGTAATAACGCCCGGCCGATACCGCTGCCACGGCATTCATCATCGAGAATAAACCAGCGTAAATGGGCTTCGTGATTGCCCAGGTCTTCACCATCAATGGATACGGAGCCCACAATTTTGCCATTGCGGAATACCACCCAGATGCGGTTACACGGGCGATCCAGCCGCCCAGAAAATTCCGCCAGGCCGGTAGCCACTTTCCCTTCAAAAAAATGGCCGAATCCATAGTGCTTTGAGTAATAGTTCGCGTGCATTTCCGCCACGCGCCCAATCACGCCTGGCTGGTATCCCGTGGATATCTCGAAGTTTGCTCTTCCCTCTTCGCCAGTCAGCTCACCGCGACAGGCTTTTAGCGCCTGAGCATAGTTGGACAGCCCCTCCGCTACAGATTGCTGCGCCTGAGCATTCAGTTGTGCCAGCGCTTTCTCTACGCGCATTCTGCCGTACCGATGAATTTCCCTGACGGTCTGTTTGCCCTGGGGGGTCAACTGGAGCCGTCTGGCTCTGGCATCTTCGTCTGAAACGCGCTCATCGAGCTCTCCGGCTTTACGCAGTTTGCCTATCATTCTGCTGACGCTCGACTTCTCCAGGCCAAGTACCTGAACCAGATCGGCTGCAGTGACGTTTTCCCGTGTGCCAATTTCCAGCAGAGCATGAACCGCAGAAGCAGAGTAGTTGGTCGCGGCAAGCGTTGAGTTCAGAAAACCAAGCTCGCGCACAACCTGGCGCGACGAGGCGCGTATAGACTCGATAAGGGTGCTGTTAGACATGGGCGTTACCGTTAGATTATAGTTGTACTATACAACCATTTGAGCGGAATGTTTGTCAAGCGCATGTCGTTAAGCAATGGGACTAAAAAGCAAAAGAAAAAGGCCGCGAATGCGGCCTTTTGTTAACTCAGGTTACTCGTCTTTTGGCGACGCGTTTTCAACCCGACTTTTTAGCTTCTGACCAGGTCGGAAGGTCACCACACGGCGCGCCGTAATGGGAATATCTTCACCGGTCTTCGGGTTGCGCCCGGGACGTTGGTTTTTATCGCGTAAGTCAAAATTACCAAAGCCCGAGAGTTTAACCTGCTCACCGTTTTCCAGAGCGCGACGGATCTCTTCGAAAAACAGCTCTACCAGCTCTTTGGCATCTCGTTTGCTAAGCCCAAGCTTATCAAACAGATATTCTGACATTTCAGCTTTTGTAAGCGCCATACGTTCAATCCCTCAATGATGCCTGGAATCGCTCTTTTAATGCCTCTACACATTTTGCAACGGTAGCGGCCATCTCCTCTTCTTCGAGTGTACGGCCCGTATCCTGAAGGATAAGGCTTATGGCCAGGCTCTTGTAGCCATCGGCTACGCCCTTGCCACGGTACACGTCAAATAAGTTTACGCCAACTACCTGATTTGCGCCAACTTTCTTACACTCGGCCAAAACATCTGCTGCCGGGACGTTTTCAGCCACCACAACAGCGATATCGCGGCGGTTTGCCGGGAAGCGAGAAACGTCCTGCGCCTCAGGCACCACGCGGTCTGCGAGCTTGCTCCACAGCACCTCGAACACCACCGTGCGGCCGTTAAGGTCCAGTTTACGCTCCAGTTCCGGGTGAACAACACCAATGAAACCAATGCATTCACCTGCTAAATAAATGGCAGCACTTTGCCCAGGATGCAAGGCCGGATTTGCCTGCGCTCTGAATTCGATGTCTGAAAGTTTACCGGTGAGGGCCAGAACGGACTCCAGATCGCCTTTCAGATCATAGAAGTCAACGGTGTTACGCGCCAGATCCCAGTGTTCTTCATAGCGGTTGCCGCAGATGGCACCTGCCAGCATAAGATCCTGACGAATCCCAAGGTCTGCCTGAGTATCAGGCACAAAGCGTAAGCCTGACTCGAAAATTCGCACGCGGCTTTGCTGGCGGTTCTGGTTATAAACCACAGTTGTCAGCAGGCCACTCCACAGCGACAGACGCATGGCGGACATGTCGGTAGAGATCGGATTAGGAAGAATCAGATTTTCTTCGCCAGGGTGCAGAAGCTGCTGAATTTTCGGATCGACGAAGCTGTAGGTAATGACTTCCTGGTAACCTTTGTCCACCAGCATGGTTTTCACACGCTTCAGAGAGAGGTCAGCCTCGCGATGGGTGCCCATCACCAGGCCTGCCTGCACCGGGCTGTTTGGAATACTGTTGTAGCCGTAAACGCGAGCCACTTCTTCCACCAGGTCTTCTTCAATTTCCATATCGAAGCGCCAGCTTGGCGCCACCGCAGTCCATTGTTCCTGGCCTTCGGTCACTTCACAGCCCAGGCGGCGCAGAATGTCGCTGACCTGAGCATCTTCGATGTGATGACCAATCAGACGGTCCAGTTTGCTACGACGGAGCGTAATCGTGGCGCGCTTAGGCAGGTGCGTTTCGCTTGTGACATCGATAACCGGGCCAGCTTCACCGCCGCAGATATCCACCAGCAGACGAGTCGCTCGCTCCATCGCTTTGTACTGCAGCGCAGGATCGACGCCACGCTCGTAGCGGTGGGAAGCATCGGTATGCAGGCCATGACGGCGTGCACGACCAGTGATGGACAGCGGGCTGAAGAAGGCACATTCCAGCAGGACGTTCTGGGTTTCGTCGTTAACACCCGAATGCTCGCCGCCGAAGATACCGCCCATTGCCAGTGCTTTATTGTGGTCCGCAATGACCAGAGTGTCAGCATTCAGCTTCGCTTCACTGCCGTCCAGCAGCACCAGGGTTTCCCCCTCTTGCGCCATACGCACTACGATCCCGCCTTCAATGCGGTTCAGGTCGAAGGCGTGCATCGGCTGGCCAAGCTCCAGCAGCACATAGTTAGTGACGTCAACCACCGCATCGATGGAACGAATGCCGCAGCGACGCAGTTTCTCTTTCATCCACAGCGGCGTTGGCGCCTTAACGTTGATGCCTTTCACAACGCGGCCAAGATAACGTGGGCAAGCGTCTGCGGCATCTACGCGAATTGGCAACGTGTCATTGATAGATGCGGCAACGGCGGTAATTTCTGGCTCAGCCAGCGGCAGCTTGTTTACCACCGCAACGTCGCGAGCTACGCCGATAATACCCAGGCAGTCGGCACGGTTTGGCGTGACGCTGATCTCAATGGTGTTGTCATCAAGCTTCAGGTATTCACGAATGTCGGTACCGATTGGCGCGTCCACTGGCAGTTCGATGATACCGTTATGGTCATCGGAAATACCCAGCTCGGAGAAGGAGCACAGCATCCCTTCGGACGGCTCGCCGCGCAGTTTGGCCGCTTTGATTTTGAAATCACCCGGCAACACTGCGCCAACGGTCGCCACGGCGACTTTCAGACCCTGACGGCAGTTTGGTGCGCCGCACACGATGTCCAGCAGGCGATCGCCGCCAACGTTAACTTTTGTCACACGCAGCTTGTCGGCGTTCGGGTGCTGGCCGCACTCGACGACTTCACCGACCACAACGCCGTGGAAAGCCCCTGCCACGGCATCGACGCCGTCAACTTCAAGCCCGGCCATGGTTATCTGGCTGGACAGTTCGTCACTGCTGTTGGCTGGGTTTACCCATTCGCGTAACCAGAGTTCACTGAATTTCATTGGATATCCCGCCTTTATTTGAACTGTTTGAGGAAACGTAAATCATTTTCGAAGAATGCACGCAGATCGGTTACGCCATAGCGCAACATGGTCAGACGTTCCATACCCATACCGAAGGCGAAGCCGGAGTAGACTTCCGGATCGATGCCGACGTTACGCAGCACGTTCGGATGCACCATGCCGCAACCCAGTACTTCCAGCCACTTGCCATTTTTACCCATAACGTCCACTTCTGCGGACGGTTCGGTGAACGGGAAGTAGGACGGACGGAAACGAATTTGCAGGTCTTCTTCGAAGAAGTTATTCAGGAAGTCGTGCAGCGTTCCTTTCAGGTTGGTGAAGTTGATATTGGTATCAACGATCAGGCCTTCCATCTGATGGAACATCGGGGTATGGGTCTGATCGTAGTCGTTACGATAGACGCGGCCCGGGGCGATAATGCGAATTGGCGGCTGCTTGTCTTTCATGGTGCGGATCTGCACGCCAGATGTCTGGGTACGCAGCAGACGGGTCGCGTCAAACCAGAAAGTATCGTGGTCTGCGCGCGCCGGGTGGTGGCCTGGAATATTCAGCGCATCGAAGTTGTGGTAGTCATCTTCGATTTCAGGGCCGGTCGCTACGGTGAAGCCAAGCTCGCCGAAGAAGCTTTCGATGCGATCGATAGTGCGGGTTACCGGGTGCAGGCCACCGTTTTCGATACGGCGACCAGGCAGAGAAACGTCGATAGTTTCCGCCGCCAGGCGTTCGTTCAGCGCAGCGCTTTCCAGGTTGGCTTTACGGGCGTTAAGGGCTTCCTGAACCTGCTCTTTAGCTTCGTTAATTACCGCGCCCGCTGCCGGACGCTCTTCCGGTGGCAGTTCACGCAGGGTGGTCATCTGGAGGGTCAGGTGCCCTTTCTTCCCTAAATATTCGACGCGTACATTATCTAACGCGGCAACATCCTGGGCATCGTTTATGGCTGCTTTGGCACTGGCAACCAGCTCTGCGAGATGTGGCATGGTATTCCTCTTATGCCGGCAAACTGCCGGGGTAGTTGGTCTGATTCGAAAACGAAACGCAAAAAAAAAGCCTCCGTACAGGAGGCTTTCGGCGCTGTTTTTCGTTTCTTTTCTTACGCGCAAAGCCCCCTGAATCAGGCGCTAAAGTAAAAAAAGAAGCGGAAAATAGCAGCATTCATGCTTGCAGTTACCTTATTTTGACAAATTTCGCTTTGGCTATTGAACGAGCTACGGCGTTGAAAGTCAATAATTTGATTGTGTTATGCCCTAATAATTCGATTTGTAGTAAGGCGACAAGCTCGATTATCCCCGGGAGCTTACTGAAGTAAGTGATTGGGGGTAGCGAGTGCAGTTGACGCAGCTACAGATTGAAATATGACGGGGATAAATTAAAAGAGGGAGCAAGCTCCCTCTTAAAACTGGCTTATGCCAGAGCTGCTTTCGCTTTCTCAACCAGGGCAGTGAATGCCACTTTGTCGAATACGGCGATGTCAGCCAGGATCTTACGGTCGATTTCAACAGAGGCTTTTTTCAGGCCGTTGATGAATTTGCTGTAAGAGATACCGTTCTGACGAGCTGCAGCGTTGATACGTGCAATCCACAGCTGACGGAACTGACGTTTACGTTGACGACGGTCGCGGTAAGCGTACTGACCAGCTTTGATAACAGCCTGGAAGGCAACGCGGTATACGCGAGAACGCGCACCGTAGTAGCCTTTAGCTTGTTTGAGGATTTTTTTGTGACGAGCACGTGCGATTACACCACGTTTTACGCGAGCCATTTAGCTCTCCTGTTTCTATTCTGAATTAATTAAAAAAAGTTTACTTATGCGTACGGCAGACAAGCGACAACCAGGCCCAGATCCCCTTTGGAGACCATGCCTTTCGGACGCAGATGACGTTTACGTTTGGTAGACTTTTTAGTCAGAATGTGACGCAGGTTAGCGTGCTTGCGCTTAAAACCGCCACCGGCGGTCTTTTTGAAGCGCTTAGCGGCGCCGCGTACTGTTTTGATCTTTGGCATTTCAATTTCCACTTCGCATTGTTAATAAAACGAACCAGTAGGCGAACAAAATCCGCGAGGCCGAAGCCCCGCGGCATGTTACTTGATGGCCTTACTGTTTCTTCTTCGGAGCAAGCACCATGATCATCTGGCGGCCTTCGATCTTCGTTGGGAAGGATTCGACCACTGCCAGTTCACTCAGATCGTCACGGACGCGGTTAAGCACTTCCATACCAATCTGTTGGTGAGCCATCTCACGACCGCGGAAACGCAGCGTGATCTTAGCTTTATCTCCCTCTTCCAGAAAGCGAACCAGGCTGCGGAGTTTTACCTGGTAGTCGCCATCATCGGTGCCAGGTCGGAATTTAATTTCCTTAACCTGAATAACTTTTTGCTTCTTCTTCTGTTCCTTAGAAGATTTGCTTTTCTCGTAGAGGAACTTGCCGTAGTCCATGATGCGGCAAACAGGCGGTTCGGCGTTTGGACTGATTTCTACTAAATCAACCCCGGCCTCTTCGGCTTTTTCCAAAGCTTCATTCAGACTGACAATACCAATCTGCTCGCCATCAATACCGGTCAGACGAACCTCAGTGGCACGAATCTCTCTGTTAATGCGATTAGGACGCGCCGGTTGAACTCTTTTTCCGCCTTTAATACTTTATTCCTCCAGTTGATGAAGATTGCGGCTGCGAATCTCTTGCTGCAGCTTTTCAATCAATTCGTTGACGTCCATGCTTCCCAGGTCTTTGCCGCGGCGGGTACGAACGGCAACTTTGCCTGCTTCGACCTCTTTATCGCCACAAACCAGCATATAAGGGACACGACGTAACGTGTGTTCACGGATTTTAAAGCCTATCTTCTCATTTCTCAAGTCTGCTTTTACGCGAATGCCCGCATTTTGGAGTTTACGAGTCAATTCGTTAACGTATTCTGCCTGGCCGTCGGTGATATTCATCACCACCGCCTGCACCGGAGCAAGCCATGTTGGGAAGAACCCAGCAAACTCTTCGGTCAGAATACCGATAAAGCGTTCCATTGAACCTAAAATGGCGCGGTGAATCATTACCGGCACCAAACGCTCGTTATTTTCGCCAATATAAGAGGCGTTCAAGCGGGTTGGCAGGGAGAAGTCAAGCTGAACGGTACCGCACTGCCATGCACGATCCAAGCAGTCATACAGTGTGAACTCAATTTTAGGCCCGTAGAATGCACCCTCACCCGGCTGATAGTCAAACGGGATATTGTTTTCCTGCAGCGCAACGGCCAGATCCGCTTCCGCGCGATCCCACATTTCGTCGCTACCAATGCGCTTTTCCGGACGGGTAGACAGCTTCACCACGATTTTTTCAAAACCGAAGGTGCTGTACATGTCGTATACCATACGGATACAGCTGTTTACTTCATCGCGAACCTGTTCTTCAGTACAGAAGACGTGAGCATCGTCCTGAGTAAAACCACGTACGCGCATTAGGCCATGCAGCGCGCCCGACGGTTCGTTACGGTGGCAGCTACCGAATTCGGCCATGCGCAGCGGCAGGTCGCGGTAGGATTTCAGACCCTGGTTGAAGATCTGCACGTGACCTGGGCAGTTCATCGGCTTGATGCAGTATTCACGGTTCTCGGAAGAGGTGGTGAACATCGCATCTTTGTAGTTGTCCCAGTGGCCGGTTTTTTCCCACAGGACGCGGTCCATCATGAACGGACCTTTCACTTCCTGGTACTGGTACTCTTTCAGCTTGGAGCGCACGAACACTTCCAGCTCGCGGAAGATAGTCCAGCCGTCGTTGTGCCAGAACACCATACCCGGTGCTTCTTCCTGCATATGATACAGGTCAAGCTGCTTGCCGATTTTACGGTGGTCACGCTTGGAGGCTTCTTCCAGGCGCTGCAGATAAGCATTCAGCTGCTTTTTGTCCGCCCAGGCGGTGCCGTAGATACGCTGCAGCATCTTGTTGTTGCTGTCACCGCGCCAGTAAGCACCGGAGGTTTTCTGCAGCTTAAAGTGGTGGCAGAAACGCATATTCGGTACGTGTGGCCCACGGCACATATCCACGTATTCTTCATGATGATACAAACCTGGTTTGTCATCATGGCTGATGTTTTCGTCAAGAATGGCGACTTTATAGCTTTCACCGCGGTTGACGAAAGTCTCACGCGCTTCCTGCCAGCTCACCTTCTTCTTGATAACGTCGTAATCTTTCTCGGCCAGCTCGTGCATACGCTTTTCGAGTAGCTCAAGATCTTCCTGCGTCAGGGTGTGGTCCAGATCAACGTCGTAGTAGAAACCGTTGTCAATAACCGGGCCAATCGCCATTTTGGTGTGTGGCCACAGCTGCTTGATGGCATGACCCAGCAGGTGAGCACAGGAGTGGCGAAGAATTTCCAGACCCGCTTCGTCTTTGGCGGTGATTATCGCAAGCTTCGCATCGTTTTCGATAATATCGGAAGCATCAACCAGTTCACCGTCTACGCGGCCAGCGATACACGCTTTGGCAAGACCTGGACCAATATCCAGCGCAACATCCATCGGGCTAACGGGTTTGTCGTAATGGCGTTGGCTGCCATCAGGAAGAGTAATAACAGGCATGTTAAGTCCTTATCTGCAGTGGTGACCCACACGAAAGATCACATACAGTAGAGAAATTGATTTTAGAACAAGTCGTTGCGTAACCATTTGACCAACAATCGCCGAATTGGTACGCAGTCGGATACACAAATGAAAAATGGCATCACTGCCATCCCACCTGAACTGCTGATGGTAACACTAACGCAAAGGGGAATACATCCCTTGTTGCCGGTAACTGGCTTGATAAATAAGGCTGTCATCTGCCCTTTTCAAGGAGAGTTATGCCGCTTTGCTTTTCTCTTCCACCAGCACTAGCGGGCATTTTTTTACCTTACAAGCCTGGGAATATGCCAGCTCGCACACCGCGCAAAGGTCTCTTAATTCAGACTCATATTCGTATTCCATGAAATAGCGAAAGGTCCCGTCGCCGGATTCGGTACGCCAGAATCGCTGCGGCTCCAGAATTTCATCAAGCTGCCTGAAGGTCAGGGCTGAAGGGTTATGAAACCCCACTCGTACGCGATAGATAGTCATGCATGATTATTCTCAGGGCACGATGCGTTTTGCCAGGCGGTTTTGGTTCTCAAAAAGATAGGAAAAAACGAAGAGCGGGCACACGAGGAAAAAACAAAGCCGGATATTATCCGGCTTCTTAGTCTTACATCTTATACCCGAGCGTAATTTGCGTACGTCTGTCGGTATGGTTTGGTGCAGTAGACGGCGGATCGGAGTTCCAGGTCACGTTATAGCCTACTTTCAGGCCAAAATGCTCACTGATAGCCACATCCAGCGCCGTCTCTGAGTTCACCGTGGTGTCGTCACTGCCCAGCACGGACACGCCCTGAATAAACTTAGCGTTATCGGTTAGCTGCCAGTTATAAGTCGCAGACGCATAGCCCAGCGCCTGAGTCTCGTTGTTACCATCGGTAAATTCGTCGTAACGTACACCTGGACCGAATTCCACACGAAGACTGTGAACCGGGCCATTCAGCAACTGACGACCATAACCCGCGGTGAAGACATCGCGCGCATGGTAACCGTTGTAGCGGTCAGTCAACCAGCTTGCCTGACCAAAGATATAGTCATAGTCAGTCATGTTGTAACGACCACGCCCAC
The DNA here is from genome assembly GCF_001571265.1 of Cedecea neteri NBRC 105707 = ATCC 33855. GTDB lineage: Bacteria > Pseudomonadota > Gammaproteobacteria > Enterobacterales > Enterobacteriaceae > Cedecea > Cedecea neteri. The sequence goes on along the minus strand of NZ_BCTL01000004.1, from coordinate 99,763 downwards.
CTGCTGAGTATTTCTCAGAAGAGCGCACATCGTTGGAAGAGGTGTTACTTGCGGTACCCCAAATTGACCAGGCGGTAGCCGTGTTGTACCAGGTCATATTGGTGTTAGCAGTCAAGTTGGAACTTTTGGTATTGCCTGCCTGCGCAAGATAGCCTGCATTTAGATTACCTTCGAAGGGTTTCTTCGCGGTAGTTGGGTCATCCATGACAGTAAATACTGAGTCATCTGCCACTGCAAAGTGGCTAAAGAACGCTCCACCGGTGAGTAAAAGTGCAACCGGCACTGTCTTTAAAAGCTTCATTTATTAATCCGTACAACACAAAAAAGAAACCATTAAGGTTCCGGAATCTTTCCTCGGGATCAAATCTAAGCCGCCCCGGAAAGGTTACAAATTATAAAAACTCCGCAATAACATAGCAATGGGTTCTTGTTTCATTTTTTGTATAAGAGAGCTCTTAAAACATCTTTATTTTCATAAGGATACGAAGATTAAGGTTTTTGGATAATCATTCGATAAATCATGATTTTAATTAACATTTCACTTCCCGCTGCGGTGCTACTCTTTAGGACAATGGCTAAAAAAGGAGGAGACATGACCGCTATTTTTACACTCACCCTCGCCCCTTCCCTCGACAGCGCCACCGTCACGGCGCAGATCTACCCTGAAGGGAAACTTCGCTGCACCTCGCCCATCTTTGAACCCGGCGGCGGTGGCATAAACGTTGCCCGTGCCATTGTCCATTTGGGGGGGCATGCCACGGCGATATTCCCGGTTGGCGGCGCTACCGGTCAGCACCTTCGTGACTTACTGCTTGAAGAGCACGTCACCGTTGACACCGTTGAAGCGAAAGACTGGACCCGCCAGAATCTGCACGTTCATACCGAATCTACCGGCGAACAATATCGATTTGTCATGCCTGGCGCCGCTCTGACGGATGATGAATTTCTGCAGCTGGAACAAAAAGCGCTGGCCCTTCATCGCGGCGATATTCTGGCGATCAGCGGTAGCCTGCCGCCGGGCGTTGATACCAAAAAGCTTTGTCAGCTAGTAAAAACGGCTCAGGAGAAAGGCATACGCTGTATCGTGGACAGCTCGGGGGAAGCACTGAAAGCCACCCTCGCACTGGGCAACATCGAACTGGTGAAGCCAAACCAGAAAGAGCTGAGTACATTAGTTCAGCGTGAACTTACCCAGCCTGACGACGTGCGTGCCGCCGCTCAGCATCTCGTCGACAGTGGCCAGGCAAAACGCGTGGTGGTTTCTCTGGGAGCACAGGGGGCGCTGGCGGTTGATGCACACGACCGCGTGCACGTTGTGCCGCCGCCGGTCAAAAGCCAAAGCACCGTCGGCGCCGGGGACAGCATGGTTGGCGCAATGACGCTCAAGCTGGCGGAAAACGCGCCGCTGCTGGATATCGTTCGCTATGGTGTGGCTGCCGGCAGTGCCGCTACGTTGAACAAAGGTACTCGCCTCTGCTCGTTGGAAAATACGCAGAAAATTTATACCTGGCTGCGAGGATAACGTTTCGTTGCAGAATAAACAGGCTGCCGCAGGGCAAGAATATCGCCATTCCGGCAGCATGAACTATGCTAAAACCTTCAAGATAACAACGGGGTGACTATGAGCGATGTTGAACGCTATGTAATAACGGTGCAATTTGAAGAACAAAGCCTGACCGACATCAACGAACTGAACAATCAGCTCACCCGGGGTGGTTTTTCTCTTACACTCACCGATGATCAGGGCAAAATTCACGAACTTGGCCCGGGCAGCTTCGGGCTAATCAGCCCCCTTGATGAACAAGAAGTTGAAGCGCTGGCCAGAGGGCTGGGAACAGTGGCGTTGGGAACGGAGCCTGCCGTCGTCGTTACCCGCTGGGAAGTCTGGCAGAAACAAAAGTAAGCAGTGGCCGGGGTTGTGCGTCAGCGCGTGTTTTTGCCCGGCAAACGGCGATAAGCTATTGATTGCAGTGTCTACCAGCAAACCTGGGGAGAAAAGTCATGTGGCAAGCCATCCGTCATTTGTTAAGCGAGCAATTGGGCGAAGCTGATATTGAACAGCGCACCGAGCTACCCGGCGGCGAAATTCACGCGGCATGGCATATTCGTTATGCGGGCCACGAGATCTTCGTCAAGTGCGACGAGCGCGAAATGCTGCCCATCTTCACGGCAGAAGCCGACCAGCTAGAACTGCTGTCGCGCAGCAAAACCGTCAGAGTGCCGAAGGTCTGGGCGCTCGGTAGCGACAGAGATTACAGTTTCTTGCTACTGGAATTTCTGCCATCTAAACCCCTCGATGCCCATAACTCGTTTCTCCTCGGTCAGCAGTTGGCCAGGCTTCATCAATGGAGCGATCAGCCGCAGTTCGGTCTCGACTTTGACAACGATCTCTCCACCACGCCGCAGCCCAACGCCTGGCAGCGGCGCTGGTCAACCTTCTTTGCTGAGCAGCGCATTGGCTGGCAGTTGGAAATGGCGGCGGAGAAAGGCATAGACTATGGCGATATTGATTTGATTGTTGATTTTGTCCAGCAGACGCTGGCCTCACATCAGCCTCAGCCTTCGCTCCTGCACGGCGATCTCTGGTCGGGTAACTGCGCTCTCGGGCCTGACGGGCCCTTTATTTACGACCCCGCCTGTTACTGGGGTGACCGGGAATGCGATCTGGCCATGCTGCCGCTGCACAATGACCAGCCGCCGCAAATTTATGACGGCTATCAGTCCGTGTCACCGTTGCCAACAGGCTTCCTCGACCGCCAGCCTATTTACCAACTTTATACTCTGCTTAATCGGGCGATTCTGTTTGGCGGGCAACACCTTGTGACGGCACAAAAGGCGCTGGAGAAAGTATTGGCGGCGTAAAAAGCTGGCCACTCCTGAACGGCGTGGCCCGTTATTTTATAAAAAGCCGAGCAGTTTGAAGAAGAAATATCCCACCACGATGACAATCACCGGCAGGACATAAAGCGGAAAAATCTGCAGTAAGATCGTGTGATGAGGAACAATCACTTTCGCATCGAGCTGCGCTTTGCTGAGTCCCTCAGGCCCTTTAGCCTGTTCAAGAATCAGCTGATCCTGCACACCCTCGCGCAGGAATTTTGCCTGGCGGCTCATGCGGGCCCCGGAGTCCTGCAGCGCCAGACCGATAAAAATCAGCGCAAATATCAGCCAGAAGAAAATATTTACCTGTCCGTTAAAATCCGGCAGCGGCGAGTTGTACCAGAAGAAATTCAGGAATGGGGTATTGAACCGCATCATCTCAATCATCACGTGGGCGAAATCCATCATCACGGCGTCAATGCCCGGCTGTTTTTCACTGTGCTGATACATAAACTTCAGGACCGAAATCACGGTCGACAGCAGTGCTGGGATAAAAATCACCCAACCCGCCACGCGCTTTAAAATCGCAATGCGTCCAGCTTGTTGATACGTCATGCACTCCCCTTTATTAGGACGTAACGTTATACGCTCAAAGTCTACCTTGTGTGGCGCTATTTCGCCTGAGCTTTGCGGGCTAAATTCGCAAAAGCGGTAGCTTCGGGCTTCGTTTCCGGCTAAAGATACACAAACATTTTATTTTGACGAACAGAAAGGAGTCACTTAATGGCTGAAACGCGCCAAATCCTCGCGGCAATTTTTGATATGGATGGGCTACTGATAGATTCCGAGCCGCTTTGGGATCGTGCGGAGCTGGACGTTCTGGCGAGCATCGGCGTCGATATTACGCGTCGTCACGAGCTGCCTGACACGCTGGGATTGCGCATCGATCTGGTGGTTGAACTTTGGTATTCACGCCAGCCGTGGACCGGGCCGTCGCGCCAGGAAGTGACCGCGCGCGTTATCGAACGTGCTATTGCGCTGGTTGAAGAACAGCGCCCGCTACTGCCTGGCGTTGTTGAAGCGGTGAAGCTTTGCAAAACGCTGGGCCTGAAGGTTGGCCTGGCCTCCGCCTCCCCGTTGCACATGCTGGAAAAAGTGCTTGAGATGTTCGACCTGCGCCAGTACTTCGACGCTATCGCCTCCGCCGAACATCTGCCTTACAGCAAACCTCACCCACAGGTGTATCTGGATGCCGCCGCGAAGCTGGGGATCGATCCGCTGTCCTGCGTCACGCTCGAAGACTCCGTCAACGGCATGATCGCCACCAAAGCGGCACGGATGCGATCCATTGTGGTACCTGCAGATGAGAACTTTGCCGACCCGCGCTGGTGCCTGGCGGACGTCAAATTGCCTTCGCTGGTTCAACTCACCGAAGCTAGCCTGAAAGGCTAAATCTCTCGGGCGGCTCAGGCCGCCCATCTCCCTGACAAAATGTTACACCGTCACTACTTCCGAATACTGTACAAAAACCCTATACTGGATGAATCGACAGTTTCTTCATTCGGGTTGTATCATGACGGCGGAAGGCCACCTGCTCTTTTCTATTGCCTGCGCAGTTTTTGCCAAAAACGCCGAGCTTACCCCCGTCCTTGCCCAGGGCGACTGGTGGCACATCGTGCCGTCTGCCATTCTGACCTGCCTGCTGCCAGACATTGACCACCCGAAATCCTTCCTGGGCCAGCGGTTAAGCTGGGTCTCAAAGCCCGTAGCACGAATGTGCGGCCACCGGGGATTCACCCACAGCCTGTTTGCGGTGTTTGCCGGGCTGGCACTGTTTTATCTCAAAGTGCCGGAAAGCTGGGTTATACCGGCCGATGCGCTGCAGGGCATGGTTCTGGGCTACCTGAGCCACATTCTCGCCGACATGCTGACGCCCGCTGGAGTTCCGCTACTGTGGCCCTGCCGCTGGCGCTTTCGTTTCCCCGTAGTCCGGCCGCAAAAAGGCAATCAGCTTGAGCGAGCCTTATGCATGGCGCTGTTCGGTCTGGCGGTCTGGATGCCACAAAGCCTGCCCGAAAACGGTGCAGTGCGCTGGTCTTCGCAGATGATAAATTCGCTGCAAACCACCTTTAATAGCTTTATAACTCACCAGTCTGAGCGTTAAACAGCCAAAATAATTCATTTGGTAATAATCAATTCCTTTTGAATATAAGCCAACGACCTGCCATCTGTTACGCTTTGCAACATAACGGTCGCCCATGCGCGGCCGCGTGACAATAAATCAGGAGATACGGGGATGAATTTTCCACTGGTAGCGAACATTGTGGTGTTCGTTGTATTGCTATTGCTGCTGGCGCAAACTCGCCATAAACAATGGAGTCTCGCCAAAAAAGTGCTGGCGGGTCTGGTTCTGGGCGTGATCTTTGGCCTGGCGCTGCACACCGTTTATGGCTCCGACAGCGCGGTACTGAAAGATTCCATTCAGTGGTTTAACGTGGTCGGCAACGGCTATGTACAGCTGCTGCAGATGATTGTTATGCCGCTGGTCTTCGCCTCAATCCTGAGCGCCGTAGCCAAACTGCACAACGCCTCTTCTCTGGGGAAAATCAGCATTCTGTCTATCGGTACGCTGCTGTTCACCACGCTGATTGCCGCGCTGGTCGGGGTACTGGTCACCAACCTGTTTGGCCTGACCGCTGAAGGTCTGGTTCAGGGCAATGCCGAAAACGCCCGTCTGGCGGCGATTCAGTCCAACTACATTGGTAAAGTTGCAGACCTGACCGTACCGCAGCTGATCCTCTCCTTCGTGCCGAAGAACCCGTTTGCCGATCTGACCGGGGCAAACCCAACGTCTATCATCAGCGTGGTTATCTTCGCCGCCTTCCTGGGCGTCGCGGCGCTGAAACTGCTGAAAGACGATGCGCCGAAAGGCGAGCGTGTTCTGGTGGCTATCGACACGCTGCAAAGCTGGGTGATGAAGCTGGTTCGTCTGGTCATGCAGCTGACGCCATACGGCGTGCTGGCGCTGATGACCAAAGTGGTCGCAGGCTCAAACCTGCAGGACATCATCAAGCTGGGCAGCTTCGTGGTAGCGTCTTACCTCGGTCTGGCAATTATGTTTGGCGTTCACGCCATTCTGCTGGCATTCAACGGCGTTAGCCCGGTGAAATACTTCCGCAAAGTGTGGCCGGTGCTGACCTTCGCCTTTACCAGCCGTTCCAGCGCAGCAAGTATTCCGCTGAACGTCGAAGCGCAAACCCGTCGCCTTGGCGTGCCTGAGTCTATCGCCAGCTTCTCTGCGTCCTTCGGCGCGACCATCGGCCAGAACGGCTGCGCGGGTCTTTACCCGGCGATGCTGGCCGTCATGGTAGCTCCAACCGTAGGGATCAACCCGCTGGATCCGGTCTGGATTGCAACGCTGGTGGGTATTGTGACCGTTAGCTCCGCAGGCGTTGCCGGCGTAGGCGGCGGTGCCACCTTCGCCGCGCTGATCGTCCTGCCAGCCATGGGGCTGCCGGTAACCCTGGTCGCACTGCTGATTTCCGTTGAGCCGCTGATTGATATGGGCCGTACCGCACTGAACGTCAGCGGGTCGATGACCGCCGGGACTATCACCAGCCAACTGATGAAGCAGACCGACAAAGAGATTCTGAACAGTGAAGAAGAAGTGGAACTAGCCCACCGTTAATCTGAACTGAAAAACAAAAAGGCCGCTATCACTAGCGGCCTTTTTTATACTTCGTTTTCCTGTCGAACCTGTTTTGCCCAGCGCTGTGCCGACTCGGGTAGAGTAAACGGCGGCGACTGGCGGAAGGCATCGCCCAGTAAGACAAACGCTACATACTGCCCGCGCAGCAGGTAGACATCTTTAAACCCATCAACACGCCATGCATGCGCAGGTGGCGCAGGCTCTACGCGGGGCTTATAGGTAATGACAGGGCGGGTGTTCGGTTGACGTAGTGGTTTCATAGGCAACGGGATTTAAACTGAATTAGTGAACAACCTCACCATGATAGCGGATCTCACCCATCTTCGTCGCCCCCCTCTTCTCAGGCTCCGCCCGTAAGGCAAAAAAAAGCCCGGCGCAGAGGCTGCAGCCGGACTCTTTACAGTTGGCTAGCTTAAGCTTTAGGAGCCTGCGGATCGGTATCATATTCAGCACAGGTTTGGTAGCCGGAGTTCATCACCCGACCGGCGTCATCCAGCGCGACAAAGTAGGTTTCAGCTTTACCGTTACGCTGGCCCAGAATATAGGTCTGGCAGGTTCCTTTGGCGTGGATCATGGTCACTTCAGAAGACGGTTTGCCCGCAATCTGCTGCACCTGGGCACGGGTCATGCCTTTCTTCACATCTTTCACCACCGGCTCGGTTACCAGATCTTTGGTACGATCGTAAGCGGTACACCCTGCCAGCATAGTCATTACCGCCGCCGCGCCTAAAAATCCTGCAAATTTATTATTCATAATTATCCTCATCAATGAATGTATTGATCCTGCGTGTTAGATAAGCCTGGAATATAAAAGAACATTTTTCAACTCGTTAGCCTTAACAAGTGAAAATTCGGACAATAAGAGTATTCATAAGAATACTGTCTGATTTGCAGGAAAACTCGCCGCCTGCAGGGCTGGCAAGTCTTTGAGCCTTGTCGTTTTCGGCGCAACAGGGTAAGTTTTAGGGCAGTTAAATTTTGCGGCCTGCACATTGCGGGTAAAGCTCACTGGAGGGGTTAAATGGCTCTGCAACAAGAGATTATTCAGGCACTGGGCGTCAAACCACAGATCGACGCCAACGAAGAGATCCGCGTTAGCGTTGATTTTCTGAAAACGTACCTTAAAACCTACCCGTTTATCAAATCTCTGGTGCTGGGGATCAGCGGCGGCCAGGACTCCACTCTCACGGGCAAACTCTGCCAGTTAGCCATTAGCGAACTGCGTGAAGAAAGCGGCGACGACAGCTATCAGTTTATCGCCGTGCGCCTGCCGTTTGGCGTGCAGGCCGACGAGCAGGACTGCCAGGATGCCATTGCATTTATCCAGCCCGATCGCGTATTAGCGGTAAACATTAAGGGCGCCGTGCTTGCCAGCGAGCAGGCGCTGCGCGAAGCGGGTATCGAACTGAGCGATTTTGTTCGCGGCAATGAAAAAGCTCGCGAGCGCATGAAAGCGCAGTACAGCATCGCCGGGATGACCAAAGGCGTCGTCGTGGGTACTGACCATGCTGCGGAAGCCGTTACCGGCTTCTTCACCAAATATGGCGACGGCGGCACCGACATTAACCCTATTTTCCGCCTCAACAAACGGCAGGGCAAACTGCTGTTGAAAACGCTCGGCTGCCCGGAACATTTGTACCTGAAAGCGCCTACAGCCGATCTCGAAGACGATCGCCCTTCTCTGCCGGATGAAGCGGCGCTGGGCGTTACCTATGTGCAAATCGACGATTATCTGGAAGCAAAAACCGTTCCGGCCGAAACCGCAAAAATTATCGAAGGCTGGTATCTGAAGACGGAACACAAGCGCCGTCCGCCGATTACCGTGTTTGATGATTTCTGGAAAAAATAGTCAGAGATCGCTTTACGTAAGCAATTCTTCAGGGCGGCATAGAGCCGCCTTTTTTACAGGATGGACATGGACACCTCTTCGCAACGCGCCACGCTTATCGGCCTTATCGCAATCCTGCTCTGGAGCACCTCCGTTGGCCTGTTGCGCAGCATCAGCGAGCACTTTGGCGCGGTCGGCGGCGCGGCCCTGCTCTACACCGTCAGCGCGCTGTGCCTTTGCATCGTCCGGGGCGTGCCCAAAATACGCGAACTGCCACCTCGTTACCTCTGGGTCGGCGGGCTGCTCTTTGTTGGCTATGAAATAAGCCTGGCGCTTTCAATCGGCTTTGCGCACACCCGCGCCCAGTCTCTGGAGCTGGGGATGATCAACTATCTCTGGCCCTGCCTGACGGTCTTTTTCGCCCTGTTTATTAACGGCCAACGCAGCAACCTGTGGCTGTGGCCGGGGCTCGCACTTTCCCTTGCAGGGATTGTGCAGGTGATGAAAGGCGACGGCGACTGGTCCCCGCTCGTGATGTGGCACAACATTCTCGATAACCCACTGGCCTACGGTCTGGCCTTTGCCGCCGCCGTTATCTGGGCGCTTTACTGCAACCTGACGCGGCGCTGGAGCGAAGGTAAAAGCGGCGTCAGCCTGTTCTTCTGCGCCACCGCGCTGGTCCTGTGGGTCAAATTCGCCTTTGTTCAGCAGCCGGAAATGCACTTCACCCTGTCCGGCACCGCGCAGCTGTTGTTTATGGGGATATCCACCGCTGTGGCCTACTCCGCGTGGAACTTTGGCATTCAGCGGGGAAACATGACGCTGCTCGCCACGGCTTCCTACTTCACGCCGGTGTTATCGGCCCTGCTCGCCACGCTGTGGCTGGGCCTGCATCCGGGCGTTGCCTTCTGGCAAGGCGTATTAATGGTGGTAGGCGGCTCCCTGCTTTGCTGGCTGGCCACGCGTCGCTACCGTTAACGGCGATTTCCTCTCCATATTATCGGCTGCTATACTGTGCAAATAAACAGTATCAAGGAGTCGAATGTGGTAAGGCGTGCAAGCCCGTCGCGGCTGGAGTTTGAAGCCGCGGCGGTCTACGAATATCCGGAACATCTCAGGCCGTGGCTTGACGATCTGCCCAAAAAACCCGGCGTCTATATTTTTCACGGTGAAAGCGACGTCATGCCGCTGTATATCGGCAAAAGCGTCAATATCCGCACGCGTGTGATGTCCCATTTTCGTACGCCTGACGAAGCCGCGCTTTTAAGACAGTCCCGCCGTATTACGTTTATCCGCACGGCCGGAGAACTCGGTGCATTGCTGCTCGAAGCGCAAATGATCAAAGAGCAGCAGCCGCTGTTCAACAAACGCCTGCGCCGTAACCGCCAGCTTTGTTCCCTGTCTTTCCAGGGGAACACACCGCAGGTTGTGTACGCAAAAGATGTCGATTTCTCCCGCCAGCCGGGCCTGTACGGGTTGTATGCTAACCGCCGGGCCGCGCTGCAAACGCTGCAGGGGCTGGCTGACGAACATCGGCTCTGCTACGGCCTGCTGGGTCTGGAATCGCTGAGCAAAGGCCGAGCCTGTTTTCGCTCAGCGCTTAAACGCTGCGCCGGAGCCTGCTGCGGTAAAGAAACTCCGGCCGAGCATCACGCCCGCCTTATCGCCGCGCTAGAACAGGTACGCCTGATTTGCTGGCCGTGGAATAATGCGGTTGCCATCGTGGAGCGCAGCCCGGAGATAACCCAGTACCATCTGATCGATCACTGGTTTTATCTTGGATCCGTGCCACGACTGGAGGACGCTCAGCAGCGCCGCCAGCCGCCGGACGGCTTTGACAACGATGGCTACAAAATTCTCTGTAAGCTAATGCTGAGCGGAGAATATGAAGTGGTTGAGCTGGAATAGACTCCCCTCGAAGAGAGGAGTCTGAAAGGTTTACCCCTCCGAAGAAGGCAGAAGCTTTGTAATAACCTCCGGCCAGCCGTCGCTGCAGCCCCAGAGGCGCATTTGCTCAATATCCGGTGCAAGAAGACGGTCTTTTTCCAGGAATGCCACCCGCTCGCGAATACCCCCGAAAACCTGCTCAAGCAGCGGTGAGCTGCACAGGGGCCGGTGAAACTCGATGCCCTGAGCGGCCGCCATAGCCTCAATCCCGACCACGGCCGCAGTGTTGAAGCACATTGCCCCCAGACGACGAGCCGCATAGGTCGCCATGGAAACATGGTCCTCCTGATTCGCAGACGTTGGCAGACTGTCGACACTGCCCGGATGGGCAAGCGATTTATTCTCGGAGGCCAGCGCGGCAGCGGTGACCTGGGCAATCATGAAACCGGAGTTAATCCCGCCCTCTTTCACGAGGAACGGCGGCAGGCCAGACAGCCCGGTATCCAGCAGCAACGCCAGGCGGCGCTCCGAAATCGCCCCAACTTCCGCCACCGCCAGCGCAATGATATCGGCGGCAAAGGCAACGGGCTCCGCGTGGAAATTACCGCCGGAAATCACTTCTCCGGTGTCGCTGAACACCAGCGGGTTATCAGAGGCGGCGTTGGCCTCAATCTGCAGCACCCGCGCGGCATGGCGAAGGTTATCCAGACACGCCCCCATAACCTGCGGCACGCAGCGAATGGAATACGGGTCCTGCACACGACCGCAATGGGCGTGAGAATCAACAATTTTACTGTCAGCAAGAAGCGCTGTCACCGCCGCTGCCACATCAATCTGTCCGGCCTGGCCACGTGCCTGGTGGATACGCGCGTCAAACGGCTTCACGGAACCTTTGATTGCCTCCAGCGACAGCGCTCCCGCCACCAGCCCGGCGGCAAATACCTTCTCGCCTTCAAACAGTCCACGCAGCGCAAGCGCCGTCGAAACCTGAGTGCCGTTCAGCAGCGCCAGGCCTTCTTTTGGCCCCAACACCAGCGGCTTAACACCGGCCAGCTTCAAGCCCTCCACGGCAGGGATCTGTTCGCCGTTAACCCTGACATTCCCTTCGCCCAGCAACATCAGCGAAAGGTGCGCCAGCGGAGCCAGATCGCCGGAAGCTCCCACCGAACCTTTCTCCGGGATCACCGGCATTACGCCCGAGTTGAACAGCGCAATCAGGCTGTCAATCACCAGCAGGCGAACGCCCGAATGCCCGCGTGACAGGCTGATAATTTTACTGGCCATCACCAGCCGGACAACATCATCTGGCAATGCTTCGCCTAGCCCCACGCTGTGGGAAAGCACCAGATTACGCTGAAGTTCGGCCAGATGATCGGTGGCAATAGTGGTTTGTGCCAGCTTGCCAAAACCGGTGTTAATGCCGTAGACCACGTCACCGTGGGCTACAATAGCCTCTACCGTGCCAAGCGCACGCTCAACGGCAGCGACCGCACCAGGATCGAGCCTGAGCAGCACGTTACCGTGATAAATTTCGCGCAGAGTGGCCAGTGAAACGGAACCTGGAGTGAGACTGCATAGCTTCTTTTGCATTGACATGTCAGCATCCTGTTTGCATCGGGTTTTTGTCTATATTTGTATATACAACTTAACTAATAAACCAAATAATCCGCCAGCGGGTCATAGGACTTTTTTATCGAACGGTGAGCCGGATCGCGCTTGTGAAATTTATTCAGCACGGGATGCTGCAGGACGTTTACATGGAGGGGAGATGGAGAGCGAAACCGCAACAAAACAGCCGTTTCTAAGGATAATTAGCAGAAAGAAAGGAGGATTGCCCGGCCGTTTTCCGGGCATTCAGTCTATAAATAAGTAATTTCGCTGAACAGCAGCTGCCCTTCGTTTTTTAGCAGCCGCAGCGTGTGGCTTCCTTCCTGCCACCAGGCCCCCTGGTCCGGTGAAAGCAGTTTGTCTTCCAACTGCCACTCCCCGCTCAGGACATACACCACGCCGCCTCGGGTATCGAAAGTGGTAAAAGTTCTGTCCGCCACCCTCACCTGTGCCCGGCAGCGATCCCGGCGCGTCATCACGTTAAAGTCCATCGACATGCCGCGGGTCAGTTCTGCTTTTACGGGCTGCTCGCCGGAAAAAGTAAAAGGCTGATAGCGCTTTAACGTATGCCGAAACGCCTTTCCCCCGTCCAGAACCACCTCGCTACCCTCCAGCAGGGTCATCACCCGGTCAACCTGCGGGAAGACGGGAAACTCGCCGTTGTGGGCCAAAGAGGCGATGCTGGCACGCCAGTTGAAATCTCGCGTCGCGGGTGGAAAACAACATATTTCGCGCGTTTCACCGGCGCCGTTACGCCAGAGGTTTACCGGCACCTTTCGTATATCAAAGAATTCCATCACCACTCCTGAGGACACGCGAGAGTCGCGCGCCCTGGCATTTGCTCTTTAAATTGAGCGGCCCCAAATGGCTTCTCCGCCCCGGCGGCCTGCTCATCAGCTCTCTGTTTTGTTCGTCAGATCTTTGCCTGACGCCAGTGTTATCGGCAGCCGTAGCCGGTTGCTGTAGCCCTGGTTCTATTTTTGTGACAATGATTTAGCGGCTTTTTGGTCGGGAAGCAAAGTAAATTTATCGCCCTCAATATCGGGCGATGAAATCTGCGGAGTCAACTGCAATTTTTAATGTAAGCTGCTGAAATTGAGTGTTTAAAATGGCTTGTCCCGCCGTCGTGATTATTGTCAGGCGGTATTATTTGAGTCGAGCAAAGGGAAAATGGCGAGGTGACAAGATTAAACGAGAAAACCGCCGGTCCTGTTCACAGCGTACCTCGCTATTGTGAACAAGACCGGCGGTCTTAATTGAGTTGCTCAGGCTTACTGAGCAGCTGGCATTTTACCTTCATGCCCAGGACGTTCTGTCAGACGCTTCTCAAAATTCGCATTAAACTGTTTTTTCTGATCCGGGGTCAGGATGTTGTAGATCTTGTTCTGGGTTTGCAGATGCGCCAGCATGCGCGTTTTGTTCTGCTCTGCCATTTTATCTACCTGAGCCTGAGCTTTAGCCTGGTCGAAGCTGTCGCTGGCAATCACATCGTGCATTGCGCGACGTTCGTCGACGGATGGGCGCTGCATCTTGCTGCGCTGTTCTTTCATGATGTCTTTAATTTGCTGTTTCTGCGCATCGGTCAGGTTCAGGTCTTTAAACATCATCTCATGCATCGGGCCGCGCATCATTTTATGGTGCATCATCGGGGCATCGGTTTGTGGTGCCACAGCCGGGGTTGCATCGGCAGCATGGGCAAGGTTAGCGGCGCCCAGAGCCAGGGTAGAAGCGACGAACAGTGCAGTTAATTTACGCATATTTTTAACCTTCTCTTTTCATTAAATTGACGACTCGCTTAAAACGACGATGTCGTGTTGACGAGAATGAGTTTACGAGTCTTATCGTCAAGGAGACGGTGGCATCCGTAAATCATTGAAAGGGTATAAAACAAGAATGCATCAATTATGAAGAAAATAAGGATTAAGGCAGGAAATAGTGCAACGAAATATAACAATGCACTGATTATAAAGACAATATGAAGAGTGTACAGCAATCAACCTGATGAATAAACCCTGTACCCAGGAATTATCCGTAAATAAAGGCACAACACGAAATGATTAAGCAGCTCAATTATTCAGAGCTGCTTAAAATTTAAATTTCTTCCAGCATTAACCCCGCTCTCAGGCCCAGCGCCACATCCGGGTTGGGGAATAAAACGTACTCTTTCTCGCCGGCAACGACATACCGCTTCTCGCCATCTTCTGCCAGCAACGTGCCCTTCGAAAACGCGGTAAAGTTCTGCGTTTGGCCGGACATGTGCAGCACAAATTTCTGCGACTGTCGGGTGATTTGCTGTGCTACGCGATAACGCAGTGGTTCCCCCTCCATGACCGGCGGCTCTCTCCCGCTTAACAACGCTGAGATTGCCTCTTTGGTTACCGCAAACTGACCAAGATCGTTCTGCCCAAACGGCCGGGCTTTTCCCAGTTCCAGCGTGCAGCTCAGCGCCCCAAAATGCTCGCTGCTGAAATGGCTAAAGGTGCCGCCGGGCTTTTGATGAAACACCAGCGCCTGCAGCCCCGCGCAGCCCAGCCAGGTTAAAAAGCTCTCGCTATAAGGCAGCGGCCTCGCCGGAAGCACGCCAAACCGGGGATGATAAGAGCCACGAATGGCGGTGTGCATATCCAGATGCCAGCGGGTTTGCTCCTCACTTCGCGACCAGAACTGATCGAGGGCATGCTCAAGCCGGGCTGCCCGCTGGGTTTCTACACTTTCAGGAAACTGCTGCCAGCGCCCGCCAAACATTCGGTTCATGTCGCTATGGGTATAACGCTTATCCACGCGCAGCGCCGCTGGGTTACCCAGGATAATCATCGTGCGCCACTTCAGCGGAAGCTGCCCCGCGATCAAGCTGTTGGTCAACTGGCTGAGGATCTCCACCGGCGCCGTTTCGTTGCCGTGGATCCCGGCGGAAATCACCAGCGCCTTCCCCGTCGTCTCATGCGGCGTCAGAGTCAGAATGCCCTCATCCCACCAGCGCCAGCTGAGGTGAGCATTTTTGCCGGAAGTTTGTTCAGGCGCCTTGCCGGCCAGCGTCTGCGCCAGAAAATCCATCATTCTTTCTCCCCTATTGCTGGAACGGGTACACCGAACCTAAATCCAGAATACGTGTCAGTTCATCCAGCGCTTCACGCCCCTCGCGCAACAGCTGCGGATCGGCTAAATCAGCCTGCGTTAAACGGTCGCGATACCAGCGATCGACCCAGCCATTGAGCGTCATAAACAGCGTGTCGTTCATCATTACCGCCGGGTTAACCGCTTTTAACTCTTCGTCCGTCAGCACCACCCGCAGGCGCAAACACGCCGGACCACCGCCGTTAGCCATGCTTTCCCGCAGATCGAACACCTGTAGCTCACGGACAGGGTTATCCGCCTCCAGCAGTTGGTTAAGGTAGCGCCAGACGCCAGGATGCTGGCGAGACTCTTCCGGCAACACGAGCGTCATGCCGCCGTCGGCGCGACTCAGCAACTGGCTGTTAAACAGGTAGGTCGAAACGGCATCAGCCACCGAAACCAAATCGTCCGGGACTTCAAGGGCCGTAAAACCCGGGACTTTTTCGCGCAGACGCTGATAAAGCCCTTGCTGATCCACAAACGCATGCTGATGGCAGAACAGCACCTCACGGTTAGACACCGCGATAACATCGTTGTGAAAAACGCCCTGATCGATCACCGCCGGGTTTTGTTGGGCGAAAATAACTTGCTGAGAACGTACCTGATTCAAACGCGCTACGGCCTGACTGGCCTCCAGCGTCTGACGAGCAGGATATCGGGCCGGTGCCTGCCCGCTTTTTGAATCTTCACGCCCGTATACAAACAGCTGCACACCGGGATCGCCGTATTCGCCGCCTAAACGGTTATGGTTGGCGGCGCCTTCGTCACCAAACAGCGCCACCTGCGGCAGCGCGCCGTGCACGGTAAAACGCCCGCTATCCCGGAACATCGCTCGCAGCACGCTTTCTGTCGTCGGTGCTTCACTTGCACGGTGGAATTTATTGTTCAGGTTGGCGACGGTGAGATGCACTTTGCCATCCAGCGTATCGGCTGACGGTGATACCGTCGCCGCATTGGCCACCCACATCGAAGACGCCGAACTGGCGGCGGACAGCAGCTGCGGTGCCTGCCGAGCCGCACGCTCAACAACCTGCTCGTCGCTGCCGCTAAAGCCTATCTGACGCAGCACGCCAATATTCGGACGCTCCTGCGGGGCAATCACGCCCTGCGGATACCCCGCGTCCGCCAGCGCTTTCATTTTCAGCAGCCCTTGTTTTGCCGCCAGCTTCGGGTTGGAAACGCGAAACTGGTGCTTCGTCGAGGCTTCATTACCAAACGACAGTCCGGCGTAATGGTGGGTCAGCCCCACCAGTCCGTCGAAATTGGCCTCACGCGTTATCTTCATGGCTGCTCCTCACGGCTAAAATCAAGCCCCGGGCTCAGCGTTGGCGGCAACGCAAAGCTCGTACTTTCCAGCGAGGCCATCGGCCAGGCGCAGTAATCCGCCGCATACCAGGCGCTGGCGCGGTGGTTGCCCGAAGCGCCCACGCCGCCAAACGGCGCGGTACTCGCGGCCCCGGTCAGCGGTTTATTCCAGTTCACGATCCCGGCCCGCGCTTCCAGCAGCAACTGGTCAAACTGTTCGCGGGACGGCGAAATCAGCCCGCTAGCCAGGCCATAGCGTGTGTCGTTCGCCATCCGAATCGCGTCGTCAAAGCTGTCATAGCGGTAAATTGCCAGCAGCGGGCCAAACACTTCTTCATCCGGCACCTCCGCCACGCCGCTAAGCTCGACGATACCCGGCGTCAGTAATGACGTCCCTGGTCGAATCATTTTTGGCTCAAGCAGCGGTTTACCGCCACGGGCGACGTGAGCCTGAAACGCGGTCAGCACACGCTCAGCCGCCTGGACCGAAATCAGCCCACCGATAAACGGCTGAGGTATAGCATCCCATTCACCCGGCCGCAGACGAGCAGAAATTTCAACCAGGCGGCGAATAAATTCATCCCCTTGCTCGCCCTGCTTCACTAACAGACGACGGGCGCAGGTGCAGCGCTGCCCGGCGGTGATAAACGCCGACTGGATCGCCACGTGAACCGCCCCGTCGATATCCTGCGGATCTTCGACGATCAGCGGGTTGTTGCCGCCCATTTCCAGAGCGAGGATCTTCTCCGGCTGCCCGGCAAACTGGCGGTGAAGGTGGTAGCCGGTGCCCGCGCTGCCGGTAAACAACAGGCCATCAAGATCCGACTGCTGCGACAGCGCCTCGCCGGTTTCGCGCCCGCCCTGCACCAGATTCAGCACGCCAGCAGGTATACCGGCCTCTTCCCATAACTTCATCACCTGCTCACCGATGCGCGGCGTTAGCTCACTCGGCTTAAACACCAGGGTGTTGCCCGCCAGCAGTCCCGGCACGATATGGCCGTTGGGCAAATGACCGGGGAAATTGTAAGGGCCAAAGACCGCCAGTACACCGTGAGGACGATGGCGTAAAGTGGCCGCCCCGTCAGCCATCGTGGTGTGTGTTTCACCCGTTCTGGTGTGGTAAGACTTGATGGAAATCGCAATCTTGTTGACCATCGCGGTCACTTCGGTGGCCGCTTCCCAGCGAGGTTTGCCGGTTTCCTGAGCAATGGTTTCAGCGAGCGTAGCTTTATTGGTCTCAAGCAGACCGGCAAAACGCTCCACAATCTCCTGACGTTCTGCAAACGGGCGTTTTGCCCAGCCAGGAAACGCCGCGCGAGCCGCCCGGCAGGCTTCCTCTACCTGCGCTTTATCGGCCACCAGCCCTTCCCACAGCAGCGACCCGCTCACCGGGTTATGTTTTAGCAGCGCTTCGCCACGTCCCGGCACCCATTGTCCGTTAATCCAGTTAGTCATACTTTTTTCTCCTCGGGGCACAGGCGCACCACGCGCACGGTGTCGCCGCTGGCGCACTTCAGCGCATCGGCGGTTGCGGCATCAATAACCAGTTTCTCGCCTTTCGGATCGGCTTTGATCAGCATCACGCGGAACTGGTGGTAATTTTCATTGGCGACCAGGCAAACGGGCAGCTCGTCGGTAGCGGGCTGGCCTACAGCGACGGTTTGCAGTCGGCTCTTGCGAATCGCCCGTACGCGGTCGATGTCACATTCAAGCGTAGGGCCGCCGTCGAAGATGTCGACATAGTTACGATAGCGGAATCCTTCGGCCTCGAGCACGGTGCGCGCGGGTGCCGTTTGCGGATGCACCTGACCGATAACGGCCTGAGCCTCTTTGGAAAGGAAGTCGGTATAAATTGGGTGTTTGGGCATCAGCTCGGCAATAAAAGCCTTCTGCCCGGTCCCGCATAAGTAATCGGCACGGGCGAACTCCATAGAGAAGAAGCGATTCCCGAGGCTTTCCCAGAACGGAGAATGCCCGTGTTCATCGATCACCCCGCGCATCTCGGCAACAACTTTGTCGTTGAACCGCTCACGGAAGGCGGCCATAAACAAGAAACGCGACTTGGATAACAGATACCCGTTGCCCTCTTTACGCCAGGCTGGATCGAGGAACAGAGTGCAAAGTTCGCTCGCCCCGGTGTGATCATGGGTGAGAAAAAGCGTAGGCAGCGCGTTGTAGATATTTAACTCTTTGGAGGCATGAACCAGCGTCCCGACCCGGTAGTTGTACCAGGGATCGTTCAGCCCTACGGCCACCTCAATGGCACAAATCCCCGCTACCTGGCCACTGCTGGTATCTTCAAGGACAAAAACATAGCCCTGGTCTCCCTTCGACAGCCCGCCCTGCCAGGTCTGCAGCGAGCGTTCGATTCGGTCGGCCAGCGTTTTTTCATCGGCGGGGAGCGAGGTCAGCCCGCCGCCGGTTTTCCCGGCAAGCTTAAGCAACCCCGACAGATCGCCTCGTTCGATCGGGCGAATAACCATCATGATGAAACTCCCGCAAGGAAGCGTTCACAGGCACGTTCAAAGCGATCCAGACCCAGTTGAACTTCCGCCTCGCTGACGATGAGCGCCGGGGCGAAACGCAGCACGTTAGCGCCGGCAATCAGCATCATCAGGCCTTCCTGCGCGGCGGCCTGCAGAATAAGTTTAGCTTTACCTGCATGCTCCGGGCGCAGCGCGCAGCCGATGAGCAGCCCTAAGCCACGAACTTCGCTGAACAGCTGATGTTTCTGGTTAATATGGTTCAGGCGCTCAACGAACCATTCATGGCGCTGCTTCACGCCGTTCAGCACTTCAGGCGTATTGATGATTTCCAGCACTCGCCCAGCCACCGCAGAGGCCAGCGGGTTACCGCCATAGGTGGTACCGTGGGTGCCGACAACCATCACTTTTGCAAAGCGGTCGGTGGTCAGCAGCGCACCAATCGGGAAGCCACCGCCCAGCGCTTTAGCCGTAGAGAGTACGTCCGGCGTCACGCCATAGTGCATATAGGCATACAGCGAGCCGGTGCGGCCCACGCCGGTTTGTACTTCGTCAAAAATCAGTACCGCGTTGTGCTTGTCGCAAAGTTCGCGCAGCCCCTGGAGGAACTCTGGCGTGGCGGGGACTACACCACCTTCACCTTGCATAGGCTCGACGATAACCGCACAGGTTTCGTCATTAATCAGGTCACGAGCAGACTGCAGATCGTTAAAGATCGCGTGGTTAATCTGCGGCGGCAGCGGCGCAAAATCCTGAGAATAAGCGGGCTGGCCACCGGCCGTGACGGTAAACAGCGTGCGGCCGTGAAACGCATTCTTGAACGCCACAATGCCGCTTTTCTGCGAGCCAAAATTATCATGGGCGTATTTACGCGCCAGCTTCAGCGCGGCTTCGTTGGCTTCTGCACCCGAGTTGCAGAAAAACACTTTCTCCGCAAAGGTGGCGTCGATCAGCTGCTTCGCCAGCTTCAGCACCGGCTCGTTGGTGTAGCCGTTGCCGGTATGCCAGAATTTTGCCGCCTGCTCTTCCAGCGCTTTACGCATTTCAGGATGAGCATGCCCCAGGGCGTTAACCGCGATGCCACCGGCAAAGTCGATGTAGTCTTTTCCCTGTTGATCCCACAGGGTGGAACCCTCGCCGCGAACAGGAATAAAAGGCGCAGGGGCATAAACCGGCATCATCCATTCGTCGAAATGTTGGCGTGTAATTGACTGCGACATAGTGACCCCTCACGGTAAACAAAAAGTTTATTAAATGTTAAATAATTGAGTGTTTGCGCTGTAAATGTAGATTGCAGGCATCGTGCCAGCCAGCGATACAAATGCATAAACCGGGGGGTGAAACGAAAAATCAATAACTTAAAAACACTCATTATTCATATAAAGTGAATGAAAAGTGCATAGTTTTAACGTACCGCCTGATTCGCGACACGAAAACAAGAAATATTATGCAGTGGTAAAATATAATGCTGGAATTGTGATCGCCTTCGGGATTTGCCTGCCGTTTTCGCCCCCTTTTTGCGCATTGAGATCAATTTTGGTGCAAATGTTGCTTTATTTATGCCCGTCAGGCGCGCCTATGGCAGCGATTAGCTTCAGCGCAGCAACCTGCGCCGTTTTCTGCTACCATCCTGCAACAATTAACCTGACAACCTGGCAGCGACTATGAAATTTGTCTCTTTTAATATCAACGGCCTGCGCGCCCGTCCTCATCAGCTTGAAGCCATCGTAGAACAGCATCAGCCGGACGTTATCGGTCTGCAGGAAACCAAAGTGCATGACGATATGTTCCCGCTGGAAGACGTGGAGAAACTCGGCTACCACGTGTTTTATCACGGCCAAAAGGGCCATTACGGCGTGGCGCTGCTGACCAAAGAGAAGCCGATTGCGGTGCGTAAAGGCTTCCCAACCGACGACGAAGATGCTCAGCGTCGCATTATCATGGCGGAAATCCCTTCGGAGTTCGGCAACCTCACGGTGATCAACGGCTACTTCCCACAGGGCGAAAGCCGCGATCATGAAACCAAGTTCCCGGCCAAAACCAAGTTTTACCAGGACCTGCAGAACTTCCTGCAGGGTGAGCTGCGCCCGGAAAACCCGGTGCTGATCATGGGTGATATGAATATCAGCCCGACGGACCTCGACATCGGTATTGGCGAAGATAGCCGCAAACGCTGGCTACGCACCGGGAAATGCTCGTTCCTGCCGGAAGAGCGTGAATGGATGGCTCGCCTGCTTGGCTGGGGTCTGGTGGATACTTATCGCCACGCTAATCCGGAATCACAGGACAAATTCTCGTGGTTTGACTACCGTTCTAAAGGCTTCGACGATAACCGCGGCCTGCGTATAGATCTGCTGCTGGCAAGCCAGGGGCTGGCGCCGCACTGCGTGGCAACCGGGATCGACTACGACATTCGCGGCATGGAAAAACCGTCCGACCACGCCCCTGTTTGGGCGCAGTTTAAGCTGTAAGGGAAATACTGAAGATCGACACATCTTCAGACAAGGACAGCGAGATGCCGTTTTCCCCCCTGACGAGGCGCGAACAGAATGCGTAAAATCCTGTTTTTGCTGCTGGCCACGCTGGTCATCTCGCTGTTAACCCTGCTGCCGCCGGGCACCCTTAGTCTGGCGACACTGCAGAAATATCACGCTCAGCTTAGTCTCTGGCATGCGGAGCGCCCGGCGCTAGTAATGGGTGCCTTCTTCCTCGGCTATTTCCTGATTTCCGCCCTTTCCATTCCCGGGACTCGCATTATGACCCTGATGGGTGGCGCGCTGTTTGGATTGATTGAGGGCACGGTGCTGGTTGCCCTTGCGGCCGCCAGTGGTGCAACGGTGGCCATGCTGCTCAGCCGCTACCTGCTGCACGACTGGGTGCAGCGGCGCTTTGCCGCGAGAATGGCGAAGATTAACGAAAGCATTAAACACAATATTACGCACTGTCTGTTTGCTTTGCGGCTGGTGCCGGTTCTCCCCTTTTCTATCATCAACCTGCTGATGGGGCTGACGCCGATTTCCGCCGTTCGTTTCGCGGTGGTTACGCTGCTGGGCCTGTTACCGTCTATCGTGCTGTACATCAGCACCGGTCGTCAGCTTAGCCAGATAGAAAGCCTGCGGGACATTATTTCCCCCACCATGCTGCTATTGTTTGCGCTGATTGGCCTCCTGCCGCTCGTGTCCCACTGGCTGATAAAAAGAACTCGCTTAAACAGTTAAACGCCTCCGACCCTCGAAGGCGTTTTGCCGCTATCCTTGCGAAATCAGGGTCACATCAACATTACCGAAAATTGCCCGCGAATAGGGGCAAGTCGCGTGGGCGGCGGCCAGCAACGTGTCCCGCTGGGCTTCGCTAAGCCCCGGCAGCTTAACGTTGAGCGTAACCTCCAGCGCAAAATGACTGTCATTATCGACTTTCCCCAGCGAGACGTTGGCATCGACAGCGGTCTCCTCCGGAATGCGGATAGCCAGTTTTTTCCCCGCAAGCCCAATCGCCCCCATAAAGCAGGCGGAGTAACCGACGGCAAAAAGCTGTTCCGGATTAGTCCCCGGTTTCCCGGACCCTGGCGTGCTGAGCTGCACGTCCAGGCTGCCGTCATCCGAGCGCCCGTGCCCGCTGCGAGCGCCAACGGTAGTGGTATGGGCGGTATAAAGCACTTTCTCGAGTTTGCTGGACATCGTGATTCCTCAATCGTGGGTAAGAAGAGTCGCCATTTAACCGCCGCTATGTATCTGCAATATGTTCTCCGGCTGGCCAAAATGTATAACTCTGTATCCGCTTCATGACCTGGCTCAAGCACGCTGTCACTGCCCCTCCGCTATACTCCACGCCTTTACGGCAGCGGCGCCGAATGAAAATGAACAAACAAAAGAGAAGAGGCACATGTGCGTAAGGGTATTTTTGCGCTGCTGATCGTCATGACAGGGCTGTTTCTGTATCAGCTTCCTCCTGGCGCAATAAATTTGTCGACGCTGCAGCACTCTCAGGCTGCATTTGCGCACTGGCATGCGCAGCACCCGGCTCTGGCGGTGGTGGCTTTTTTGGGCTGCTACTTTCTTACTGCCGCCTTTTCCATCCCCGGTGCCACCCTGCTGACGCTGCTGGGAGGCGCTATCTTTGGCCTGGTGCAGGGCACAGTGCTGGTCGCCCTCGCGGCCACCGCAGGCGCAACCGTGGCCATGCTGATCAGCCGTTACCTGCTGCGGGACTGGGTGCAGCGGCGCTTCTCACGCATGATGGAAAAAGTGAATCTGGGCATACAGCGTGACGGCGGCCATTACCTCTTTGCTCTGCGGCTCGCGCCGGTTTTCCCTTTTGTGCTGGTGAATTTATTAATGGGCCTGACGCCGATGGGCGTAGGTCGCTATGCCTCGATAAGCCTGCTCGGTATGCTGCCCGCTATCGTGGTCTACATTAACACCGGCAGGCAGCTGAGCCAGTTGCAAAGCCTGAGCGATATTCTCTCGCCCGGCATAATGCTGATGTTTGCCCTGCTGGGGCTGCTGCCGCTGGCCTCACGCTGGCTGACACGACGAATCACCCCATAACACGCTAAGGACATGCTCTTGCAACGCTTAATTCCTGGAATACGGGCGCTAACGCTTGCCCTGACGCTGGTCGGCTTCAGCGCCGCAGCGCAACCTGAAGGTTGGCAGAATCTTCGCCAGCAGGCCAAAGGCCAGACGGTTTACTTTAACGCCTGGGGCGGCGATCCTGCCGTTAACGGCTATCTGGACTGGGTCAGGCATGAGGTAAAAACGCATTACGGCGTGACGCTGAAGCTTGTAAAGCTGGCGGACGCGGCCGATGCGGTGAGACGCATTCAAAGCGAAGCCGCAGCGGGCAGAAAAACCAGCGGGTCAGTAGACCTGCTTTGGGTCAACGGTGAAAACTTTAGCGTACTCAAACAGGCAGGATTACTTAGCGAGAATTGGGCCGAAAACCTGCCAAACTGGCGCTATATTGATGTAAAAAAACCGGTACGGGAGGATTTCTCGGTGCCGGTTGACGGAGCCGAGGCGCCCTGGGGAAGCGCGCAACTGATGTTTATCGGCGATAAACAACGCACGCCCGAGTTCCCGCAGAATGCGCAGCAGCTGCTGGAACTCGCCAGGGTTAACCCCGGCAAGCTCAGCTACCCTCGGCCGCCCGATTTTACCGGCACGGCGTTCCTTGAGCAGCTTTTGATTGTATTGACCGAAAAACCGGACGCGCTGAAAACGGCCCCGGATCCCGCGACCTTTGAGCAAGTCACCGCCCCACTCTGGCGTTACCTTGACCAGCTTCATCCGTTCCTCTGGCAAAAAGGTAAAACGTTCCCGCCGACGCCGGCACGCATGGATCGCATGCTGGCCGACGGCGAGCTGCTGCTGTCTGTGACCTTCAACCCGGCACACGTAGATAATCTGATCGCTCGCCGCCAGCTCCAGCCGTCGGCAAAATCCTTTGGCCTCAGCGCAGGCATGCTGGGCAACGTGCATTTCGTCGCAATCCCGGCGAACAGCAACGCCAAAGCCGGGGCGCAGGTCGTAGCTAATTTCCTGATGTCCCCGGAAGCGCAGATCCGCAAAGCTGACCCGGCTGTTTGGGGTGACGCGAGCGTGCTGAGCAGCAATGCGCTACCGCCAGTGCAAAAAGCACAGCTTGAGGCTTTGGCCCCCAAAAGCCAGCATCCGGTTCCTTTCCTGGCGGAACCTCACGCCGCCTGGGTTAGCGCGCTGGAACACGCCTGGCTTCAACGTTACGGGTCGAGATGAGCCGCGGTTTTACACTGGCCGGGGGGCTGACGGCGGGACTGGTTTTTGTGCCGGTGCTGCCGGGACTTGCCCTGATAGTGCCGCCATTACTGCACGGTGAACCCTGGTTTGCCCTCTGGCAGGACTCGCAGCGGCCGGAAGCCATTATCGCCACTCTGGTTTCCACCATGCTCAGCGTTGGCGGAGCGTTGCTGCTGACGTTAATTATTCTCTGCGCCCTGTTTCCCGGCGAACGCTGGCAGCGCTATCTTCGGCGTTTACCGCTGCTGCTGGCCCTGCCGCATGTCGCCCTTGCCAGCGGCTTTTTCTTTCTGTTTTCAGACAGCGGCTGGCTGGTTCGCCTTTTCAACCTCTCTCTGCCATCGGATCGCTACGGCGTTGCCCTCGGCCTTATGCTGGCGCTAAAAGAAGCCTGGTTCTTGCTGTGGTTCACAGCCGCACAGCTGCAAAGTGAACAATTGCATCAGCAGCTGACGCTCGCCAGAACGCTCGGTTACGGCGAGCTGCAAGCGCGTATGTTTGTGCTGGTGCCGCAGCTTCTTCCTCGCCTTGGCTGGGTTTTAGTGGCGGTGACGGCATATAGCCTTTCAGTCGTGGACGCCGCGCTTATTCTGGGCCCCGCGAACCCTCCCACCTTTGCCGTGTTAGCCTGGCAGTGGCTAACGGACAGCGATATCTCTCGCCAAAACATGGGGCTGGCGGCATCCTGCCTGCTGCTGATGATGCTCGGCGCTTTTGTTATTGGCGGGCGTTTGGCGTGGGGAATAATACGGCTGCCAGGCGGGCGTTTTTCAGGCAAACGCTATGCACTGAATCTGACCTCCGCAGGCGTGGTGACCACCTGTTCACTTTCTCTGGTCGGCTTTACGGCTATCGCAATACTCACCCTGTGGTCCTTCGCTGAAGGCTGGTTCTTTCCGGCTCGATTTCCTGAAAACTTGACGCTTAACGGCTGGCGTCAGGCTGAACTGCCGCCTCTCTGGACAAGTCTTGTGGCCGGGCTTATCAGCGCTTTGCTCGCGCCGATCGTGACAATATTATGGCTCAAGGGCTGCCCGCGCCGGTACGATCGCTGGCTGTATCTGCCGCTACTGCTGCCTGCATTGCCGCTGGCCGCCGGACAGTATCAACTCTTGCTCAGGCTGAACATGGAAGGCACCTGGGTCGCGCTTATCTGGAGCCATATGCTGTGGGTTGTGCCTTATTCGCTGCTTATCCTGGCCCCGGCCTGGCAGCACAGCGACTCTCGCCTGCTGCTGACGGCGAGAACGTTCGGCTGGTCGTCGAGGAAAATCCTCTGCCTCGTGCAACTGCCATCGCTCATCCGACCTTTACTGGCGGCGTTGGCGGTCGGTTTTTCCGTCAGCATCGCACAATATTTACCTACGCTTTATGCCGGGGCTGGCAGGTTTGCCACCGTCACAACGGAAGCCGTGGCGCTCAGCAGCGGCGGCGATCCACAGCAGTTTGCAATACAGGCCTTGCTGCAAATGCTGCTGCCGATGGCCATATTTATCGCCACTATCTCGGTCAGCCGCCTGGTCGGCACCCACAGAAAAGGATTGCGCTAATGCTCAGCGTGCGAAATTGCTCCCTCTTCCGCAACGGCGAACCGCTGCTGATGGATATCAGTTTTGATGTTGCGCCGGGTAAAATTGCGACTTTAATGGGCCCCTCCGGCGCGGGTAAATCGACGTTCCTGAACTGGATCATCGGTGATTTAGCCCCAGAATTTAGCGCTCAGGGCACGCTGCTGCTTAACCAGCGCAGCTTAACTTCTTTGCCCGTCGAACGGCGCCGCATCGGCATTTTGTTCCAGGATGCATTGCTGTTTCCTCATCTCAACGTTGGGCAAAACCTGCGGATGGCGGTTCCCGCCTCCGTCGTTGGGCGATCGCAGCGGCAGCATGTTGTCGCGGAGGCTCTGGAAAGCGCCGGGCTGGCAAACTATGAACGCAGAGATCCTGCGACGCTTTCAGGCGGTGAGCGCGCACGAATCAGCGTGCTCCGCGCCCTGCTTGCCGAGCCTGAAGCCCTGCTGCTGGATGAGCCTTTTTCCAGGCTGGATCTGCCGCTGCGTCAGAGTTTCCGGGAATTTGTCTGGCAAAAAACCAACCAGCTCGGGCTGCCGGTGGTCATGGTAACCCACGATGAGCAAGATATTCCCCCCGGTGGACAGGTTATCCGGCTTTAGCCCACCGAACATGAGATATCGCAAAGAAGCCAGGTCCAACGGTGACTAAACTGGCGGCTCTTTTGCTATCCTTCAGGTTATTAGATGAAACGTGTTTCTCAGTTAACCACCGCCCTGCTGCTTGCCGGGCTGTCCCATGTCACTTTGGCCGCCGCGATGCCTGCTGAAATGAACCTCTCAAGCGTAAAAGCCGAAAACGGCGTGGTGATTGATACTCGCCCGAGCGCGTTTTACAACGGCTGGCCGCAGACCTTAAACGCCAGCGGCGGCCATGAACCTGCCGCGTTGAATCTCTCTGCATCGTGGCTGACGCTGATGAGCGACGAACAGCTTTTAACGTGGGCTAAACAGCATCAGTTGAACAAGTCTGGATTAATGGCGCTGTACGGTGACGACGCTCAGGCCGTTAAAGCTCGCTTAGAAAAACTGGGCTTTACCCAGATTTCAATGCTCAAAGACGGGCTGCAGGATCCTTCCCGCCTGCAAAAACTGGCACATTTTGAGCAGCTGGTTTATCCGCAGTGGATCCACGATTTGCAGAATAAAAAGCCGGTGACCGCCGCGCCTGCCGGGGAGTGGAAAGTGATTGAAGCGGGCTGGGGTTCGCCGAAAAAATACCTGCTCAGCCATATTCCCGGCGCGGGCTACATCAACACCGAAGAGGTGGAAAGCGAGCCGTTGTGGAACAAAGTGTCCGACGACAAGCTGAAAGCCATGCTGACGAAGCACGGCATCCGGCACGATACCACGGTCATTTTATATGGCCGTGACGTCTATGCCGCAGCGCGCGTAGCGGCGATTATGCTGTATGCCGGAGTGAAAGATGTACGCCTGCTGGACGGCGGCTGGACAACCTGGAGCGCGGCGGAGCTGCCTGTTGAACGAGGCCTTCCGCCCCACCCGGCTCCGGCTGACGATTTTGGTGCCCCAATTCCAGGCCAGCCGCAGCTGATGCTTGACATAGAACAGGCCCGGGCGCTGCTGCATCGCAAAGATGCTTCTCTGGTCAGCATTCGTTCCTGGCCTGAATTTATCGGCACCACCAGCGGCTACAGCTACATCAAGCCAAAAGGCGAAATTGCGGGCGCGCGCTGGGGCCACGCGGGATCTGACTCCACGCATATGGAAGATTTCCATAATCCGGACGGCACCATGCGCACCGGGGACGATATCGCCGCCATGTGGAAAACCTGGAATATCACGCCGGATCAGCACGTTGCTTTCTACTGCGGCACCGGCTGGCGCGCCTCCGAAACGCTGATGTACGCGCGGGCAATGGGCTGGAAGAACGTCGGCCTGTATGACGGCGGCTGGTACGAATGGAGCGCGGATCCTAAAAATCCTGTCGTGAGCGGCAAGCGTAAGCCGAACTGATTCTGGCTTGAGGATTACGCCCCTCTCCCCAAAGTGGAGAGGGGATGAATAGCACGCGCCTTCGCCTCTTAGGGATAAGGGGTCTTAATCTGCGGATTTACCCAGCCGTTTTAGCGTTTTATACCCGCCCCAGACGCGGTTCAGCGTCGTGAGCCAGCACAGTCCGCCAAAGATCCACGCCAGCCAGGCAAACCAACCTGGAAACAAACAGCCAAGCACAAACAGCAGGATAGTTTCGGTGCCTTCCGTCAGCCCGCCCAGATAGTAAAACGACTTATGGGCATAGCCCGGGTTGGCGATGTCGTGCTTCTGCGCCAGGGCGGCAAACGCCAGAAAACTGCTGCCGGTGCCGATAAACGAAAACAGCAGCCACGCGCCGGCAATCGCATTCTGCGACGGGTCAGCGAGGATAAAACCAAACGGCACGAGGGCGTAAAACAGAAAATCCAGCGCGATATCGAGAAAACCGCCCGCGTCGGTTAATCCTCTTCGCCTTGCCAGCGCGCCGTCCAGGCCATCAAGCAGGCGGTTAAACACAATGGCGAGCAGCGCCAGGCCATACCACTGCAGCGCCAGGAAAGGCAGCGCCAGCACGCCCAGAGCAAACCCCGCCAGCGTCAGGCGATCCGGCGTGATGGCAGGTTTGTCCAACGCAGCGGCGAGGCAGTTAAGGGCGGGTTTGATGCGCGGATGAAGATAGCTGTCGAACATTTATTTTTTCCCGTTCGTCGGGCACAACCCCTGGGAGGGGATATCCAGCGCGGCGTTAAAGCGGGCGGAAAGATTTTGAAAAGCAATCAGGGCGGTAAGCTCGGTCATTGCCTGGTCGTTAAAATGCTGCTTAAGCGTCTGTTTGAGTTCGTCAGGTACCTGCGGCGGCGTGGCGGTCATCGCTTCGGCGTAGGCCAGCGCGGCCCGCTCTTTCTCACTGAAACCCGGTTCGCTGCGCCAGTTGGCTACAGCCAACACTTTCGCCATCGACCCGCTGCGTTCAGCAAGGCGCAGGCTGTTCGCGTCGATACAAAATTCACAGCTGCACTGCTGCGACACTCTGGTCATTACCAGAGAACGAATCACCGGGTCGATTTTTGCCCGACGCCTTTCCAGAAAACCGACAAACAACGCCACCAGCCAGAACAGATACGGCAGTCGCCCCCACCAGCGGGTTGGGTTCAGCACCGAGCCAAAATGTTTTTCCTGCATAGCCACAATCGGGCGCAGGCTTTTGGGCAAAGTTTTCAGAGGCGCAATCCAGGGGGCGCGTTTCGTTTCCATTGTTCAGTCACTCTTCTGATCGGCTGTGATGGCGGGTATTATGCCACGCTTGCCCCACGGAGAATGGACACCGATGCTAAAAAACCTTGATGTTGTCGCGGCTATTATCGAGCACGAAGGCAAAATCCTGCTCGCCCGCCGCCCTGAAAATGGCGATCAGCCCGGCCTGTGGGAATTTCCGGGTGGGAAAGTAGAAGCGGGAGAAACACAGCCCGAAGCGCTTGCGAGGGAGCTGTTGGAAGAACTGGGGATTACGGCGCAAATTAGCGGCTACGTTGCCAGCCATCAGCGCGAAGTTTCCGGCAGGATGATTAATCTACACGCATGGCACGTCGAGGTATTTCAAGGCGAGTTAACCGCCCATTGCCACAGCGAGCTAGCTTGGTGTAAACCGCCGGAAGCGCTTGATTATGCCCTCGCCCCGGCGGATATCCCGCTGCTGAAAGCGTTTATGGCTTCACGCGGCGCCAGACCAGTGGATTAGTCCCTAATACTTTGTCATCACGCTGGCACTGCAGCAAAATGCCTTCCGTTTTTACCACCGCCCCTTCGGAATAGTTTTTGTTTTCATAAACGCAGCACTGATTACACGGCGGCGTCTGCGGCTGATTGCTGTTGGTAAACACTTCCGGCGGCACCATCACGTCAA
This sequence comes from Cedecea neteri NBRC 105707 = ATCC 33855, assembly GCF_001571265.1. Taxonomy (GTDB): domain Bacteria; phylum Pseudomonadota; class Gammaproteobacteria; order Enterobacterales; family Enterobacteriaceae; genus Cedecea; species Cedecea neteri. Next base: position 69,761 of record NZ_BCTL01000004.1, on the reverse strand, counting down.
CGTCAGGCTGACGGTGTTGCACCGCCATCGCTGGCAGACTCATCATTAGCGCCACGACGGCGGCGAGCAGGCTTTTTACTGGCATCATCACTTCCCTCTTTTTTGGCCCAACGTTTTGCTTTTTTTCCGTCATCCTGGGCTTTGATGCCCTTAAATGCATGGCGCACCGGCGTGGTTCGCGCCTGATGAATCAGATCATAAAGCGTTTGCACCAGCGGCTGCATAAAGTCCTGATAGCGGCACTGCTTTTCGCTGATTTGCGTCAGCGTTGATTCCCAGTGCGCGGTCATATCCGGCCTGGCGGCCAGTTCCGGCAGCGAGTGGATCAGCGCCCGCCCGGCTTCCGTAGAATGAATATAGCGCCCTTTCTTGACCAGGAAGGCGCGTTTAAATAACAGTTCGATGATCCCGGCTCGCGTTGCTTCGGTGCCTAATCCGTCCGTCGCGCGCAGGATCTTTTTCAGATCTTTATCCTGCACAAAGCGCGCAATCCCGGTCATTGCCGACAGTAAAGTCGCGTCCGTAAAATGGCGCGGCGGCTGGGTTTGCCGCTCAACGACCTCGCCGTGCTCGCACAGCAGTTCGTCCCCCTTCGCGACCACCGGCAGCGGCGTGCCGTCGTTTTCTTCGTCACGCTCTTTGTTGCCCAAAAGCGCACGCCAGCCCGCTTCGGCGAGGAAACGCGCTTTGGCAATAAATTTGCCTCCGGCGATATCCAGATCGATGGTGCATTTGCGGAACACCGCATCGGCGCAGAACTGCATTAAGTATTGACGGGCGATCAGGCCATAAACTTTAGCCTCATTTTCACTTAATGAGATGGCAGAGCTGCGCGCGGTAGGAATTATGGCGTGGTGCGCGTCGACTTTTTTGTCATCCCAGCAGCGATTACGCAGGTCGGCATCTACCGCAGGCTGCGGCAGTAAATCCGGCTGATGGACGCTAATGGCGTTCAAAACCGCATGGCGCCCGGCAAAATGCTCTTCCGGCAGATAGCGGCAGTCGGAACGCGGGTAGGTAATCAGTTTGTGGGTTTCGTACAGCTTCTGGCAAATATCTAGCACGTTCTGGGCGCTCAGCCCAAAGCGTTTCGCCGCTTCAATTTGCAGGCTCGACAACGAAAACGGCAGCGGTGCGACTTCCGATTCCCGCTTATCGTTATAGGCGGTCACCAGCGCCGGATGGCCGTTGATACGCGCCACAACGTGCTCTGCCAGCTTGCGGTTCAGCAAACGGCCTTCTTCGTCCTGATGCGGTTCGCAGGATTCGCTTGGCTGCCATACGGCGACAAAACGCTCGTCGGCAGGCGTCACGATATGGGCTTTCACTTCGAAATAATCTTTGGCGACGAAGTTCTCGATCTCTTCATCGCGGCGTACCACCAGACCCAGCACCGGCGTCTGTACGCGGCCCACGGAGAGTACGCCCTGATAGCCCGCATTACGCCCGAGAATGGTATAGGCGCGAGTCATGTTAATCCCGTAAAGCCAGTCGGCACGGGCGCGAGCCAGCGCGGACACACAAAGCGGAATAAACTCGCTGTTGGCTCGCAGGCGGGAAATCGCCCGTTCCACGGCCTGCGGGTTAAGGTCGTTAATCAGGCAGCGCTGCACCTGCTGGCGCTTTTCCGGTGCCAGTTGAAGGTAGTCCAGCACTTCGTCCACCAACAGTTGCCCTTCGCGATCCGGGTCACCGGCGTGAACCACTTCGGTGGCCTGCGTCAGCAGCTTTTTAATCGCATTAAGCTGTTTTGTCACAGAGGGGCGAGGCTGTAGCTGCCATTTTTCCGGCACAATGGGCAAGTCCGCCAGGTTCCAGCGGGCGTAACGCCCGTCGTAGGCGTCCGGCTGCGCCTGCTCGAGCAGGTGGCCTATACACCAGGTCACCACCTGGCCGTTGCCGCATTCAATAAACCCATCGCCTCTGCGATGAGGTTTAGGCAGCACGTCGGCAATCGCTCGTGCAAGGCTTGGTTTTTCCGCAATAAACAGCCGCATCGAATTAACGGATCTCAATCATTGGGCGACCCGCCCGGGCATCTTTCAGTTCACCGATAGCGCTGAGCTTAATGCCGTTACGCCCGGCAGCCGCAAAGACTTCGGCTTCCGCATCAGCGCGCACCGCTAACAGCAGGCCGCCGGAAGTTTGCGGATCGCACAGCAGGTTGCGCCATGCTTCAGGCATCTCGCCAATCAGCTGGCCGTAGCTGGCGAAGTTACGGGAGGTGCCGCCCGGCACGCAGCCCTGCTCAATGTAGCTTTCAACGCCCGGCAGTTTTGGCACGCATTCGTACCAGACTTCCGCCTGAACGCCCGCGCCTTCACACATTTCGCTCAGGTGGCCCAGCAGGCCAAAACCGGTTACGTCGGTCATCGCGGTCACGCCACTAATATCGGCAAATTCTGCACCGACTTTGTTCAACTGACACATGGTTTCTGCCGCCAGGCCCTTGTGTTCTGGCAGCAGCAGGGATTTTTTCTCGGCGGTGGTCAGCACGCCAATGCCCAACGGTTTCGTCAGGAACAGCTTACAGCCTGCTTCAGCAGAGCTGTTTTTCTTCACTCGTTCGGTTGGCACGACGCCGGTTACCGCGAGGCCAAAAATCGGTTCAGGGGCGTCAATCGAGTGGCCCCCGGCCAGCGAAATCCCCGCCTGCTGGCAGACAAAACGCCCGCCTTCGATCACTTCACGGGCTATTTCTGGGGCCAGCGTATTAATCGGCCAGCCGAGAATAGCGATCGCCATGATCGGTTTACCACCCATTGCGTAGATGTCGCTGATGGCGTTGGTCGCCGCGATGCGGCCAAAGTCGAAGGGATCGTCCACGATCGGCATGAAGAAGTCGGTGGTGCTGATGATACCGGTGCCGTTGCCCAGGTCGTAAACCGCCGCATCATCGCGGGTTTCGTTCCCCACCAGCAAATTAGGATCGACAAACTTCGCCTGCTCGCTGTGCAGGATGGTTTCCAGCACCTTCGGGGAAATTTTGCAGCCGCATCCTGCGCCGTGGCTGTACTGGGTCAAACGAACGGTTTGCTTCATGGACATCTCCTGTCGTTAGGCATTTTTACGCTGAATACTTCGTGCTGCAGCCTGAAGTATGACGAGTATATGGTAGCGCTCAAACGCCTCAGTAGTAAGTCTGACAGTCCTAATTCGCGTGCCGTTGCTCACTATGCAGGCAATCCGGAAGTTTTGTGAAGCCAGACCGCATTTTGCCGATTCGCTCTTTTACTAAAATATGACGGTAATGTTACAACCATCAGGCAACTCTTTGGACAACCCACGCATGTAAGGAATAATAATGAAAAAACGCGTAATGGCTTTCTGTATTGCCGGCCTGTTCTCCTCTGCGGCCTTTGCCTTCGCCCCGCCAGGAAATGATTCCACCACCAAACCCGATCTCTATTATCTGACCAACGCTCAGGCCATCGATAGCCTGGCGCTGCTGCCCCCGCCGCCGGAAATCGGCAGTATTGCGTTCTTAAATGACCAGGCGATGTATGAGAAAGGCCGCCTGCTGCGCTCGACAGAACGCGGCAAGTTAGCCGAGGAAGATGCCAACCTGAGCGGCGGCGGCGTGGCTAACGCTTTCTCCGGCGCGTTTGGTTCGCCGATTACCGAGAAAGATTCGCCTGAACTGCACAAGCTGCTGACCAATATGATTGAGGATGCAGGTGACCTCGCCACGCGCGGTGCGAAAGAAAAGTACATGCGCATCCGCCCGTTTGCCTTCTACGGTGTGCCGACCTGTAACACCAAAGAGCAGGATAAGCTGTCGAAAAATGGCTCTTATCCGTCCGGACATACCTCAATTGGCTGGGCAACCGCGCTGGTGCTGGCGGAAATTAACCCGCAGCGCCAGAACGAGATCCTGAAACGCGGGTTTGAGCTGGGCCAAAGCCGGGTGATTTGCGGCTACCACTGGCAGAGTGATATTGACGCCGCGCGCGTCGTGGGCTCCGCCGTAGTGGCCACGCTGCATACCAACGCGGCGTTCCAGCAGCAGTTGCAGAAAGCGAAAGACGAATTTGCGAAACAGCAGAAGAAATAAGAAGTGAAGCCCCTGCCGGGTAGATGCCCGGCAGGATCTCGCTCAATCAGAAGCGAGAAACGAACGCTGACGTGTCCGGGGTGCTGATGGTCGTGGATGCTTTAAGCTGTGGGGTACCGAGATAAAGGAAGCCCACCACTTTATCCTGCTCACGACCGCCCAGCCCTTCACGGACCATGTCGTTTTCGGTCCATGCACCGCTGCGCCAGATGCCGTTAAAGCCCTGGGCAACCGCCGCCATTTGCATCGCCATCACCGCACAGCCTGCGGAAACCACCTGCTCCCACACCGGCACTTTATGATTAGCATCACAATGCGCAACCACGGCAATGATTTGCGGGGCGCGGAACGGCGATGTACGCGCCTTTTCAACGCTTTTTTCATCCATGCCGGCGGCAATAGCCGCTTTCTCTAAAAGCTGAGCAAAGCGCTCGCGCCCTTCCCCTTCAATAACAATGAAGCGCCACGGCTGGAGCGTACCGTGGTCCGGCGCGCGCATCCCGGCACGCAGAATATTCTCCAGCACTTCACCCGCCGGAGCAGGCTCGGCCAGGCGGGACGCGCTACGGCGGTTAATCAAAAGTTCAAGTGCATCCATTTAAAAGCCCCTTACTGACATGAAATGACTGGCAAAGCGCGAAGGTTGCCCCAGTCCGTTAAATGATTTTCATTCACAAAATTAACACAGCCGTAGTTTTTGTTACAGCGTCGCCCCGATTTCCTACTGACATTTCCTCGCCCTCTCTTTAGGATAGCCTTTACTTTCGCCGCTTTAGCCAGCTTCATTGCGGCGTGCGGGTAATACCCCTGTTGAAGGTTATGGAGAAAACATGCGCACCATTGGGCGATTTATTAGCGGCTTTTTTAAGTGGACCTGGCGTCTGCTTAATTTTATTCGAGAATTTATTCTCAACTTGTTCCTTATCCTGCTGATCCTGGTTGGGGTCGGCATCTGGATGCAGGTAAAAAGCACGCCAGCGGAGCCCGCACGCGGCGCGTTGCTGCTGGACATCACCGGCGTGGTGGTGGACAAACCGTCGGTCAGCAATAAGCTGGGCGTGATTGGCCGCCAGTTGGTGGGCGCCAGCTCCGATCGTCTGCAGGAAAACTCCCTGTTCGACATCGTCGACGCCATTCGTCAGGCGAAGGACGACCGCAATATCACCGGCATCGTGCTGGATCTGAAAGATTTCGCCGGGGCCGACCAGCCTTCGATGCAGTACATCGGCAAAGCGCTGCGCGAGTTCCGCGACGGCGGCAAGCTGGTTTATGCAATGGGCGACAGCTATAACCAGAGTCAGTACTACCTGGCAAGCTTTGCCAATAAAATCTGGCTCTCGCCGCAGGGCATGGTTGATCTGCACGGGTTTGCTACCAACGCGCTGTATTACAAAACCCTGTTGGATAAGCTGAAGGTCTCGACTCACGTCTTCCGCGTCGGCACCTATAAGTCTGCCGTCGAGCCATATATCCGCGACGATATGTCCCCAGCCGCGCGCGATGCGGACGGCCGCTGGATTGGCGAACTGTGGCAAAACTACCTGAACACCATCGCGGCAAACCGCCAGATCACCGCTCAGCAAGCTTTCCCTGGCGCTCAGGCGCTGCTGGATAACCTGCAAAAACTGGGTGGCGATACCGCAAAATATGCCCTGGACAACAAGTTGGTGGACGAGCTGGCAAGCAGTGCGGTGGTAGATAAAGCGCTGGTGAAACAGTTCGGCTGGAGCAAGGCGAACAAAGACTTTAGCTACACCAGCATTTACGACTACAACGTGAAAAAACCGTCTGAGCAGGGTGATGCCATTGCGGTGATCTTCGCCAACGGCGCAATCATGGACGGCGAAGAAACCCCGGGCCAGGTCGGCGGTGACACCACGGCGATGCAGATTCGTGAAGCGCGTCTGGATCCGAAGGTGAAAGCTATCGTCTTCCGCGTGAACAGCCCTGGCGGCAGCGTCACTGCGTCCGAAACCATCCGTGAAGAGCTTGTCGCTGCGCGTGAAGCCGGGAAGCCAATTGTGGTTTCAATGGGCGGCATGGCGGCATCCGGCGGCTACTGGATCTCCACCCCGGCAAATTACATCATCGCCAACCCAAGCACGCTGACCGGCTCGATTGGTATTTTCGGCGTCATTAACACCGTAGAAAACACCCTTGATGCGATTGGCGTGCATACCGACGGCGTGTCAACGTCGCCGCTGGCTGACGTGGCCGTGACCAAGAAGCTGCCGCCTGAAGTTCAGCAGATGATGCAGCTCAGCATCGACAATGGCTACAAGCGCTTCATCGGCCTGGTGGCGGCTTCCCGCAACAAAACGCCTGAGCAAATCGACCAGATTGCCCAGGGCCACGTCTGGACAGGCGAAGACGCGAAGGCTAACGGTCTGGTAGACAGCCTGGGTGACTTTGACGACGCCGTCGCCAAGGCCGCAGAGCTGGCGAAGTTGAAAAGCTGGCACCTGGCGTTCTGGCAGGATGACGCGACCTTCACCGACATGGTCTTTAACGCCATGACCGGCTCGGTTCGCGCCGCGCTGCCGCAGGCCATTCAGGCTTACCTGCCTGCACCGCTGGCAGATGCCGCGCTGGCGGTCAAAGCGCAGAATGATAAGTTCGGCACCATGAACGATCCGCAAAACCGTTACGCCTTCTGCCTAACCTGCGGCGACGTGCGCTGATTAACACAGATGAAAGACAAAGCGTGACTGCTGACAAACCTCTGGCGAGAGAAGAAATACCGGATGGTTTGTAAAAAAAACAGGAAAATCAATTCATTGATTTTCGGCTGATAACCACAAAGAGGGAAAAACCACGCTTTTTCCCTCTTTGTCAGCAACCCAGGCCCGGTTAAACCGGGCTTTTTTTTTCCGTCATCCTCTCTATACTCTGCCGCAAATATCGAAAGCATCGAGCAAACCCATGCAAAAGAAATCCATCTACGTTGCCTACACCGGCGGTACTATCGGGATGCAGCGTTCAGAACACGGCTACATTCCTGTTTCCGGCCACCTCCAGCGCCAGCTGGCGCTGATGCCCGAATTCCATCGCCCGGAAATGCCGGACTTCACGATCCACGAATACGATCCGCTGATGGACTCTTCGGACATGACGCCCGAAGACTGGCAGCACATCGCCGATGACATCAAAGCCCACTACGACGAGTACGACGGCTTCGTGATCCTGCACGGCACGGATACCATGGCGTTTACCGCCTCGGCGCTCTCCTTCATGCTGGAGAACCTCAGCAAACCGGTGATCGTCACAGGTTCGCAGATCCCGCTGGCGGAGCTGCGTTCTGACGGGCAAATCAACCTGCTCAATTCGCTGTACGTGGCGGCCAACTACCCGATCAACGAAGTGACGCTGTTCTTCAACAATCGTCTCTATCGTGGAAACCGCACCACCAAAGCCCATGCCGACGGCTTTGATGCCTTTGCCTCCCCTAATCTTGCGCCGCTGCTGGAAGCCGGGATCCACATTCGTAAACTGAACACGCCGCCTGCCCCGCACGGCGAAGGTGAGCTGATTGTCCACCCGATCACACCGCAGCCGATTGGCGTGGTCACCATCTATCCAGGAATTTCTGCCGACGTCGTGGGCAACTTCCTGCGCCAGCCGGTGAAAGCGCTGATCCTGCGTTCTTACGGTGTGGGGAATGCTCCTCAGCAGGGCGCATTCATTAAAGAGTTGCAGGAAGCCAGCGCGCGCGGCATCGTGGTGGTTAACCTCACGCAGTGTATGTCCGGCAAAGTAAACATGGGCGGCTATGCAACCGGCAACGCGCTGGCCCAGGCTGGCGTTATCAGCGGATTCGATATGACGGTCGAAGCGACGCTAACCAAGCTTCACTATCTGCTGAGCCAAGGCCTGGATGCCCAGGCAATCCGTGATGCGATGTCGCGTAACCTGCGTGGTGAACTCACTCCCGACGAATAAGGAACGCCAATGGCGCAACGTGCTTTGCTGTTGATTGATTTGCAGAACGATTTCTGTGCCGGTGGCACGCTTGCCGTCCCGGAAGGTGACAGCATCATTGAGGTCGCTAACCCGCTTATCGAGCTATTTAACGCCCGCGGTGAAAGCGTGGTAGCAAGTCAGGACTGGCACCCGGTAAAGCATGGTAGTTTCGCCAGTACACAAGAGGCTGCCCCCTTCACTGAAGGCACGCTCGATGGACTGGCACAAACCTGGTGGCCCGATCACTGCGTCCAGAACAGCGAAGGCGCAAAACTTCACCCGCTGCTGAAAGCTTCCGGCATCGATAAGATCGTCTATAAAGGCCAAAATCCGGCTATCGACAGCTACAGCGCGTTTTTCGATAACGGCCATCGACAGCAAACAGAACTGGATGCCTGGCTGCACGAGCAGGGCATCCGCAGCCTGGTGGTGTTGGGGCTGGCAACGGATTTCTGCGTTAAGTTTACCGTGCTGGACGCTCTGAAGCTGGGTTATGAGGTGACCGTCATCACCGATGGCTGCCGTGGCGTGAACCTGCGTCCCCAAAGCAGCCTGGAGGCATTTCAGGAGATGGCGGTTGAGGGCGCAACGTTAATGACCTTCGCCGATTTTACCTGCCAATAGACTTTACCTGCCAATAATTGTAGGGGCGGCTCCCCGCCCCGCCCCGCACTTTTGTATCGATTCCGCTCACAATCTACGCTTTTTTTGCTCGCCCTCGCCTGGGAGCGCTCTCATAATCATATTCAATGAATTTATTCAGCACGTTAGCTGATTTCGCTTTCCGCCGTTTTCGTCTGTTAAGCGTGGCCGGGGAGCTTTTATGTTGTGCCCGTCAAAGAGGAATCATTATGTCATTCACACGTAAAATGTTACCGCTGGTGGCCGCGGTGACGCTCGCCTGCAGCGGCGTTGCGCAGGCTGAATCTTTGCTTTCCGTGGGTTACTTCAACGGCGGCGGCGACGTTACTGCCGGCCCCGGTGGGGATATCAATAAGCTTGATGTTCGCCAGATTACCCACCTCAATTACTCCTTTGGCCTGATTTATAACGACGAGAAAGGCGAAACCAACGAAGCCCTGAAAGACTCGTCAAAGCTGCATCAAATCTATCTTTCCCCCAAAGTTATCTCTGACCTTGAAACCCTGCCGACGCTGCGGAAACAGAATCCACAGCTGAAAATATTGCTGTCCGTTGGCGGCTGGGGCGCTCGTGGTTTCTCTGCGGCGGCGGCAACGCCAGAGAACCGCGCGGTGTTTATCCGCTCCGTGCAGGAGGTGATGGATAAATATGGCCTGGACGGCATCGACCTTGACTGGGAGTTCCCGGTGAACGGGGCGTGGGGATTAGTTGATAAGCTGGACGCCGACCGGGACAACTTCACCGCCCTGCTGAAAGAGCTGCGCAAAGCCGTGGGCGATCAAAAACTGGTCACCATCGCCGTCGGGGCCAATGCCGAAAGTCCGAAAAGCTGGGTTGACGTGAAAGCCATTGCGCCGGTGCTGAACTACATCAACCTGATGACTTACGACATGGCGTACGGCACACAGTACTTCAACTCGAATCTCTATGATTCGAAAAAATGGCCGACCGTGGCGGAAGCCGACAAGTACAGTGCTGACTTCGTGGTCAATAACTACCTTGCAGCCGGGCTGAAACCGCAGCAGATGAACCTCGGCATCGGCTTCTATGGCCGCGTACCTAAGCGTGCCGTTGAGCCAGGCATCGACTGGTCAAAACCCGATGCGCAGAAAAACCCGGTCACACAGCCTTACTTCGGCGAGCGAGAGTTGGCGCTGTTTAAAACCGCGCTGGGCGTGGATCTGACGAAAGACACTTACGTCAAATACAACGACCTGGTGAAGAAAATGCTGAACGATCCGCAGAAACGCTTTACCGAAGAGTGGGATGACGACGCGAAGGTGCCATACCTGACGCTGAAGTCTTCTGAAGGTAAACCGCTGTTCGCCATTTCCTACGAGAATCCGCGTTCGGTGAAAATTAAAGCCGAGTACATCAAGGAGAAAGGCTTAGGAGGGGCGATGTTCTGGGAATATGGCGCAGATGACAACAACCAGTTGGCGAAGCAGCTCGCCGAGTCGCTGGGCATTGAACACGCTAAATAATCAGTAACACGATAAAAAATAAGGGAGACCAGCGAGTCTCCCTTTTTACTTATTGCAGCTTCATGGTCACAAACGGGGCGGGCTCAATGCCAAACTCCGCTTTCAGCTGCTGCTTGCTCTTCATCACCATCTGGCCGTTGGTGTCGATGGTCATGTGCTGCGCATCCGTGTTGTGGCGCGCCTGCCACAGCATCACCAGCTGCAGACTATTGTCTTTTTGCTCCTGAGTCAGCGCCACGCCATCAGGCCATTTCCCCAGCTCGACCGCGGTCGCCAGGCGCTGATAAATCTCAGGCGTCATCACGCTCAACATCTCATCCAGATTGCTCATCTTACGCTCCGTCGAGGAATAATTAGCTGAATCGATTCTTCAGCCCTCAACCTGCTCACCGTTTTGCCCATCGGTAAAGCTCAGGGAGGCCGAGTTAACGCAATACCGCTCTCCGGTCGGCTGTGGGCCGTCCGGGAACACATGGCCAAGGTGCGCGTCGCAGCTGCCGCAGCGGATTTCAACGCGTTCCATGCCGTGCGAGTTATCGGTCAGATAGCGAATGGCATCGGGACTGACAGGCTCGTAGAAGCTAGGCCAGCCGCAGCCTGAGTCGTATTTTGTTTCCGAAAGAAACAGCGGGGCTTCACACACCAGGCAGTGATAAATCCCGTCACGCTTGTTATGCAGTAAACGTCCGGAATACGGCGGTTCAGTGCCGTGCTTCTGAGTCACGTAGTATTGCATTTCGCTGAGGTTTTTCTTATTTGAATCAGGGGGTAATTGATTAGACATAGGCGTACATCTCGGTCAGTTCAATTGGGACAGCTCACGGCACCATTCTAACAAAAAATTAACAACGCCGTGCTGCTTTTTGTTCTAAACTTAGCCCTGAAATTCTGGCACGGCACAAAGCGTGACGTGAATCACATTATTGTTGGGACTGGCGTTTAAAATCCCCCGCATCGTCCCCATTTGGATTTAAGCCCAAAAGGAAGCGTGAGGCGTTCAGTCGTACAAACCCTGGCCACAGGATTGATTTGTCGCAATGATTGACACGATTCCGCTTGACGCTGCGTAAGGTTTTTGTAATTTTACAGCCAACCTTTTATTCACTAAAAAATAGCTGGTGGAATACTATGACTATCAAAGTAGGTATCAACGGTTTTGGTCGTATCGGCCGTATCGTTTTCCGTGCTGCTCAGGAACGTTCTGACATCGAAATCGTTGCAATCAACGACCTGTTAGACGCTGACTATATGGCTTACATGCTGAAGTACGACTCAACTCACGGTCGTTTCAACGGTACTGTTGAAGTTAAAGACGGCAACCTGGTTGTTAACGGTAAAACTATCCGTGTTACCGCAGAACGTGACCCGGCTAACCTGAAGTGGAACGAAGTGAACGTTGACGTTGTTGCTGAAGCAACTGGTCTGTTCCTGACTGACGAAACCGCTCGTAAGCACATCACTGCTGGCGCGAAAAAAGTTGTTCTGACTGGTCCTTCCAAAGACAACACCCCAATGTTCGTTCGCGGTGCTAACTTCGAAAAATACGCTGGCCAGGACATCGTTTCCAACGCATCCTGCACCACCAACTGCCTGGCACCACTGGCTAAAGTTATCAACGACAACTTCGGTATCGTTGAAGGCCTGATGACCACCGTTCACGCTACCACCGCAACTCAGAAAACCGTTGATGGCCCGTCTCACAAAGACTGGCGCGGCGGCCGCGGCGCAGCTCAGAACATCATCCCTTCTTCTACCGGTGCTGCTAAAGCGGTAGGCGTTGTACTGCCAGAGCTGAAAGGCAAACTGACCGGTATGGCGTTCCGCGTTCCTACCCCTAACGTGTCCGTTGTTGACCTGACCGTTCGTCTGGAAAAAGCTGCTTCTTACGAAGAAATTAAGAAAGCAATCAAAGCTGCTTCCGAAGGCGCAATGAAAGGCGTTCTGGGCTACACCGAAGATGACGTAGTTTCTACCGACTTCAACGGCGAAGTACTGACTTCCGTGTTCGATGCTAAAGCAGGCATCGCACTGAACGACAACTTTGTGAAACTGGTTTCCTGGTACGACAACGAAACTGGCTACTCCAACAAAGTACTGGATCTGATTGCTCACATCTCCAAATAAGTTGAGATGAGAACCTGATCCTAAAGGGCGACTTCGGTCGCTCTTTTTTTTGCCTCAAATCACCAGGACTAAGGAAAAAAGAAATGATTAATAAAATTTTTGCACTTCCGGTCGTCGAACAAATTACCCCTGCCCTTACCCGCCGCGTAAACGATGAACTGGATGTCATCGTCGTTGATCACCCACAGGTGCGGGCATCTTTCGCACTTCAGGGCGCTCACCTGCTCTCCTGGCAGCCTGCCGGTGAAGATGAGGTACTGTGGCTGAGCGACATCACCCCGTTCCATAAAGGCAAAGCGCTGCGCGGCGGCGTTCCGATTTGCTGGCCGTGGTTTGGCCCGGCGGAACAGTCAGGCTTGCCGGCGCACGGTTTTGCCCGCAACCAGCCGTGGACGCTGAGCGCGCACAATGAAGACGCCAACGGCGTAGTGCTGACTTTTGAGCTACATAACAATGAAGAGACGCTGAAGCTGTGGCCACATGAATTCACGCTGTATGCCCGCTTTAAGCTGGGCAAAACCTGTGAAATCGAGCTGGAAGCACACGGTGAGTTCGAAACCACTTCGGCCCTACACACCTACTTCAACGTCGGCGATATCGCAGATGTGAAAGTCAGCGGCCTCGGCAAGCCTTACATCGATAAGGTACTGAATGAAGCGGCTGGCCAGCTTACCGACGGCGTGCAGACCTTCCCGGACCGCACCGATCGCCTCTACCTGGAACCGGAAGAGTGCAGCGTCATTCACGACGCAAGCAGTCTGAAACGTACCCTGAACGTGGTTCATCACCATCATTACAACGTGGTGGGCTGGAACCCGGGTCCGGCGCTGTCCATTTCGATGGGTGATATGCCGGATGACGGCTACAAAACCTTCGTCTGCGTAGAGACCGCCTGCGCGTCTAAAAAGCAAAAAGCCAGCGCGGAGAAACCGACTCGCCTGAGTCAGACTATCAGCGTGGCGAAGAAAGGCTAAGCGGCTTTCACCAGCGTAGGGCAAAGGCGGCAAGCCTCTGCACCACAGAAAAGCAAACGGGGCGCAAACGCCCCGTTTTAGTGCATAAGTTGCACCAATCAGAAGCTGTAGTTCACACCCGTCAGCAGCACACCAGTCCAGTTGCTGTCGACCATTGGGCTATCGGTCACTTCTTTGGACAAACGCATATAGCGGCCCATACCGAACACGTTCCAGTCTGCATTTAGCTTGTAGTTAACGGACAGCTCAACATATGGCGACCAGCTGTTGCCTGCATCGTACTCGTTCAGGCCGCTGCGGTTCGCTTCCTTGCCGCTTACACCGTAGTAGTAATCGTTCTGTTTCTTGCTGTCCCAGACAACACCCACGCCCGGCGTCAGCGTCAGGCGATCGGCGTTGTAGCGGTACAGCCAGGCGGTATCCCAGGTGATGCCGTTGCTGTTGTCGAGGATATCCCCGGCCAGCACGGTACGCAGGAAACCATAATCCGTGTTATGCACCCAAGACAGACCCGCCATCACGGTAGAATGGCGGTAGTCCAGCGCACGCATACTGTCGTAGTTGCTGTCTTTCGGCCTGAAATGCAGCGGCGAGTAGTAGGCAGTCACGGAGAGCTTATCGGCTTCGTCATTCCACAGGTAGTAACCCGCGTTGAAGCCGCGGAAGTAGAAATTGTCACCTTCATAGCCCAGCAGAGGCGCCGGATAGAGGCGGTTCTGGTCACCTTTGTAAGGGTTTGGCGAAATCAGCGCACCCGCACCGACAGACCACGGGCCCTCTGCATGCGCAGCGGTTACGGAGGAGGCAAGCAGTACGCCTAATGCGAGAATTTTGAATTTGGTCACAATCCTTTCAGTCCTTTAATCAAATAATCAGCGCAGGAAGTGTAACCGCCCTTGGCTCCCATCCCAAATAATTTACTTAGTCACAACCTTCAACCAACTTAATAGCTTCCCGCAATCAGATGACGGCGGATTTTCAGCTTTATGTCAGCCAGATGAAAGCGAACGCTGCCGCTTATCTCAAATACGAAATTTTTAGGATGAGTTATTGATATGTCATTGAAATTGAGCGTTGGCCGTATGCAAGTTTTGCAAATGCCATCTACGCTTTATTTTAGGAAGGTGAATCGCTGAGACGGCGGCGTGAGCGCCCGGTATCAACCTGGCACAAGGGTTGCTGTTCATTTAGCAGACGTCTTCCGGGGAGCCTCTATTACACATACCAACGGCTCTTTAACCTGTGCTAAAAACGAAAGGACGGCATGCCATGAATATATTCGATCACTATCGCCAGCGTTATGAAGCTGCCAAGGACGAAGAGTTCACACTGCAGGAATTTCTTGCTATCTGTAAACAAGATCGCAGTGCCTACGCGAATGCGGCAGAACGGCTATTGACGGCCATTGGTGAACCAGTGATGGTAGACACTGCCACAGAGCCACGGCTGTCCCGTCTCTTTTCAAACCGGGTGGTTGCCCGTTACCCGGCGTTTGAAGAGTTTTATGGCATGGAAGAGGCTATCGAGCAGATCGTGGCCTACCTGAAACACGCGGCTCAGGGACTGGAAGAGAAGAAACAAATTCTCTATCTGCTGGGGCCGGTGGGGGGCGGTAAATCATCGCTGGCCGAGCGCCTGAAAGCGTTGATGCAGCGCGTCCCTATTTACGTGCTGAGCGCCAACGGCGAACGTAGCCCGGTCAACGACCATCCGCTGTGCCTGTTCAATCCGCAGGAAGACGCCTCCATTCTGGAAAAAGAATATGGCATTCCTAACCGCTACCTCGGCACCATAATGTCGCCGTGGGCAGCCAAACGCCTGAGCGAATTCGGCGGCGACATCACTAAATTCCGCGTAGTAAAAGTCTGGCCGTCCATTCTGGCCCAGATTGCTATCGCGAAAACTGAACCCGGCGATGAGAACAACCAGGATATCTCTGCGCTGGTCGGTAAAGTGGATATCCGCAAACTGGAACACCACGCGCAAAACGATCCGGATGCTTACGGTTATTCCGGTGCGCTGTGCCGGGCCAACCAGGGCATCATGGAATTTGTCGAGATGTTTAAAGCGCCAATCAAGGTGCTTCACCCGCTGCTGACCGCCACCCAGGAAGGCAACTACAACGGCACGGAAGGTATCTCCGCCCTGCCGTTTAACGGTATTATTCTTGCGCACTCGAACGAATCCGAGTGGGTCACCTTCCGCAATAACAAAAACAACGAGGCCTTCCTTGACCGCGTGTACATCGTCAAGGTGCCTTACTGCCTGCGCATTTCCGAAGAGATCAAAATCTACGAGAAACTGCTTAACCACAGCGAACTGTCCCATGCGCCGTGCGCCCCTGGCACGCTGGAAACGCTTTCTCGCTTCTCTATCCTGTCGCGCCTGAAAGAGCCGGAAAACTCCAGCATCTACTCAAAAATGCGCGTCTATGATGGCGAAAGTCTGAAAGACACCGACCCGAAAGCCAAATCCTACCAGGAGTATCGCGACTACGCCGGGGTTGATGAAGGCATGAACGGGCTCTCAACGCGCTTCGCCTTTAAAATCCTTTCTCGCGTGTTCAACTTTGACCACGTTGAAGTCGCGGCGAACCCGGTTCACCTGTTCTACGTGCTGGAACAGCAAATCGAGCGCGAGCAGTTCCCGCAGGATCAGTCGGAAAAATACCTTGAGTACCTGAAAGGCTATCTGATCCCGAAATATGCGGAATTTATCGGCAAAGAGATCCAGACCGCCTACCTGGAATCTTACTCAGAGTACGGACAGAATATTTTTGACCGTTATGTCACCTACGCTGATTTCTGGATTCAGGATCAAGAGTACCGCGACCCGGATACCGGCCAGCTGTTTGACCGGGAATCTCTCAACGCGGAGCTGGAGAAAATTGAAAAACCGGCCGGGATCAGTAACCCGAAAGATTTCCGTAATGAAATCGTCAACTTCGTGCTGCGTGCCCGGGCCAATAATAATGGTCGTAACCCAAACTGGACCAGCTATGAGAAGCTGCGCACGGTCATCGAGAAGAAAATGTTCTCGAACACCGAAGAGCTGCTGCCCGTTATCTCGTTCAACGCCAAAACCTCCACCGACGAGCAGAAGAAACACGATGATTTTGTCGATCGGATGATGGAGAAAGGCTACACCCGCAAGCAGGTTCGCCTGCTGTGTGAATGGTATCTGCGGGTCCGTAAGTCTTCTTAAGGGAGTTTCCTGCAGGTCACGCCGGGCGGCGTGGCCTGTTTGCGCACCTGGCATAAGCAGTTGGGGGAACTATGGCCTACTTCATAGACAGGCGGCTTAACGGCAAAAACAAGAGCGCGGTCAACCGCCAGCGCTTCTTGCGCCGTTATAAGGCGCAGATTAAACAGTCGATTTCCGGGGCCATCAACAAGCGTTCGGTAACCGACGTGGACAGCGGCGAATCCGTGTCCATCCCCATTGAGGATATCAACGAACCGATGTTTCATCAGGGTCGAGGCGGCCTGCGTCACCGCGTCCATCCGGGCAACGACCACTTTGTACAAAATGACCGCATTGAGCGCCCTCAGGGCGGCGGTGCCGGTGGTGGGAGCGGCCAGGGCCAGGCGAGCCAGGACGGCGAAGGCCAGGATGAGTTCGTGTTCCAGATATCCAAAGACGAATACCTCGATTTACTGTTCGAGGATCTGGCGCTGCCGAACCTGAAGCGTAACCAGCACCGGCAGATAACCGAGTTTAAATCCCATCGCGCCGGTTTTACCTCTAACGGCGTTCCGGCCAACATCAGCGTTGTTCGTTCGCTGCAAAACTCGTTGGCACGCCGCACGGCGATGAGCGCGGGTAAACGCCGTTTGCTGCACGAGCTGGAAGAAAATCTCGACATCGTCAGCCGCAGCGAGCCCGCTCAGCTGCTGGAAGAGGAGCGTCTGCGCAAAGAGATTGCGGAGCTGCGGGAAAAAATCGCCCGCGTGCCGTTTATCGACACCTTCGATTTACGCTACAAGAATTACGAGAAACGCCCGGAACCTTCCAGCCAGGCGGTGATGTTCTGCCTGATGGACGTTTCCGGCTCCATGGACCAGGCGACGAAAGACATGGCCAAGCGCTTTTATATCCTGCTCTATCTGTTCCTGAGCCGGACCTATAAAAACGTAGAGGTGGTTTATATTCGCCACCATACTCAGGCCAAAGAGGTGGACGAACACGAGTTCTTCTACTCGCAGGAAACCGGCGGCACTATTGTCTCCAGCGCCCTGAAATTAATGGATGAGGTGGTGCAGGAACGTTACGATCCGGCGCAGTGGAACATCTACGCTGCGCAGGCCTCGGACGGTGACAACTGGGCAGACGACTCACCGCTGTGCCATGAAATTCTGGCGAAAAAACTGCTGCCTGTGGTTCGCTACTACAGCTACATCGAAATCACCCGCCGGGCGCACCAGACTTTGTGGCGCGAATACGAAAACCTGCAGGGTACCTTCGATAACTTCGCGATACAGCATATTCGGGATCAGGATGATATCTATCCGGTGTTCCGGGAGCTGTTCCAGAAGCAGACCAGTGATACCCACGGGTAACGTAAAATCAAAAAGCCGGTGCTTCACCGGCTTTTCTCTTCTCATTACCTAAGAAACCAGACGAGTAATCTGAATCAGGCTTGCGCCCACTTATTGATGAAGCTCAATGTCGTATCCCCACTGCTTCCAGTGAGCAAGCTGTTCTTGCTGCGCTTGCGACAGCGTTGTTCCCGTCCACAAAAAAATATGCTGGCCGGGGAAAAGCTCCGGGCGTAACGTTTCAACCGGTTCGGCAAGCACGTTAACATTCTTGTCCCGGCGGGATAGACGCCACGCCTCCAGCCACAAGGCTGTTCGATCGTCCGTTTGCCAGCCAATAAGCACGATCTCTTCCCCACTTTGGCTTTGCGCTTCTGCCAGGCATTGAGCGCAGTGGCGGATCAATACGCCATCGAGCAGGCTACGCATCAACGAAGCCGTAGACTCATCCTGAGCGAGTTTGTTTCTCACAGGTAACAAGAGATTGTCGATAAGCAGGTCGGCGCTGTGTTCCCGGCTCAGGGCCACAATTTTCTCGCGTAGCTTCGCAGGGTTAACCTTCCTGAGCAGAAGCATCATTTCTTCCTGCAACGTCACCCACAGCTGCTCTTCCGGCACGTGGCTACGCTCCAGCAGGGCTTTTACTTTGCCCACGGAAACGCCTTTGCTCATCCAGTACTTAATTTCTTCAATGCGCTGAACGTCTGCATCATCAAACTGCCGATGGCCGCCCTCGCTGCGCTGAGGTTTCAGCAAACCGTAGCGGCGCTGCCAGGCCCGCAGGGTGACCGGGTTGATGCCACATCGCTCTGCTACATCACCGATAGTGTAATAGGCCATAGTGTCCCTCCCCGTACACAGATCTCACGCTTCCATTAAAACACTAGTCAATCTGTTCAATGTGTACAATTTTTTTCCGGGTTGTACAAGTGAAACCTAAAAGCTTTTGGGGAAGTCACCAGGACAGAAATTACTGTTCGGCCTTACGTTCTGGCCAGGCAATCCTGAAAGAGCCTCCCACACAGGGTTTGGCGAACAGGTTGCCCTGGAAGTGCGAGATACCCGCCGCCTCCAGCCACATCCACTCTTCCGGTTGTTCAATCCCGGTGGCAGAGACCGCGATTTCAAGCGAGGCACAGCACCTGATGATCGCCAGAATAATGGCCTGCCGTGGCCCGCTTTTATGGATGTCCCGAATCAGCTCCCAATTAATCTTGAGCCTCTCCGGCTGAAACTGCGCCAGCAGCTGCAGGCCAGCAAATCCTGCGCCAAAATCATCAATCGCCAGCTTAATACCTGCCGATTTAAGCTGCCTGATAGCGTCGGTAAACGCCTCCATATGAGGAATGATCTCGCTTTCGGTGAATTCAATCACCACCTGCTCAGGGACAAGTCTGTTTGTCTCTATATCTGCCAGCAGCTGTTCTACGGTGCGAGGAATCATCACCAGCGTCATGGGCTGCAGATTGATGCAGAGCGTTTGCCGGCCAATGTTAGCAGCCTGAGCTGCGGCAAAAGCCGCCTTCGCGCGCAGGAGATCGAGTTGGTAAACATCGCCATCCAGCGCTTCAGCTGAAACAGGATCCGCGGCTAACGCCTCGATAGCCGCGACGGAACGGGCCATCGGGTCAATAATAGGCTGAAGGTTATGTGTTCACGCGGAATTTGCTTGCCGGCTGCCGGATGAGCTGGCGCATCGATGATAAATTCCCATGAATCACGCGGAGGGATCTCAAAATAGTTTTCTTTTTCCGTCGACTCGATAAAAGTACGGAAAAAACTTAAAGCGCGATCATCGTAGGCCAGCTGATAACGACTGGTGCCCTTCTCCAGCACAACCTGTAATACATCGTTTTTATCATGCTCTCTTAAATCAAAAAGCTCCATTCCCACCCGCCCGAAGCGGCGGGCCGGCGCGTAATCACAAAGCAGCTCAACAATGTTGTAATGGCGGTCATCTTTACAGATAGCGCGATAAATCTTCTGCACGCCTTCTTCCGGGCCTTCCAGCAGCTGAAAGAAATGCGTGCCGTTGAAAAGCAGTATTCCCGTCACATCCGCTTCAATATTTTTCGCGTTTGCCACAGAAACCATCTCTAGCAAAGCCTCAAAAGGGGTGCCGGTATGAATGTGGCTGCGATAGATGACAGTGGTGAGCATGGTCGTTCCCCGCGGAAGTTTAAGGCCATAACTTAACAGAACGACGCCCTGACGTCGCCATAAACTCAACAAAACCTAAACAACTGAACAACATCCAACGTTTTCGACATCGTTTCACCGCAAAGCAAATGTACAACTTATGGCATCATTAAGTTAAAAAGAGATAAATATAACCAATTGATAAATAATGATTAGCACTTTTAATCAAAAAATAGCAAGCGAAGTAATACACCTTTATGTACAGTTTTTATAGCAATTGCATAACTTAGTTAACATCTTGCAAAGTGTGAACTTACAGGAGCGACTTATGCGACAGAACACTTTTACGTCCGGCCAGAACACCGCAGAAAACGATATCGCCCGCTACTTCAGCGGTGCCGCACCGCTCTCCCAGCAGGAAACTATGGGGCAAATCGTGCTCGAAATTCTTAGCGATGGCCGCAACCTGAACCGAAAGGCGATCTGTACAAAATTGCTCTCTCGCCTGGACAGGGTTTCCGAGCCAGAAGAGGAAAAGCATTATCAGGCGCTGCTGGGCATGCTTTTCGCCCGCTAAGGTGATAGCCAAATCGGAGTGCCAGAAGATTAATGGCCTGCGCGCCCTCTCGGGAGTGAAGCCACAGAGTTGTAAATGCTGAATCCTTCCTCATTCTCAGGCTCCGGCTAATGACTTCATGCCAGCATTTATTCAAACACTGGCGGGGAAATCAGGAGTAACGACATGCAGAGAAGCGACGATGAACAATTAACGGATGAGATTATCGGTGAAGCAGCCTTATCACTGCTCAACGGCAACAGCGCGATAAACACCCGTGCCCTGGTGGCCAGGTTAGAAGCGATGCTCATGACAGAACAGGATCCACGGCGGCGTCGAGTGCTGCAAAAAATTATCGGTGAAATCGAGGGCAATATTTCCCAGGCCTCAGCGGGAAAGACAGAAAAAGAAGCGCGTTTAAAAGCGGTAGAGACTAACCAGCGTAACGCAAAAAACGTCCACTAGCGGCCCATGGCCAATAACTGAAAAACGGTGAGTGACTATGACACAGCTAATTTCCAATACCTCTGAAATACATACCGGGCATGCCAGCCAGGCATTATCCGACTACATCAGAAGCTCCGGAGACCGGCATGCCGAAGAGAACGCGGCCATTTCTCAGGCAATCACGGCCATTCTGTCTGCCAATAAATCCGTCTCCAACAAAGCCATTATTCTGTGGCTGGTTGACGCCCTGGAGACCACCGACGATGTGGTAATGTGCGATGTCTACCGCAACGCGCTGGAAATTGTTGTCGGCCACACCATGGACGATATTTAAAAAGCGTACAACGCATAAGAGGCCGGCATTGACCGGCCTTTATTTTTGTTAGCCTAAAGCGCCTTCTTCATAAAATACCGGCTGGTGCCTTCGGGCAAACAGTCAATTTTGCCAAATTCTTCCCAGCCATGCTTTCGGTAAAAGTCCGGTGCCTGAAAACTGATGGTATATAAAAAGGCCGCCACGCAGCCGCGCCTGCGTCCTTCCGCTTCAAACGTCCTCAGGATCTCGCTTCCCAGCCCGTGGGCTCTCAGCGCCGGCGGCAGGTAAAAAAGATCGATAAACAGCACGCCCAATGAAGAACGCCCCAGCATGCCACCCACGACTTTCCCGCTCTCGGGACTGCGCACCACAACCGCTAGCGGTTTACGATCGTTTAGCCCGCTCATGGCGGCGTTAAACTCGCTAAGCCCCGCTTCGATAGGCAACGAATGCTCTTCGTTGATGTGATCAGAAATTTCTAGATTGAAACCCGACATCGCGTTCTCCACTGACATTGCCCATTGTCGCCCTACCAGTTCTTGCGTTGAACCTGGTCAATAACACTGTATATATTTACAGACCACAAAAGCAAGAGTCGAAAATGATGAGAAGAGAACGCTATCAGCTTTCCGTCGCGGTCTTTGTTGTGCTGCGCCGTGACGATGAAATTTGTCTTATCCGCAGGGCCAACACCGGCTGGATGGACGGCTTCTACAGCCTGCCCGCGGGCGGACTTGAGAACGGAGAAACGCAGCTCAGCGCCGCGGCAAGAGAGGCAAATGAAGAAACGGGCGTCACCATCAATACCGAACAGTTGAAGCTCGGTCACTCGATGCACGTTAAAACCGAAGATCGCTCCTGGATGGGCCACTTCTTTCTCTGTTCTGACTGGCTGGGGCAGCCTTACGTCGCCGAACCAGATAAGCATTCTGAGTTGCTATGGGTCAATATCAGGCGGCTGCCGGAAAATACCGTGCCCTATGTTAAGCAGGCCATCAGCGCTATTATCAACGGCGAGATTTATTCCGAATACGGCTGGTAAAAAGGAGGCAGCGCAATGACACCGCAGGCAAAAGGCGAAGACATCCATCAACAACTCATCGATTTACTGGAACAACAGCAGGCTCGCTACCGCGTGGTAAACCATGTCGCGGCGGGGAAATGTGAAGAGGTCTCGGCTATCCGCGGTACCGAGCTTGGTCAGGGCGCAAAGGCGCTGGTCTGCAAAGTCAAAGGGAACGGCGTCAAGCTGCACGTGCTGGCCATTCTCGCGGCGGATAAACAAGCGGATCTGAGCCAGCTGGCGCAGCAGCTTGGCGGCCTGAAAGCGTCGCTGGCAAGTCCGGCGGAAGTGGATGAATTAACGCGATGTGTGTTTGGCGCTATTCCGCCGTTCAGCTTTCACGCGCAGCTGCGGCTGGTGGCCGATCCGTCCATTTTCGAGCGTTTTTCGGAAATTGCGTTTAATGCAGGGTTACTGGAAAAATCAGTGGTGATGGATACACAGGATTACTTGCGCATTGCGCGCCCGGAGTTGGTCAATTTTCACCGCGCTGAATAGCTACCCGAGGCGTTCGAGATAAAGGACAGACAGCACCAACCCCGAAGCGATCCCGATAAATGCGGCAGTGATGCAAATCGTATCGAATAAAGCCGGGTCGCCCATTCTTTTCTCCTGAAAGCCGTTTCCTGCTGTCACATCGCTTAATTATTGACCACAAAAATGACAGAATGATGAACGGCCACAGAATCGCTGTCGGCCATTCACCACAACAATAAAAGTTAAAAACCTCTTATTTGGCAAGGATATATCATGATTTTTGACCCCACACTTCTGATCCTCCTGGCGCTGGCTGGATTAGGTTTTGTCAGCCATAACACCACCGTCGCGGTTTCAATCCTCGTACTGATTATTGTGCGCGTAACCCCGCTGAACACCTTCTTTCCGTGGATTGAGAAACAGGGTCTGACGGTGGGGATCATTATTCTGACTATCGGCGTGATGGCCCCAATAGCCAGCGGCACCCTGCCCGCCAGCAACCTGATTCACTCTTTTACTCACTGGAAATCACTGGTGGCAATTGCCGTCGGGATAGCCGTTTCGTGGCTCGGCGGACGCGGCGTTACGCTGATGGGAAGCCAGCCTGGCCTGGTGGGCGGCCTGCTTGTCGGCACCGTCCTTGGCGTCGCCCTGTTCCGTGGCGTCCCCGTTGGGCCGCTCATTGCCGCCGGGCTGGTTTCCCTTATTGTGGGTAAGCAGTAGCGCCTGGCCGCTGCCAGCGATGAATACGCCAGGCCAGCGCGCTGCACAGCAGGTAATAGACCAGGCCGGTAAAAATAAAAATGGCCGCCGGGTAAATCTGCACCCGGCTGTTGACCTGGCCGGCCACGGTTGTCAGCTCCGGCACGTTGACGATAAACGCCAGCGACGTGTCTTTAATCAGTGAGATAAACAGCCCGGCAAACGACGGCAAAGCGTTGCGCAGCGCCTGGGGCAACAGCACCAGCCTCAGCGTTTGCCACGGCGTAAAACCATCGGCGATCGCCGCCTCACTTTGCCCCTTCGCCAGCGCATTTAGCGCCGCCAGCGTGGTGTACATCACCGCCGCAGAGGTAAACCAGGCCAGCGCCAGCGTGACGGTTAGTGGCCCCGGTAAATCACGTCCGGTAATGGCAGGCAGCAGGAAATAGAGCCAGAAGATCACAAATATCAGCGGAATGCCGCGGATAAGATCTGCCCAGAGGAAAAGCGCTCGCCGCACAATGCCGCCGTAACGCCAGGCAGCACAGGCCAGCAATAAACCGAGTCCAAGGGCAAGCACGCCAGCGCCCACGGCCATCATCAGCGTTAGCAGCACACCACCCGGTTCACCCTGAGCCATTCTCCCCCAAAGCAAATAGTCGAGGTTCTCGGTAATAACCGAAACGTTAGCGATCATGCTGAGCCTCCGGTTTTATTCCCCCTGCTTTACGTGGCCCACGTTTCCCTGGCGCAAAGAGCGTAAATAGCCCGCTCATTGCCAGCCCCAGCAGCAGATAAAGCACCGTGCCTGCGGCAAAAGCCCCCAACGCGTGGGCGTTATAACTTTCAATGCGACGCACCTGGCTGGTGAGTTCGGCAAAGCCAATCCCCGTCGCCAGCGACGAGAGTTTCATCAGATTGAGATACTGCCCGACCACCGGTTGCCAGGCATTAACCACGCCCTGGGGCAGCAGCACGGTACGAAAGAGCTGCCAGTCCGAGAAGCCCTGAGAAAGCGCGGCTTCGGTTTGCCCCTTCGGCACCGCCTGTAATCCACTGCGGATCTCCTCCACCAAAAATGCCGAGGTGAAAACCCCCAGTCCCCACGCCGCGCAGAGAAACTCCGGCGTCAGCCACCAGACGCCGCCGGGCAGCTGAGACCAGCTGTGATCGTCGTTAATAAACCCGCGCCAGCTCTGCGGCAGTGCGTTCCACGCGGCGAAATACCAGAACAACAGCTGCACCAGCAAAGGCGTATTGCGAAAAACTGAGACCCAGCTTGCGGTGATGTAACGCCCTGCCCTGCCACCAGCAAGCCGCAACCCCAACAGCAGTACGGCAAACAGCGTAGCGATAATTATCCCGGCGAGCGTCACCCACGCGGTGGTGAGTAAACCTGAAATAAGCCATGCGCGCGGGGCGCCGGTCAGCACGCCAGCCCAGTCAAAATAGCTGTTCATGGTTCAGCCCTGGCGTCGGCATGCAGCGGGTCAAGCACCTTTTGCAGAAAACGCCGCGCGCGCGGATGCTGCGGCGAGCGGAAAAACTGCTCCGGCGCGGACTGCTCGAGAATGGCGCCTCCGTCAATGAACACCACGCGGTCGGCTATTTCACGCGCAAACTGCATCTCATGCGTGACCACAATCATGGTAATGCCGCTGTGCGCGAGATCCTTCATTACCTGCAGAACTTCACCGATCATCTCCGGGTCGAGAGCCGACGTTGGTTCGTCAAACAGAATAATTTGCGGGGATGATGCCAGCGCTCTGGCAATCGCCACGCGCTGCTGCTGCCCGCCGGAAAGCTGCGCTGGATAATGCTGCGCTTTTTCGGCGAGCCCAACCCGGGCCAGCAACGCCAAAGCCTGCTGATGTGCCTCCTCACGTTTCCAGCCGTGAACGTGAGTTAGCGACAGCGTAATGTTTTGCTCAGCCGTCAGATGGGCATAAAGATTGAACTGCTGAAAAACAAAACCGATCCGGCTTCGTAGGCGGCGAAGTGTGATGCTGCTTAACCGTCGGGTTGGTTTCCCGTCAATATAGATATCGCCGTCGCTGAGGGTTTCGAGCTGGTTGATCAGCCTTATCAGCGTGGATTTCCCCGACCCGGACGGGCCGCAAATCGCCACCACTTCACCGGCCGCGATCGTCAGATCTATCTCGCACAGGACGGAAGTTTCACCATAGTTTTTACTCGCTTTGCGAAACTCAACGCTGGCGGACTGCAGATGCAAAAAATCCGCAGCCGAAGCTGCGGACAAATGAGGCGGTCTTTTAAACATATTATTTGGCTACAATTTTAAAGCTGCGCGGCTGCGGGGTTTTGCTGTCCGGGCCAAACCAGGCGTTGTAGATTTGCTCTGCCTGGCCATGTTGTTCCAGCTTCACCAGCTCGTCGTTAACCGCTTTCAAAAGGGCTGGCTCCCCTTTCTTCACGCCAACGCCAATCTCTTCCTTGCTCAGCAAGTCCGGCAGAATTTTAAACTTCGCCTTATCCGGCGCTTCGGCCAGCAGCCCGGCAAGAATAGTGCTGTCCTGAGTGATTGCCTGGACGTTACCGTTGCGCAACGCGGTAAAAGCCAGCGGGATATCATCATAAGAAAGCACTCGAATTGACGGGAAACGCTGCACCAGCGCCTGTTCTCCGGTGGTGCCTTTTACCGCACCCACGCGCCCTTTTGCGTAATCATCAAGCTTATCCGGCCCGGATGCCGGGACCAGGAACTGCTGTCCGGTCACAAAATAAGGGGTAGAGAAATCGACCACCTGGGCGCGTTCCGGCGTAATCGTGATATCCGCCACGATAAGATCGACCTTACCGGACTGCAGAAGCGGAATACGGTTCGCCGGGTTGGTGGCCACCAGCTCAAGCTTAACGCCCAGGGATTTAGCCAGTGCCTTCGCGAAATCAACGTCATAGCCCACGATATCGTGCGTTTTAGCATCTATAGAGCCAAAAGGTGGATTTGCGTCAAAAGTAGCCACTTTAACCACTCCCGCTTTTTGAATATCCGCCAACTGGTCTGCGTGAACCGCGGCGGAGGCCAGGCCGGACAGGGCCAGAACCAAAGCAGAGAGCGTTAATTTACGTTGTGTCGTAGCGTGTGAAGTTGTGTGCGTTAAAGCCTTTACCTGTGCCATTGATTTTCCTTGTTATCCCGTCTGTGAGCGAGCTATGTCTTTACGCTCGCACAAGCGTCCTCCCCTCGCCAATGCTTAATCCTGCATTGCATATGCAGAAAACATATTAGTTAAAACAGCGTTAAATCTTTTACTTATAGATTTAACAAATAATTAAGTTAAGTGATTATTTTAAAAATAAAAAATGCCCCGTTTCAGGCATAAATTTGTGACTGAGGCAGGAGTTTTCAGATTCGATGGAAAAGTTCCCCTCCCTCTCGCCGATAAGCTTTTCAAATAATAGGAGAGGCAAAATGAAATCACTGGCTCACAATTTGTTGTTATTAATTTGCTGTTCGATTTTGATGTCCGCCCTGGTTACCGCCATTTCACTCTACGGCAGCCACCGAAGTGCCCAAAGTACCGAAAGCGGCCTGCTGGCAAAGGATTTGATGTCTGACATCAAGCCCGCGCCGGTTTACCTGATTGAGCTGCGCCTGGTGCTCTCGCGCGTGGTTGAAGGCACGCTCAGCGTCGACCAGGCCGATGCGGAGATCAAACGCCTGAGCGCACAGTGGCACCAGCGTGTCGATTACTGGAAAAGTACTCTGCCGCCAGAGCTTCAGGAAAACCTGCTCGGGGAGCAGTACAAGGCGGGGATGGCGATGATTAAAGATGCCAATGACCTGGTGGAGCTTATTCGTTCGGGCGCCCCGACGCCGCTGTTTGAAAAGCTGAAAGCGGCCGATAAAGACTTCTTCGCCCATCAGAAAGGCATTGAATCCTTCGTCAAAGCTTCCGCAGAGTATGCCGACAATGCGGTAGAAAAAGCCCGGCACAGCAGCGCTAACTCGACGCAATGGCAGCTGATTGGCTCAGGCGCCGCCGTTTTACTGCTGCTGGTTGTCGGCTGGTGGGTACACCGCACCATTTTCCGTTCGCTCGGCGGAGAACCGAGCGAAGTGGCCGAAATTGCCAACGCCGTAGCCTGCGGGGATCTCACCTGCGAAGTGAAAGTCCGCGACGGCGACAGAACCAGCGTGATGGCGGCGATGGAAACCATGTGCCAGCAGTTAACCATGGTCATCCACCTGGTTCACGAGAGCAGTAATCAGATTTCCACCCGTTCCAGCGAAATTGCCAGCGGCAATATTGACCTGGCCTCCCGCACCGAAGAACAGGCCAGCGCGCTGGAGCAAACGGCCTCGTCGATGGAAGAGATGACCGCCACGGTTAAGCAAAACGCAGAAAATGCCCAGAGCGCCAGCCAGCTGGCGAATACCGCCTCAAGAAGCGCGGAACAGGGCGGCGCGGTCGTGGCACAGGTCGTGGAAACTATGGACGGCATCTCAAGCTCCGCCAACAAGATAACCGACATTATTGGCGTCATCGACAGCATCGCTTTCCAGACCAACATTCTGGCGCTAAACGCGGCGGTGGAAGCCGCCCGGGCAGGTGACCAGGGACGTGGTTTTGCAGTCGTTGCCGGGGAGGTTCGTAGCCTCGCCCAGCGCAGCGCCAGTGCGGCTAAAGAGATTAAAGAGCTGATTGAAGATTCGGTGAATCAGGTGGCCAGCGGCAGTAAGCTGGTTAACGAAGCGGGCAAAACCATCAACACCGTGGTGCAGGACGTTAAGCGCGTGGCCGCCCTGATGGTCGAAATCACTCACGCCAGCGATGAGCAAAGCAGCGGCATTGAGCAGGTCAGCACGGCCATCAGCCAGATGGATGTCACCACCCAGCAAAATGCGGCGATGGTGAACCAGGCCTCAGAAGCCGCCGAGTCGCTGCTGGCGCAGACCTACGAACTGAATACCGCCGTCTCCCAGTTTAAGCTGGCTAGTCTGTAAAATCGTCCCCGGCCAGGGTGCTCAGATAGCGCCCTGGCGTGGTACCGAGCGCCTTTTTAAACATGGTAATAAACGCCGTGGTGGAATCATAGCCCAGCAACTCCGCCACATTTTGCACGGTCATCCCGCTTATCAAATACCGTAGCGCAACGATGAGCTGCATCTGCTGCCGCCAGCGTAAAAAACTCAACCCCGTTTCTTTCACCACCAGCCGGGCAAGATTACGCTCGCTCATCGCCATGTCGTCGGCCCACTGGGCCAGCGTTTTCTTCTGTTTCAGGTTTTTCGCCATACTGTCCGTCATCGCACGTATTTTTGGGTGTGAGGAGATAGGCAACTGGAGCTGCTCAACCGGCTGATGGGGAAGTTCATCAAACAGCACCTGAACCAGCCGTTGAATGGGCGCGCAGCCAAGATGTTCATGGGCAACGTTAGACAAACGCAGAATCAGTTCCCGCACCAGCGGCGAGATCTTCAGCGCGCAACACTCCTGCGGCATGGCGATCGCATCAGGTTCAATAAACAAAAAGCAGAGCCGCGCGTCTGCCGTCACCCGGTTGCTGTGCGGCATCTGTCCCGGTACCCAGACAGCATACTGCGGCGGCACCATCCACATCGAGTTGGTCACTTCGCTGGTGATACCGCCGTGGAGCGCCAGAATCAGCTGCCCTTTTCGGTGGGTGTGAATGGGCTTTTCGTTGTAGGTTTGCGCGGCGCGAATGCGAAACGCCAGCGCGGGCGTCACGATGCTGTCCGGGTCAAAGCCTTCGAGATCCAGGTCACGTTCCATAGCATGTCCGAATTTAGCGATAATCTGTCATTTTAGCTTGATTCGTAAAAAGGCAGAAGCGTGTATCTTTGCCTTACCGTTTTTCAGGACACCCACACATGACTTCCACGACTTCAGCGAGCAAGAAGAGCCGCGCTCTGCTTCTGCTCGGCATTCTGATGATTGCCACTACCCTGCGCGTCACCTTCACCGGCGCGGCACCTCTGCTGGACATGGTGCGCGATGCGCTTGCTCTATCCACCGCGCAGATCGGGATTTTAACCACCCTGCCCCTGCTGGCCTTTGCGGTTGTTTCCCCGCTAGCCGCCGGGATCGCCCGCCGCTTTGGCACCGAGCGCAGCCTGTTTGGCGCGTTGCTGATTATTTGCGCCGGGATTGCCTTGCGTTCTGCAGGCCACGCCGCGCTGCTGTATATCGGCACGGCCATCATCGGCTGCGGGATAGCGATGGGCAACGTGCTGCTGCCCAGCCTGCTTAAGCGCGACTTCCCCGGCCAGGTTGCCAAACTCACCGGCGCTTACTCACTGACGATGGGCGTGGCCGCCGCGCTGGGCTCCGTGATGGTGGTACCAATTGCCCTGCACGGTTTTGGCTGGTCCGGCGCGATGCTGTCGCTGATGATCTTCCCGCTGCTGGCGCTGATCGTCTGGCTACCGCAGCTTGGCAGCAGCACCGTGATGAACCTTTCCGGCAACCCGGCGCTGCACAGCCGCGGCATCTGGTCTTCGCCGCTGGCCTGGCAGGTTACGCTGTATCTCGGCATTAACTCGCTTGTGTATTACGTGATTATCGGCTGGCTACCTTCCATTCTGATCAGCCACGGCTACAACGAAGCCGAAGCCGGGTCGATACACGGCATTCTGCAGCTCGCCACCGCCATTCCGGGGCTGTTTGTTGGCCTGATCCTCAGCCGCCTGAAAGACCAACGTGGGATTGCCGCTCTGATGGCGCTGCTGTGGTGTATGGCGACGCTCGGCCTGTGGCTGCTGCCGGCCTTCTCTATCTTCTGGGTGTCGCTCGGCGGATTTGGCTCTGGTGCGGCGATGATCCTCGGACTCTCGTTCATAGGTATGCGCACCGGCTCCGCGCATCAGGCAGCGGCGCTGTCCGGTATGGCGCAGTGCGTGGGCTATCTTCTGGCCGCCTTCGGCCCACCGGTGATGGGTAAAATCCATGATGTTACGGGCAGTTGGGCGATTCCTTTATTGGGTTGCGCACTACTTTCTGTCGTCATGGGCATTTTTGGGGCTTATGCTGGGCGCCAGAAAGAGATCGGCGCGGCGGAGTAAGCCGCAGCCTGAACAGACCCACAAGGAGGATCGAATGGCATCATCATCACCGCAGAACATTTTTGACGACCCGGTATTTTTTGAAAATTACCGCCAGTTACGGGAGCAGGACTCCGGCCTTAACGGGCTGCTGGAGATCCCCGAGCTTTACTCCCTTCTGCCCGCGCTGGATGGCCTGAAGATCCTCGACCTGGGCTGCGGCTTTGGCGACTTTGCCCGCTTCGCCCGCGCCCACGGGGCGGCAAGCGTGATCGGTTATGATATCTCGGAAAAAATGCTGGCCCAGGCGCGTGCCGCCACACAGGACGCAAACATCAGCTACCACAATTTACCGCTGGAGCAGTTCTCACCGGAGGGTGAAACCTGGGATCTGGCTATTTCGTCGCTGGCGTTGCACTACATTGAAGATTTTGCCCGTCTGAGCAATACGATCTTTGCCGCGTTAAAACCCGGCGGGGAGTTTATCTTCTCTGTGGAACATCCGATATGCACCGCTTTCCCGGTAGGCTGGCAGCCGTATAAAGAAGAGGTTATCTGGCCGGTCAATCACTACCATCAGCAAGGCTTACGCCACACCAGTTGGTTCGTGGAGGATGTGAAAAAATATCACCGCACCACGGAAACCTATGTGAATACCTTGCTCGACAGCGGGTTTGCCCTCACCCGAATGCTCGAAACCAAGCCCACAGAGGAAACCCTTGCGCAGCACCCACGGCTGTCCAAAGAAATGCGCCGCCCGGCCTTTTTAATTCTTCGGGCGACCAAGCCTCGTTAAAGCGAAGATCGTGATGCGATTTAAGCCAGTACAGTGCCTCGCTTTATGCCCGGCACTGAATTAACCCGCAGATTCACTTCTTGTTTTTAGCACCTATTTTCCCCCTCGCCCCTTTGGGGAGAGGGTTGGGGTGAGGGGCCTTCCTTTTTTATCTCTCCGCAGCGGCGAGGAAAGCCTCAACCAGCGGGGAAGGTTTGCCTTTCAGCGCATTGCGTTCGTGCTGGAACAGCGTTGCCACAAAGAATGGGTGCCCCTGAAGTTCAACCGCGCGTATCTCGCCCTGTTTATCCCAGCCGGTCGGCTTCAACGGCTCATCGGCAAGCGCGGTGGCAAACAGTTCCGCGATACCGTAATTGCAGTGATAGCCCTCTTCAATTTCCGTCTCACCATAGGCACGCCCGACAATGGAGTCGGCCAGCAGCGCGATCTTGTCTGAAACTTCCACCAGCGAGCAGCTCAGGCGGCCAATCACCAGGCGCCCTTCGCTGGCGGTTTCCGCGTGGCCCGCATCCGCCCAGCCGAGCACGTTACGCGCATATTCCACCACCGTATACTGGAACCCGGCGCAGGTGCCGAGGAAAGGCACCCCGTTTTCTCGCGCGAAGCGAACGGCAAGGTAGGCGGCATCTTCATTCAGATAAGGGCTGGAAGGCACGCACCAGATTGCGTCGTAGCCCACCAGATCCTCAGGGCTGGTCACGTCCAGCGAGGAAACCCAGTCATAATCCGCGCCGACGCCAAGTGCGGCGGCCGCATTATCTAACGCCTGAGGAATGGCCTGATGAGCAATCACCGCCGGGTTATAATCGCCGACAAGCGCAATACGTAAAGTGGATTTCAACTGTGTGTCAGACATGCTTTGGTTGGCCTTATGTTTGAGGGAAGAGAACAACATAAGGAATCATAGAGTAGGCTGTTTACTCCACGCTGACAACCGCAAAAATTGGCAGGCCTTAGCCTCTATCCGGCAAGGCAAACAATGTAGTAACGTGTCGGGTTCACTTCGTCGATAAAAAACAATGAAAGCAAAAATACTGGTTAGCGCCTGCCTGATGGGGTTCAAAGTCCGCTATAACGGCAGCGAAAAATCACAAACTGGCGCGGCCCTCGCCCGCCTGCAGGATGAAGGTCGCCTGGTTATCCACTGCCCTGAACTCGCGGCCGGGCTTCCAACGCCCCGTCTTCCCGCCGAACTTAGCGGAGGCGACGGTGACGCCGCATTTCTCGGTCGCGCAGCCATTCTTGAGAGCGACGGCACGGACGTCACTGAATCTTATCTTCTTGCCGCCTGGCTCGCGCTGCAAACCGCCCAGGAGAATAACTGTCGCTTTGCTATTCTTACCGACGGTAGCCCGACCTGCGGCAGCCAGAAAATTTATGATGGTCACTTTGCAGGTAAAACAGTACCGGGTCAGGGCGTGGCGGCAGCGCTGTTGCGTCAGCACGGCATCGAAGTCTTTGCCGAGCATCAGATCCCGCAGCTGTTAAGCAGGCTAGAAGACGTCGATAAGGAGAAGGCATGATCCGCTGTAAACGAGTCTATGAAGCTCCGGCCGGGGATGACGGCTACCGGGTGCTGGTAGACAGACTGTGGCCGAGAGGGATGAAAAAAAGCGACCTGCGCTACGATGAATGGCCGAAGGAACTGGCGCCCTCGAACGAACTACGCAAAGCCTTTCATGGCGAAACTATCGACTTTGCCGCGTTCAGCGAACTCTACAGGCAAGAGCTTAGGCAACATCAGGACGCAGCCCAGGCGCTTGCCCGACACGGCGATAGCGGCACGCTGACGTTGCTGTATGGCGCCAAAAATACCGGCCAGAACCATGCGCTGGTGCTGGCCGACTTTTTACGCCACTGCCGGGATCAGTAGCTGAGGTGAAGCTCGTCTTCCTGCAGGGAAAAATCTTTATCCAGCGGCATTAAATGCTCGGCGCGCACAAAAGCGTAGCCCTGCCGCCCATCAAAAGCGATAACTTCGCCGGTCACCAGCCACAGCGGATAGTTTGCCTCCGGCGGCAACTGTGTTACCACGCCGGTCACCGGGTTAACAAAGCGCTCCCCCGGCTGGCACAGCCCGAACAACTCTACCGCTTTACCAATATTCACCCGCCCGGCGGCGGTACGAGCGCCGATGATCATCGCCAGGCTGCCCGGTTTTAATTGAAACATTGCTGCTCCCCTCACTTTTTCGCCGCGAGATCAGAACATTCCTGGAGCAAAAAGTAAACGGCATGACCATCAGTAACTAAGGTTTTTCTTAAATTATTTTGCGAGCCTGTCCGACAGCGCCGCCAGAAACAGCCGCAGCGCAGCGGGCAGATAGCTTCGGCTCCGATAAATACCGTAGATCCCCATCGATCGCGGCGGGTAAGCCTCAAGCACTTTGACCAGTTCCCCGCTCTCGAACCGGGGCTTTGCATCCTGAACCGGCAGCATCGCAATCCCCACGCCGTCGGCTACCGCGTCCATCAGTACGACGGAGTCATTGGCACTAAAATTACCGCTCACCTCCACGTTCAGCGGCTCGCCGTTTTCATCCACCATTTGCCAAATGTTGCGCAAAAAATAGCTATATTGCAGGCAATTGTGGTGCTCCAGATCGCCCGGCGTGCGCGGCATCCCTCTTTTCTCTATGTAAGACGGCGAGGCATAAAGCCGGGAGTCACATTCTCCTAAGCGGCGGGCAATAATATTGGGGTCGAGATCGTTAGTGATGCGAATGGCCAGATCGATACGCTCTTCAATCATGTTCACCGCCTGGCTGCTGACGTGCAGCTCAACCCGAAGATCCGGGTAATCACGCAGAAAGTCGGATAAAAAAGGCACAATGTAATAGCGGGCGCCAAACTGTGAACAGGCTACGCGCAGGGTGCCTGAGGGCAAATCCTGCTGCTTTTGAGCGGTAATGCTTTCTGCTACCTCGTTGAGTGCCCGGGTTTGCTGCAGCACCCGCTCACCGGTCGGCGTTAGCGTCAGCTTCCGGGACGAGCGATGCAGCAGCCGTTCTCCCGCCCAGTGTTCCATTTGCTCGAGATAGCGGCTAACCATTGGGCGGGACATATTTAACGCCCGCGCCGCCGCGCTCAGGCTGCCCAGCTCGCAAATGCGGGTATAGACTTTTGCTGCAATGATCCTGTCCATTCTTTCGCCCATCTGTTCGATTTATGAAACTCATCTTACCTTAATAAGGCCATTACGATTCACAAAATGCAATTTAAACTGTTTCTCATTCCCAAACGGGCTTATTCCTTCAGTTGATCAGGATAGAAAAGATGAAGACACATACCCTGGCCGCGGCCACCCTTTTGTTCACCAGCGCAAGCTTTGCTGCTCCGCTGACGCTCGACGTCTACAACCCGCAGGACAAAGGCGTCTTCCCTGTCACCTCTACGTTGATTAGCGGCCCAACGGAAGCCACGCTGGTCGATGCCCAGTTCAGCGTTAAAGACGGCGAAGCGCTGGTGAAGATGATCCAGCACAGCGGCAAAAAGCTGACCCGTATTCTCATCACCGCCGGTGACCCGGATTATTACTTTGGCCTTGAGCCGATTGTTAAAGCATATCCACAGGTAAAAATTGAGGCCACGCCGCTGGTCGTAGACCATATCAACAGCACCAAAGCTGAGAAGCTCAAATACTGGGGCCCAATACTGAAAGACGGCGCGCCAAAAGAAGTCTTCGTGCCGCAGGTGACGCATGAGACAACCTTCACCGTCGACGGTGAAAAAATTGAGCTGCGCCAGCCTGCCTCTCACGCGGCGTATCTGTGGATCCCGGCCAATAAAACCATTCTCGGCGGCGTGGGAGTCAGTTCCGGTATTCACGTCTGGACCGCCGATTCCCAGACAAAAGCTGCCCGTCAGGAATGGCGAGATGTGCTGGATGAAATGGCGGCCCTGAAACCGAAGCGCGTGATCCCAGGCCACTATATTGGCAAGGTCAAACCAGGCGCGGCGCCGGTGGTCTTTACCGGCGACTATTTAGCCGACTTTGAGCTGGCGCTGAAGAAAGGCAAAAGCGCCCCGGTGATTGCTGAGATGAAGCAAAAATATCCGGGCCTGGCCGATGAAAGCTCGCTGGAGATGAGCGCCAAAGTGAATACCGGCGAAATGAAATGGTGATT
Source organism: Cedecea neteri NBRC 105707 = ATCC 33855 (assembly GCF_001571265.1). Classification (GTDB taxonomy): domain Bacteria; phylum Pseudomonadota; class Gammaproteobacteria; order Enterobacterales; family Enterobacteriaceae; genus Cedecea; species Cedecea neteri. Next base: position 34,336 of record NZ_BCTL01000004.1, on the reverse strand, counting down.
CTCTAAACGTTAAAAGGGAGCAAAAGCTCCCTTTAATATCATCAACAAATTGAAAAGGGAGCCTGCGCTCCCTTTTTTGTTATTTGAAGTCGACCTTCATCAGCTCCGGAATCGTATAATCCCGGGTGGTTTCCACACAGCGGCTGATGTAATCCACAAAGCGCGGCGGCGGAGACATACCTAAATCCAGCAGCTTCTCGTTGGAGAAACGCACGTTCAGCATGGAGAACTCTCCGTACAGGCGCATCGCACGCAGCATTAAGCGCTCATTGCACGGCCCGTAAATGGATTTGAAGCTTCTGCGGCTTTTCACCAGCTCGCTGTAATCCACCTGCTCGTAATTGGAGAAGATTGGCGTCTGGTTCAGCGCGTTGGACATCGCTTCATCGATGTCAGCAAAACGGATGCTGCTCACATCCCCGGCGGAGATGTGGTAGATCTTCTCTTTCAGCGAGTCGCTCTTCGCCAGCAGCAGCAGCGCTTCGGCGCAATAATCCACCGGAATAACGTCAATTTTGTCATCCAGTGAGCACATGAATTTCCCGAGCATCAGCACCATGCGGAAGACCCAGAAGATACTGCTGGACGGGCGGCAGCCCTGCTCGCTGTGCCCAACCACGATGGACGGACGAGCGATAACCAGCGGCAGCTGCGGGAACTGCTCAGACATCATGCGTTCGATGGTGGACTTAGACCAGGTGTACTGCACCAGGTGCTCTTCTTCCGGCTTGCTCGACATGCTTTCCGTCACTAGCGTACCCGCATCCGGTACGCAGGACATCGCGGTGCCGACATGCAGGAAACGCTGCAGGCCTTTCACCTGGGACATGCGGCGAGCAAACTGCAGAGTACCTTCCACGTTAACTTTCCAGATCAGCGCATTCTCGCCAAACGATGCCACCGCAGCGCAGTTAATTACGTGCGTGACGCTGGACAGTCTTTCATCATCAAGAAAATGTTCAGGCTCGGCTAAATCACCCAGCAATATATTTTCTGGGTTAATTTGCGCCAGCTGTGCTTCAGTACAACCAAAATTAGCAAGGTTATTTCTGATTCTGGCCACGCCCTCCTGAGGAGAGTTCGCTCGTACCAATAACAAGACGGTATTGAAAGAAGATTCAGAGAGGGATCGGGCTAAAACCGCGCCGCCCAGGAAACCTGTCGCACCGGTAATCAAAAGTTGACTCATTATTATAACCTCAGGAGTGAAAACACGAGCATAGTAAGATGGCAAAAATAAACGTTTCCTCAATAAAGCGGATTACCCTTACATAATGCCCAGTACTTTCGTGTAACGGTTTGTACATCCTTGTTTTAAAAGAAAAATAAAAATAATAAATTAATTTCAGGCGTAATTATTTTCACTATTTATTGATGTCGGGAATATTAAGAAAACCTTAATAAACGATAAACAAAACCGTTATTTCTGGGTAATCAGGAACTCTTTTTAATTTACGGAAAATAAAAAGCCCACAACAGTGGGCCAGGTGTGGGTGACAAAAGCAGTCATTTGTTCTCAGGCGAAGGTGCTCGACCGAGGCCAGTCAGTTCAATCCCGGGTCTGAACCCAGAACGCATGGATCAGGCCTGGGAAGTAGCCCAGCAGGGTGAGGATGATATTGAGGACGAAGGCCCAGCCAAAACCTTTGCCGATAAGCACACCCAACGGTGGCAGGATAATTGTGAAAACAACTCGCCAAAAGCCCATATAAACTCCTGATAAATTCGATTAGTCCATGCTAAAAAAACGCCTTACCTTTAAAGCGTAGACGAATCTTAGAAGTTTGTTCAGACCGATTATTCTGGAAAATTTAGTTTTATAACTCAACATTGAAAAAAAATATCATGCGGCGCTTGCTAACCATAACGACTCAGGATAATTTCTTGCCTTCGGTAGCTTGATGAACCCTCATTCCGCTATCGAAATATGCCTATATTTCTCCTCCCCTGGAGGGGCCGGAACCACTCAAAAAACGATCCGGTCGATCACCAATTATATTAATGATGATAGCCTTATGGTGACCCGGCGTTTGCCGGGTTTTTTCGATTATATTCCCGCGAATAATGCAATCAATGCCAATGCCGCAGGTGCAGCCTGGACATAAAGTATTTTTTTACTGGCCGTTAAACCACCAAATAAGCCGGCAGCCAGTACACAAATAAGGAAGAACAGTTTAAATTCATAGCCGCTGCCCGCCGCCAGCAGTCCATAAATTAATCCCGCCGCTAAAAAACCGTTGTACAGGCCCTGATTCGCCGCCAGGGTTTTCGACTGACGCGCAAACTCAGGGGACAACCCAAAAGCCTTTCGCCCCGCCGGTTTATCCCAAAGCACCATTTCCAGCACCAGAATATAAAGGTGAATCACAGCCACCAGGCCGATAAGAATATTGGCAATCATAGGCAATTCCTGAAGAGGTTATTTTGTCGACAGGCGCCGGCTAAACTTCATAGCCAAGCGCTTTTATCACGTGTTCCATCGCTTCGCTGGTCAGCGGAGAACGTTTGATTTTATGATTTGCAAGCATAGTTCTGACCACGCCGGCAATCACGATGTGTTTCGGTTCCTGCCCAAGATCCCGCATCTCCAGCACCACCTTACCCACCACGCGGCACATCTCCTGATACAACAGGTCATCTTTTGCTTTTTTATCCATCTCGCCTCCGGCTTATCTGTTTGATCTTACAGTAGCATTTAAGTCCTGAATTTATAACCTGAGAGGAGAAAAACGGCTATGCTATTCACTCATAGATAATAAACCAGGATGCCAGAGATGAGATTATCAGGACTGATTTTGGTGACCATGGCCGCATTTTCTTCAGCCACAGTATTTGCCGTCGACGTTTCGCAAATTTACGGCAAAATACAAATTGTCGACGCGTTCCCGGACTATAAAGTGCAGGTGGTCGATGCTTTTCAAGACCTGAGTGTTCAGAAAGTTTATGCCTTTGCGGATTCGCCTGGAAAGTGGCAAATCGTTGATGCTTTCCCGGACTATAAAATTCAGATAGTGGATGCGTTCCCTGACTTCACCATTAAATATGTTGATGCTTTCCCAGGACCACCGTAAATAGGCGTGCAGTACTTGCCACGATCAAAAAAGGCGCCTCTCAGCGCCTTTAGGTTGCTGACAAAGAGGAAAAAAGCGTGGTTTTTCCCTCTTTGTGGTTATCTGTCGAAAATCAATGAATTGATTTTCCTTTTTTTTAACGAGTCGTCTGGTATTTCTTCTCTCGCCAGAGGTTTGTCATCAGTCTGAAGGCGCCTCTCAGCGCCTTGATGTTAATCATCCCATTTAAACGTCACGCCAGCCCGGGCGGTGCTATTGCTGTTATCGCGATCGTACTTAGAGTAAGGGTCGGACAGCAGTTTTTGGTCACCTTTATCAAGCTTGCCGTACATATTTTGCGGTTTCTTCTCTTCGTTGCTCAGGCACACGTTCCCGTGGCAGCCAGGCTCCTCTTCCGCCTCACTCCAGACCAGCTCCGAAGCGGGTTTATTCGCGGCATAAGCCTGGGCGGTTAACAACATAGCGCAGATGATAAGCGTCTTATTCATAAACAATCCCTTTTATGATAATGATAATCAAATGCGATTTTAACATTTTCATGTTACTTGAGGACAATCAGTTTAAAACTGAACGTTATTGGCCAAAGCAGTAAAAAAATAGCGTACTAAAAGGCGGCCCTGAGCACTCGCTTATCCCAGGATCAGGACATCAACCGCCCTCTGTACCGCCACATCATCCAGGCCATTGGCGTAGAGCTTATGTATCATATCGGCTATCGATTCACGCGATAGCGTCTCTTTACGCGCCAGCAGTTGCACCACAGCCGTGCCGATCACCTGCAGCGTTTCAGGATGAAGCTCCTCGAAGACGTGCTTGTCCTTGTCCATAATCACTCCATAAATTAAATTCCCTGTCTTTCTAAACTAGCACAAGAGAACTCAGACAAAACTCGGATCTTTTCCTAATCCCCTTCCCTTTTACAACGTCGGCAAATAACTCATTGATACAACTCTGTAACATTTCGAAGATTTTTTATGTCTGAATTTTACAAGAATGAAAACGCTCACCAAATACTCGCTGTTCAACACCTCTGACAGCGCTTATCATTAATAAATACAGGGGTAAATCGGAGGATGTATGCTGCAACTCGATGTCTTTGGCAGGCGTTTGGGCATAAAGAGAGTCAATGAACAATGGCTGCTTTATCGCGTTGATCCTAATGAGGGGAAATATTCCCGGATTTATGATGTGGTTATCCCGGAATGGCTAACTGAGCAGGAACTCCCCGGCTGGCTCGGGGATATTTACCATGAGGCGGCGAGCGAGAAACATCCGGATGTCCGTTTCATTAATACCGGAGAGTCATATTCAGGTAAGGTCTGAGCATATAACGAGACAGGCGGAATTCGGCCCCATAATGACGGTTTTTAGTCCGGCCTCCTGGAATTAGTAGCCATCATACATAATGCATTGATTTTAAACATATAAGCAGCATATATTGCAGGACTAAACGGGAAGGAATGCGCTTTTACCAACGCTGTTCTCGTTTTATCTGAAACAATCAAATCAGGGCACCAAATAATGAAATTGAGTCTCAAGAAAAGCTTTATAGCCGTTATAGCCGCCTGTTCGCTCACCGCATGTGTCTCGAAAGGAAACTTTACTGACATGCTAAAAAATTATACGGGTAGCGATGCTTCAACAATATACCTGTATGATGATAACACTCACGAATACTCACTTGTCACCTATAGTCATAATGATAAAGATAAGTGTTATGAAAAAATCAATGATGAGCAACTGACAATATTGAGAAGGCTTCTGAAGAGTGAAACTATGGGGATGAATAAGTTCACCATAAAGCCGGATAAAAAATACGCCATAAAATCTATCGGCTTTGATAAATGGGGGGCATATATAACATCTATAGCATTCATCCCTGAAGCCAATAAAAGCTATTTCCTTAATAGTAGCAGTGGTGTGGTCGAGGTCGGAAATAATACTGACAAAGTGTATTTAAACAGACTTGCCGTCATGACACCTGAAGAAACAAAAAATCTGCCTCAGCCGAAAGCATGGCCGATTAAAAATAATACCTGTAGCAATTTCCTGACCGGCAGGTTGTAGACAAGTAAATTGCCACATGGAGTCTACGGGGAATAGTTCATCCTATAAAATATAAGGAAATGAAGATGGGGTTAAGCAAAGAAGGTTACCCGAAAGGCGTGTTGGTAAGAGCCGTGTGGGATTGTTGTTCTGAATTGTATGAGCAACTTGGCAGAGCGCCGACACGACAGGAGTTTATGGCAGAAATTCACCGTCGAGAACCGGATAGAAAAGGCATTAGCACGCATTCACGCCAATGGGGGGACTGGATGCGTCACCACAGTTTTAAAAGCGATATATCATTGAGTGGCCATACTATTCCGGATGAATATTTGGAACCACAACGTCTTCGGGTGGTATACGCAGTGGAACTGCTTGGTGAAGTTTCTGTTGCCGAAGTAGTTAAATGGATAATAACAAGCAATGCACCGCTTAAAAAATCTGAAATCGAATATCAGTTTCAGGCACTGACTGTGAATCACAATCAGCGATGGTTTCATCGCGGAACACGAAAAAGCATGCTGAGTAACAGTAACCATCCCATGGACAAGCTTTATCGTTCTGGAGCAGGAAGGGAAACGCGATATGTCATATACATACCTGAAAAGCATGGTATCTGGGACATCGCGGAGGATGGCAAAACGCCTGTTTGTATTGCAGCGCCTGGATTGGCCGATTTGATTATGCTGCAGCTCAGAGATGAAAGCGAACTCGCAAATAATATTCCTGCTGACGAAACATACCACGATGCACGTGTAAGGATACTGCAAGAAATACTTGCCCGAGAGGGACAACCAGCCTTCAGGCGTCGCCTTTTTCGTGCATATGAGGGTCAATGTGCCATCACCGGGTGTGCTATTTCTGCGTTGCTTGAAGCCGCACATCTCCGCCCTTATGCTGGCGCCTGGCATTCCCGGGCGTGTTTTGGGTTATTGCTGAGAACCGATATCCATACCTTGTTTGATAAAGGCTTGTTGTGGCTCGATAACGAATATCGGGTATGTCTTGCCCCTGCAATTATGCACACGGAATATAACACGTTACACGGTAAAGCTATTCGCTTACCCCGCTCCCCGGACGATTGGCCGCTGAAAGAACATATTGCCTGGCACCGAGATTTCTGCATTAAAAATAGCTGACTTTTCTCCGACTGAGTAACGTACCGTGATGTTGAGCGAGAAGCCGAACTGCTTTTCTTTGTGGGGCAGGTGATGCCCACAAAGCCCGGCAACATTCTGGAAAATATTGGTTGAACCCGGTATTTACTCAGTGCTACAAGAAAAGGGCAGTTTTTATAATGACTGTTCCAAAGACTCAACGCACACAAGAAGATCATAAATGATTAAGTCAGCTCAGCCAGCAACCACAGTTACCACTACCGGCACCTTCGGCGGCGTGGGCGTATCTGTGACTGGTTCCTGACAAAACAGACTCTGACTCCCCGCCAAACCGGACGGGGAAGAAAATTTCTCCGTTCATAACTGACTGAATGGAGATACATCATGATTTCATCTGAAAATGCGCTTTTAGTGATCGATATGCAGCAGGGGCTTTTCCGTGGCCCCGCCTCGCCATATTTTGCAGACGCGGTTCTGTCTAACATCTGCTTGCTGATTGAAAAAGCAAGGCTGGCTAGGGTGCCCGTATTTTTTGCCCGCCACACCGGGCCTGATAACTCCCCATTCTCAGAGCAAAGTCCGTTAACACAACTGATACCCGAACTAACCGTCAACGCTGAGCACGATGTCGTGTTTATCAAAAAGTCCCCCAACTGTTTCCGGGATACGAACCTGCAGCATCAGCTTAACCAACGAGGTGTTAAACAACTGGTTATCGCCGGGATGAAAACAGAATTTTGTGTGGATACGACCTGCCGTGCAGCGCCAGAGCTTGGGTTCAGGACCATACTGATTTCAGATGCGCATACAACAATGGATAACGAATATTTGTCAGCGAGTGAAATCATCAACCATCACAACGTTACGCTGGCTGGCCCGTTTGTGACACTCGCCACAGCGGCTGACTGGCGCTTTCATTCTGAGAAATGAATGTTAACCAGGGGCCGCCCCACGGCGGCTAAAATGCGTCATGTCAGATGAAGGTGCAAAGTGGACATTCCTTATAATTTCGCCGGCCAGCCCTGAAACAGGCTGGCACTTTTCAATTATGTTAACGCCCGGTGAATGCTTTCATCGGGCGTTTTGTGTTTAATGCTCCAGGTTGCAACCCTGCTTTAACTGTGTCGTGGTCGGGCGGTTTGTTTTTCATGCTGATTTCATTCGTATCCCTTCCTTAAGCCAAAGCCTATTTTTCTTCCCCAATAATTGACGGAGCTAACACTGCCAAAGTGCATATTTTTTTAAATGACAGGAAGCCCTGACGCTCTCTATAGAATAAAAGCAACGGCAGCTGAGGATGTGCCTGCAGGTGAGTTAATGGGTGACAACTATACATACGATTTTGTGGCAAACTCATACACTGAATAACGAAATTTATCTCTGATTATTATGGCGGGTGGAATTTTTTCTATGCGCCATTTTTTACGAAACACCACGCCTGGTAAACGTGGTTATCAGTCATTACGCTTCAGATTCAGGCTTACCGGCCAGCGGCGATCTCGAGAATGAATCTCTGCGCTTCCACTCATCAACGACATCACCCAAATTTTTGGCTACACCATTTCGTATCCATGCCATAAATTCGCGATCAAATCGAAAATGCGGACCACACTCCTCTATCATGAAACGGCGAACGTTTTGTGTATTTTTGTAGTGTTTATCCACTACAGTAGCGCGTGTTAATACAGCACTGTGCCAGTCGATGTTCACTTGTTCACTCCTGTACTAAACAACCGATTTCACAGGCAATCAGTGAATGCCTGTGATAATGCCCACCAATTATGGCAGTCCCAATTCACGTTTTTCATTTTGTGAACTCCCCCTTTATTAGGTAACTTATAACCCCAGCCCGTTACTGTCAGGGCATGAATCCATCCCGTGATGCTCGATATCCGATTACCCTGGGAAATCATAAAAATGAATAAGGCAAGTTTTGTTCGTATTTGGTTTGTATGCTCGACCATTTTCACTTGCAGCGTTGCAGGTAGAATGGTTGGTGACAATTTCTTTCATGGCTCCCAAGTTCCATGGCTAGTAGGATCGCTTACTGCGGTAGCCATAAGCTGGTATTCCTCTGAAAAAATTAAGAGTATCATATGACCTGGAGCAACTGAAACGGGCAGCCCATAACCAAAACGGATAAATACCGTCGCTGTGAGGCTGTCTTTCCCTGCTCCTTTGGAACCAGCAGACTTAACCGTAAAGGGCTGGGGTTTTCAATATGCCGCCGCAACGCTGTTTTCTGAACAGATTCCATCTTTCGCGTCTGGATGGGTTACATCCACTTTTCTGACTTGACGATAGGGATTGATGTAGATTTTATTTTGTTCGTTCTTTTTCATACAGAAATCAATTCAGGATGATAGCCATGAGAACATTCGTTATACCGTGGTTTATATTTATAAATACATACGGTTGTGTAGCTCTCGCTAACCAAATAAGTAATCAATATCTTTGTGATTCGAAATTACCCATGCTCATTGCTATCCCGGTATTAATTGTAACTAATGTCATGGCTGGAAGATCGCTCAAACAACCGAGTCAAAAACTATAAGTTATGCTTCTGCTATTTCAGGCATTTCTGCCTGATGTAGTCCTGCAGCCATGTTATTGCCAGGCCCGCAATACGGTTCAAACCTTCTGTGAAGTAGTTCAGTTGAACACGGGCGCTATCGGCGCTAAAACGGGATGGAGTTTTGGGGAAATATTTTGGAGAAGATTTTAAGGAATCAATTAAAAACGGGAACCCTAAGGTTCCCGTTGTCACATCACCAGCGGCGCTGATTACATGTGTTTAATGATAGCGTCGCCAAACTCTGAGCATTTCAGCAGCTTAGCGCCATCCATCAGACGCTCGAAGTCATAAGTTACGGTCTTAGCGTCGATAGCGCCTTCCATACCCTTAACGATCAGGTCAGCTGCTTCGAACCATTCCATATGACGCAGCATCATTTCTGCGGACAGAATGATGGAGCCTGGGTTTACTTTGTCCTGGCCTGCGTACTTAGGTGCGGTACCGTGGGTCGCTTCGAACAGCGCGCACTCGTCACCGATGTTTGCGCCCGGTGCGATACCGATGCCGCCAACTTGTGCTGCAAGGGCATCAGAAATGTAGTCGCCATTCAGGTTCATACAGGCGATCACATCGTATTCCGCAGGACGCAGCAGGATTTGCTGCAGGAACGCATCGGCGATCACGTCTTTTACAACGATCTCTTTGCCGGTGTTCGGGTTCTTGATTTTCACCCACGGGCCGCCGTCGATCAGCTCGCCGCCGAACTCTTCACGAGCCAGCTGGTAGCCCCAGTCTTTGAACGCGCCTTCGGTGAACTTCATGATGTTGCCTTTGTGCACCAGGGTCACGGAATCACGGTCGTTGGTGATCGCGTATTCGATGGCCGCACGTACCAGGCGTTTGGTGCCTTCTTCGGAGCAAGGCTTGATGCCGATCCCGCAGTGCTCAGGGAAGCGAATTTTCTTCACGCCCATTTCGTCACGCAGGAACTTGATAACCTTGTCAGCTTCAGCGCTGTCTGCTTTCCACTCGATGCCCGCATAGATATCTTCGGAGTTCTCACGGAAGATAACCATATCGGTCAGCTCAGGCTGTTTAACCGGGCTTGGGGTACCCTGGTAATAACGTACCGGGCGCAGGCAAACGTAAAGGTCCAGCTGCTGACGCAGCGCAACGTTAAGGGAGCGAATACCGCCGCCGACTGGGGTAGTCAGTGGGCCTTTGATGGCCACGCGATAGTCACGAATCAGGTCCAGAGTTTCTTCTGGCAGCCAGACGTCCTGGCCATAAACTTGGGTAGATTTTTCGCCGGTGTAGATTTCCATCCAGGAAATTTTCCGCTCGCCGTTGTAGGCTTTTGCCACGGCAGCATCCACCACTTTAATCATGGCAGGGGTCACGTCCACACCAATACCGTCCCCTTCAATGAACGGGATCACCGGGTTGTTAGGAACGTTGATTTTGCCATTTTGCAGGGTGATCTTTTTACCTTCCGCCGGAACGACTACTTTGCTTTCCATTCACCTCTCCTTCGAGCGCTTCTGGTTTTTTGTTAATGATTTGTAATTTGCGGGCTCATACTACTGCAATATCGGGCCCGCGCCAATCACTCATGTTTTCCGTTATAATGCGTCAATCCACCCGCGCTGAAAACACTATGAACAAAACTTCTTTTAGGAATCACCAAGTTAAACGATTCAGCAACCCACAAGCCGCCAGGCACAAGAAGCCTGCCGGACCAAAGAAGCTGGTTATCTTCAATAAGCCCTACGATGTGCTGCCGCAGTTCACCGACGAAGCCGGGCGCAGTACGCTAAAGGATTACATTCCTTTACAAGGTATCTATGCTGCGGGGCGCCTCGACCGGGACAGCGAAGGGCTGCTGGTGCTCACTAATGACGGGGCGCTGCAGGCCAAACTGACCCAGCCAGGCAAACGCACCGGCAAAATCTATTACGTGCAGGTTGAAGGCGAGCCAACGGAGGAAGCGCTGAGCGCCCTGCGGAACGGCGTCGAGCTGAATGACGGCCTCACATTGCCTGCAGGCGCCGAGTTGGTTGCCGAACCAGAGTGGCTGTGGCCGCGTAACCCGCCGATTCGCGAACGTAAGGCGATTCCCACCAGTTGGCTCAAGATCACCCTTTACGAAGGCCGTAACCGCCAGGTTCGCCGCATGACGGCGCACGTGGGCTACCCTACCCTGCGCCTGATTCGCTACGCCATGGGCGACTACACGCTGGAAGGCCTGACCAACGGCGAGTGGCGCGAAGTCCCGTTAACCACCTTATAAGGAGAAGCGATGTTTAAGCCGCATGTCACCGTGGCCTGCGTTGTCCAGGCCGAAGGCAAGTTTTTAGTCGTCGAAGAAACCATTCAGGGTAAAGCGCTCTGGAACCAGCCCGCCGGGCACCTCGAAGCCGACGAAACGCTGCTTCAGGCCGCGAAGCGCGAGCTGTGGGAAGAGACCGGCATTAGCGCCGAGCCGCAAAGTTTTATCCGCATGCACCAGTGGATCGCCCCGGACAACACACCTTTCCTGCGCTTTCTGTTTGCTATCGATCTGGACAAACAGCTGCCGACCACGCCGCACGATAGCGATATTGACCGCTGCCTGTGGCTCAATGCCGAAACCATTATAAATGCAGCCAATCTGCGCTCGCCGCTGGTGGCGGAAAGTATTCGCTGTTACCAGCAGGAGCCGCGTTATCCCCTGTCGGTACTGGGGGCTTTTAACTGGCCGTTTACAGAGGGTGTCAAGTAGCGGCCTGCGTGATAGAATACGCCGCTTTGAAGTTCAATGTCGTGAGTCTCTCCATGTCTGATAACAGCCAGAAAAAAGTGATCGTCGGGATGTCCGGCGGCGTCGATTCCTCCGTTTCCGCTTACCTGCTGATGCAGCAGGGCTATAAGGTGGAAGGCCTGTTCATGAAGAACTGGGAAGAAGACGATGGCGAGGAGTACTGCACCGCAGCGGAAGATTTAGCCGATGCGCAGGCCGTTTGCGACAAGCTGGGCATTGAACTGCACACGGTGAATTTTGCCGCAGAGTACTGGGACAACGTGTTCGAACTGTTCCTCGAAGAATACAAAGCCGGGCGCACGCCAAACCCGGATATTCTCTGCAACAAAGAGATCAAATTTAAAGCCTTCCTCGAATTCGCCGCCGAAGATTTAGGTGCCGACTACATCGCCACCGGCCACTACGTGCGCCGCGCTGACGTGAACGGTAAAAGCCAGCTGCTGCGCGGCCTGGACGGCAACAAAGACCAGAGCTACTTCCTTTATACGCTGAGCCACGAACAGATCGCCCAAAGCCTGTTCCCGGTCGGCGAGCTGGAAAAACCGGAAGTACGCCGCATCGCCGAAGAGCTGGATCTGGTCACCGCCAAGAAAAAAGATTCCACCGGCATCTGTTTCATCGGCGAACGCAAGTTCCGCGACTTCCTGGGCCGCTACCTGCCAGCCCAACCGGGTAAAATTATTACCGTAGACGGTGAAACCGTGGGCGAGCACCAGGGGCTGATGTATCACACCCTCGGCCAGCGTAAAGGCCTCGGTATCGGCGGTACCAAAGAAGGATCTGAAGATCCGTGGTACGTGGTCGATAAAGACGTCGCCAACAATATTCTTATCGTCGCACAGGGTCACGATCATCCGCGCCTGATGTCCGTCGGGCTGATTGCCCAGCAGCTTCATTGGGTGGATCGCGAGACGCTAACCGCGCCGCTGAGCTGTACGGTGAAAACCCGCTACCGCCAGACGGATATCCCCTGCACGATTACCCCGCTGGACGACGAGCGCATAGAAGTGCGCTTTGAAGAGCCGGTGGCTGCCGTTACCCCAGGCCAGTCCGCGGTGTTCTACCTCGGCGAAGTGTGCCTCGGCGGCGGCATTATTGAGCAGCGTTTGCCGCTCGTCAGTTAATTACACACAAGGACGCAGCCCGGTGGCTAAAAACTACTACGACATTACTCTCGCGCTGGCCGGCATTTGCCAGTCAGCCCGTCTGGTGCAGCAGTTAGCCCATCAGGGTCATTGCGACAGCGACGCGCTTCACGTCTCGCTCAACAGCGTGATTGACCAGAACCCTGGCTCAACCCTGGACGTTTTTGGCGGCAGCGAAGCTAACCTTAAGCTCGGGCTTGAAACCCTGCTTGGCGTGCTGAACGCCAGCAGCCGTCAGGGCCTGAACGCCGAGCTGACGCGCTATACGCTTAGCCTGATGGTGCTGGAGCGCAAACTCCACGCCGCCAAAGGTGCGATGGACACGCTCGGCAACAAAATTAACGGCCTGCAGCGCCAGCTGGAACACTTCGATCTCGAGTCCGACACGCTGTTAAGCGCCATGGCCGGGATCTACGTCGATGTCATCAGCCCGCTTGGCCCGCGTATTCAGGTCACCGGCTCCCCTGCCGTGCTGCAAAGCCCGCAGGTGCAGAGCAAAGTGCGTGCTGCGCTGCTGGCCGGTATTCGTGCCGCCGTGCTGTGGCACCAGGTTGGCGGTGGCCGCCTGCAGTTAATGTTTTCCCGTAGTCGCCTGACCGCTCAGGCCAAACAAATTCTTGCTCATTGTTAACCTCTCAGGAGTTGTTATGGAATTATCCTCACTGACCGCCGTTTCCCCCGTTGACGGGCGCTACGGCGACAAAGTCAGCGCTCTGCGCGCTATTTTCAGCGAATTCGGTCTGCTGAAATTCCGCGTACAGGTCGAAGTACGTTGGCTGCAAAAGCTGGCCGCGCACGCAGCGATCAAGGAAGTTCCTGCTTTTGATGCGGACGCAAACGGTTACCTTGATAAAATCGTCGCGGAGTTCAGCGAGGCTGACGCCGCGCGCATCAAAACCATCGAGCGCACCACTAACCACGACGTGAAAGCGGTGGAATACTTCCTGAAAGAGAAAGTGGAAGCGATCCCTGCCCTGCACGCGGTGTCCGAGTTTATTCACTTCGCCTGTACTTCTGAAGACATCAACAACCTGTCCCACGCGCTGATGCTCGACACCGCGCGTAAAGACGTGGTGCTGCCGTACTGGCGTAAAATCATCGACGCGGTGAAAGATCTCGCCGTGCAGTACCGCGACATTCCGCTGCTGTCCCGTACCCACGGTCAGCCGGCGACCCCGTCCACTATGGGTAAAGAGATGGCGAACGTCGCTTACCGCATGGAGCGCCAGTTCCGCCAGCTCGGCAACGTTGAAATCCTCGGAAAAATCAACGGCGCGGTCGGCAACTACAACGCCCACATCGCCGCTTACCCGGAAGTGGACTGGCACCAGTTCAGCGAGGAGTTCGTGACTTCCCTGGGCATTCAGTGGAACCCGTACACCACCCAGATAGAGCCGCACGACTACATCGCCGAGCTGTTTGACTGCATCGCGCGCTTCAACACCATCCTGATCGACTTCGACCGCGACGTGTGGGGCTACGTGGCCCTGAACCACTTCAAGCAGAAGACTATCGCCGGTGAAATTGGCTCCTCCACCATGCCGCACAAGGTGAACCCGATTGACTTCGAAAACTCCGAAGGCAACCTCGGCCTGTCCAACGCCGTACTGCAGCACCTGGCAAGCAAGCTGCCGGTTTCCCGCTGGCAGCGCGACCTGACCGACTCCACGGTGCTGCGTAACCTGGGCGTGGGTATCGGCTACGCGCTGATCGCCTATCAGTCCACGCTGAAGGGCGTGAGCAAACTGGAAGTGAACCGTGACCGTCTGCTGGACGAGCTGGATCACAACTGGGAAGTGCTGGCAGAGCCGATTCAGACCGTAATGCGTCGCTACGGCATCGAAAAGCCATACGAGAAACTGAAAGAGCTGACCCGCGGCAAACGCGTTGACGCCGAAGGCATGAAGCAGTTCATCGACAGCCTCGAGCTGCCGGAAGAAGAGAAAACTCGCCTGAAGGCCATGACGCCGGCCAACTACATAGGCCGCGCCATCACCATGGTTGACGAGCTGAAGTAATGAAAACGGCCCTCTCCGGAGGGCTTTTTTTTGTCTTCCGTATGCCCCTCACCCCGGCCCTCTCCCCATAGGGGCGAGGGGGAAAATAAGGGACTAAGCACATTTTTTATCCCCTCTCCCTCCGGGAGAGGGTTAGGGTGAGGGCCTCCAGCCGAATGGATTGTTGACTCAGCGTTAATCTCCATAAGGGCATTGTTTATACGAGGTTTATTTCCTGTCATTAATAATTAGCGCTAAACTATCAATACTATGAATGGATTGAGGAAATACAATGCGCGTACTGGTCGTGGAAGATAATGCCCTGCTGCGTCATCACCTGAAGGTACAGCTGCGTGAAGCAGGCCACCAGGTGGATGCGGCCGAGGATGCCAAAGAGGCAGACTATTTCCTTAATGAACATACACCGGACATTGCGATTGTTGACTTAGGGCTGCCGGACGAAGACGGCATGAGCCTGATCCGCCGCTGGCGTAGCCATGACGTCACCATCCCAATTCTGGTGCTGACCGCCCGCGAAGGCTGGCAGGACAAAGTTGAAGTGCTGGGTGCCGGGGCCGATGACTACGTCACCAAACCTTTCCATCTGGAAGAAGTTGTCGCCCGCATGCAGGCGCTGATGCGTCGTAACAGCGGCCTGGCTTCACAGGTGATTTCTCTACCGCCGTTCCAGGTCGATTTGTCCCGTCGCGAGCTGTCGATCAACGATAACCTGATCAAGCTCACCGCGTTTGAATACACCATCATGGAAACCATCATCCGTAACGCCGGGAAAGTGGTCAGCAAAGATTCACTGATGCTGCAGCTCTACCCGGATGCCGAGCTGCGCGAGAGCCACACCATTGACGTGCTGATGGGCCGTTTACGTAAAAAAATTCAGGCTGAATACCCGCAGGAAGTGATCACCACCGTGCGCGGACAGGGCTACAGGTTCGATCTCCACTAAATGCTGAACATCTTTCGCCATATCCTGCCGCTTTCGCTGCGGGTTCGTTTCTTACTGGCTACCGCCGCGGTTGTGATGGTGCTTTCCCTGGCTTACGGCCTGGTGGCGCTGGTCGGTTACAGCGTTAGCTTCGATAAAACCACCTTCCGCCTGCTGCGCGGTGAAAGTAACCTGTTCTATACGCTTTCCAGCTGGAAGGACGGCAAGCTACAGGTAGATTTGCCCGACAACATCAGCATACAAAGCCCGACCATGGCGCTGATTTACGACGAGCACGGCAAGCTGCTGTGGATGCAGCGTAATGTCCCCGATGTGGTGCAGCAGATCCAGAAAGAGTGGCTGACCGGCAACGGATTCCACGAGCTGGAGGCCGACTACGCCACCAGTACCGCGCTATTGGACAACGACAAAGACCGCCTCGCCCAGTTGAAAGACATGCACGATGACGAGAGCGACGACGGCTACGAAATGACCCACTCGGTGGCGGTCAACCTCTACCCTGCGACACCGCGCATGCCGGCTCTGACCGTCGTTGTGGTGGACACCATTCCTATCGAGCTGAAGCGCTCGTACATGGTGTGGAGCTGGTTTATTTACGTCCTGCTGGCCAACCTGCTGCTGGTCGTCCCGCTACTGTGGCTGGCCGCCTGGTGGAGCCTGCGCCCGATTCAGGAACTGGCGCAGGAAGTGCGGGAGCTGGAGAAACACGACCGCGACAGCCTGAACCCGGACACCACGCGCGAGCTGACCAGCCTGGTCCGCAACCTTAACCAGCTGCTGCGTACCGAGCGCGACCGGCACGACAAATACCGCACTACGCTGACGGACTTAACCCACAGCCTGAAAACCCCGCTCGCCGTGCTGCAGTCGACCCTGCGTTCGCTGCGCACTGACAAGATGAACGTCGAGCAGGCCGAGCCGGTGATGCTGGAGCAGATCAGCCGTATCTCGCAGCAGATTGGTTACTATCTGCATCGCGCCAGCATGCGCGGCAACAGCACGCTGCTTAGCCGCGAGCTGCATTCCGTTGCGCCGCTGCTGGACAACCTGTGCTCGGCGCTGAACAAGGTTTACCAGCGCAAAGGGGTGAACATCACGCTGGATGTCTCGCCGGAAATCACCTTTATCGGCGAACAAAATGACTTTATGGAAGTGATGGGCAACCTGCTGGATAACGCCTGTAAATACTGCCTCGAGTTCGTGGAAGTGACCGCCCGCCAGACCGACGACGCGCTGCACCTGATCGTCGAAGACGACGGCCCCGGCATTCCGGAAAGCAAGCGTGCGATGGTCTTTGATCGAGGCCAGCGGGCCGATACGCTGCGCCCAGGCCAGGGCGTGGGGCTGTCGGTTGCCAGAGAAATTGTTGAGCAATACAACGGCGAGATCCAGACAGGAGCCAGTATTTTGGGCGGCGCACGCATGGAAGTTATTTTCGCCCGCCAGCAGCCGGAACAGGATGAAGGGTGAAATAGTCCCGTAACCCGGCTCGCCATCCGTTATAATCCGTGTCAGGCTCCTCCATCTGCAGGAAGACAATAATATGGATTATCACCTGGATTTAAACTGGCCCGACTTTATTGCACGCTACTGGCAAAAACGCCCCGTGGTGCTGAAGCGCGGCTTTAAAAACTTCATCGACCCTATTTCACCGGATGAGCTTGCCGGTCTTGCCATGGAAAACGAGGTGGACAGCCGCCTCGTCAGCCATCAGGGCGGTAAATGGCAGGTCAGCCACGGCCCGTTCCAGAGCTACGATCACCTCGGCGAAAATAACTGGTCACTGCTGGTGCAGGCCGTGAACAACTGGCATGAACCTTCCAGCGCCCTGATGCGCCCCTTCCGCGCCCTGCCCGACTGGCGCATTGACGACCTGATGATCTCCTTCTCAGTGCCAGGCGGCGGCGTTGGCCCGCACCTTGACCAGTACGACGTGTTTATTATTCAGGGCGTGGGCCGCCGCCGCTGGCGCGTGGGCGAAAAAGTTGCCATGAAGCAGCATTGCCCACACCCGGACCTGCTCCAGGTTGAGCCGTTCGACGCCATCATCGACGAAGAGATGGAGCCGGGCGACATTCTGTATATTCCGCCAGGCTTCCCGCACGAAGGCTACTCGCTGGAAAACGCGCTGAACTACTCCGTGGGATTCCGCGCGCCAAGCGGCCGCGAGCTTATCAGCGGCTTTGCCGACTACGTGCTGCAACGTGAGCTGGGCGGGTTACGTTATACCGACCCGGACGTGCCTGAGCGCCAGCACCCGGCGGATATTCTGCCGCAGGAAATCGACAAGCTGCGCGAGATGATGCTGGACATCGTTAACCAGCCGGAGACCTTCCATAGCTGGTTTGGCGAGTTTATTACCCAGTCCCGCCACGAGCTGGACGTTGCGCCGCCGGAACCACCTTATCAGCCGGATGAGATTTACGACGCGCTGCAACAGGGCGACACGCTGGTACGCCTGGGTGGCCTGCGCGTGCTGCGCGTGGCCGGTGAGGTGTACGTGAACGGCGAGAAGCTCGACAGCCCGCACCGCCCGGCGGTAGAAGCGCTGGCCAGCCATATCAAGCTGGACGCAGAGAAGTTTGGTGACGCGCTGGAAGATCCTTCCTTCCTGGCCACGTTGGCCGCGCTGGTGAACAGCGGTTACTGGTTCTTCGAAGACTAAAGCCCTGCCCCGCCTTCGCCGTTTTTGTTACGGCGAAGGCGGGATATTCCTGCCAACAGCGTGACTCACTCAAGCCGCATCCAGCCGCCAGCCCCGTAACAGCTGCACATTCACGCTTTGCCTCACCGCCAGCGGCGCAGAATGAAACGCGCTCACCGCCTGGCCGTCCTGCAGCCGTAGTTCCAGCAGATACCGCTCTCCCTGATAAATACAGCTTTCGACGCTGGCACTCAACCCGCTATCCACGACCTGAACATGCTCCGGGCGAATCAGCACCGGCACGGTTTTATCGCGCCCCGGTTGATCCAGGCCGCCATGCAAGGCTGCGAGATCCAGGTTCTGCGCGCCCGGCGATACGGCGAGGGACAGCACGCTGCCCTGGCCGATAAACCCAGCCACCCAGCTATTCTGTGGCTGCTGATAAAGCTGCTGCGGCGAGCCCCACTGCATCAGCTCGCCCTCGTGCATCACGGCAATATGGCTGGCCAGCGCCATCGCCTCGGCCTGATCGTGCGTGACGTAGACAAAAGTCGCCCCCGTGCGGCGATGAAATTCGCGGAAAGTCTGCTCCATCGTGGCGCGAAGATGGCGGTCAAGGTTCGCCAGCGGCTCATCGAGCAGAACCACTCGCGGCTCCGAGACCAGACAGCGCGCCAGCGCTACCCGCTGCCGCTGCCCGCCGCTAAGCTCCTGGGGCGAGCGCCCGACATAGGCCCCAAGCTCCACGACTTCCAACGCCTCCATCACCCGCTTCTGACGCTCGGCGCCGTTAATCTTACGCAACTTCAGCGGGTAGCCGACGTTTTCACCCACGGTCATATGCGGCCACAGGGCGTAGGACTGAAACACCATGCCCATATCACGCTGTTCCGGCGGAACGTGGGTGCCGCTGTCGGCCAGCAGCTTATCGCCCAGCCACAGGCGACCGCCGCTCAAGGACTCCAGCCCGGCCACAATCCGCAGCGTGGTGGTTTTGCCGCAGCCGCTCGGCCCCAGCAAGGCGGTAAACGCTCCTGAAGGGATCGTCAGACTGAGATCCTTCACCACGGCCTGCTCGCCAAAAACTTTACTGAGCTTATCCAGCCTTAGCTCTGCCATGGAATGACTCCTTTCGGTAAATAACGGCCCAGCGCGCCGAGTAACAGCATCACCACGGCAACCAGGCCCACCACCAGCACGGAAATCGCCGAGGCCATGACTTTGTCGCCGCTTTCGTCGAGGTTAAAAATCACCACGCCGAGGGTTTCTTTCCCGGCGCTCCAGAGCAGCGCGGAAACAGTCAGCTCGTTCACCGCCGTGAGAAACACCAGCAGCGCACCGGCAAAAGCCGCCGGGGCCAGCAGCGGCAGGACGATGTGGCGTAACCGTTGGGAGGCGTCGGCTCCCGCCAGGCTTGCGGCCTCCTCCATCGCCGGATCCAGCTGCAGCATGCTGGTGTGAACCGGCTTCAGGCAGACGGTAAGAAACCGGGCCAGATAGGCGAAGAAGATAATCGTCAGCGTGCCGCTGAGGCTGACGTTTAGCAGCGGCAGCGGGCGCGCAAACAGCAGAATGCAGGCGATGGCCAGCACCACGCCGGGCAACGTGTAGGGAATATCAATCAGGCTGTGCAGCCAGCGCAGCGGCCGACTGGGGCGGCGCACCAGCAGCCAGGCCAGCGGCAGGCTCAGCGTCATCAGCAGCGCGGCGGCCCCGACTGACAGCAGCATACTGTTGGTCAGCGCCCGCCAGGTGGCACTTTGTTCATCAAAAATGGCGCGCCAGGCGGCAAAGGTCAGCGTATCACCGTTGAGCGGCACGCCCAGGGTTGGCACCAGCGAGGTAGAAATCAGCGCCAGCAGCGGAGCCACCAGCATCCCGAACAGCACGATTGCCAGCAGGATCTCCACCGCCAGCCGCCCTTTGCCTGCTGCAAAACTTGCCGCTCGCCCTGCCATGCCGATCAGCGGCAGAGCGTAACGCCGCTGCATAATTCCCTGCAGCGTGACAATGGCGACGGCCAGCACACCCATCAGCACCGAGAGCGAGGCCACCTCGTTCAGCATCGACGGACCAAAGCTGGAGAGCGTCTGGTAGATGTAAACCGGCAGCACGAAATAGGATATGGGGATGCCGAGCATTGCCGGGATGCCGAAGTTGCCGAGGGCGGAGACAAAGGCCAGCGCCGCTCCGGCCCACAGCGCCGGTCGGCACAGCGGCAGAATAATGTCGATGAAAACTCGCCCAAGAGAAGCGCCGTTCAGCCTCGCCGCCTCAATCTGTTCCTGCGGCAGGCTTTGCAGCTGCGTGCGCAGGGTGAGAAACACCAGCGGCGCATGCTGGATGCCCAGCAGGAACGCTATTCCCTCGGCGGAATAAAGCGGGTTGCTACTGCCAAACCCTGGCGCCAGACCCAGGCTGTTGAGCAAAACGCTGCCGGGGCCGAATAGCTGCAGCCAGCTCAGGGCCGTGACCTGCGGCGGGATCATCATCGGCAGCATAAAGAGAAACGCCCAGGCCTGGCGGCCACGGATGTTCATCAGCCCAAGGCAAAAGGCAAACAGGCTACCCAGCAGGAGGGACAGCAGCGCCCCCAGTCCGCTGGTGTACAGGCTGTTCCATAGTGCGACCCAGGTGTTCGGATTGCTGAGCACGCGCCCCAGGCTGCTGCTGCTGCCCAGCCGCCAGTCCACCAGCGCGGAGATCAGCAGTTGCAGGCTGGGGAGCAGGCTTAATAGCGCAATGACGACAATAAGCAGACGCAGCAGCCCTTTCATCAGGCTGCCGTCGTCGGGGCGGGACAATGCCGGGCTGAACATCAATCAGCGGCTACCGAACAGGTCGGCAAACCGCTTTTTGTTCGCTTCGGTGTCCGCGAGCGCTTTGGCGGCATCAAACGGCATGATTTTGATGCTGTCGCGCGGCGGGAAGCCCTGCGGCACCGGCAGGCTCGCATCGGCAGGCAGATAGCCCTGTTTCAGCACCAGCTCCTGCCCGACCTTAGAGAGTACGAAGTCGATAAACGCTTTCGCCGCTTCGGGATTTTTAGCGCCCTTCATCATCGCCACCGGCTCGGTGACAATGCTTACGCCTTCGGTCGGGAAGGCAAATTCAATCGGCGCGCCTTTGGCTTTTTCACGGATCGCCATGTAATCGACCAGTACGCCGTAGGCTTTGCTGCCGGAGGCAATGGCGTTCATCACCGCGCCATTGCCGCTCTGCGGCATCGCCCCGTTGGCCTTAAGCTTTTCGTAGTATTGCCAGCCCAGCGTCGGGGCACCCATAACTGCAGCCTGATGGATCTGCGCCGCGCCGGAATACAGCGGGCTTGGCAGCGTGGTCATGTTTTTCAGCTCGGGTTTGAGCAAATCGAGCCACGAGGTGGGCTTAACCGGGGCTTTGCTGTGGTACGCAATGCCGGTGGTGATCAACTTGGTGCCGTAGTAATAGCCGTCTTTGTCATACAGTTGGGCATCGAAGCGCGCGGCTTCCGGCGATTTGTAGGCCGCCAGCAGGTTCTGCTGCTTGAGGGATTCCATCGTCACGCTGTCGGCAATCAGCAGCACGTCCGGCACTGCGCCCCCGGCCGCCATCTCCGCCTGCAAACGGGCGGTCAGCTTGCTGGTGCCGTCGCGGATCCATTTCACTTCAATGTCCGGGTTCGCTTTTTCGAATGCGCTGACGGTGGTCTGCGCGTCTTCGTTTGGCTGGCTGGTGTACAGCGTTAAGGTGGATTTTGCCAGAGCAGAAGTGCTTATTACCGCCAGCATCATCGTCAACAACACATGTTTTTTCATCATATTATGTCCATTTTTTCCGTTGCGACGATTAAAGCAGCCGAATCTGACAAGAGTATGACCAGATCCTGGCGAGCAGATCTTTCAGACTAGCAGGATAAGTAACCCCTCTGGCCCGCCGAAGATAAAAAATGGCAATCCGATCGCCGCCTGACCATACTTGGGAGATATTAATAGGGACATTGAGCGCCATCCCATGAGCAAAACTTTGCATACTTTCCTCCTGACCTGCCTGTTATTTCTCGGCCTGTTTCTGAACGCTGCAAGCCCCCTTGCCGCGCAAACCGAAGGCCAGGAACCCAGCCTGAAAGAGATTGCCGGGCAGTTAAAGCAATATAAGACGCAAATAGACAACATTAAGCAGCAGGTTTCCCAGACCAATGCCGACAGCCGGCTGATCAAGCTGTTCGACACCACGCAAAAGCTAGGCGTGGAGGTGGATAACCTGGCCGCCCTGCTGCAGCCGATGCATGAGAAAGTTCAGGCTCAGCTGCAGGTGTTGGGGCCAGCCCCGGAATCAGGGGCGGGAAATGAAACCGCCAGCGTGTCCCAGCAGCGCAACGCGCTGAACAGTGACAAAAAGCAGATTGATGAGGCCATCAGTACCTCGCAAAGCCTGCAAACCAATATCCGCGCGCTGGGTATACAGATTAACGATCTCCGCCGCACCTATTTTAAATCCCAGTTGGCGTCAAACAGCGGGAGCATGTTGAGCGCCACCTTCTGGCTGCAGGAAGCCGACACACAGGCCGTGGATATCCAGCGCTTCAATGCCTTTGGCGATCGGCTGCTGGAAACCTGGCAGGCGGCCTGGGAACCCGAGTGGTTCTGGGGCACCTTCTGGCTGTTCGTGGCCGCAGCCGCGATTGCGTTTTCCGGCTGCTATCTGGTTGAGCGCCTGCTGGTCTGGATCAACATCACCTGGTTGCCGGATGGCCGCCTGCGCCGCAGCTTCAATACGCTGGCCAGCACGTTAGTGACCATGTTTACCATTGTGCTGGCACTTTCCCTTGTAAAAAGTGCCTTTTCGCGGGTGGCGGAGTTCTCTCCTCAGGTGAGCGATTTTGTCGACGGCTTTGTGCAGTTGGCCGTGTTCTGCTCATTGATTTATGGCGCTGGCCGGGCGTTTCTTTCCCTGAACCGCCCTTCATGGCGGCTGGTGCAGCTCGATGACAGCGTGGCGGAAAGCGTGCGTTACTTCCCGCCGCTGCTGGCGATTCTCGGCCTGCTCATTGGCTGCCTCGACCTGATTAATAATACGATTGGCGCCAGCCTCGGCACCACGATCCGCGCCAACGGGCTGATTTCTGCCGTTATGGCCAGCGTGCTGCTTGCCATGATGCTGCGCGTCCAGCACGCCCACCGGCGGCTGGAAAGAAATGGCGAACCCGCCGAGAAGCGCTCCCGGCTCGACGCTTTAGTCTGCCTGCTGGTCATGCTCGCCTCGCTGGCGATTCTGGCTTCGCTGCTGGTCGGCTACATCGCTTTCGCCCGCTACCTGACTTACCAGGTCATCTGGTTCGGCATGGTGCTGGTGGCGTTTTTTTATCTGGTGACCTTCGCCACCGACTTTTTCGCCGCCGTGTTTTCACCACACACCACCACCGGCCAGGCGATGAAAAAGTCGCTGCGGTTTAAAGACCGGCACCTTGAGCAGCTGGCGGTGGTATTTACCGCCTTCACCAAATGCGCGCTGATACTCATGACCATCATCGCGCTGTTTAACGGTACCTTCGGCACCACCACGCCGAGCCTGTTGATCAGCAAGCTGGTGGCGATTTTAAGCGGCGACGGGCTGAAGCAGCTGCACATCGTGCCAGGCAATTTACTGAACGCCGTGCTTTGCCTGGTGATTGGCCTGTACATTCTGCGCGTAACCCAGCGCTGGCTCAGCCAGGAGCTGCTGCCCAAAACCATTACCGATATCGGCATTCGCGCCTCGCTGATTACGCTGTTTACCAACGTCGGCTACGTGCTGCTGATCCTCATCACCCTGGCCGCGCTGGGCATTCAGTGGAACAATCTGGCCTGGATTGTCAGCGCCCTGTCGGTGGGGATCGGCTTTGGCCTGCAGGAGATTGTGAAGAACTTTATCTCCGGCCTGATCCTGCTGACCGAACGCCCGGTCAAGGTCGGCGATATGATCGGCATCGGCGGCATTGAGGGCGATGTGCGGCGGATCAACGTGCGCGCCACGGAGATCCAGCTCAGCGACCGCTCGACGATGATCGTCCCCAACTCGCAGCTGATTTCCCAGAACGTGCGTAACGCTACCATGGGCAACGCGCAGGGGGTGGTCACCATCGCCCTGACCTTCCCGACCAATATTGACCCGGAGCTGGTGCGCGATTTGCTGCTCAGCGCCTACCAGGACTATGAGGTGATCCTCCCGACGCCTGCGCCGTATGTGCGCTTCAGCCAACTGGGGCCAGAAGGCATTATCCTGAGCGTAACCGGCTACGTCGCCAGCCCGCGGATGGTCGGCTCCAGCAAAAGCGAACTGCTGTTTAATATCCTCAAGCTGCTGCGCAAAAATGAGGTAAATCTGTCCAGCCCGCAGGAAGTTGTTTTTATGAAGCAGCGGGCGAAAGCTTTGGACGATGACGATGAGTTTTCGTCTTAGGTTGAGCCGGGTTTTCGGGGCGGCTTAACACTTTACTGCCGCCGCGTTGAATACTGATGTCTTAGTCCTTAACATCCACATGGATTGTGGATTTATAAGGATATAAATACATGCTGGCGATTAAATGGCTCTACCGGCTTTTAACGCTCGTTCTGCTGATGGTTGTGATTGGCTATGTCTGGATGAACTTCAGCCCCTCAAACCCGATCTATCCCCTGAAACGGACATATCAGGTCAGCCACAACACCTGGCTTTATATGACGGAACAAAACAGCGGCGGTGCAACCGTCCCTGTCGCCTGGCGCTACTACCTGAGCACTCAATTAAGTGGCGACGACAGCGATATTGCCCGCCAGTTAAGTACTGTGACACCGCTCATAGTCGGCTATGGCACCATTACCAATATTCAGGTGGATGATAAAAACCTTATTTCTGCCACCTACAGCGGGAAAGTGCTGTCGATATCTGACGATGCGACGCAGGTTAGCTTCAAGATACAGCCACACTAAAACTGACTTTCCCTGCCCGCCTTCGCCGTGCTTTGTCACAGCGAAGGCGTGACGCAGTTTATTTAGTGCAGACCCTGCACCAGTTCGCCGTTAGTCCACGCCAGCCCTTTCTTCGTGCGCACGAAGCGCGGCGCGGTTAAATTCTCTTCCAGCAGGCTGAACAGCTGACTGAGAAGATCCGTCATCTGCACCTGTTGAGCCTGCCCCAGCTGCTGACCCAGCAGCACCTGGGTTACGGCACAGCAATATTCGCAGAGCACATCGGAATCGGCCTCCGACACGGTGCAGGGTGCCGCCGCTTGCCCCTCTTCCACCGTTAACTGCTCAATCAAGTGTTGCGGCAGCGGATGCGTTAAGACCACTCTCAGTACGTTAAACCCCGCCAGCAAACGCCCCACCAGCGCGATATATTCCGCATGGCTATGTCTTTCGGCTAATTCATCCATCCAGCCGCGGCAAATATGCAGCACATGAAATAAGTCGTCCTTTGCGCCCAGCGGCATTTTTAATAAGGCTGCGATGTCCTCAGCAATAATCGTTTGATCCTTCATCATTTCCGCGTGCGTGAATGTGTTACTATCGGCGTTAGCCATGATGTGACTCCTGGTTAGTTACTTTGTGGTTAGCCCTCGTCTGGTGTTGGCGCACCTTTCGGGGGCGAATTTTTTCTTCGGTTGCCTTTTATTGCTTCTTGG
This sequence comes from Cedecea neteri NBRC 105707 = ATCC 33855, assembly GCF_001571265.1. GTDB lineage: Bacteria > Pseudomonadota > Gammaproteobacteria > Enterobacterales > Enterobacteriaceae > Cedecea > Cedecea neteri. The sequence continues at coordinate 8,412 of NZ_BCTL01000004.1, read as the reverse complement.
TTATTATCCTCTGTTTTTTGTACTGGATAAGTCAACAGTAGTTTGGTTTAAAATTATTGGAAACTGAAAAAATTCGAGGGGGATCGCGGAAATGTGATAACTGGAAACTTACGTTTCATTGAGAAATAATTTTCACTTTCATAACTCTTTTTTGGTGATATTTAATTTCTCTTTTTTTGATACGGAGGTTTTCTCTAAGAAATAATCAAACATCATCATTACTCCTCTTATAATTTCATATAATGATTTTCTTAGCCTGTCGACAATCTATCAATTAATATTACCTGACTCTACAAATTAAAAGCTGTCAAGAAAGCAAGTCACCTGAAACCTCAGGTTGCTAAAATTAGTAGAGAGCTTAAATTTAAGGATAGACATTATCCAATTGTATGAAATCAACCCACTCTGCCATCAAGTGATTTTGTTATTTTCATTAACTTAAAAAGAAGCTTGATTTTTCCTTGGAAATCGTCAAAATGCATACCTGAGTTAACCAATATGTTTGCATTGCAATCAGTTTGATTTATTATCTAATGATAAGTGTCTTATAAATCACATGATTTCAAATGGGTGGTAGTTGTGAACTTTCCTCTTATTTTTTCAATACAACTGGCAATTATTTTTTTCCTGATTATTGTTCTTCTTTTAGAAAAAATGATACATAGATCTAAGAAAAATATGTTCTTACACAAAATTAAAAAACTTATTATCATGCCCGGAGTCATTGTTTTTGTTTTTTCAATATTAACCATAATTACTTACAAGATTAGATGATATGAAAATAGAAATTGATGGTAAAGAGTTAGTAAAATCATGTTCACTAACTATGAAACCAAATGGCAAGCTAGTATTTGATTTTGGTGATGGTGCTAAAATATCACTGGTTTTTTATACGGAACCTTCAAAGAATAATGGTAATAGAGTTGCAGAGTCTATTGTCGATGCTGACGGGCAGGGAATGACGGTACACTGCTATAACTTTAAAGTCTATTCCCCTATGCAGGAAGGCTTATCATCTGAGCCTCAATTTGTATTTACTAAGGATGGTAAAAAATATTATTTGAATTTCAGGACCAGTCTTTTTAATTTGGACTCTAGAGTGATTAACATTAATTTCATGAAGGATAAATAATGCCTGAGTTCAACACAACACCAGCAAATGGAGTAAGTGCGGGAATTTCAGCAACTTATAATGCAAACTCTCAATTTGCTGTAATCAATAGTAATATAGAAAAATATTCGGATAAGATTGGTACTGGAGACGACGCTAAAAGTAGTGTTGTTTGGTTTGTTATAACATTCACCTTAACATTATACGCATGCCTAATAGCAGTACTTATAATTGTTGATATATTCAATAATAAGGGCGTTAACATTCTGGATAACATAAAGGAATCATGGGCTATATTCACACCTATTATAACACTGTCATTAGGTTATATGTTTGGAAGGGTTGAAGTATCTCATAATGCTCACAAAGAAAGTATAAACGCTAATAAGTGAGCGATAAGTTGCATTTTTTGTTAAATAAAAATGATATTTTACTAATAAGAAACCATCATTAGCACTGATGGTTTCTTATGAAAATGAAATTTATTATTAAAGAAACAACGAAATTCCTTAAGACAGACACCCCAATTTTATATTAATAAGAAAACATTATTTTAATACACGCTGCTAATATGTTGAATACCATCTTTTAAAAATATCATAATAATAAATCATCCTAATGCAGGCATTTTCAAAAGTAATAACCCCATCATTCCTGCTAATTCTTTAGCTCATATAAAAATCATATTTCACTATTAGTCAAAGGAAATAAACTTAGATCTAAATAACGCACGAAAAACACAAAATCATTCTTATCTTCTCCAAAAAAGTGACACATCCCAATATGCAATGCATCACATTATTCACTAATTACAGATAATTCACTCCCTGCTTTATTGTACCATCATCATCCAACGCAAAATTAACCCTATACTTAACATCATTCATTTTATAGAGTAGGTTATAGATTACATCCTTCTTAAGCGTCAGATTAAAACAATGATCCGGGTATTTTTTTTGAACATAGTTTTCAAAAAACAAAGGATGCTGGTAGTTATCTTCTGATGAACTTAAAATATAATAAGTAATAACATCGTCTCTTTTGGAGTTAACACAGACATAGTCTTTGTTTTTTTGGAAAATACTCCCGGCATGTCTGAAATCAAGTCGGTCACCAACACATCCAGAGACCATCAACATCAATAGAATAAATATATATTTCATAATGGAAAACTCCCAAGCACTCGCTTGTATTTCAGGCTTAGGTTTCTATCGCTTTCAACTGGGGAATAATATTTATATTTGATGCTTTCAGTATATTTATAAAAACCATGGTTCAATAACAGCCAGTAATCACTGACTATCGCGGCCTGTTGCTCCATACCATAGTCGGATAACTTTTTACCATTAAGATCATAGTAATAATCAACCGCCCAGGAAAATAGGCCCCTGGTTCTGACCATCATACCTCGCTGATGCTGCCACACGTGCACCATTTCATGTAAGAAGAGATGCTGTGAATCGACCGTGGCAGTGGAGTAATCATCCCGATAGACTTTAGTTTCAAACCATATTTCGCCGTTAGGCGTCATGGCTGTATTGTTATCCTGAATATTGAAAGGAAGATAACTCCCGTGATGAATCCATACTTGATGGTAACGAATTGATGATGCAAAAATCTTTTGTGCGAGAGCAATCTCGCCGGTTGTTAGCAGTCTTAAACCGCCTCTTTTCAACATAAAATCATCCTTTATTTATATGTAATTTATCGTCCTGGTTCTAATATGCCTTTAACATTCACATAGAGAATATTGGTTGAGAACACATTCCTCCTGTAGATATGAAAACATAGGTAAAAGAAAAGAGGCTCTCGCCTCCTTCCCTTTCAGTTAACTAAAGCTAAGCGCCCATCAACCCTTCTTCGCCGTCAGCTCAGCAATACGCACAATCACCGCCACCGCCTTCTCCATCCCTTCCAGGGTCACGAACTCGTGCTTGCCGTGGTAGTTATAGCCGCCGGTGAACAGGTTCGGGCACGGCAGGCCTTTGAAGGAGAGCTGGGCGCCGTCGGTGCCGCCGCGGATCGGCTTCATGATGGGCTCGATGTCGCAGTCGCGCATCGCCTGCTGGGCGACTTCGACAATATAAGGATGCTCGGCCACCTTCTCGCGCATGTTGTAATAGCTGTCTTCTATGACCAGCTCGATATAGCAGTCCGGGTGCAGGCCTTTGCCGACCTTTTGGGCGATATCCATCATCCGGCGCTTGCGGGCTTCGAACTGCTCGCGGTCGAAGTCGCGGATGATGTAGTGCATCTCGGCGCGGTCGACGGAGCCTTTCATGGTGTTCAGGTGGTAGAAGCCCTCGTAGCCTTCGGTGCATTCCGGGCTTTCGTCCGCCGGGACTTCGGCGTGGATGCGCGCCGCCAGCGACAGGGCGTTGACCATCACGCCTTTGGCGGTGCCGGGGTGCACGTTGTTGCCGACGATTTTGATGGTCACCGAAGCGGCGTTGAAGTTCTCGCTTTCCAACTCGCCCACGCCGCCGCCGTCTACGGTGTAGGCCCATTCGGCGTTAAAGGCTTCGACGTCGAAGAAGTGCGCGCCCTTCCCGACTTCCTCGTCCGGGGTGAAAGCCACGCGGATATCGCCGTGCGGCACATTTTTGCCTTTTAATACCGCCAGGGCGGTCATGATTTCCGCCACGCCCGCTTTGTCGTCCGCGCCCAGCAGGGTTTTGCCGTCGGTGGTGATCAGCGTCTGGCCCATCAGTTGGTGCAGCACCGGGAACATCACCGGGGAAAGAATTTCATCGCCAATACCGAGTGCAATGTCGCCGCCGCGGTAGTTCTCGACGATCTGCGGATTCACGTTTTTGCCGGTGAAGTCCGGCGCCGTGTCAACGTGGGAGATAAAACCAATGGCCGGGACAGCGTGCCCGACGTTCGACGGCAGCGTGCCCATCACCGTGCCGTGGTCGCTGAGCGTGACGTCCACCAGCCCCAACTGCTCCAGCTGCTCTTTTAACAGGCGCAGGAGCTTCCATTGCCCTTCGGTGCTCGGCACCTGCTTAACGCCGGGCTTGGATTGTGTATCCAGAGAGACATACTGCAAAAAGCGCTCAAGTAATTTATCCATTTAGCCACCCTCGTTTTTAGTGACATCAATTATCAATAAGCCGCATCAGGCAAATATTGCGTCAGGTCACTTTTAGTCGGTTACGGAAAAAAATAGTTTTCCCGGAACGTGACAAAGCCTCCGTTAAACTTACCCTTAACCGTAGACGATAACGGCCAGGCTTTGTGGCCATCGGGATTGGCGATCCCCTCGCTTTGCCGTAGAATGCCAGCCCTTACTCAACGTGCCAAAACCCAAGGTGGTTAATCACAAACCCCGTATCCTTCGCTCCGGATACGTCATTTATGGGACAGCGTAAAAAATTGAAAAAACAGCCTCGTTCGCACTCCATGCTGGTCAACCTGGCGGGAGTCGCCAAGCGCTTTGATGGTAAATCTGTAATTTCTGACTTCTCTCTCACCATTAATCATGGTGAATTCCTGACGCTGCTCGGCCCTTCAGGCTGCGGCAAAACCACCGTACTGCGCCTTATCGCCGGGCTGGAAACCGTCGATGCCGGGCAAATCACGCTCGATAATCAGGACATCACCCATGTCCCTGCCGAGCACCGCCACGTCAATACCGTGTTCCAAAGCTACGCCCTGTTTCCGCACATGACGGTGTTTGAAAACGTCGCCTTTGGCCTGCGGATGCAGAAAACGCCGGCGGCGGAAATCACCCCGCGCGTGACCGAAGCGCTGAAAATGGTGCAGCTGGAAGAGTTTGCCCAGCGCAAGCCGAGCCAGCTTTCCGGCGGCCAGCAGCAGCGCGTGGCTATCGCCCGTGCGGTGGTGAACAAGCCGCGCCTGCTGCTGCTCGACGAGTCGCTGTCGGCGCTGGACTACAAGCTGCGCAAGCAGATGCAGAACGAGCTGAAAGCCCTGCAGCGCAAGCTCGGCATTACGTTTGTGTTCGTCACGCACGATCAGGAAGAAGCCCTCACCATGTCCGACCGCATCGTGGTGATGCGCGACGGCAGGATTGAGCAGGACGGCACGCCGCGAGAAATTTACGAAGAGCCAAAGAACCTGTTTGTGGCGAGCTTTATCGGCGAGATCAACATCTTCGACGCGACGGTTATCGAGCGCATCGACGAGCAGCGCGTGCTGGCCAACGTCGAAGGCCGCGAGTGCCATATCTTCGTTAGCAAGCCGGTTACCGCCGGGCAAAACCTGAAGGTGCTGCTGCGCCCGGAAGATTTGCGCGTGGAAGAGGTAAACGACGCCAGAGAAGTGGACGGGCTGATTGGCTACGTGCGCGAACGCAACTATAAAGGCATGACGTTGGAGTCCACCGTCGAGCTGGAAAACGGCAAGATGGTGATGGTCAGCGAGTTCTTTAACGAAGATGACCCGGACGTCGATCACTCGCTGGATCAGAAAATGGCGGTGACCTGGGTAGAAAGCTGGGAGGTTGTGCTGGCAGATGAAGAGCTCGCGTAAATTCCAGAATGTGGTAATTGCCACCGTGGTGGGCTGGCTGCTGCTGTTTGTCTTCCTGCCCAACCTGATGATCATTGTCACCAGCTTCCTGACTCGCGATAACGACAACTTCGTGAGCCTGGTGTTTACGCTGGATAACTACACCCGGCTGGCCGACCCGCTGTACGCCCAGGTGCTGCTGCACTCGCTGAACATGGCGGCGATAGCCACGCTGGCCTGCCTGGTGCTCGGCTACCCTTTCGCCTGGTTTCTGGCGCGGCTACCGGCAAAGGTGCGCCCGCTGCTGCTGTTCCTGCTGATTGTGCCGTTCTGGACCAACTCGCTGATCCGCATTTACGGGCTGAAGATTTTCCTCAGCACCAAGGGCTATCTCAACGAGTTCCTGCTCTGGCTGGGGGTTATCGACACGCCGATCCGCATCATGTTCACCCCGAGCGCGGTGATCATTGGCCTGGTGTATATCCTGCTGCCGTTTATGGTGATGCCGCTTTACTCCAGCATTGAGAAGCTGGACAAGCCGCTGCTTGAGGCAGCGCGGGATCTCGGGGCCAGCAAGCTGCAAACCTTTATCCGCATTATTCTGCCGCTGACCATGCCGGGGATTGTCGCCGGCTGCCTGCTGGTGATGCTGCCGGCGATGGGGCTGTTCTACGTGTCGGATTTGATGGGCGGCGCGAAGAACCTGCTGATTGGCAACGTGATTAAGAGCCAGTTCCTCAACATTCGCGACTGGCCGTTTGGCGCGGCGACGAGCATTACGCTGACGCTGGTGATGGGCCTGATGCTGCTGGTTTACTGGCGCGCGGCGCGCCTGCTGAATAAAAAGGTGGAACTGGAATGATCGGACGCCTGCTTCGCGGCGGCTTTATGTCCGCCATTTACGCTTTTTTGTATATTCCGATCATCATTCTGATCGTGAATTCGTTCAACAGCTCGCGTTTCGGTATCAACTGGCAGGGCTTTACCACCAACTGGTATAGCCTGCTGATGAACAACGACAGCCTGCTGCAGGCGGCAAAGCATTCGCTGACGATGGCGGTGTTTTCCGCCAGCGCCGCCACGCTTATCGGCTCACTTACCGCCGTGGCGCTGTACCGCTATCGCTTTCGCGGCAAGCCGTTCGTCAGCGGGATGCTGTTTGTGGTGATGATGTCCCCGGACATCGTGATGGCTATCTCGCTGCTGGTACTGTTTATGCTGCTGGGAGTTTCCCTCGGCTTCTGGTCGCTGCTGTTTTCCCACATCACCTTCTGCCTGCCGTTTGTGGTGGTCACCGTTTACTCGCGCCTGAAAGGGTTCGACGTGAAGATGCTGGAAGCGGCGCGTGACCTGGGTGCGAGCGAGCTGACCATTCTGCGCAAGATTATTCTGCCGCTGGCGATGCCTGCCGTGGCGGCGGGCTGGCTGCTAAGCTTTACCCTGTCGATGGACGATGTGGTGGTATCTTCGTTTGTCACCGGGCCGAGCTACGAGATCCTGCCGCTAAAAATTTACTCGATGGTCAAGGTCGGCGTTTCGCCGGAAGTAAACGCCCTGGCCACCATTCTGCTGTTACTTTCACTGCTGCTGGTGATCGCCAGCCAGCTAATTCTTCGCGATAAAACTCAACCTCAGGGGACGTTAAAATGAAAAAATGGCCACGCCACCTGCTTGCTGCGGGCGCTCTGGCGCTCAGCCTCGGCGCCGCGCATGCCGACGATAGCAAGACGCTTTATTTCTATAACTGGACCGAGTACGTGCCGCCGGGCCTGCTCGAGCAGTTCACCAAAGAGACCGGCATCAAGGTGATTTATTCGACCTACGAGTCGAACGAAACCATGTACGCCAAGCTCAAGACCTACAAAGACGGCGCGTACGACCTCGTGGTGCCCTCCACCTACTTTGTAGCGAAAATGCGCAAAGAAGGCATGATCCAGAAGATCGACAAGGGCCAGCTCAGCAACTTTAAAAATCTCGACCCTGACATGCTGAACAAGCCGTTCGATCCGAACAACGACTACTCCATCCCGTATATCTGGGGCGCCACGGCGATTGGCGTGAACAGCGAAGCCATCGATCCTAAGAGCATCACCAGCTGGGCCGACCTGTGGAAGCCGGAGTACAAGCAAAGCCTGCTGCTGACGGACGACGCGCGCGAAGTGTTCCAGGTGGCGCTGCGCAAGCTTGGGCTGTCCGGCAACACGACCGATCCGAAGGAGATTGAGGCCGCTTACCACGAGCTGCAAAAGCTGATGCCCAACGTGGCGGCGTTCAACTCCGACAACCCGGCCAACCCGTATATGGAAGGCGAAGTGAACCTCGGCATGGTGTGGAACGGCTCGGCGTACGTGGCCCGCCAGGCCGGGACACCGCTGGAAATAGTCTGGCCGAAAGAAGGCGGGATTTTCTGGATGGATAACCTGTCGATTCCGGCCAACGCGAAGAACGTCGACGGTGCGCTGAAGCTGATTAACTTCCTGCTGCGCCCGGACGTGGCGAAACAGGTCGCGGAAACCATCGGCTACCCGACGCCAAACCTCGCAGCCCGCAAGCTGCTGCCGAAGAACGTGGCGGAAGATAAGTCGCTGTATCCGGATGCGGCAGTGATTAAGGCCGGAGAGTGGCAGAACGACGTGGGTGACGCGAGCGCGCTGTATGAGTCTTATTATCAGAGGTTAAAGGCGGGGAGATAGGGTTTTTCCTTTTCAGGAAAGGAGCTCTATTTTTCTTTCAAAATATTCCGGAAGGGATCTTTAGCCCAGTCGTTATTCCGTTCACCCGTAAATCTGTTTTCTATACAAGTTTCCAGCACGGTGAACGTGTCC
>NZ_BCTL01000003.1 GCF_001571265.1 Cedecea neteri NBRC 105707 = ATCC 33855 | reverse complement strand
AAGTCACGGTGACTTCCCCGAGTCGTTCACCGGTGCAGTGGTGACATATGAAACAGGACAGGAAGTGAACGGAACCTTAGCCAGCCCTGCATAATAGTAGGCGTGTTTACTACCACACAGCTTCTTTTCGGAGTGAGGGGCTCCCCCACTACAACCCCTTCAAAAGCTTATCCACAAACTCCGGCACCACCTGGCTCGCCAGCCCGTAGTGCTTCTCTTCAAACTCGCTGCCGACCTGGCTTGGCTCCAGGTTCAGCTCCACGGTGTGCGCCCCCTGCAAACGCGCTTCGTGCACAAAGCCCGCCGCCGGGTAAACGTGCCCGGAAGTACCAATGGCAATGAAGTAATCTGCGGTGGCGATCGCCTGATAAATTTCGTCCATGCCCAGCGGCATTTCGCCGAACCAAACGATGTGCGGGCGTAGCGCGGAAGAGATCTGGCAGCAGTGGCAGCGATCTTCCGGCGTAATATCGCCCGTCCAGTCCAGCACCTGGCCGCTGCTGGCGCAGCGAACCTTCAGCAGCTCGCCGTGCATGTGAATCACGTTTTTACTGCCCGCACGTTCGTGGAGGTTGTCGATGTTCTGGGTGACCAGCACGAAGTGGTCCCCCAGCGCCTCTTCCAGCTTCGCCAGCGCCAGGTGTGCGGCGTTGGGCTGAATTTCAGGCTGCTGCAGCTGGTGGCGGCGCTCGTTATAAAAACGCTGCACCAGCGCCGGGTCGCGGGCAAAACCTTCCGGCGTTGCCACGTCTTCGACTCGGTGCTCTTCCCACAGCCCGTCGGCGGCTCTGAAGGTGCGAATGCCTGATTCGGCGGAGATCCCCGCCCCGGTCAGTACTACCACTCTTGGTCTGTCCATCGCTTCCGGCCCTATCCTGTCTCTGAAAAAGATGCGCTGACGCAAACGTTGGCGCAGCAGGCGTTTATTCTTCCGAAACCGGCTGAGCCGGTGCTGGCGACGAGAAAGCATGACTTACTCCGTGTAGTGGAGGAATGCCGCGCCACGCATACCGCCTGCGTCACCGTGGCGTGCCTGTTCAATACGCGGCACTGCGGCAACCGGCAGCAGGTACTTCGGCAAGCGCTCCGGCAGTTGGGCGTAGATATCGCTAAAGTTAGACAATCCTCCGCCAATCACCACCAGATGTGGGTCAATTGAGGTCAATAAGTTGCCGAGGCAGGCGGCCAGCAGCTCCAGGAAGCGATCCACGTGCTCGATGGCCTGCTCGTCGCCCTGGCGGTAGCGGGCAATGATCTCTTTCGCGTCCAGCGGCTCCTGGTAGAAGTGCTGCCACAGCCAGGCAAAGCCACGCCCGGAGAGGTAGTTTTCGATGCAGCCGTTTTTACCGCAGCCGCAGCGGGTGAAGGGAATGTCGCGCCCGAGAATTTCCAGCGCGTCCACCGGCAGGCGGGTATGGCCGAATTCGCCGGTGATGTAGCTGCGGCCGGTGACTGATTTGCCGTTGACGATGATACCGCCGCCGACGCCGGTGCCGAGGATCAGGCCCATCACCACCGGATAGTTAAGGAATTCGTCGTCCCAGGCTTCGGAAAGCGTAAAGCAGTTGGCGTCGTTGTCGATGCGCACGTCGCGATCGAGCATGGCGCTCAGGTCTGCACGAAGCGGTTTGCCGCTGGCGGCGGGAACGTTTGCGGCGTAAAGCGTGCCGTCGTCGGTTTCCGGCATGCCAGGAATGCCAATGCCGACCGAACCGCGGCAGTTAAACTTCTCGTCTGCCTGCGCCACCAGCCCGGCTACCGCGCCGAGGAAATTTTCGTAAGTGTCATGAGGAGTAGCAACCCGGGCTTCCCAAAGTAAACGCCGCTGCTGGTCGTAAACGCCGAGTGCAATCTTAGTGCCGCCGATATCAAATCCGTAATACATCGCTGCTCCCAAAAGTTAATTAATATTATTGTCCGCTTAGCACCCTTGCTGGATCGATATTGCTTGCGCGCCGGGCCGGGTACCAGCTCGCCAGAAGGCTAAGGACCAGCGCCGTCACCAGGACGTAAACCACGTCCAGCCAGTGCAGCTCAGAAGGTAAGAAATCAATGAAATAAATATCCCCGGACAGGAAATGGTGCCCGATGAGTTTTTCAATCGCGCCGATAATGTTGGTCAGTTGCCATGAGGCCAGCACGCCGACCACCACGCCGCTGACGCTGCCCAGCAGCCCGGCCAGCAGGCCGTACCAGACAAAGATCGCGCGGATCAGGCCGTCTTTAGCGCCGAGCGTACGCAGCACCGCGATGTCGCTGCTCTTGTCTTTCACCGCCATCACCAGCGTGGAAACGATGTTAAAGCAGGCGACGCCGATCACCAGCACCATCGCCAGGTACATGATGGCGCGGATCATCTGAATATCGCGATACATATAGCCGTAGGTATCAATCCAGCTGCTGATACGCACGTAAGAATTGGTTGCCAGTCCCGCGTCGCGCACCAGCTGCCGGGCGTTAAACACGTCATTCACCTTGATAGCTATCCCGGTGACGCTATCGCCCATATCCAGGTAGCCCTGGGCATCCTGCAGCGGCACCATCGCAAGGCTGTGATCCAGCTGGCCGCTCAGGGACAGAATACCGGCGATTTGCAGCCTGACGCGCTTCGGCTGCATCAGTTTGGTGCCGCCGTCGTTGTTGGGGATCATGATAGACACCCAGTCGCCCTGCTTCACCTTGAGCGCGTCCGCCACGCCTTTACCCATGATGATTTGCTGCTGCCCGGCCTTGAAGTTCGCCCAGGCATTGTTCTGGACGTATTGTGGCAGCGCGCTCAGCTGCGTTTCCTGCACGGGATCCACGCCCTTCACTTCAACGGCGCGCAGGTTTGCCCCGCTTTCCACCAGCCCGGTAAAACGAATATAAGGCGCGGCGGCCACGATGCCTTTGACGCCCTCCACCTCGGGCAACGCCCGCTGCCAGTTAGTAAAGGGCTGGTTCACCGGTTCAATGTCACCGTGGGGTACCACGGCAAGAATACGGTTTTTCAGCTCGCGCTCGAAGCCGTTCATCGCGCTCAGGCCGACGATCAGTACCGCCACGCCCAGCGCGATGCCGAGCGTGGAGATCACCGAAATCAGCGAAACCATGCCGCTGCGGCGTCGCCCGCGGCTAAAACGCAGGCCAATCAATAAAGAAAGCGGGGAAGCCATTACTGCGCTCCCATCAAGGTTAGCTCGTGGGTCAGGCGGCCATCGCGCATTTCCAGCTGGCGGGACATACGCTTAGCAAGCTGCAGGTCATGGGTGACAACCAGGAAAGCGGTGCCCTGGCGCACATTCAGCTCGCCCAGCAGCTCAAAAATACTGTCGGCGTTGCGAGCGTCCAGGTTACCGGTTGGCTCATCGGCCAGCACCAGGCGCGGGTTGTTCACCAGCGCACGGGCAATCGCCACGCGCTGACGTTCGCCGCCAGACAGTTCAGAAGGACGGTGGCTGCTGCGGTGATCCAGCCCAACGGCGGCCAGCATCTCCAGCGCGCGCTGCTGCACTTCTTCCGGCTTTTTCTTGCCGATAAGCAGCGGCATCGCCACGTTTTCCAGCGCGGTGAAGTCCGGCAGCAGGTGGTGGAACTGGTAAATAAAGCCCAGCTCGCGGTTACGCAATTCCGCCTTCGCCGCCGACGAGAGTTTGCTCATCGCCTGGCCGTTGAATACCACGTCGCCGGAGGTAGGCGTATCCAGCCCGCCCAGCAGATGCAGCAAGGTACTTTTGCCGGAGCCAGAGCTGCCGACAATCGCCATCAGTTCACCCGCGTTGATGCTGAAGCTGACATCGTGCAGCACATCCGTTTGCACTTTGCCTTCCTGATAGCGTTTGCACAGGTTGTCACACTGCAACAGGACAGAATTACTCATAACGTAAAGCCTCAGCGGGTTGGGTCGCGGCGGCGCGCCACGAAGGGTAAAGCGTGGACAGCAGAGCAATGGCCATCGCCACAATGGCAATCACCACGACCTGTAAAGGCTCGATAGCCACCGGCAGGGCCGCGCCATCGAGCAGGATGCCGATTACCGGCATTAAATTATTCAGCTGGCTGGCAAGCAGCGCCCCAAGCAAGGCTCCGAGCAGCGCGCCAATGACGCCTGCGCCCGCGCCCTGAACCATAAACACCGCCATGATCTGGCGGCGGGTCAGCCCCTGGGTTTGCAGAATCGCTACTTCGCCCTGCTTTTCCATCACCAGCAGACCGAGTGAGGTAATGATGTTAAACGCGGCGACGGCGACGATCAGGCTCAGCAGCAGGCCCATCATGTTTTTCTCCATGCGCACGGCCTGGAACAGCTCGCCTTTACGCTCGCGCCAGTCTTTCCATTCGGTGCCCTGCGGCAGCGTTTGCTGGCTCAGCACATCGACTTTGAGCGGCTCGGCAAGCCACAGGCGCCAGCCGGTGATATTGCCCGCCGGGTAACGCATCAGGCGCGAAGCATCCTGCTGGTTAACCAGCATCTGGTAGCCGTCGACTTCGCTGCTTGCCGCGAAGGTGCCAATCACGGTGAACAGACGCTGGCTCGGCAAACGTCCCATCGGCGTGAACTGGCTGGCGGACGGCACCATAATGCGGATGGTTTCCCCGCGCTTAACGCCCAGCGAACCGGCAAGCTGCTCGCCAAGAATGACGTTGTACTGCCCGGCCACCAGGTCAGCCTGCTTGACGTTGACCAGGAACGGAGAAAGAGGGTCTTTTTCGTCCGGCTGCACGCCCAGCATCACGCCCACGCCGACGCTGCGGGCGCTTTGCAGCACCACGTCACCGGTGGTCAGCGGCGCAATACGCGTCACGCCCTGAAGCTTCAGGGAATCAGCGGGAAGTTGTTGAGGATTGATGGAGCCGGACGGCGAGGTGATCAACGCCTGCGGCATTAGCCCCAGGATGTTGTTTTGCAGCTCGCGCTCGAAGCCATTCATTACCGAAAGGACCGTGACCAGCGCCATCACCCCGAGGGTGATGCCAATCGTCGACAGCCAGGAGACGAAGCGACCGAAGCGGTCCGCTGCTCGCCCACGCATGTAGCGCAGGCCTATAAATAACGCGACAGGTTGATACATGAAATCCGTCTTGTTGCGGGTTGCCTAAGCAAAGATCCGGGAAGTATACGACAGCTACCCGGCCAAATGAATTCCGTCGACTAAATTATTCCCGTTACATCTCAAGTGCCTGCACCTTTTCCTAAATTTACCAAATCAGCGCCAAAAACAGACAATTGGGGTCGAGATCGCGTCGATTTGACACCAGGATAACAGGCCAATCTTTACTGGAGCCCGTAACGACGTGGATATGGCATGAAGAAAAAGCAACTCTGGATCAACCAAATCAAAGGATTATGCATTTGCCTGGTGGTTATCTACCATTCGGTGATTACGTTCTACCCTCACCTCACTTCCCTCGGGCCAGGCCCGAATCAGTATGTCGCCAAGCTGTGGGTTTACCTCAATCTCTACCTCGCCCCCTTCCGCATGCCGGTGTTTTTCTTTATTTCCGGTTACCTGATAACCCGCTATATCCACGAAGTGAAATGGCGAGACAGCGTAGACAAACGCCTGTGGAGCATTTTCTACGTGCTGCTGCTGTGGGGCCTGATTCAGTGGGTCGCGCTGACGCACCTCAACCAGTGGCTGGCGCCAGATCTTGAGCGCAACCCGGCGTCGAACGCCGCCTATGCCGACTCACTCGGGCAGTTCGCTATCAGTATGGCAAAGGCCAGCACCAGCCTGTGGTATCTCTACGCCTTGCTGGTTTACTTTGTGATGTTTAAAGCGCTGCGCCGCTACCGCATACCGGTGCTGCTGGTGCTGATGGGCATTAACGTGGTCATCGCCTTTGTGCCGCTGCCGTGGTGGGGTCTGAACAGCGTGGTGCGTAATATGGTTTATTACGGCCTCGGCGCGTGGTTTGGCCCTTTGCTGATGGCCTGGATGAAGGACTTCCGCTTTTCGCAACACCCGTTTGTCTGCGCAGGCGTAGCCCTGGGATCGCTGGCGCTTTACTTTGTGAACGTGCCGCTGGTGATTTCGCTGGTGTCGATAGTGGCTATCCTGCGCGTGTTCTACCTGCTGAACGGCTGGCGCGAAGCACGTGAAGACGGCTTCCTGAATGTGGTTGGCTCCAATACGATTGCCATTTACACCACGCACCGCATTTTGATCGAAGCAATAAGCCTGCTCGTACTGGCGAAAATCAACAACGGTGCGTTTTCTGACACGCTGGTGCTGGCGATTCTGCTGGTCTATCCGTTTGTCAGCCTTGGCATTTGTACGCTGGTTGGCCTCGGCTTTCGCAAGCTTTCCGTGGCGCTGTTCGGCGACCTGTTTTTCTCGCCCCCCGCAAAAATTGCCGCCAGCCGGTAAACACCCGAGTAACCCGCCTGAGCGGGTTGCTTTTCTGGATCAGCGCCCCTATTTCGGTGATTCGGTTGCTTATACAAAGCGATCGGGGATAATAATATCCAACTGCTTATCAATGGCTCGCGCACCGTTTGCCCTCAGGCCGACGGCACAACCTACGAGATCCTGACGCTTTCTATGCCTGAACACTATCGCTATTCCTTACCCGTAAAAGCCGCAGAACAACGCCTGCTGGGCGAGCTGACCGGTTCGGCCTGCGCTACCGAAGTCGCCGAAATCGTTGAACGCCATAGCGGCCCGGTGATACTGATTGCTCCGGACATGCAGAACGCGCTGCGCCTGCACGATGAAATCACCCAGTTCACCGACAACCTGGTGGTCAATCTCGCCGACTGGGAAACGCTGCCTTACGACAGTTTCTCGCCGCATCAGGAAATCATCTCGTCGCGCCTGTCCACGCTTTATCAACTGCCGACCATGCAGCGCGGCGTGCTGATCATGCCGGTGAATACGCTGATGCAGCGCGTTTGCCCGCACAGCTTCCTGCACGGCCACGCGCTGGTGATGAAAAAAGGCCAGCGCCTTTCGCGGGATAACCTGCGCGCGCAGCTCGAACAGGCCGGGTATCGCAGCGTCGATCAGGTAATGGAGCACGGCGAGTTCGCCACCCGTGGCGCCCTGCTAGACCTCTACCCAATGGGCAGCGACCAGCCGTACCGCATTGACTTCTTTGACGATGAAATCGACAGCCTGCGCGTCTTCGACGTCGATTCCCAGCGCACGCTGGAAGAAGTTGACGCCATCAACCTGCTGCCGGCACATGAATTCCCAACCGACAAAAATGCCATTGAACTGTTCCGCAGCCAGTGGCGCGACAAATTCGACGTTAAGCGTGACGCCGAGCATATCTATCAGCAGGTCAGTAAAGGCACGCTGCCTGCCGGGATCGAATACTGGCAGCCGCTGTTCTTCAGCGAACCGCTGCCAACGCTGTTTAGCTATTTCCCGGCCAACACGCTACTGGTGAATACCGGCGATCTGGAAGCCAGCGCCGAACGCTTCTGGCTGGACGCGAACGCCCGCTTTGAGAATCGCGGCGTGGACCCGATGCGCCCTCTTCTGCCGCCGGAAGATCTGTGGCTGAAAACCGATTCGCTGTTTAGCGAGCTGAAAGCCTGGCCGCGCGTGCAGCTTAAAACGGACTCGCTGGCGAAAAAGGCCGCCAACGTGAACCTGGGTTACCAGGCGCTGCCGGATCTGGCCGTTCAGGCACAGCAAAAAGCCCCGCTGGACAGCCTGCGTAAGTTCCTCGAGTCCTTTACCGGGCCGGTGATTTTCTCGGTCGAAAGCGAAGGCCGCCGCGAGGCTTTGGGCGAACTGCTCGGGCGCATTAAAGTCGCGCCAAAACGCATTTACCGCCTGGAAGAAGCCGAAGGCACCGGCCGCTATCTGACGATCGGCGCCAGCGAGCACGGCTTTATCGATACCCTGCGCAACCGGGCGCTGATCTGCGAAAGCGACCTGCTGGGCGAACGCGTCAGCCGTCGCCGTCAGGACAGCCGCCGCACGATTAACCCGGACACGCTGATCCGCAACCTGGCCGAACTGCATGCTGGCCAGCCGGTGGTTCACCTGGAACACGGAGTGGGCCGCTACGCCGGGCTCACCACGCTGGAAGCCGGGGGCATTACCGCCGAATACCTGATGCTGACCTACGCGGGCGACGCCAAACTCTACGTCCCGGTTTCGTCTCTGCACCTGATTAGCCGTTACGCCGGTGGCGCCGACGACAACGCGCCGCTGCATAAACTCGGCAGCGATGCCTGGTCCCGCGCCCGGCAGAAGGCGGCGGAGAAAGTCCGCGACGTCGCCGCCGAACTGCTGGATATCTATGCGATGCGTGCCGCCAAAGAAGGCTTTGCCTTTAAGCACGACCGCGAGCAGTACCAGCTGTTCTGCGACAGCTTCCCGTTTGAAACTACGCCGGATCAGGCCCAGGCCATCAACGCCGTGCTGAGCGATATGTGTCGCCCGCTGGCGATGGACAGGCTGGTATGTGGTGACGTCGGCTTCGGCAAAACCGAAGTGGCGATGCGCGCTGCGTTCCTGGCGGTGGAGAACAACAAGCAGGTGGCGGTCCTGGTGCCGACAACGCTGCTGGCTCAGCAGCACTACGACAATTTCCGCGACCGCTTCGCCAACTGGCCGGTGCGCATTGAGATGCTCTCCCGCTTCCGCAGCGCTAAAGAACAAACGCAAATTCTGGAACAAGCCAGCGAAGGGAAAATCGACATTCTGATCGGCACCCACAAGCTGCTGCAGGCCGACGTGAAATGGCGTGATCTGGGGCTGCTTATCGTCGATGAAGAGCACCGCTTCGGCGTGCGCCACAAAGAGCGCATTAAAGCCATGCGTGCCGATGTGGATATCCTGACGCTGACCGCGACGCCAATTCCGCGCACCCTGAATATGGCGATGAGCGGCATGCGGGACCTGTCGATTATCGCCACGCCTCCGGCCCGTCGCCTGGCGGTAAAAACCTTCGTGCGCGAGTACGACAGCCTGGTGGTACGCGAGGCCATCCTGCGTGAAGTGCTGCGCGGCGGCCAGGTTTACTACCTCTTCAACGACGTCGAAAACATTCAGAAAGCCGCCGACAAGCTGGCCGAACTGGTGCCGGAAGCGCGGGTTGCCATCGGCCACGGTCAGATGCGCGAGCGCGAGCTGGAACGGGTGATGAACGACTTCCACCACCAGCGTTTTAACGTGCTGGTGTGTACCACCATCATCGAAACCGGGATCGACATTCCGACCGCTAACACCATTATCATCGAGCGGGCCGACCACTTTGGCCTCGCGCAGCTACACCAGCTCCGTGGCCGCGTCGGGCGCTCGCACCACCAGGCCTATGCCTGGCTGCTGACGCCGCATCCAAAATCCATGACCACCGACGCGCAAAAACGCCTGGAGGCCATTGCCTCGCTGGAAGATTTAGGTGCCGGGTTCGCGCTGGCTACCCACGACCTTGAAATTCGTGGTGCGGGTGAACTGCTGGGCGAAGATCAGAGCGGGCAAATGGAAACTATCGGCTTCTCGCTGTACATGGAGCTGCTGGAAAACGCCGTTGACGCGCTGAAAGAGGGCCGCGAGCCGTCGCTGGAAGATCTCACCAACAGCCAGACGGAAGTCGAGCTGCGTATGCCCGCCCTGCTGCCGGATGATTTCATTCCTGACGTGAATACTCGCCTGTCGTTCTACAAGCGCATCGCCAGCGCCAAAGGTGAGCACGAGCTGGACGAGCTGAAAGTTGAGCTTATCGATAGATTTGGCCTTCTGCCGGATGCAGCTCGTAATCTGCTGGATATCGCCGCGCTGCGCCAGCAGGCACAGAAGCTTGGCGTACGTAAGATTGAGGGCAATGAAAAAGGCGGCACCATCGAATTTGCGGAGAAAAACCACGTCGATCCGGTGTGGCTGATTGGCCTGCTGCAGAAACAGCCGCAGCATTACCGGCTTGACGGCCCGACCCGCCTGAAGTTCTTCCAGGAGCTTGAGGACAGGAAAACGCGCATGGACTGGGTGCGTAACTTTATGAACAGCCTGGCAGAAAACGCCGCGGCCTGATACCTCTGCGCCTTACCACCCGGTAAGGCGCAACGTTCTGTGACATTTACACATTCTTTGCAATCCCCAGGACTTCCCGACACGCTGCTCAGCGATAATTGGCGTTTGTCTGCCTCAAAAATTAGCCATTAAAATCGCAGGGTTTAAGCTATGTTTGCATCGCGTACTTTGTCTTTCCGCCGCTGGTTTACCGCCGCAGCCTTACTGGGCGCTGTCGTTATGGCGCTGCCCGCCAGCGCTAACGATTATCCGCTTCCCGCCGCCAACAGCCGCCTGATTGGCAAAAACCTGTTCCACCAGGTTGCCAACGACGGCGGATCGCTGGAGGCCATTGCGAAAAAATATAACGTCGGCTTCCTGGCTTTATTACAGGCTAACCCCGGCGTCGATCCTTACGTGCCGCGCGCCGGGAGCGTACTGACGATTCCACGCCAGATGCTGCTGCCGGACGTCCCACGCGAGGGCATCGTGATTAACCTCGCCGAGCTGCGCCTGTATTACTTCCCGGCTGGGAAAAATAGCGTCACCGTTTATCCGATTGGCATTGGCCAGCTGGGCGGCGACACGCTAACGCCAACAATGGTGACAAAAATTTCCGACAAGCGAGCGAACCCAACCTGGACGCCGACGGCCAATATTCGTGCGCGCTACCTGGCGCAGGGCGTAAAACTTCCGGCAGTCGTCCCTGCCGGGCCGGATAATCCGATGGGCCACCATGCAATTCGTCTGGCGGCGTTCGGCGGCGTTTACTTGCTGCACGGCACCAACGCCGACTTCGGCATCGGCATGCGCGTCAGCTCCGGCTGTATCCGCCTGCGCGACGGCGATATCAAAGCGCTGTTTAATACGGTGCCGGTTGGCACTTCGGTGCGGATTATCAACACGCCAATCAAAGCCTCCGTTGAGCCAGACGGCTCACGCCTGGTTGAAGTCCACCAGCCGCTGTCCAAAGCGATTGATGACGATCCTAAAGTCCTGCCGATTGTGCTGAATGAGCAGATGACCAAGTTCCGCAACGCGCCGCAGACCGATGCGCAGGTGATGGAACAGGCCATGGAGCATCGCTCCGGGATGCCGGTCAACGTCAATGCTCATACGGCTGAGCAGCCAGCAAACGAAATCTAGATTCAGGATTGATGCGTAAAAAAAGGCCCTGTCTCGCGACGGGGCCTTTTGCTTGCAGTGGCATATAACGAATAAGGTCAAACGTATTGAGGGTTAACGTCTGGCTTATTTATAGATGACGGCAGTACCGTGCAGGGTGTTCGGACCGTTAACGGAGGTAATACGGAACGATTTAGCGCCCATTGCATCGGCCTTCGCGGCCAACTGTTCTTCCAGGGAAGAGAGGTTGCTGCCCGCATCGGCGCTGATGTTGCCGACTTTTTGCTGGCCGGCAGGCGTAGCGGAAACTTCAACCGCCGCAAAGCTTGCGAATGAGAGTGAGCTAATAACGGCGGCAGCGAACAGCGTAGTTAAGGTTTTCATGATTTATGTCCTAAGCAGGTGATTGTTAGGTCGTTAAACTTAATTAGTTAACGATCGATAAATAAATCATAAACGTGATCTACATCACGCGTCAACACATTTTAATAACGATCGTTAATTAATTAAAAAAAGCGCTATTTTTCATCGTGATAAGAAATAATTATTTTTCATAACGTGGCGCTGGCTACCGCCGCCGATTATTTTTATAATAAGTGTTCACTAATTAGACAGAGGTTAAACGGCAGGTATGGCAACCGAGACATTAAGTTGCAGCAAAAAAAGCCGTGGCCGTCCAAAGGTGTTTGACAGGGAAGCAGCACTCGACAAGGCCATGACACTCTTCTGGCAGCATGGCTATGAAGCAACATCCATGGCGCATCTGGTAGAAGCCACCGGGGCAAAAGCCCCAACGCTCTATGCGGAGTTCAGCAACAAAGAAGGGTTGTTCCGCGCGGTGCTGGATCGCTACATCGCGCGTTTTGCGGCTAAGCACGAAGCCTGCCTGTTCTGTGAAGAGCAGACCATGGAGGCCGCACTGGAGAATTATCTCTCTGCGGTCGCGCAGTGCTTTACCGACAAAAGTACCCCATCGGGCTGCTTTATCATCTGTACCTCATCGGTGCTGGCCGCGTCGTCGGAAGACATTGCCGCGACGATAAAAGCCCGGCATGCCGTGCAGGAACAAACGCTGGTGCGTTTCCTTGAAATACGCCAGCAAAAAGGTGAGATCCCGGCAGAGCGCAATATCCGCTGCCTGGCGAAGTACCTGTGCTGCATCATTCAGGGGATGTCGGTCAGCGCCCGTGAGAACGCCAGCTATGAAGAGTTAATGCAGATTGTGAAAACCACGGTGATGTTAATGCCGCAGTTGAAGAAGATCTGATTCTGGGGCGGCCAATGGCCGCCTTATTTATACTTTAAATAATTCGAGTTGCAGGAAGGCGTCAAGACTGGGAATCCTCAGGAACATAGCTAACTATGTGACTGAGGTGAGCAGGTGCAGGCAACGCACCTGCAGCTTGAAGTATGACGAGTATATTAGCGAACGCGCCCTTTCGCCCAATAGGCCATAAAGTTGATGGCCTCATGCTCAACGCCGCGCTCGCCGATCAAATGGCGGCGCAGGAGCTTAACCACCGTCGACTCCGCCGCCACCCAGCCGTAAAACTCGTTACTGCCGGTGGTGGCTTTATCCCATAGCAGCTCGCCTTCCGCCTCTTCCTGGACGGCTTCATGATGGCCGCTTTCCGGCACCCTCGCCTGCATTTTTACTGCCTGAATCAGGCATTCACCGTGCGTCGCGGAGACGGTTTTGCGCGGCAGCCAGTTGATCTCAGCGAAGCCATAAGCGCTTAAGTCCACGCAGTCGCCCTCTTCCGGGACTTCAAAGAAAGCCTGCACCTTCGGAGGATGTGCCTGATGCGCGAGCATTTCCAGAATGCCGCGCGCGGCAGGCAGCGCGGTTTCATCGGCAACAATCAGCGCGTTACGCAACCCGGCAGGCGGCGTCCACTCATAGCCACCGCTGTCTTCCGGATGAGCTGCGTTAGGCGCCACGATCTGAATCGCATCGCCGGGCACCGAATTGATCGCCCATGCAGAAGCCGGGCCTTCGGTGCCATGGCTGACAAACTCCACGGTCACTTCCTGGCGGGCAGGATCAACATGGCGCAGCGTATAGGTGCGAATAATCGGGCGCTTCTCTTTCGGCATCCCCAGGGAAATTTGATACCACTGTCCCTCGGCGGGCAGCGACGGCGGCGTCCCGTCTTCGGAAGGAAACAGCATTTTAATGCGCTGATCCGGTGAGTCACATTTCATCTGTGCTACCTCCGGCCCGCTAAACACCAGGCTCAATAGCGAAGGCGACACGGCCGTTTTCCGCGCCAGTTGAACGTTGAACAGACGATAGCCCTGAACTCCAGCCATAACTTTTCCTTACGCTTAAATTGCAGAATGACGTGAACGGTGACGGCTGCGCCAGATAACGCCAGACACCACGGTAAATAACACGGCGGCCAAAAAGGCCACCATAATCAGCGCCGCGTCGGCCCCGGTTTTTGACACCAGCGGCACCAGCATGGCGCAAAGCCCGTAGCCGAGCGTGTGGCTGGTCGCAACCCAGCCCGCCCCGGCTCCGTCGGCAAGCTTGTCGTTCAGCAGCAGCTGATACGCAGGCGTCGCCAGCGCGGCCCCGAACGACAGCACCGCACAGCCAACATAAAACAGCCACAGCTGACCAGAAATCATCATTGCCAGACCGACGATCATCAGCAGTCCGGCGCTTAACAGCAGCGCCATCGGCGTCAGGTGCTGTGGCCGGAGAACACCAAACTGCGCGGAGAGCGAGGCCACCGCCGCCAGGCTAAGCAGCCACGCCACCTGGTGACTAATCGCTGCGGTATCCGTTGCAAACTGGCGGGCGAGCGCCGGAGAAAGCCCCAGCTGCATCAGGCTGACCGAGGCCGAAAGCAGCAAGGCACACAGCAGATAAGGCAGGCAATCCGGGCGAAGGCGAGCGCTTTTACGTTCGGCGACGGGCTGCGGCGGTGTACCCGGTAAACGCAACAGCATTACCAGCGCCAGCAGAGGCGCCACCATCAGAAGTCCCAGCGGGGCCAGTGGATGAATCGCCAGCATGCCGGCGGCGCAAAGCGGCCCAAACAGGCGGCCGCTGCTCAGCCCGGAGCTTATCGTCGCCAGCGCGGCCATGCGTTTGCCTTCCCCTGCACGCTGAAGCGCCCAGACCTGGCAGGCCGGTACCATCGCCGACACGGTCAGGCCGTAGATAACCCGCGCCACAATCAATATGCCAAGCCCGACGACGCCCGTTACGGCATTCGTTGCCAGCAGCAGGCTTCCCAGCCCCAGCAGCATAAAGCTTGCGCCATATCCTCCCAACGCCCAGAGCACCACCGGCTTACTGCCCAGGCGCGCAATCTGTTTCCCCCACCACGGCGAGGACGGCAAAAACAGCATCGACCCCAGGGTAAGCAGCGCCGCCCAGACGGACAGGCTCAAATGTGTCTGCATCACCAGCACCGGGATCGCAACCAGCAGGCCATTTTGCCCGACGCCAAGCAGCCCGGCGCTCAGCGCAAGTGGCCAGCAGGAAAGGGATTTTTGCGGCGAATCCGCCAGTTCAAGAGATGTCACAATGTTACTAACCCGTGGATTGATTGTGCGTATTTGTAAAATTTATTTTAGCGATTCTAACAATTGTTATTGATAATGAGAAACGTTATCGGCAGAATTCGCATTATCATAACGCGTGGAAACTGTTTGATGATGACTTTGCCAAATAAAACTCTGGCCTGGGATGTGGCCGCACAGTGCTTTCTTAATTCCCTTGTCCGTGAAACCAGCGACTGGCGACTGACCGACAGCCACCCAGCCGAACTCATTATCCCCCTGGGAGAACAGCAGGCGCTCCACTTCAAAGTGGCCTATTTCTCCCCCACCCAGCATCACCGCTTCGAATTCCCGGCTCGCCTGGTCAACGCCACCGGCAGTCAGCCGATTGACTTCGCCACCCTTTCCCAGCTGATTATTGACAAGCTCCAGCACCAACAAATGCTGCCGGCCACCGGCTGCGAGGCGTTTTATCAGCGCGTAATGGAAAGCCATGCCCACACGCAGCAGGCGATTGAAGCCCGTCATGACTGGAACGGGCTGCGCGAAAAAGCGCTGAATTTTGGTGAAGCCGAGCAGGCATTGCTGGTGGGACACGCCTTCCACCCGGCGCCGAAATCCCACGAGCCGTTTAACCAGCAGGAAGCCGAGCGCTACCTGCCCGACTTCGCCCCGCATTTCCCGCTCCGCTGGTTTGCCGTAGATAAAAGCTACCTGGCGGGTGAAAGTCTGCATCTCAATTTGCAGCAGCGCCTGACGCGCTTTGCCGCTGAAAATGCGCCGCAGCTGCTGAGCGAACTCAGCGACAATCAATGGCTGTTTCCGCTGCATCCCTGGCAGGCAGGCTATCTGCTGGAGCAGGACTGGTGCCAGCAGCTGGTCGCTAAAGGACTGGTGAAAGACTTAGGAGAGGCTGGAGCCCCGTGGCTACCGACCACTTCATCACGCTCGCTGTACTGCGCCACCAGCCGCGACATGATCAAATTCTCTCTGAGCGTGCGCCTGACCAACTCCGTGCGCACGCTGTCGGTAAAAGAAGTTAAACGCGGCATGCGCCTGGCACGACTCGCGCAAACTGACCGCTGGCAGACGATGCAGGCCCGCTTCCCAACCTTCCGCGTGATGCAGGAAGACGGCTGGGCCGGGCTGCGCGATCTGCACGGCAATATCATGGAAGAAAGCCTGTTTGCCCTGCGTGAGAACCTGCTGGTTGAGCAACCACAGAGCCAGACTAACGTGCTGGTCTCCCTGACGCAGTCTGCTCCCGACGGTGGTGATTCGCTGCTGGTTGCCGCGGTTAATCGCCTGAGCAGCCGCCTGGGGATTACGCCCAAACAGGCCGCACACGCCTGGGTCGAGGCGTATTGCCAGCAGGTGCTGAAGCCGCTGTTTACCGCCGAAGCGGATTACGGCCTGGTTTTACTGGCTCACCAGCAAAACATTCTGGTGGAGATGCAGCAGGATCTGCCGGTCGGGCTTATCTACCGCGACTGCCAGGGCAGCGCCTTTATGCCGCATGCTGCGGGCTGGCTAGACATGATAGGCGAAGCACAGGCGGAGAACGTCTTCACCCGCGAACAGCTTCTGCGCTACTTCCCTTATTACCTGCTGGTGAACTCTACGTTCGCCGTGACCGCCGCGCTCGGCGCCGCGGGCCTGGATAGCGAAGTGAACCTGATGGGCCGTGTACGCAGTGCGCTTAGCGCCGTGCGCGATGAGGTTACCCATAAAACCTGCCTCGACTACGTGCTGGAAAGCCCGCACTGGAACGTGAAGGGTAACTTCTTCTGCTACCTGCACGACCATAACGAAAACACCATCGTCGATCCTTCGGTGATTTATTTCGACTTTGTGAACCCGCTGCAGGCTCAGGAGGGCTGAATGTTTCAGGCATCTATTGTTCACGGCGGGCACGGGCTGCGCTGTGAAAAGCTCGATAAGCCTCTGAGTCTTGGCTGGGGCCAGGACGGCGGCGCGGTCTTGCACTGGCCGGGCGAACTGCCTGCAGGCTGGCTGCGTGATGCGCTGGATCAGATGTTCGTTGCGGCGCCGCAGCTTACTTCTATCGTGCTGCCTTATGCCGAATGGCGGGAAGAGCCGCAGGCGCTGGTGCTATTCGATTTGCTTAAAAGCGACATCGTTCACCGCGCGACCTTTTGGCAGCTGCCGCTGTGGCTGAGTGCTCCGGCTAATCAGGCTTCCGGCGAGATGGTGTTTGACGCTGAACGCGAAATCTATTTCCCGCTGCGCCCCGCTCGTCCGACGGGGGAAGTTTATCGCCGCTACGATCCGCGCGTTCGCAAAACGCTAAGCTTCCGCGTGGCCGATCCGGCGCAGGATGCAGAGCAATTTACCCGCTGGATGAACGATCCGCGCGTGGACTATTTCTGGGAGCAAAGCGGCTCGCTGGAGGTACAAACCGCGTACCTGGCGCGCCAGCTTACCGGCAAACATGCGTTTCCACTGATCGGCTGCTTTGACGACCAGCCGTTCAGCTACTTCGAAATTTACTGGGCAGCGGAAGATCGCATCGGCCGCCATTATCCGTGGCAGCCGTTTGACCGCGGCCTGCATCTGCTGGTGGGCGAGCAGCAGTGGCGCGGCGCGCACTATGTGCAAAGCTGGCTGCGCGGGCTGACTCACTACCTGCTGCTGGACGAGCCGCGCACGCAGCATACCGTGCTGGAGCCGCGCGCCGACAATCAGCGCCTGTTCAAGCATCTGGATGCTGCGGGCTATGTGACGATCAAAGAGTTTGATTTCCCGCATAAGCGCTCGCGCCTGGTCATGGCTAACCGCCACAACTTCTTTAGCGAGGTAGGCCTGTAATGAATCGCAAGGATTGGGATTTTGTTAACCGCCAGCTGGTGGCAAAAATGCTGGCCGAGCTGGAGTACGAACAGGTTTTTCAGGCCGAATCGCTGGGCGAAAATCGCTACTGCATCAGCTTAGCCGGTGCCGAATGGCACTTTAACGCCGAGCGCGGCATCTGGGGCTGGCTGTGGATTGATGCACAGACGCTGCGCTGCGCGGACGAGCCTGTGTTAGCCCAAACGCTGCTAATGCAGCTCAAGCCGGTGCTGTCGATGAGCGACGCTACCGTGGCCGAGCACATGCAGGATCTGTACGCCACCCTGCTGGGCGACCTGCAACTGCTGAACGCACGTCGTGGCATGAGCGCAGATAACCTTATCGATCTGGACGCTGACCACCTACAGTGCCTGCTCAGCGGCCATCCGAAGTTCGCCTTTAACAAGGGCCGCCGTGGCTGGGGCAAAGAGGCGCTGGAGCGCTATGCGCCGGAGTATGCCAACACTTTCCGCCTACACTGGCTGGCGGTGAAGCGCGAGCATATGGTCTGGCGCTGCGACAGCGAGCTGGATATCCAGCAGCTCATCGCCGCGGCGATGGACGAGCAGGAACTGGCCCGCTTTACGCAGGCGTGGCAGGCCAGCGGCCTGGATGACGGCTGGCTTCCGCTGCCGGTGCATCCGTGGCAGTGGCAGCAGAAAATCGCGCTGGATTTCGTGGCCGATCTCGCCGAAGGCAAGATGGTTTCTCTCGGCGAATTTGGCGACCAGTGGCTGGCCCAGCAGTCGCTGCGCACGCTCACTAACGCCAGCCGCCAGGGCGGTTTAGACGTCAAGCTGCCGCTGACGATTTACAACACTTCCTGCTATCGCGGCATTCCGGGCAAATACATTGCCGCCGGGCCGCTCGCCTCCCGCTGGCTGCAAAACGTGTTCACCACGGACAGCACGCTGGTGAAAACCGGGGCGGTTATCCTCGGCGAACCGGCTGCGGGCTATGTTTCTCATGAAGGCTACGCCGCGCTTGCCCAGGCACCTTATCGCTACCAGGAGATGCTCGGCGTTATCTGGCGCGAGAATCCGAGCCGCTGGCTGCTGCCGGACGAAACGCCGATTCTGATGGCAACCCTGATGGAGTGCGATGAAAACAATCGGCCGCTGATTGGGGCCTATATCGCCCGCTCGGGCCTGGACGCGGAAGCCTGGCTCACGCAGATGTTCCGCGTGGTGGTGGTGCCGCTGTATCACCTGCTCTGCCGCTACGGCGTGGCGCTGATCGCCCACGGACAAAATATTACGCTCGCCATGAAAGACGGCGTGCCGCAGCGCGTGCTGCTGAAGGATTTCCAGGGCGACATGCGTCTGGTGAAGGATGAGTTCCCGGAGATGGACTCCCTGCCTCAGGAAGTGCGGGACGTCACCGCCCGCCTGAGCGCCGACTATTTAATTCATGATTTGCAGACCGGTCATTTCGTGACGGTGCTGCGCTTTGTTTCGCCGCTCATGGCCCGCCTTGGCGTGCCGGAGAGACGCTTTTATCAGCTGCTGGCCGCAGTGTTGAGTGATTACATGCAGGAACACCCGCAAATGTCGGCGCGTTTTGCGCTTTTCTCACTCTTTAAGCCACAAATCATCCGCGTTGTGCTGAACCCGGTAAAACTGACCTGGCCCGATCAGGACGGCGGCAGCCGCATGCTGCCGAATTACCTCGAGGATCTGCAAAACCCGCTGTGGCTGGTAACCAGGGATTGAATTATGACAAACACTGTTGATTTTATTGGCGTAGGTATCGGCCCGTTTAACCTTAGCATTGCGGCGCTGTCTCACGAAGCAGAGGGATTTAGCAGCCAGTTTTTTGACAGCCGCCCTGACTTTGCGTGGCATCCGGGTATGTTAGTGCCGGACTGCCATATGCAGACCATGTTCCTGAAAGATTTGGTCAGCGCCGTGGCCCCCACCAGCCCGTTCAGCTTTGTGAACTACCTGGTGAAGCGCAAAAAATTCTACCGCTTTCTGACCACCGAGCTGCGTACCGTTTCGCGTGATGAGTTTTCGGACTACCTGCGCTGGGCCGCAGAAGGCATGGACAACCTGAAGTTTAACCAGACGGTTGAACGCGTTGATTTCGACGAGCAGCGCAAGCTGTTTGTGGTGCAGACCGGCGAGGGTGAAACGCTCGCGCGCAATATTTGCCTCGGCATTGGCAAACAACCTCACCTGCCGCCGTGCGTAAAAACCGCCACGCCGACCTGCTTCCACGCCAGCGAAATGAGCCTGCGCCTGCCGAATCTGGCCGGGAAACGCGTCACGGTTGTTGGCGGCGGGCAAAGCGGCGCAGACTTGTTCCTTAACGCATTCCGTGGCGCATGGGGCGAAGTTGCCGAAGTGAATTGGGTTTCACGCCGGAACAACTTTAACGCGCTGGATGAAGCCGCGTTTGCCAACGAATACTTCACGCCGGAATACGTCACTGGCTTTGTGGGCCTGAATGAAGACGCGCGGCAGAAAATGCTCGATGAGCAGAAGATGACCTCCGACGGCATTACCGCTGATTCGTTGCTGACTATCTACCGCGAGCTGTATCACCGCTTTGAAGTGCTGGGGCTGCCGCGCAATGCGCGCCTGCTGCCGAGCCGCTCGGTCACCGGCCTTGAAAGCCGTGGCCAGGGCTGGCAGCTGCTGCTGGAGCACCATCTGGACAAGGGCTATGACACGCTGGACAGCGACGTGGTGATTTTTGCCACCGGCTACCGCCCAACGCTGCCGCAAATGCTTTCGCCGCTGATGCCGCGCATGACGATGCTCGACGAGTGTAATTTCAAGGTGCGCGATGACTTTACGCTGGAGTGGAACGGCCCGGCCGGCAATAACATTTTCGCGGTCAACGCCAGCATGCAAACCCACGGGATTGCCGAGCCGCAGCTGAGCCTGATGGCGTGGCGCTCCGCCAAAATTCTGAATCGCGCGCTGGGGCGTGATTTGTTCGATCTCAGTACGCCGCCCGCGCTGATTCAGTGGCGCAGCGGCAGCCGGGAAAAACCGCAGCATACCGCTGCGTCCTTAACTCACTACTCCTCAAAATCATTCGAAATGCAGCCCGGCGCTAACTGAGTTTATCCCCCGGAACGCAGGCCGCTGCGGGACGGGGGTAACCGTTAACCCCGCGTCAAATTGAAGAATGACGAGGACACAGCATATTTGGGCCGATGTTTGTCAGCCCGTGTGAAGGAACAATGATGATAACCAAAAAGCAAACGCTTTGGGCGCTCAACCCGTTACTGCTCGCCATGATGGCGCCGGCAGTGGCACAGCAAGCCAGTGACGAGACGATGGTGGTTTCCGCCAACCGCAGCAACCGCACCGTCGCCGAAATGGCCCAAACCACCTGGGTGATTGAACAGGCCGAACTGGAGCAGCAGATCCAGGGCGGCAAAGAGTTTAAAGACGCGCTGGCCCAGCTGATCCCCGGCCTTGACGTCAGCAGCCAGGCCCGCACCAACTACGGCATGAACCTGCGTGGTCGCCCGCTGGTCGTCTTGGTTGACGGGGTGCGCCTCAACTCTTCCCGTATCGACAGCCGCCAACTGGACGCCATCGACCCGTTCAATATTGACCATATCGAAGTTATTTCCGGGGCGACCTCCCTGTACGGCGGCGGCAGTACCGGCGGGCTTATTAATATCGTGACCAAAAAAGGCCAGAAAGATACGCAGGTAGAGTTTGAGACCGGTATCAAGAGTGGGTTTAACAGCAGCAAAGACCACGATGAACGCGTCGCCAGCGCCATTTCCGGTGGGAACGACCATATTTCTGGCCGCGCCTCGATTGCCTATCAAAAATTCGGTGGATGGTATGACGGCAAGGGTGATGCCACTCTGCTGGACAATACCCAGACCGGATTGCAGTATTCCGACCGCCTGGACGTGATGGGCACCGGGACGCTGAACATCGATGAAAATCAGCAGCTGCAGTTAGTCACCCAATATTATAAAAGTCAGGGCGATGACGATTACGGCCTGGACCTTGGGAAAAATTTCTCAGCCATCAGCGGCGCGAGCACCCCTTACGTTAGCAAAGGCCTGAACTCGGATCGAGTCCCGGGCACCGAGCGCCACCTGCTCAGCATGCAGTATTCCAACAGCGATTTCCTCGGTCAGGAACTGGTGGGCCAGGTTTACTACCGCGATGAGTCGCTGCTGTTCTATCCGTTCCCGACGGTCAATGCCAGCAAGAAAGTCACGGCATTCTCCTCTTCACAGCAGGACACTAAGCAGTACGGCGCTAAGCTGACGATGAACAGCAAGCCTCTCGACGGCTGGCAGTTGACCTACGGCCTGGACGCGGACCACGAGCGCTTCACCTCTAACCAGATGTTCTTCGATCTGGCGCAGGCCAGTGCCTCCGGCGGCCTGAACAACCAGAAAATCTATACCACCGGCCGCTACCCGGCGTATGACATTAGCAACATGGCGGCGTTCCTGCAGTCCAGCTATGACATCAACGAGATCTTTACCCTCAGCGGCGGCGTGCGTTACCAGTACACCAAGAATGAAGTCGATGATTTCATCGGCTACGCGCAGCAGCAGCAAATTGCCTCTGGTAAAGTAAAATCCGCCGATGCTATCCCTGGCGGCTCCACCAACTACGACAACTACCTGTTCAATGCCGGCCTGCTGGTGCACCTCACCGAGCGCCAGCAAACGTGGCTGAACTTCTCCCAGGGCGTCGAGTTGCCGGATCCAGGTAAATACTACGGCCGTGGTACCTATGGCGCGGCGGTTAACGGCCACCTGCCGCTGACCAACAGCGTCAACGTAGGCGCCAGCAAACTGCAGGGCGTGAAGGTTGACTCCTACGAGCTGGGCTGGCGCTACACCGGCGACAACCTGCGCACGCAGATTGCCACCTACTACTCCCTGTCCAACAAAGAAGTGGTCCCCAATACCGACTTGACCATTAGCGTGAAGGACAATAAACGCCGGGTTTATGGCGTCGAAGGTGCGGTGGATTACTTTATCCCTGACACCGACTGGAGTACCGGGGCTAACTTCAACGTCTTAAAAACCGAGTCAAAAGTGAATGGCAGCTGGGAGAAGGTTACCGTTAAAAACGCCAGCCCATCGAAAGCCACCGCCTATATTGGCTGGGCACCGGACCCGTGGAGCCTTCGCGTACAGAGCACAACGTCGTTTGACGTCAGCGATAACGAAGGGAATGAACTCAAGGGTTACACTACGCTAGATTTGCTCGGCAGCTACCAGCTTCCGGTGGGCAAACTCAGCTTCAGCGTTGAGAACCTGCTGGACCGCGACTACACCACACTTTGGGGCCAGCGTGCGCCTCTGAATTACAGCCCGGGCTATGGCCCTGCTTCGCTGTATGACTACAAAGGCCGTGGCCGCACCTTCGGCATGAACTACTCCGTGCTGTTCTAAGCCTCTTCCTTGCCCGGCACCTGCCGGGCAAGTTCACACGCTTACCCTTCCTAACAGTTTATCCCTCGACCCGCGCAAAATAGTCTTTTAAAAATAAGGGATATTTACCTCTCTTATGACCGGAGACGATATGCAAATTGGGTTTATTGGCGTGGGCAGCGTAATAGAAACGGCCTACCTCCCAGCGATTCAGCGGCTTTCCCGGCGGGATGTGGTTTGCTACGGGTTTGATCCTGCGCCGCGTTATCATTCCGAATCCATTACGCTTTTACCGTCTTTGCCGCAGCTGTTGGCCCTGCCGCTGGATCTGGTGTTTATCACCACCTCGTCGCTCCAGCATCTGCCAATGCTTAAAAGCGTGCTGCAGCAAAGCCCGGTGCCCGTCGTGGTGGAAAAACCTGTCGCGGCCACGCTGCAGCAGCTTGATGAACTTGACGCCCTGCTATGCGACCCGGCCGTTGCCGCCAGGGTTCTTGCCCTGGATCACTGGATGGTGAGAACCGATGCGGCACGTTTTATTGAGCGCCTGGAAGATATCGACCGTATTGAGGGCTTTTTACTTGAGCCTAGCGGCTTTAATGCCGCCGGAGAGCCCGTCGCGCTCAATTTTGCCACCGGCGAGCCCGATACTCGCGAGCTGCGCCACCCGGACGGCGTTATCGTGGATATCGGCACGCACGTGCTGGCGATGATGCGGGAAACGCTGGTCCAGGCAGGTGCCGACGAGTCGCTGGCGCTTGAATTGTTGCTGGCCAAAGACCGGCTCGGCAACGGCATTTTGCCCGGCGACTTCACCACCGCTGAAGGCCAGGCGCTGCTGCGCGGGCAAATTGGCGGTATCCCCTGTGTGCTGCAGCTGAACAAATATGCCGGGCCAGCCGGCGGGCAAAAAGGAATAAATATCGTACTGAAAGACGGCAGAGTGATTGCCGTCGACCGGCGTGGCACAAAGGAAACGCTGACCGTAAACGGCGAACCCGAGCTGGATATGAGCGGGCCGCTTTACGACCGCTGCCTGGGAGAGGTTATTTTTGCGGGTAAAACGCTGTTTGAGCAGGCTCCGGAGGTAATCCCCGCCTTAACCCGGCGCAGGATCCAGGAAGTTAGGGCGCTGCTTACGCTGCAACAAACGCTACGTGGCGAGCACTAAAAACGCAAAACCCGCCGGATGGCGGGTTTTCTTTGAGGCTGGATATCAGGCTTTGTTCAGCACCAGCTGCCCTTTGTTGTCCAAAGGGATCTGAGTGCCGGGGTCTTTATCCATGCGGATTTTGCCCTGCTGATCGCCAATTTTGTAGGTCACATCATAGCCGAGCATTTTTTCTGATTTGTCATACACGGTCTTACAGCGCTGCTGGGAGGTGGTATAAGTATCCCCCTCCTGCATCGCGCCCTGCACCTGGTTCCCGGCATAACCGCCGCCGAGCGCCCCGACAACCGTGGCAACATCTTTCCCGCGACCACCGCCAAACTGATGGCCCAGTACGCCACCGGCCACCGCGCCCAGGGCAGAACCCAAAATACGGTTCTCATCCTGAACCGGTTTACGGTGCGTCACGGCCACGTTTCGGCACTCCTGACGCGGCGTTTTTACCGTTTCCTTGATTGGCGTCGCTGACACTACCTGTGCATACTGGGGACCACGGTCAAACACATTCAAACTGGCTACCGCAGCCACGCCCAGCGCAGCGGCCACGCCAATACCAATACCCGCTAACATTGATTTATTCACAGGACATCCTCCTGACCTTGTTGTTAACCTAATTTTGCACTGCGGTGACAGCTTTGAGAAATCAGACAACGGATCAAAAGTGCGGGATTGTGTGGTGATAAGACGTGTTTAAGACAACTCTGAGCCACCACTTAGGAATATGCCGAGTTTTATGCTGCTTGCGGGCAATAAAAAACCCGGCACGGTGGCCGGGTTGCGGAAGAAAGAGAGAACTTAGTGCAGCTTCAGGCGCGGGCGGATCACCCGGTTGATGCTGCCCACCAGCATCATCAGGCCGGTTTTGAAGTAGCCGTGCAGCGCAATCTGGTGCATACGGTACAGGGAGATGTACACGAAGCGGGCGATACGACCTTCTACCATCATCGAGCCGCGCATCAGGTTACCCATCAGGCTGCCGACGGTGGAGAATTTAGACAGCGAAACCAGCGAGCCGTGATCTTTGTAGCTGTAGGCTTTCAGCGGCTGGCCTTTCATCTGCGCCAGAATATTGGTCAATGCGCGGGAAGCCATCTGGTGCGCGGCCTGAGCGCGCGGCGGTACAAAGCCACCTTCAGGACGAGCGCAGGAAGCACAGTCGCCAATAGCGTAGATATCCGGGTCGCGCGTGGTCTGCAGCGTCGGCTCAACCACCAGCTGGTTAATGCGGTTAGTCTCAAGACCACCGATGTCTTTCATGAAGTCTGGCGCTTTAATCCCCGCCGCCCAGACCATCAGATCCGCTTCGATAAACTCGCCGTCTTTGGTGTTCAGGCCATGCGCTTCGGCGCTGGTGACCATGGTTTGCGTCAGCACGCGAACGCCAAGCTTGGTCAGCTCGCTGTGCGCGGCGGCGGAAATACGCGGCGGCAACGCAGGCAGAATACGCTCCCCGGCTTCCACCAGCGTGACGTTCAGCGCTTCGTTGGTCAGCCCTTTGTAGCCGTAGCTGTGCAGCTGTTTCACGGCGTTATGCAGCTCAGCGGACAGCTCAACGCCCGTCGCACCACCGCCGACGATAGCGATGTTAACTTTGCCGCTCGCGCCGAGGTTTGAGGAGTACTTCAGGAACAGATTCAGCATCTCAGAATGGAAACGACGCGCCTGGTGCGGGTTGTCGAGGAAGATGCAGTTTTCTTTTACGCCCGGGGTGTTGAAGTCGTTGGAGGTACTCCCCAGCGCCATCACCAGCGTGTCATAAGGCAGTTTGCGCTCAGGGACCAGCAGCTCGCCCTTCTCATCGCGCAGCTCGGCGATGGTCAGCGTTTTACTTTCACGGTTGATGTCCACCACGGAGCCCAGCTGGAACTGGAAATTGTGGTTGCGCGCGTGCGCCAGGTAGCTCAGTGCGTCCACGCCCTCATCCAGCGAACCGGTCGCCACTTCATGCAGTAGCGGCTTCCACAGGTGGCTGTGGTTACGGTCTACCAGGGTGATTTTGGCTTTTTTGCCGCGACCCAGTTTTTTACCCAGCTGAGTCGCCAGCTCCAGACCACCAGCCCCACCGCCGACAATCACTATTTTTTTCAATGGTGTAGTCAACTTGACCCCCTAAAATATTAACCAATTGTTAATTAAAAGTTATCTAAATAGCCTTTAATTAACAAAGGGTTACTGCACGTTTAACGCTTAACTTTATCGAGAATAACATGAAGGGTGCATTGGTCATACCAAAATTGATATACATCAATTTTTATGCCGAAAAGATAAACAAAAGGCCAGCACGAGGCTGGCCTGTTTTAGTGCGCGGGAAAAATCAGCCCAAAGTTTTAAAGGCCTTAATACGCTGTAGATGCGTGGAAATATTTTTGAATTTATGCGTCTGCTGCTCGTCCCAGACGATTTCGTAATAGTGATGCAGCGCTTCTGCCGTGCGACGGTTGTCCAGCGCTTCGTCGTTGCGGGAGAGGATAGCCAGGCAGCGATCGCGGTTCTTCTCGCGGAAGTTCTGCACGCACTTGGTGGTGATATCGGCGTACTCTTCCGGCCTGTTGATTTTCCCTTCCATGTTTTCATGGGGGTAAAGGTTCGGGTTGAAGATGACCTGCCGCATATCGCAGAGAAAACCGATACGTTCCGCCCAGAATCCGCCCAGCCCCACGCCGCAAATCAGCGGCCGTTCGTCGTCGGTGAGCTGCTGCATCTTGTCGACTTCTTTCAGCAGATGCTGCATGTCGTGCTTCGGATGCAGCGTGCTGTAGCTGATGAGCCTCACGTCGGGATCGATAAACTGAAGCTGCAGCACTTTTTCATGGTTACCGGGACTGTTTGAGTCAAAACCGTGTAAATAGATAATCATTGCACCCTCACGACCTGAATATTAGACGCCCGCCTTCTGAGCCTGCCACTGTTCGTGCAGCGCTTCCAGCTGCTGGTTCACCTGCTTCCAGCGATCGGATGAACGCAGCTCCTGGCGGGTAAATGAACCTTTATGATACAAACCTGTAACACGCTCTGCTTTGACCGGCGACAGGTTATCCAACACGCTCACCGCCCCTTTACGATTATTACAGACGAGGATCATATCGCAACCCGCATCCAGCGATGCCTGGCCGCGTTCGGCGTAGCTGCCCATGATAGCCGCGCCTTCCATCGACAAATCGTCGGAGAAAATCACCCCGTTAAAGCCCAGCTCTCCGCGCAGGACCGTTTTCAGCCAATACTCAGAGCCGCTCGCGGGACGCGGGTCAACTTCATCGTAGATAACGTGGGCAGGCATAATGGCATCCAGCTTGTTCTCGCTAATCAGCGAGGCAAAAATGCGCATGTCATGCTCGCGGATTTCCGCTTTAGGCCGTGGGTCGTGCGGCGTTTCTTTGTGGGAATCTGCCGTAACCGCGCCGTGCCCCGGGAAGTGTTTGCCGGTGGTTTTCATGCCAGCAGCATGCATCCCGTCGATAAAACGGGTTGCCATCGCCAGCGCTTTGGACGGATCTTCATGGTAAGAGCGCTCGCCAATCGCCGCGCTGATATGCCCGATATCCAGCACCGGCGCGAAGCTGATGTCGATATCCATGGCGATCATTTCGCTCGCCATTAGCCAACCAGCCTCTGCCGCCAGCTTGCCGCCCTCTTCCAGGCCGCGAAGTGCGGCAAAAGATTGTGCGGCTGGCAGGCGAGTGAACCCTTCCCGGAAGCGCTGCACGCGCCCGCCTTCCTGATCGACGGCCACAACCAGACGATTGCGTGAAGCTTCACGGATCTGGCGCACCAGCTCACGAAGCTGTTCCGGATCGTGGTAGTTGCGGGTAAAAAGAATCAAACCACCTACCAGCGGGTGCTGCAAAATTTCACGCTCTTCAGCATCCAGCTCGAAGCCGGCCACATCCAACATTACTGGGCCCAAAGTACTCTCTCCTGATGTTTGCTCGCCCGCAGCGCGCGCCATGCGTCGTCTGCCAGCGTAATAAAATGTTGCTCCCCGGTTTGCCGCCAGCGGCATTCATACCAGGACGCCATAAGTAACGTTATCCACGGTCGCCAGCGCGCAACCTGGCGACGAAGGGCAGCGACGCTGAGTGAAGAGCGGGCAGCATACAGAGCCAGCAGCGCTTCACCGTCGACTGCGTTCGCAGCCAGCACGGCGGCCAGCTCCAGCGCAATATCGCCATCCCCGGCGTACTCCCAGTCGATGAGCCCCAGGCGATTACCCGGTTGCCGCACCAGATTCCCCGCGTGAACATCCATATGTAGAGGTGCCAGCCGAAGAGGCCGGGGCTCCTTGCCGCGCTTCAGACGCTTTAATTCACGCAGCCAGGCCAGAGTTCGCCTGTTTGGGTCGCTTTCCTGCCAGTAAAACTCAAGCAGCGGGACCAGACTTATCCGCCAGCCAAAGCGCGGCTGCCGGTGAAGATAATACAATAAGCCCGTTAATTCAGTGAGCGGGGCCAGGTTCGGCAAAACCTCGCCGTCAAGCCAGCGGGTAAACAGCCAGCCTTCCGCCAGACACCAGGGCTCGGGTGCGATGCCGGCAGGCAACTGCCTGAGCGCGCGATGATGCCGTCGAAGGGAAATCCCCGGCAAGCGCTGTTCGGGCAGCTTTCTTGCCGTAAAGCTGCCTGCCACCGTCTCCACGCGATAACTTGTCCCGCTCAGCCCCTCAAGGGCAGAAACACAACCGGCGGCCTGAGCCGCCGGAAGATATCGAGTCACTACTGCATCGAGCGATGCTTTAGTTGGTTTGCTGAACAGCACCGCTACCCGACCAAATGATTTCGCCGGTTTGCACCAGCATCAGCTGCATTTTCAGCGTTGGCGTGTTCACGTTGCCGCTGGCGTTGGTGTAAAGCACGTACTGGGCGCCGGTGTTACGCGCAATGCCCATAGCCTTGCTTCGCGAGCCTAAGCTGTCCTGCGGAGAAAGCCCAAGCTGCTGTTTAGCCATTGAGAGCTGTTGCGCAGAGACCAGCGTAAACTTGTTGTTGTTGGCCAGCGCACCGCGTAAGGCTTCCGTCGCGCTGCTGGTTTGCAGGCTGCCGTTGGTGCGGTTGTTGACGCTGTCCACCAGCAACACGCTACCCGGCGTCACGCCATCAGCCTGCAGCATTTTACCAACCATGGGCTGCATGGCGCTGTTCCAGTCGTAGGTGCGAACCTTAGGCTGAGCCGGAATAGTGGGCTCTGGTTGTTCAACAGGGCCAGGCTGCGTCGGCACGGTCGGTACCGTTGGCACGGTAGGTTCCGGCTGTGCAGGTTGCTCTACGCCAGGTTTAGCCTCTTCTACCGGGGCAGGCTGTTCGCCACGATTAATACACCCGGTCAGGATCAGCGCCACCGCGGTGACGGCCAGATAACGATGAAGTCCCCTAATCAAAATTCGCTCCTTACAGAGAGAGAAAGACGTACTTTTTTGGCTCCCGGCCAGGCTGCAGTCGAGTCAATGCGCTGCGAAGACTGCCCCGGGAGGGTAACGGTACGCACTTTTTCAAGCGGGTGGATTTCCAGCCCTTTTGCATCGTACCAGTAGAAACGGTAGTACAGCGTGACCGGCTTATGCTGCTCATTATACAGCGATGATTCGGCCACCGTGGCACCGTTGCGCTGAGAGATATCCGGTTTTTCCGCGCTAATCCCGGCCGCCAACACCGCAGATTCCATGACCAGGGTTTGGTCGTTGTTCACCGGAATGGCAGGGCGAGAGCTACAGCCCGCCACCAGCAGCATCGCTAACAGACTCAGGGAAAAGCGCGACATAGGATCAGTCCTTATGCGCCAGCATTGGGCCAAGCGGACGGCCACCAAGCAGGTGCATGTGAATATGGTACACCTCCTGCCCACCGTGACGGTTGCAGTTCACGATCAGGCGGTAGCCGTCAGCGGCGATGCCTTCCTGTTCTGCAATTTTAGCTGCAACGGTCATCATGCGCCCCAGCGCAAGCTCGTGTTCAGCTTTTACGTCATTGGCGGTAGGAATAAGCACATTTGGAATGATGAGGATGTGGGTCGGTGCCTGAGGGGAAATATCACGAAACGCGGTGACCAGTTCATCCTGGTACACCACATCCGCCGGAATTTCACGACGAATAATTTTACTGAAAATAGTTTCTTCGGCCATGAGCTGTTCCTTGAAGGAGAAAACGGTGTTGGGAGTATGAGCGAGGCGCTCAATTGACTCAACCTTCTGCGCGCTTTTCTTTCGTTAAGTGCTGGCCTTTAAAACAAATTCGTCTTTTGTCAGCAACAAAAAAGGGAGGCTTTCGCCTCCCTCCGGGCGACTGACAACCCGCCGTCGAAAGAAGAAATACCAGACGGCTTGTTAAAAAACCGGAAAATCAATGCGTTGATTTTCGGCTGATAACCACAAAGAGGGAAAAACCACGCTTTTTCCCTCTTTGTCAGCAACAAAAAAGGGAGGCTTTCGCCTCCCTTATCGCTCCCCGAACAAACTTAGTTGTTACGGATCCACTCATCCATTTCGGTTTTCAGGTTATCGGACTTGGTGCCGAAAATAGCCTGAACGCCGGAACCTGCGACAACCACACCTGCTGCGCCCAGTTTTTTCAGGCCAGCCTGGTCAACTTTAGCCACGTCGGCCACGCTAACGCGCAGACGGGTGATACAAGCGTCGAGGTTAGTGATGTTTTCTTTACCGCCGAACGCGCTAACCAGAGCAGGTGCCATTTCGCTGGTGACGCCAGCGGTGGTTTCTGCGGTGGCGTCTTCACGACCCGGGGTTTTCAGATCCAGTGCCTTAATCAGTACGCGGAAGATGGTGTAGTACACGATCGCGTAGCAGATACCGACAATTGGGAACAGCCACAGCTTGCTGCTGTTACCGCTCAGCACGATGAAGTCAATCAGACCGTGAGAGAAGGACGTCCCGTCACGCATACCCAGCAGAATACAGATTGGGAATGCCAGACCCGCCAGAATGGCGTGAATGATGTACAGGATCGGTGCCACGAACATGAAGGAGAATTCGATTGGCTCGGTGATACCGGTCAGGAACGAAGTCAGTGCCGCGGAGATCATGATCCCGCCCACTTTTGCACGGTTCTCTGGTTTAGCAGAGTGCCAGATAGCAATTGCCGCAGCCGGCAGACCGTACATTTTGAACAGGAAGCCACCGGACAGTTTACCCGCAGTTGGGTCGCCTGCCATGTAGCGAGGAATGTCACCGTGGAACACCTGGCCCGCAGCGTTGGTGTATTCACCGATCTGCATCTGGAATGGAACGTTCCAGATATGGTGCAGACCAAACGGTACCAGGCAGCGCTCGATGAAGCCATAGATACCGAAGGCAACAACCGGGTTCTGGTATGCAGCCCACTGAGAGAAGGTCTGGATAGCGGTACCGATTGGTGGCCAGATGAAGGACAACACTACGCCAGTGAAGATAGCCGCCAGACCGGAGATGATCGGTACAAAGCGTTTACCGGCGAAGAAGCCCAGATACTCAGGCAGCTTGATGCGGTAGAAACGGTTGAACATGTAGGCCGCAATTGCACCGGAGATAATACCGCCAAGCACGCCGGTATCCGCCAGGTGTTTAGCTGCAATTTCTTCCGCAGGCAGATGCAGGACCAGAGGTGCCACCACGGCCATGGTTTTCACCATGATGCCATAGGCAACAACCGAAGCCAGGGCAGATACGCCATCGTTGTTAGTGAAGCCCAGCGCCACACCGATAGCGAAGATAAGCGGCATGTTGGCGAAGACTGAACCGCCCGCTTCCGCCATAACGTGAGAGACAACAACCGGCAGCCAGCTGAAGTTTGCAGACCCGACGCCCAGCAGGATACCTGCGATAGGCAGTACGGAGACTGGCAGCATCAGCGATTTACCCACCTTTTGCAGGTTAGCAAATGCATTCTTAAACATAATAGAGAGTGCTCCTGAGTATTTGTGCTTTTTTTGTACGCATTTACGCATCGAACCGGGGGGAGAACCGGTTCATAAACAGGACATCTAAGTGTCCTTTTATTTATTACGCAGAGTAAAATAAATAACGAAAACTTTGTTTGACGGCTATCACGTTTCTCAGCCAGTCGAGCGAAAAACTTTCATTAATTTACATAACACGCGTACAAATGGTTCAAAACGAGCGTGCACCGCTCATTTTATGGCGGTGCACTTTACTCGCTTAGGCTATTAATTACGAGCTTTAAAATAACTATGAATTTCAGAGAGATTGCAGGCGGGACAAGGGTATGTGGAACAAATCAGCAAAGTTCTGCGTAGTAGCGATGGCCAGTTCTTCCAGCGAAACGCCCTTCAATACGGCCATATATTCGGCAACATCACGCGTCATGGCCGGCTGATTTTCTTTACCGCGATGCGGCACCGGCGCAAGATACGGCGAGTCCGTTTCCACCAGCATTCTGTCCAGCGGGACATAACGCGCGGCGTCACGCAGCTGCTCGGCATTCCGGAAGGTAACTATCCCGGAAAAAGAGATGTAAAACCCCATATCCAACAGTTTCCCCGCCGTTTCTCTGTCTTCCGTGAAACAGTGTAGTACCCCACCGCACTCTGTCACTTTTTCTTCCTGCAGAATGCTCAGCGTATCGGCGCGGGCATCACGGGTGTGGACGATCACCGGTTTGTTAAGCTCGCGGCCAATACGGATATGGTTGCGGAATGACTCTTGCTGGCGCGGTTTGGTTTCCGGCGTATAGAAGTAATCCAGACCTGTTTCCCCCATCGCGATAACGCCAGGTTCGGCGGCAAGGCGACGAAGCTCTTCCACGTCGTACTCTTCGTCCTGGTTCAGCGGATGTACGCCACACGAGAAGGCCACGTTGTCACGATCCCCCACCAGCTCGCGCATTCCCCGATAACCGTCAAGGGTAGTAGCCACAGCCAGGCAAAACTTCACGTCCCTGGAGGCCGCTTTTTCCAGAACGTCATCAACGTTTTTATGCAGGGATTGATAATCCAGGCCATCGAGATGGCAGTGTGAGTCAACCAGAAACATAGTAATACTCTTAGAGATGATGTGAGTGAAGCAGTGCGCCGGGCTGGGCCTGACGCTCCCACGTAAGAAGACTTTCCGTGAGCAACAGCTCACGGTTAACACCCACCACGTTGAGCAGCGCTTCGCGACAGGTGAATAAATGATGTAAAAGGCCCTGCAATACGGCAGAAGAATACCGGGCGCTCAGGCCAGCGATTAACGGCTGCATATCAGCGTTTGTTAACCAGGCCCCTGCCCCCTGCTGCCACTTGAGGGCATCAACCAGAAGCGCGCACAGCCAGTGTACGCGGCGAGCAGCATCCTCATGATTTAATGCCGGCAAAAGCACCAGCATGTTGTTCGCTTCCCCTGCCTGACTGAGCTTCTCGCAAAGCTGCTGGCGGGCCTTCCACTGTTCGGGCTGTAAAAGAGCCAGCGCGGCGGCAGGTGCCCCGGAGCTAAGCCGTAACGCGGCCTGAAGTTCTTCTGCAGAAGCTGTTATCTCGCGTCCCAGCCACGCCAAAGCAAAACGCTCGTCCGGTGGCGCAAGGTGCCAGTAGAGGCAGCGGCTGCGCAACGTCGCGGGCAGGTGCGCGGGTTCGCGGCTGCTCAGAAAGAACCAGGTATTTTTGGGCGGCTCTTCCAGCGTTTTCAGCAACGCGTTCGCCGCGGCTTCGGTCAGCAGATCGGCATCTTTAAGCCAGACAACTTTTGCCCCGCCCTGCTGAGCGTAGCCGTAAAGCTTCTCGGTGATGCCACGCACGGCATCAATCCCGAGACTGGATTTGCCTTTTTCTACTTCAAGGGCGTAGCTGTCGGGGTGCGTCCCCGCCTGCATCAGCTGGCAGCTATGGCAATGGCCGCAGCTTTTATTGCCTTCCGGGCTTTGGCACATCAGCCAGCGGCACAGGGCGTAGATTAAGGCATCGTCCCCAAGGCCTGGCAGAGCATGAACCAGCAGCGCATGATGCCCGCGGCCGGCCTGATACTGGCCGATGAGCTGCTCAAACGCGCCGCGTAGCCACGGATACCATTTCACTATTGTTGCTCCCGGAACCAGCTCAGCACGGCCTCACGCACGGCCAGCGAGACGTCATCCAGCGGCCGCGTTGCATCGATGGTTTTGATGCGGCTGTCGCTGCCCGCCAGTTCCAGATAGCGATCGCGAGTGCGGTTAAAGAAGTCGATAGATTCCTGTTCAATACGATCAAGCTCGCCCCGGGCGCGAGCACGGCTCAGCCCGACTTCCGGCGTCACGTCGAGATAAATCGTCAGATCGGGATAAAAATCACCCAGCACGGTGTTACGCAGGGCCATCAGCAGGTTCTGGTCAATCTGACGTCCGCCGCCCTGATAGGCCTGGGTGGACAGATCGTGGCGATCGCCAATGACCCAACTGCCACGCGCCAGAGCGGGTTTGATCACCGTCTCTACCAGCTGAATGCGCGCCGCGTAGAACATCAGCACTTCAGCTTTATCGGTCACCTTTTCATCACCGATCCCGGCATTGTTGAGCGTCAATTCTCGCAGGCGCTCGGCAAGCGGCGTGCCGCCGGGTTCACGAGTGAAAGTCAGCTCACGGATACCCAGCTCTTTTAAGGTTGCGACGACCACGTTGTGAGCATTGGTTTTTCCCGCGCCTTCCAGGCCTTCGATGACGATAAATTTACTGTCCATTTTTATCCTTGAGAGCTTTGATATACACCTGCACCGCCTTGTTATGGCTGGCGAGGTTGGTGCTAAAGGTATGGCCACCCTTACCATCAGCAACAAAATAGAGATATGGCGTTTTCGCCGGATGCGCGGCCGCCTGCAAAGACGCCTCGCTCGGCACCGCAATCGGCCCCGGCGGCAGGCCGCTAATCACATAGGTGTTATACGGCGTGGCTGTCTCGAGGTCTTTGCGCGTTAGCTTACCATTATAGCTGTCGCCCATCCCGTAGATAACGGTAGGGTCAGTCTGCAGGCGCATACCAATACGCAGGCGGTTAATAAAGACCGATGCCACCTGGTCGCGTTCTGCGGCTACGGCAGTCTCTTTCTCGATGATCGAGGCCATGGCCACCAGATCGTTTTCGGTTTTATAGGGCAAGCCATCCACTTTGCTTTCCCAGGCTTTCTCCACCGCTTTGACCATTTTTTGATGCACGCGCTTAAGCAGAGCGACATCCGTGGTGTGGGCGGTGTACATCCAGGTATCCGGATAGAACCAGCCTTCAACCCATTCAGGGTGCTCAAATTTCAGCGTTTCTGCCACGGTGGCATAGCTGTCGTCTTTTAGCGTGTGCTGGATGTATGGGGCATCTCGCAGCTGCTCAAGTAAATCGCTCAGGCGCATACCCTCCACAAAACGCAGCGGGAACTGTGCCTCTTTTCCACTGGCCAGCAGGGTGAGCATGTCGGTAACCGTCATCCCGGGCGTGAGGCGGTATGTGCCAGCCTTAAATTTCGCCAACTCCGGCTCAACGCGCAGCAGCCACTGGAAAACACGCGGGCGTGTAATCAGTTTTTCTTCATAAAGCTGAGTGCCCAGAGCTAAACGTCCGGTGCCCTGCTTCAGGGTGAAAATGGTTTCCTGTTTGATCGGCAACGGCGCTTTTGCCAGCTGGCGCACCTTCCATATGCCTGCACCGGCGGCGATGCCAAGCACAATCAGCAAAACCATAAAGAAACGAAACATCTTTTTCATCGGTAATCGGTTACTCACAAAGTGGGGCTAAAAAACAGTAAAGTTCACGCGATGTGTAGTGCCAGTCCTGAGCCTGGTTCACCGGTACAACCGGCATTAGCGCATTGCAAACTATCACCTCATCCGCATCGGCCAGCGTTTCCGGGCCTTCACTGACCTCATGCAGCCGCCAGGGGGAACCGTTGAGGCAGGCAATAATGCGCTGACGCATCGTGCCATTCACGCCCGCGCCGTGAATACGCGGTGTGTAAACGTCATCGCCTTTGCGCCAGAATAAATTAGCCGCACAGCATTCCACCAGGCTCCCCTGACTGTCAAGAACCAGCGCCTCCTGGGCAGTCGTCTGTTCAAGATGCGTACGAATAAGAACTTGTTCAAGCCGGTTAAGATGCTTAAGACCCGCCAGGGAAGGATTAATGCCTATTCTCACCGGGCTGAGCGCCAGTCTAATCCCCTGCTCGCGCCAGGCGGAATAAAAGGCAGGGTAAGGCGAAAGAGAAAGCATTCGCGTAGGCTGCGTGCAGTTCGAAGCACTGTAACCACGCCCCCCCGTACCGCGAGAAATGATCACCTTGAGTACGGCGCTGGTTTCAGAGGCCGCGAGCATGCTCATCTCATCGTTGAGCCTGTCCCAGTCAACCGGCGCTATCATCAGCACCTCGCAGGCCTGCTGCAGGCGGCGAAGATGGTCAGCCTGAAAGCGAACGGCGCCGTCGATGACGCTTGCCGTGGTAAAACAGCCATCACCAAACTGAATCGCCCGGTCGTTTGCCGGGAGCGCGTCCTGCCACTGGCCATTAATAAGAAACATAGGGATTCCTCAGGAGACGGAAACGTAAGGTTGCCAGAGGGATTCGTGGACGACA
Source organism: Cedecea neteri NBRC 105707 = ATCC 33855 (assembly GCF_001571265.1). Taxonomy (GTDB): domain Bacteria; phylum Pseudomonadota; class Gammaproteobacteria; order Enterobacterales; family Enterobacteriaceae; genus Cedecea; species Cedecea neteri. Next base: position 67,608 of record NZ_BCTL01000003.1, on the reverse strand, counting down.
AGAGGGGAATTCTGAACAGCAAAAGGGCCCGCAAGCGGGCCCTTTCAGAAACGGTTAGATCTTCTTGAAGATCAGAGAACCGTTAGTACCACCGAAACCGAAGGAGTTACACAGGGTGTACTCCATACCGCTAACCTGGCGTGCTTCGTGCGGCACAAAATCGAGGTCGCAGCCAACATCCGGGTTATCGAGGTTGATGGTTGGCGGAACGGCCTGATCGCGCAGCGCAAGGATTGAGTAGATGGACTCTACTGCACCCGCCGCGCCTAACAGGTGGCCGGTCATCGATTTGGTTGAGCTCACCATTACGCGGCTTGCATCAGCACCAAAGATAGACTTAACCGCCTGCGTTTCGGCTTTATCGCCTGCTGGCGTTGAGGTTCCGTGGGCGTTGACGTAGCCAACCTGCCCTGCGGAGATCCCTGCATCGCGCAGTGCGTTTTCCATCGCCAGCGCAGCACCTGCACCGCTTTCTGGTGGAGAAGTCATGTGGTAGGCATCGCTGCTCATACCAAAGCCAACAACTTCTGCATAAATTTTCGCGCCGCGTTTTTTCGCGTGTTCGTACTCTTCCAGTACGATGACGCCTGCGCCGTCGCCCAGTACGAAGCCGTCACGATCTTTATCCCACGGGCGGCTTGCCGCTTGCGGGTTGTCGTTACGGGTAGACAGTGCGCGCGCAGCACCAAAGCCACCTACGCCCAGTGGGCTACTGGCTTTTTCTGCACCACCTGCCAGCATTGCGTCAGCATCACCATAGGCAATGATACGTGCCGCATGGCCGATATTGTGTACGCCAGAGGTACAAGCCGTGGCAATGGAAATGCTCGGACCACGCAGACCCAGCATGATGGTCAGGTGACCTGCCACCATATTGACGATGGTTGAAGGCACAAAGAACGGGCTGATCTTACGAGGGCCACCGTTAACTAACGAGGCGTGGTTCTCTTCGATAAGCGTCAGACCACCAATACCAGAGCCAATTGCAGCGCCGATACGAGTCGCATTTTCTTCCGTTACTTCGAGGCCAGAATCCTGCATGGCCTGAATGCCAGCAACAATTCCATATTGAATGAATTCATCCATCTTGCGCTGATCTTTGCGCGAGATAATGTCTTCACAGTTAAAATCCTTTACTAAGCCAGCAAATTTCGTTGCATAGGCGCTAGTATCGAAATGGTCGATCAGGCTGATGCCACTCTGACCGGCAAGGAGAGCTTTCCAGGTAGACTCTACGGTATTGCCGACAGGAGACAACATGCCCAGTCCGGTCACAACTACACGACGCTTAGACACGTTTGTCCTCCAGGGAGGGAAAAAAATACTAGTGGGACAATTCAGATAAAACTCAGGCGGTCGAATGACCGCCTGGAGATGTTCACTTACGCCTGGTGACCGTTGATGTAATCAATGGCAGCCTGAACGGTGGTGATTTTCTCAGCTTCTTCGTCCGGAATCTCAGTATCAAACTCTTCTTCCAGAGCCATTACCAGCTCAACGGTGTCAAGAGAATCAGCGCCCAGGTCCTCAACGAAGGAAGCGGTGTTCACTACTTCTTCTTGCTTAACGCCCAGTTGTTCGCCAATGATTTTCTTAACGCGTTCTTCGATAGTGCTCATACTCTTAAATTTCCTATCAAAACTCGCTTTCGCGATGGTTTTCGTAGTGTATAAAATGTTGAAAAAGATGCAACCAAATCCCGGCTGGTCAAACCACGATTTTACGCTATTTTGCGGGCATTCGCCCAAATAACGCAAATATTTTTCACCGTGATTAAACCATATACATTCCGCCGTTGACGTGCAGGGTCTCACCAGAGATGTACCCAGCTTCGTCAGAGGCTAAAAATGCTACAGCACTGGCGATTTCATTTGCGTCGCCTAAGCGACCCGCAGGAACCTGCGCCAGAATACCCGCACGCTGTTCATCAGAGAGCGCACGCGTCATGTCCGTTTCAATAAAGCCCGGAGCAACAACGTTCACAGTAATACCGCGAGACGCAACTTCACGCGCCAGCGATTTACTGAAGCCAATCAAACCAGCCTTCGCCGCAGCGTAGTTAGCCTGACCAGCATTTCCCATGGTACCAACCACAGAACCGATAGTGATAATACGCCCATGACGCTTTTTCATCATAGCTCGCATTACCGCTTTTGACAGACGGAAAACAGATGACAGGTTGGTTTCGACAATGTCGTTCCACTCGTCCTCTTTCATGCGCATTAGCAGGTTATCGCGAGTGATGCCGGCGTTGTTCACCAGAATATCCACTTCGCCAAACTCTTTGCGAATGCTGTCCAGCACGGCTTCAATGGAAGCCGGGTCGGTCACGTTCAGCATGAAGCCTTTGCCGTTTTCGCCCAGATAATCGCTGATGGCCTGCGCGCCGCTTTCGCTGGTCGCAGTACCGATAACTTTTGCACCGCGAGCCACTAAGGTCTCGGCGATGGCACGGCCGATACCGCGGCTAGCGCCGGTAACCAGCGCAATTTTTCCTTCAAAACTCATGGTTTTCCTCGTTTTATTGTTCAAGCGCCGCTGACAGCGTTGCAGGCTCATTAATGGCCGTTGCCGTCATGGTGTCAACAATACGTTTGGTCAGCCCGGTCAAGACTTTACCTGGGCCCACTTCAAGCAGTTGGGAAACGCCCTGCGCCGCCATAAATTCTACGGATTTAGTCCACTGGACCGGGCTGTAGAGCTGACGTACCAGTGCGCTGCGGATAGCTTCCGGCGAGGTTTCGCACTTCACGTCAACGTTGTTCACGACCGGAATTGCCGGTGCGTTAAAGGTAATGTTTTCCAGCGCTGCCGCCAGCTTATCCGCCGCAGGCTTCATCAATGCGCAGTGGGACGGCACGCTAACCGGCAATGGCAGCGCACGTTTTGCGCCCGCGGCTTTACACGCAGCCCCTGCTCGCTCAACGGCTTCTTTGTTACCGGCGATCACCACCTGCCCCGGAGAGTTAAAGTTCACCGGAGAGACAACCTGCCCCTGTGCTGACTCTTCACAGGCTTTTGCAATAGAAGCATCGTCAAGTCCGATAATGGCAGACATCGCGCCAGTCCCTTCCGGGACGGCATCCTGCATCAGCTTGCCGCGCAGCTCAACCAGACGAACAGCATCGGCGAAATCAATCACGCCAGCACAAACCAACGCGGAATATTCGCCCAGGCTGTGGCCTGCTAACAGCGCAGGCGCTTTACCGCCCTGTTGCTGCCAAACGCGCCACAAGGCGACAGAAGCCGTCAACAGCGCAGGCTGAGTCTGCCAGGTTTTGTTCAGCTCTTCCGCAGGCCCCTGCTGGGTCAGCGCCCACAGGTCATAGCCCAGCGCGTCAGATGCTTCACGGAACGTCGCTTCAATCACCGGATAGCTTGCCGCGAGATCGGCCAGCATGCCAACGGACTGGGAACCCTGTCCCGGAAACACCATAGCAAATTGCGTCATGTCGAAAATTCCTTTAATCAAAAACGAACCAGTGCAGAGCCCCAGGTGAAGCCGCCGCCGAATGCTTCTAGCAATACCAGCTGACCGCGTTTAATACGGCCATCGCGTACCGCTTCATCCAGTGCAGCCGGGACAGAGGCAGCAGAGGTGTTGCCATGACGATCCAGGGTCACGACGACATTATCCATCGGCATACCGAGTTTCTTCGCGGTCGCACTGATGATGCGCAGGTTAGCCTGATGCGGCACCAGCCAGTCGAGCGCGGTGCGATCGAGGTTATTCGCGGCCAGGGTTTCGTCGACGATATGAGCCAGCTCGGTCACCGCAACTTTAAACACTTCGTTCCCGGCCATCGTCAGGTGAATTGAATTTTCAGGATTCACGCGATCGACGTTCGGGAGCGTCAGCAGATCGCCATAGCTACCGTCTGCGTGCAGATGAGTAGAAATGATGCCAGGCTCTTCGGACGCCCCCAACACAACGGCACCTGCGCCGTCGCCAAAAATAATGATGGTACTGCGATCTTCAGGATCGCAGGTACGAGCCAGCACATCAGCCCCGATCACCAGCGCGTTTTTCACCGCGCCAGATTTCACGTACTGATCGGCAATGCTTAACGCATAGGTAAAGCCGGCACATGCCGCCGCAACATCAAACGCCGGGCAGCCTTTAATCCCAAGCATCGCCTGGATTTGGCAAGCCGCGCTTGGGAAAGCGTGCGTGGAAGAGGTTGTCGCCACAACAATCAGGCCGATATCATTTTTATCAATGCCGGCCATGTCCAGTGCACGGAGCGCAGCTTCGTAACCCATGGTTGAAACAGTTTCATTCGGGCCCGCAATACGGCGCTCGCGGATACCTGTGCGGGTGACAATCCACTCGTCAGACGTATCAACCATTTTTTCCAGGTCAGCGTTAGTACGCACTTGTTCAGGCAGGAAGCTGCCGGTACCAATAATCTTCGTATGCATTTACGCTCAGTCACTCTTGGGTAATACAGATTCCAGGCGGGCAGCAATTCTGGTGGGAACTTGCCGCCGCACCGCCTGCACTGCCTGTTCAATCGCGACAGCAAACGCTCGCTGATTGGCCGCACCGTGGCTCTTAATCACCGTGCCGCGCAATCCTAACAGACAGGCGCCATTATACTGGTCGGGGTTGAGGTGACTGAATCGCCTTGTCAGGCGCTTTTGTAGCCACTTCTTCAATATAATCAGCCACCACGACCTTTTTTTTCCTTCCCCCTGCGATTTGAGCAGTGAAAGGAACATTCTGACAACACCTTCCATCGTCTTGAGTGTGACGTTGCCGACAAAACCGTCACAGACCAGAACGTCCGTCTTACCGGTGAGCAATTCGTTGGCCTCAAGGTATCCAATATAGTTCATTGAAGGCATTGTTTTTAATAATGCAGAGGCATCGCGGATGCTGTCCAGCCCCTTAGTCTCTTCTTCGCCGATATTCAGCAACGCAACGCGCGGACGAGGAATACCCAACACCTCTTCGGCCATTACGGAGCCCATAATGGCAAACTGCACCAGCATCGTGCTGTCGCAGTCAACGTTGGCGCCAAGGTCCAACACCACCGTTTTGCCTTTTTGCTGATGGGGTAAAACCGTCATCAGCGCAGGGCGCTCAATACCGTCTATCGGCTTAAGCAGTAATTTCGCAAGCCCCATCAGCGCGCCGGTATTTCCGGCACTGATACAGGCTTCTGCCCGCCCTTCTTTAACCAGCTCCAGCGCAACGCGCATTGACGACCCACGACTGGCACGGATCGCCTGAGAAGGTCTCGCATCACTGGCAATAACCGATTCCGCAGGAATAATCTGCAGACGCGAGCGTTGCTCGAAATCAGCTTTGGCAAGTAATGGCGTGATTGCGTCGGGATTGCCGACTAAAAGAAGATTAAGCGAAGAGTTAGAGTCCAGTGCCTGCAAAGCTGCAGGCACTGTCACGGAAGGACCGAAGTCCCCACCCATGGCATCTAACGCTAGGGTTAGACGTCTCAAGGTTGCGCCAGATTACTTGACGATAACCTTGCGGCCGCGGTAGAAACCGTCGGCAGTGATGTGGTGACGCAGATGAGTTTCGCCAGAAACTTTGTCCACGGACAGGGTGGCGGTGGTCAGCGCGTCATGGGAACGACGCATGCCACGTTTGGAACGGGTTGGTTTATTCTGTTGTACGGCCATGGACCTTACTCCTCAATTACTTACGCTTTAAACTGGCTAATACGGCAAATGGGTTTGGTTTTCCCGCCTCTGGAGGCAGTTCGCCAAAGACCATGTCCGCCTCGGACACTTCACAGTGTTCAGAATCATGCACCGGAACTACAGGCAGGCAGAGGATAACTTCATCTTCCACCAGCGCCCGCAGATCGATTTCACCGAATTCGTTAACCTCAATCGGCTCATACGCTTCCGGGAGTGCTTCAGCCTGTTCGTCAGAGCGGACCGGACTGAAACAATACGTTGTGTGAACATGATGCACGAACGGTTTCCCGCAACGCTGGCATTCGAGCGTTACCGTGACCTTTGCATCGCCGGTCAAGACCGCGAGGCGCTGGTTATCGATAGCGAATCTCATGGAGCATTCTACATCAGTGTCCACACTGACTACAGACTCGGCGATACGCTCAACCTGATCGGAAGCATACACTCCTTCGTAATCAAGGCGTTTTTGAGCCGTACGAACCGGATCAAGAGTCAGGGGTAATTTTACCTTTTGCATAGGGCGCGCATATTAACTTTGTAACGTCATAGAGTCAAAGAAAAAGGCCTGGAAACAGCGCCTTTTGCCATTTCTACCCTAAATAGTTTAAGTTGCAGGCAGACGCCCGGCTCAGGTAAGTGAGCACGGGTAACGGCTTTGCGGCTTAAAATATGACGGGTATATTCGCACACATTGCGGTGGCACAGTTTAAAATGCCTTCATCCAATTCGCTATCTTTAATGAAAAAAATATGAAACCTATTGTTCTGGCTTCCACCTCCCCTTTCCGCCGCGGCCTGCTTGAGAAACTCGGCATGCCTTTTATCACCGCCGCTCCGGAAGTCGATGAGACGCCGATCCCGGGGGAAGATGCCCGACACTTAGTGACTCGCCTCGCCCAGGCCAAAGCGCAGGCCTTAAGAGAACGTTTTCCCGATCACCTCATTATCGGCTCCGATCAGGTTTGCGTACTTAACAACCAAATAGCGGGGAAACCACACACGGAAGAGAAGGCCGTACAGCAGCTGTTGCTGGCCCGGGGCACTATTGTGACCTTTTATACCGGGCTGGCGCTTTATAATTCGGCCAACGGGCAGCTACAAACGCTGTGCGAGCCTTTTGACGTTCATTTCCGTCATTTAACCGAGGAAGAAATTCGCCGCTACGTGCAAAAGGAGCAGCCGCTGAACTGTGCCGGAAGTTTTAAAAGCGAAGGGTTGGGCATCACGCTGTTTGAAAGGCTGGAGGGAAAAGATCCGAATGCGCTAATCGGACTGCCGCTCATCAGCCTGTGTGAAATGCTGCGTAACGAAGGCTGTAATCCGCTGTTGGCGTAAAAAAATGCTCCGGCAATGCGGAGCATTTTTCTTTATTTGGCGTTGCGTAAAACCTGCAGGCAACGCTTTAGATTATTGTCCAACGGCGCTTCGATACGAATCACCTCCCCGGTATTCGGGTGGGTAAACTTTAGCGCGGCGGCATGCAGGAACAGGCGATTTAACCCGGTGCCCGCAAGCTGCTTATCAAACTCGCGGTCGCCATAACGGTCGTCAAAGGCAATAGGATGCCCGGCGTGGAGAGTATGCACACGAATTTGGTGCGTGCGCCCGGTGACGGGGCTGCAGCGAACCAGCGTCGCGAACTCGTAACGCTCTTCAACCTTAAAGCGCGTCTCAGAAGGCTTGCCTTCGCTATTCACCCTGACGATGCGCTCCCCGCTTTGCAGAATATTTTTCAACAGCGGCGCCTGCACTACTTTTACGTGCGACTGCCATTGTCCCCGCACCAGCGCAAGATAATCCTTCTGCATCCCTTTCTCACGCAGTTGCTCATGAAGAGAACGCAGCGCCGAGCGTTTTTTAGCAACCAGCAAAACGCCGGATGTATCGCGGTCAAGGCGGTGCACAAGCTCAAGGAAGCGGGCTTCCGGACGCAGGGCTCGCAGCCCTTCAATCACACCGAAACTCAGTCCGCTGCCGCCGTGAACCGCCGTACCGGAAGGTTTATTTAATACAAGGATGTGGTCATCTTCATAAAGAATGACGTCGCTCAGCGCGGCGACTTTTTGCAGATGTGGAGAAACGGCCTCTTCCTCGCGCTCAGCCACGCGCACCGGAGGGATACGTACCTCATCCCCGGCTTCCAGCTTGTACTCAGGCTTGATGCGTTTTTTATTTACCCGCACCTCGCCCTTACGCACGATGCGATAAATCATGCTTTTTGGCACGCCTTTCAGGCGGGCGAGCAAAAAGTTGTCGATACGCTGCCCGGCCTCATCGGCCGAAATTGCAACGATTTTTACTGATGGAGTCTCTGTTTTCATGGTCGGCGATTCTAAATAGCCCACGCGCATAGCGCCACTCATTTTTATGTGCTTAACTGACAATCTGTTCTGTTTTAAACCGTCCAGGCCGCCTTTTCTCATGCCCTTTGTGGCAAGGTTAAAATAGCGGTTAAAAAACTGTAAGAAACAGGACGCTAATAGCAAAAGTCATCTTGCTATAACAAGGTTAGCAGTGGAATAATGTTGCGGTTTTCCGTGTTGAATCTTGTTAGAGCAAGAAAGTTTGCGGAATACCCATTTTGCCTGAACGTCCATCCACGCAGCAATGGCGTAAGACGTATTGTACTTTCAGGCAGTTAGCGGGCTGCGGGTTGCAGCCTGACCGGTAATATGGAATCAACTCTTAAGAAATATTCTAAGGTTATTCCCACGATAATTGCGCTGTATTTCCGTATGAAATACAGGCAACCGACACTTTGCGCCTCTCAGCAAACGACAACCGTGAGGTTGGCGACACGCGTTTAGTCACGAGGCCATCGGTTCACTCCCGGTTAGCGTCACCATGCCCGCAGCTCTGTCGCCAATGTAAGAATAATGAGTAAGTTACGATGAAAAGAATGTTAATTAACGCAACTCAGCAAGAAGAGTTGCGTGTCGCCCTTGTAGATGGGCAACGTCTGTACGATCTGGACATTGAAAGCCCGGGACACGAACAGAAAAAAGCAAACATCTATAAAGGCAAAATCACCCGTATTGAACCAAGTCTGGAAGCGGCGTTTGTTGATTATGGCGCAGAAAGACACGGTTTCCTTCCTCTCAAAGAGATCGCTCGCGAATACTTCCCTTCGAACTACTCTTCCCACGGTCGCCCGAACATTAAAGACGTTCTGCGCGAAGGCCAGGAAGTGATCGTCCAGATTGATAAAGAAGAGCGCGGCAACAAAGGCGCGGCCTTAACCACCTTTATCAGCCTTGCGGGCAGCTATCTGGTGCTAATGCCAAACAACCCTCGCGCCGGCGGTATTTCTCGTCGTATCGAAGGTGATGACCGTACCGAATTAAAAGAAGCGCTTTCTTCCCTTGAACTGCCGGACGGTATGGGTCTTATCGTACGTACCGCAGGCGTGGGCAAATCTGCCGAAGCGCTGCAGTGGGATCTGAGCTTCCGCCTGAAGCACTGGGAAGCCATTCAGAAAGCCGCTGAGAACCGCCCTGCTCCTTTCCTGATTCACCAGGAGAGCAACGTTATCGTTCGCGCCTTCCGCGATTACCTGCGCCAGGACATCGGCGAAATCCTGATCGACAACCCGAAAGTGCTTGAGCTGGCTCGCCAGCACATTGCCGCGCTGGGTCGTCCGGATTTCAGCAGCAAAATTAAGCTCTACACCGGTGAAATTCCGCTGTTCAGCCACTATCAGATTGAGTCGCAGATTGAGTCCGCCTTCCAGCGTGAAGTCCGTCTGCCGTCCGGTGGTTCTATCGTTATTGATACCACCGAAGCCCTGACCGCCATCGACATCAACTCCGCGCGTGCAACCCGCGGCGGGGATATCGAAGAAACCGCTTTCAACACTAACCTTGAAGCGGCCGATGAAATTGCCCGTCAGCTGCGCCTGCGCGACCTTGGCGGCCTGATCGTTATCGACTTCATCGACATGACACCGGTTCGCCACCAGCGCGCGGTTGAAAACCGCCTGCGTGAAGCGGTACGCCAGGACAGAGCACGCATCCAGATCAGCCATATCTCGCGCTTTGGCCTGCTGGAAATGTCTCGTCAGCGTCTGAGCCCGTCTCTCGGCGAGTCCAGCCACCACGTTTGCCCTCGCTGTAGCGGTACCGGCACCATTCGTGATAACGAATCCCTGTCGCTCTCCATTCTGCGCCTGATCGAAGAAGAAGCGCTTAAGGAGAACACCAAAGAAGTTCACGCCATCGTGCCTGTGCCAATTGCCTCTTACCTACTGAACGAAAAACGTGATGCAGTAAGCGCCATTGAAAAACGCCAGGGTGGCGTACGCGCGATTATCGTGCCAAACGATCAGATGGAAACGCCGCATTACTCCGTCCTGCGCGTGCGTAAAGGCGAAGAAACCCAGACGCTGAGCTACATGCTGCCTAAGCTGCATGAAGAAGAGATGGCGATGCCATCCGATGAAGAGTACACCGAGCGTAAGCGCCCTGAGCAACCGGCCCTGGCCACCTTCGTGATGCCAGAAGTGCCACCGGCACCGCAGGAAGCTCCTGCGGATAAACCTGCCGCTGTGGCAGTGAAGCCAGTCGCTCAGCCAAAAGCCGATGCCGCTGCACAGCCAGGTCTGGTTAGCCGCTTCTTCTCTGCACTGAAAAAACTCTTCGCCGGCGATAGCGCTGCCGCTGAAGTGAAAGAAGTGAAGGAAGAGAAAGCGACCGGCTCTGATGCCCAGCGTCAGGATCGCCGTAACAATAACCGCCGTCAAAACAATCGCCGCGATCGTAATGAGCGCGGTGACCGTAACAACCGCGATCGTGATAATCGCGACAATCGCAATAACCGCGATGACCGCAATAATGAAACCCGTGAAGCTCGCGAACCGCGTGAAGGTCGTGACGAAAACCGTCGCAATCGTCGTAACGGCCAGCAGCAGAATGCGGAGTCCCGCGAAGTTCGTCAGAACGCTGTAGCCGCCGTTGACGATGCAGAAAAACAGCAGAAGTCCCGTGACGAGCAACAGCCTCGTCGCGAGCGCAACCGCCGTCGCTCTGATGAAAAACGTCAGGCGCAGCAGGAAGTCAAAGCCCTGCAGCAGGACAACGTTGTTGAACAAGATGCCGAGCAGGAAGAACGTACCCAGGTTATGCAGCGCCGTAAACCGCGCCAGCTGAGCCAGAAAGTTCGCTTCGAATCTGCTGATGCACCTGTAGTAGAAGAAACTCAGGCTGCACAGGTCATCACCGAGCAGACACCGATTGCACTGCCAGCGGTTGTTGAAGCTCCGGTTAATGCAGACCAGCAGGATGAAAACGGTGAAAACCGCGAAACCGCAGGTATGCCGCGCCGTTCACGTCGCTCCCCTCGTCACCTACGCGTAAGCGGCCAGCGTCGTCGTCGCTATCGTGATGAGCGTTACCCGGCGGTTTCTCCAATGCCACTGGCCGCGGCATGTGCCTCTCCAGAGCTGGCATCCGGGAAAGTGTTCATCACCTACCCTGTTGCTCGTCCACAGGATCAGCTTGCTCAGGAAGAGGCCTTCCAGGCTCACGAAGAGGTCCAGCACGTCAACGTTGCTGAGGCTGCAGCAGTAGAAGCCGTTGCCCCTGTAGAAGAAGCTCAGGTTATCGAGCCGGTGAAAGCGGTGGAAACCGTTACTGAACCTGCAGTGGTGGAAACAGCCCAGCCAGAAGTCATTGAAGCACCGGTGGCTGAACAGCCTCAGCCGGTTGCCGAAGTGGATGAAGCGCCTGCCACAGAAACCGTAGAACACGTTACAGCTGCGCAGGAAGAAACTGTTCAAGCTGTTGCAGAAGTCAGCGAACCAGCGCCGGTGACTGCAGAAGCTCCAGCGGTTGAAGAAGCGCCGGTTGCGGTGGTTGAAGAGGCAAAACCGATTGTGGAAGCAGCGCCAGCGGTAGAAGCCGCACCTGTGACGCAAGAGGTTAATGCCGAACCTGTTGCCGTTAAGCACGCTACAGCGCCAATGACCCGTGCCCCTGCTCCGGAATATACTCCGGAAGCACCGCGCCAAAGCGACTGGGTTCGCCCGGACTTTGGCTTCAGCGGGAAAGGCTCTGCCGGCGGTCACAGCGCCAGCCATCAGGCCACGGCGCCAGCCACTCGCCCACAAAGCGTGGAGTAATCTCCAGCGCTAAGTAAAAAGCCGGTCACCTGACCGGCTTTTTTATTTCCCCCGCTCAGACTGATAGGTGGAAGAAGTGCCAACCAATAAGGTGCATTTGAAATGCACTTTATGACAAAAACAAAAACTAATTGTATGATGTAATGCTTGCAGAACTTGTTGAGAAGGAACACTCCATGCTCCCTGTACCGCAAAACTGCATTCATACCCGCTCCTCTCCCTTCTGGGATAAAGACACGGCCCCCAGAGGCCTTTTTCACCGGCATCTCGATAAAGGCACTCGCCCCGGCGTATACCCCCGCCTGAGCGTCATGCAAGGAAAGGTTCGCTACCTGGGTTATGCCGATGCCACCACGCCCGAGCCGGAAACAGAACTGATCGTTGAAGCTGGCCACTTCGGCGTATTCCCGCCTGAGAAATGGCATCACCTCGAACTGCTCACCGATGATGTCATCTTCAACATCGACTTTTTTGTCGCCCCGGAAGTGCTCCGCTCAATGTAATGACAGAAGGAGTTTGATTATGCTGACTATTCCCAAAAACTATGTACATACCCGCGCCACACCGTTCTGGAGCAAAGAAACCGCTCCTGCCGCTTTATTCACTCACCACAACACAAAGGCAGGCGTTTTTGGTCGCCTTTCCGTGATGCAGGGCGCGGTAAAATATTTCGGATTTCCCGACGCGGAGGCAACCACTCCCGACGTGGAAATCGTGATTGAGGCCGGAGCTTTTGCTATTTCCCCGCCGCAGAAGTGGCACCGCATTGAGCTTCTCACCGACGACACTTATTTCAATATCGACTTTTTCGCCTCCCCTGAAGCGAAACTGGAAGGCAACGGCCTGGGTAAAGTGGTCAACAGCCAGAGGCACTTATGATGGGCAAAGCAACCTATACCGTCAGCGTTACCAACAACAGCAACGGCGTCTCGGTGGACTATGAGACCGAAAGCCCAATGACGCTGCTGATCCCGGACGTCGCCGCCGAAGTCGTCAAAGATCTGGTCAACACCGTCCGCGCCTATGACACGGAAGACGAACACGACGTTTGCGGCTGGTGAAATTTACACAAAAAAAAGCCCGCTCCGGGGTGCGGAAGCGGGCATATAAAGCGCGTTCAGTTTCATAACGCGCCCAAAACGTTGAAGACTATCGGCTATTAAGCTGGAAAAGCGACATGCCTTGCAAATCGGTGAAGACTTTATAAGAAGCCTGTAGCGCAGCCTGCTGCTGAACATAGTTAGACACGGTTGCCGTATAGTCCGCCCCAACCAGTTGACTCATCTGGTCAGTTTGCGCCAGCGCCCGTTCGCTACCCAGGTCATCCAGCTTGCTCAGCTCATTCAGTTGGGTCCCTAACTCAGCGCGCACGGTGGACACATTGCTCAGGGCATTGCCCAGGCCGCGGTTTGTTTTCGCGACGGCATCATCAAGGGCTTTCTTACCCGCATCATCCAACCCGGCCGCAGGAGTTTTCAAGGCTGCGATAGCGGAGTCCAGCATATTAAAGATGTTAGTCTCGCTCGGTGCACCATTGGGCTCCGGCGTGGCGTTACTGGAAATACGATTGAAGACATCATTGCCGGTATGGCCAATTGTCATGGTCCGGGCTGAGTCAACCTGCTGGGTAATCGGGAGCGTTCCGCCCTGATAAGTGATGCTACCTGCACCACCGCTAAACGGGGCCGCTTCGGTTTTATAACCAGCAAAAATATATCGACCATTCCCGTCGGTGCTGTTAGCCAGGTTCAGTATTTGGTTACGAATACCTTCGAGATCGGTTGCCAGTGAGGCACGGTCGTCATCACTCAACGTCCCGCTGCTGCCGGCATAAACAATCTTTTCCTGCGCATTTTGTATTGAAGAGACGGTTTGCTGCAAAACGCTCTCTTCCAGCGAAACCTTCTGGGTAGCAAAAGTACGCGCCAGTTTGTACTGGTCATTCATGGACTGGGCCTGGGAAAGCACCACCGCCTGAGACGCAGCGATAGGGTCGTCTGATGGCCGGTTAACGCGGTTACCGGTGCTCATCTGTTCGCCATAACTCAGCCATAAACTCTGCGCGTCGCTAATGCCGCGCATGTTCTGGTCATATAACATTTGGGTACTGATACGCATGATGCAGGCTCCCGTTAGCGAATGTTCAGCAACGCATCAAACAGCGTTGATGCAGTCTGAAGGACCTGGGCGTTAGCCATGTAGTACTGCTGGTAACGCTGCAGGTTGCCATACTCTTCATCGAGGTTAACGCCCGAGATAGATTGCTGCTGCTTGGTAAGCTGCGTCACTACGTTCCCCTGTGTCGTGCTGGTCACTTTCAGGCTTGCCGTCTTGTTACCCACGTCGCTGACCAAGGTCGCATACGCATCGTTGAACGACTTGTTGCCTTCGACCTGCTTGGAGTTCTGCAGATCCAACATCGCCTGGGCGTTGCGGTTATCGCTCTTGCCCGCGGCAGGATCGCTTGCCAGCGCCAGTTTCGCCTCATCTTTCACGGCCAGGCTCATGTTCACTACCGCATCGGATACAGGTTTAACGGTGAAGCTTTCGTTGTTGGCAGGCGTGCCGCTCACGCCAACTTTCAGTCCGTCAAAGTTCAGGCTAACGTTGCCGCCTGCATCCGTTGTCGTGCCTGGATTAATGTTGGCGTTGTCCGACAGACGGGTCACTTTCCAGTTCCCCCCCACAAATTCAACCTTGTAATCGCTGGCCTGAATCTGCTTGCTGTCGGTGGGAGTGGCGGTGAGCTGAGTGCCGCTGGTGTTGTGGCTATTGCTCACTACGGTTGGGCCACCGATAGTAAACAGATTAGTCCCTTTATCGCCGTTGGCATCATAGCCCTGCGTGTGCTGGCTGTTCATTGCCGTGGCAAAGGCTTGTGCCATCTGGCCCAGGCGGTTACGGGCGCTGTCCAGATCCTGAGTACGGAAGGTGAACAGCCCGCCCAGAGAACCGGTGTTCAGCTGGCTTTCTGGAATTTCTACTTTACCGGCAAGCGGGTCGACAAATGCCACCGTCGTGCGGGAAGGATCTGCGCTGGAGTTAACGGCCGCCAGTTGGTTAGCCGTGTCGCCCTGCACCAGGGTAATACCGTTGCCGATAGAGACGTTATAGGTGCCGCTATCTTGCACGCTCACGTCAACGCCAACGATCTGGTTTAGCTGGCTAACCAGCTGATCGCGCTGATCCAGCAAATCATTTGGCGCAGAGCCACCGCTGACGCCTTTCAGGCGAGAAATCTGGTCGTTGAGGTTCGCAATTTGCTTAGCGTAGGTGTTGATTTGGTCCACGCTGCTGCTGATAGAAAGGTTAACCTGCTTATCCTGATCGCGCAGGTACTGGTCGGTAACCTTAAACTGGTTTACCAGGCCATCCGCTTTCCCCAGCAACGCCTGACGAGCCGCCGGATCCTGAGCATTGCTGGTCAGGGTCTGCAAGCCGGAGAAGAAATCCTGCATGGTTTTTGACAACGAGTTGGTCGTCCCGGACAGAATGTTGTCAATTTTTGACATCTGCTGGTACTGGGTTGTCAGCCCGCTGCTTTGCGTCTGGGCCGCACGCAGCTGGTTAGTAATAAATGAATCGTACTCACGCTGCACGCCGTTAACATACACGCCATTGCCAATATAGCCGCCCCCGGTCAGGGTGCTTTTTGACTGGGACAGAATCGTCGTCTGGCGGGTATAACCGCTTACGTTATAGTTAGAAATGTTATTGCCGACGGTGCTTAATGCCGCCTGGGCAGCACTCAGGCCACTCATGGCGCTGTTAATCAGGCTATTGGACATGAAGGTTCCTTGATAGCGTGTGGTCAAAGGTTCTGCTACCTATTATCGGCAGCAGGCCACGGGACTTGAGTCTCTTCAGAACAAATTCGACAAATCAGTGCTGTAGGCTTTGGAGACCTTGTCGCTCATGGCTTTCAGCTGCTGGATCATGCCGGTCAATTTACGGGCGTAGTTCGGATCCGTCGCGTAACCGGCGTTTTGCAGCGCCTGAGCGCCCTGCTCTGCTGAAGGTGCATTGGTCACGGCAGCATAGCGCGGGTTTTTCGACAGTAAGCCAACGTAGTCAGAAAGCGCTTCAAGGTACGAGCTGTAAACGCGGAACTTCGCTTTCACCTTCTTCGCCTCACCGTTTTCAAATTCGGTGGTGGTGATTTCCGTGGTCGGCCCCTTCCAGCCCGGCGTCGCCTTAACGCCGAACAGGTTGAAGCTCGGCTCGCCTTTTTCGGTACGGATCTGACGCTGCCCCCAACCGGACTCCAGCGCGGCCTGCGCCAGAATCAGGTGGTGCGGAATACCGCTGGCTTCACTGGCTAAGCGCGCCGGCAGCGAGAGCTGCGCCAGGAAGTCTTTGCTGTCTCCGCTCATCGGTTCTTCGTTAGAAGGGGCACGAGGCACAGCCTGGCGTACCATTTGCGTTAGTGTCTGGTTCTGGTAGCTGGTGACCGTTTGCGGGTCGAGTTTCATCGGCACCTGGCCTGCGGTTTCCGACGGATCAACCTGCTCGTTGCTCATTTGCTTAACCATCGCATCCGCCAGCCCCAACCCTTTCGCACTCAGCTGCTGGGCTATCTGCTGGTCATACATGCTGGTATACATGCGCGTGGACTCGCTGCTGAAAATCCCGTCTTTCGGCAGCGCCTCACGCATGCTTTTTAGCATCATCTGCACGAACATCCCCTCCACCTGATGAGCCACCTCTTTCAGGTGCCCTTTCGGGTCTTGTCCGGCCTTCGCCTTTAAATCATTGAGCGAGTTAGCGTCAAACGCGGCATTAGCAAGTGAACGGGCATCGGTCAGCATTAGATGATTTCCAGTTTCGCACGCAGGCAGCCTGCGCTTTGCATGGATTGCAGGATAGACATCAGGTCGATAGGCGTTGCACCCAGCGCGTTCAGCGCACGCACCACGTTATTCAGGTTCGCGCTGGAATTAACGCGCTGTACCGAACCGCCGCTCTGGCGTAAATCAATCTGGGTTTGTGGCGTCACGACGGTCTGGCCACCGCCAAATGGCGTATTCGGCTGACTGACCTGATTTTGGCGATTTACGGTCACCGACAGGTTGCCCTGAGCAACGGCACAATTATCCAGCGTCACTTCGCGGTTCATCACCACGGACCCCGTGCGAGAGTTGATCACCACGCGCGCATCCTGCACCGGCATGCTCACTTCAAGGTTCTGGATATCCGCCAGCAGACGAACCTGAGAGCTACCGCCGCTTGGCACGCGGATTTGGATCGTGCGGCCGTCCAGCGCCGTTGCGCTGCCAAAGCCACGGGAACGGTTAATAGTGTCGGTGATCCGCTGGGCCAGGCTGAAGTCATCATCGTTCAGCTGCAGGTTGAGGGTGTTGCCGTTGCCGAAAGTACCGGCCAGTTCGCGTTCAATGACCGCGCCGCCGGTGATACGCCCGCCGTTAAGCTGGTTTACCTGGACGCTACTGCCGCCCGCTGCCGCGCCCGCGCCGCCTACCAGCACGTTACCCTGCGCCAGGGCATAAACCTGGTTATCCACGCCTTTGAGCGGCGTCATCAGCAGCGTACCGCCGCGCAGGCTCTTCGCGTTACCCATAGAGGACACCACAACATCAATGTTTTGCCCTGCCCGCGCGAAGGCCGGGTATTTTGCCGTCACCATCACCGCCGCCACGTTTTTCAGCTGCATATTGGTGCCGGTCGGCACGGTAATGCCCAACTGGGAAAGCATGTTGTTCAAACTTTGGGTGGTAAACGGCGTTTGCGTCGTCTGGTCACCGGTCCCGTCCAGCCCTACCACCAGGCCATAGCCAATCAGGGAGTTTTCACGCACGCCCTGCACGGTCGTCAGGTCACGAATGCGGTCAGCTGATGCATAAGCCGCGGTCAGCAGCACAACCAACCCGAATAAATATTTAACCATGGTACCCTCGCTTACATCGGCGATACGTTAAGGAAGAAGCGCTGCAGCCAGCCCATATTCTGCGCTTCATTAATGTAGCCGTTACCGACATACTCAATTCGGGCATCCGCCACCTGGGTCGACGCAACGGTGTTGCTGCCGCTGATGGTGCGCGGGTTCACTACGCCAGAGAAGCGGATAAATTCCGTCCCCTGGTTGATGGCAATCTGTTTTTCACCTACGACGTGCAGGTTTCCGTTGGCCAGCACCTGATCGACGGTCACCGTCAACGTGCCGCTGAAGGTGTTACTGGCGTTGGCGCCGCCTTTACCGTTAAAGCCATTGCTGCCGGAGGCATTCAGGTCAGCTTTCCCATCTCCCAACAGCCCCGCCGCAAAGGTCGGCACGGTCGCAAAACCAAGCGCTGACTTACCGTCACGGCTGGCATTCGCCGAAGAACTTTTACTGGCGCTAACATTTTCCTGAAGCTGGATGGTTAAGGTGTCGCCGATATTACGCGGACGACGGTCTTCAAACAGCGGCTGATAGCCGTAGTTCATCGGCTGTGCGGTCTGGAAAATCGAGCCGTTGATCGCTGGCGCAGGGCCAGGAACCGGCTGGGCAGATGTCGCCCCCTCAACCAGCGGTTTAGTAGGCACAAGGGCGCAGCCGCTTACGGCAAACACCAGACTCAGGACAACAGGACGGAGCACCATTGGGTTTTGCATTGCTTTCATCTTCAGGTCACGGCAGCCGACGCGCTTTCACGCGCCGGCACACGCCTTACATTTGCGTCAGTTTTTGCAGCATCTGGTCGGTCGTGCTGACCGCTTTGCTGTTGATTTCGTAGGCGCGCTGAACCTGGATCATGTTCACCAGCTCTTCAGCAACGTTTACGTTTGAGGTCTCAACATAGCCCTGATAGAGCAGGCCTGCGCCGTTCAATCCCGGCGTGGAATCGTTTGGCGCACCGGATGCCTGAGTTTCGGTGTAAAGGTTCTCACCGATACTTTCCAGGCCGGTATCGTTCATAAAGGTCGTCAGGTTCAGCTGCCCGACCTGTACCGGCGCGGTCTGCCCCTGTAAGGTTGCGCTCACCACACCGTCACGGCCGATAGTCAGGCTCAGCGCGTTAGCCGGCACGGTAATCGCAGGCTGCACCTGGAAACCGCCCGCCGTTACCAGCTGACCATTCTGGTCAACCTGGAAGGAACCGTCGCGCGTATAGGCCGCGGTGCCGTCCGGCAGCAGAACCTGGAAGAAGCCTTCGCCTTTGATGGCCACATCTTTGCTGTTGTCCGTTTTAGATAGGTTGCCCTGGCTGTGCAGACGTTCGGTGGCTACCGGGCGAACACCGGTCCCGATCTGTAAACCCGACGGCAGCGTCGTTTGCTCTGAAGACTGAGCCCCCGGCTGGCGAATGGTTTGATAAAGTAAATCTTCAAACACGGCGCGTTGACGCTTAAAACCGTTGGTGGAGACGTTTGCCAGGTTGTTGGCAATCACATCCATATTGGTTTGCTGTGCATCAAGACCCGTTTTGGCGATCCATAAAGAATTGATCATGTTTGAATCCTGTAATAAGTAAGCCGGGCGTTAGGTCATTTGCAGCAGCGTGTTAGCGCGCTGTTCGTTTTCATCAACGTTGGCGATAACTTTCATCTGCATCTCAAAACGGCGGGCGTTGGCGATCATGTCCGCCATTGCCTCTGCCGGTTTGACGTTGCTGCCTTCCAGTACGCCGGACATCACCTTAATGGTTGGATCGGCCTGCGCGATGGCACCGCGTGTCGCCTGAGCGGCGGGATTTAAACGAAACAGCCCGTCATCACCGCGCACCACCTCCTGCTGCGTGGCTTTCACCAGCTTCAGTCGGCCAATGGGCGCCACGGTATTCGGTGGGTCGCCCGGGTTCAGCGCGGAGATAGTCCCGTCCGCAGCAATGGTAAGCTGCGAACCTTCCGGCACCGCAATTGGGCCACCCTCGCCGATAACGGGCCGGCCACCGATGGTCAACTGACCGGCAGGGCTGACCTGAATGTTACCGTTGCGGGTATAACCTTCTCCGCCGTCCTGCGTCTGCACCGCCAGCCAGCCATCCTGCTGCAAAGCCACGTCCATCGGGCGCGAGGTGTAGTCCAGCTGGCCTGGCGTCATATCGGCCCCTGGCGTTGAGGCAACGACCAGGGTACGGGTTGGCAGAGAAAGCCCTTCAACCGGGACAGCACGCAAAGCGTTAAGCTGCGCGCGGAAACCCGGTGTCGAAGCGTTTGCCATGTTGCTCGCCGTGACTGACTGTTGATTCAGCGTCTGGCTGGCAGCGCCCATGGCGGTGTAGATTGCATGATCCATTAAGCCGTCCCTTCAGGCGCTTAGCGCAGGTTAACCAGGGTGTTGAGGATCTGGTCCTGGGTTTTGATGGTCTGCGCGTTCGACTGATAGTTACGCTGCGCGACGATCATGTTGACCAGTTCTTTACTCAGATCCACGTTCGAAGACTCCAGCGCTCCGCTGGTCAGGGTCCCGAAGTTCCCCGTGCCCGCGAGGCCCAGCAGCGCAACGCCGGAAGAGTTGCTCGCGGTCCAGACGTTATCGCCCTGGGACTGCAAACCTTCAGGGTTAGCGAAGTTGGACAGCACGATTTGCCCCAGCAGCTGGGTCTGCTCGTTGGAGTAGTTCCCGACCACGGTGCCATCGTCGTTAATCTGGTAAGACGTCAGGTCACCCGGCTTATAGCCGTTCTGGTTGGTCGCTACGATGTTGTTAGACCCGGTGTTCTGCTGCATGGAGTTCTGGAAACTCAGCGCGAAAGTAGCAGCCGTCGCGCCATTGGTGACGCCGGTCGTCACGTTAATGCTGTTTGGCAGCGTATTCGGGTTTGGAATCGGATCGGCGGCATTGGCAGTAATCCCCTGCAGGTTGCCGTTATTGTCGAAACGCATAAACCCTTGTGAGTTGAACGTGGAACCCGCAACGGAGGAGTCTTTGGTGTAGACCTGCCAGGTATTGTCTGCGGTCTTCACGTAGTACACGTCCATGCCGTGGGCGTTACCCTGGCTGTCGTAAACGGTTACCGTGCCCTTCTTGTTGTAGCTGTTGGCATTGGTTGGATCGAACGTCGCCACTGTTGGCAATTTGTCGGTGGAGTTCAGGTTGATCTGCTGGGACGCGGTAGTGGTGGTTTTCGCCGCCATCAGCGTGTTTGGCACGGACAGACCTACCGGGTTGGCGCCCTGCTGAATGGTTGGCGGCGTACCGGTTGCCGGGTAGCCAGTCAGCTGCAGGCCCTGCATGTTCACCAGGTTACGGTTTTCGTCCAGCTTGAACTGCCCGTTACGGCTGTAGAACACGGAACCGGAGCTGTCGACCAGGCGGAAGAAGCCGTTCTGGCTGATAGCCACGTCCAGGCCACGGCCGGTGTTGGTGGTAGTACCGTCGCCAAAGTTCTGGGTCACGCCCGCGACTTTAACGCCCAGGCCCACTTTAGAGCCTGCAAACATATCGGCAAAAGAGACCGAGCCGGATTTAAAACCGTAGGTGGCGGAGTTGGCAATGTTGTTACCAATCACGTCCAGGTTGGTGGCCGCAGCATTTAAGCCGCTGACCGCTTGAGAAAACGCCATGTCTTACTCCTGCTTAGGTTATAGGCTTAAATAATTTGCCTGATTGCATCGAGGGTCGTAGAACCGTAGGTCCCGAGATCCAGTTTGAGGCCATCTTTGCCGTTGATAACACCGCTCACCATGGCGAAGTTCAGCGGCTGAGCCACCAGCTGTGTCCCACCGTTCGTGGCATTGATCGCCACGGTGTAAGAGCCGTCCGGCACGTTGGTGCCGTCGTTGGCGCTGCCGTCCCAGGTAAAGGTATGCACCCCGGCACTCAGCCCACCGATCTCGATAGTACGAACCACTTTGCCGTCTTTATCGGAGATAGTGGCCGTGACTTTGTCCGCCGCCTGCTGCAGCTCAACGCCAAACGGCGTGGTGCTGATGGTGTTGGTTTTTGAATCGGTCCCCGCCAGAATTTTGTTGCCCGGGATCATCACGCCATGGCCAATCAGGGCGCTGGCCTGCAGAGACTGGTTCTGATTGATCTGACCGGAAACCGATCCCAGCGTGGTATTGAGTTTTTCGATACCGCTAACGGTACTGATCTGCGCCAGCTGCGTAGTCAGTTCGTTGTTCTGCATAGGGTTGGTCGGATCCTGGTTTTTTAACTGCGCAACCAGCAGGGTCAAAAAGCTCCCCTGCAGGTCGGCAGCGCTATTGCCCGTCAGGCTGTTTTTGGATGCGCCAGCCGTAGGATCAACATTGTTAGTCGGATCGTTCATTTTGACTGCAATGGACATATAGGCTCCTGTTACTGACCGAGAGTGAGCGTTTTCATCATCATGCCCTTCACGGTGTTGAGCACTTCGACGTTGGCCTGATAACTGCGGGAGGCGGACATGCTGTTGACCATCTCCCCGACCACATCAACGTTAGGCATACGCACATAGCCGCGTGCATCCGCGAGCGGGTTACCCGGCTGGAACACCAGCTTGTCCGGCGC
Organism: Cedecea neteri NBRC 105707 = ATCC 33855; assembly: GCF_001571265.1. Classification (GTDB taxonomy): domain Bacteria; phylum Pseudomonadota; class Gammaproteobacteria; order Enterobacterales; family Enterobacteriaceae; genus Cedecea; species Cedecea neteri. Next base: position 45,392 of record NZ_BCTL01000003.1, on the reverse strand, counting down.
GTCGCTCTCAATCACATTGGTCACTTTAACGCCACCGGTCGCCGCGCCAGGTGCAGCATCCACCTGGAAAACGACCTGTTTTGCGCGGTAAGGCTGGCCGTCAGGTCCGGTGACGCTGTCGGCGTTAGCAAGGTTACTTGCCGCCACGTTCATGCGCTTGGACTGGGCCGTCATAGCCGAACCGGCGATGTCGAAAATATTGAGTAAGGCCATCGATTATCCCTGTAGCACCGACATCATGCTTTTGATTTGCCCGCCAAGCACCGTAAGGTTTGTTTGGTAATTCAGGCTGTTATCGGCAAACTGCGTACGTTCACGGTCCATATCGACGGTGTTACCGTCCATGGCGGGCTGGTCAGGTACGCGGTAGAGGAGATCGAGCGACGGAGTGGAGTGGGTTTGTGCCGGGATATGGCGTGCCGAAGTGAGCGCCAGAGACATGCCGCCTCCTTCAACGCGTCCGCGCTCCATCACTTTTTTCATTTCACTGGCAAAGTCGATATCGCGCGCCTGAAAGCCCGGCGTGTCGGCATTGGCGATATTCGCGGCCAGAATCTCTTGGCGCTGGGCACGCAAATTAAGCGCTTCTTGCTGAAATCGCAGTGCGGCGTCCAGTTTATCGAGCATGCTTCCTCCATAGTCCATAGAATTAGGAATCGTCCGAAAGCTTAAAGCGCCTTACGCGTACGCGATGGGTGGAATAAACGCAAAATACGTCGCTATTTATCGCCTTGATCAAAACGGCTCGCGGTTAAAATCACCGCAATCTGAATACGGAGAAGCGCGATGAGAAGCCTGAAAATCTTGAGCGGCATAGCCAGTTTACTGGTCAGTCAGTTGGCCCTGGCGAGCGCACTTGATGGGCCGCTGACTGAGTATTTCCAACAGCGGCTGGCCGGGATCAGCAATGACGTTAGCGTCAAGGTGAAAACGCCGGATGCTCAGCTTCCCGCCTGCCCTCAGCCAGAATTCTCAACGCCCGGAAATGCCAAACTGTGGGGCAACGTCAGCGTCATGGCTCGCTGCGGCAGCGACAAACGTTTTATCCAGGTTCAGGTGATGGCCACGGGTCAGTATGTGGTTGCCAGTCGCCCCATTGCCCGCGGGGCAAGAATCGATGCCAATAGCGTGCAGTTAACACAGGGACGCCTTGACCAACTGCCGCCACGCACTATGCTGGATCTCGGCCAGGCGACGGACGCGGTTTCGCTCCGGGATATTGCGCCCGGGCAGCCGGTCATTCAGACGATGGTGCGCCAGGCCTGGCGGGTGAAAGCCGGCCAGCAGGTTCAGGTGATTGCCTCCGGCGAAGGCTTTAGCGTCAACGGTGAAGGCAAGGCGCTGAATAACGCCGCCGTCGCGCAAAATGCCCGCGTTCGCATGTCTTCAGGGCAGGTGGTGAGCGGGACGGTGGATGCTGATGGGAATATTCTGATTAATCTATAATCTTTTTAAAGATTCCGCGGCGACTGCCGATAGTACTATCAACAAATGATACTGACTGGCTCTTACGCCGCGAGCCCCTCGATGAGGAGAGAACAATGAGCATTGATCGCACGTCGCCACTGAAACCGGTAAGCACCGTACAACCGCGTGAAACCAGCGATCCACAGACGCTGAAAAGCCGTCTTGAAAAATCTGCAACCGCCAACAGCACCAGCGTAAAGTTGAGCGATGCGCAGGCCAAACTGATGCAGCCTGGCACCGGCGATATCAACATGGAACGCGTTGAAGCGCTGAAGACGGCTATTCGTAACGGCGACCTGAAGATGGATACCGGCAAAATCGCCGATGCGCTGATCCAGGAAGCCCAAAGCTATTTGTCGAGTAAATAACGGTGAGTCGTCTGTTAGAAGTGCTGGACCAAATGACCGCAGTGTTGAATTCACTGAAAGAAGTGATGGATGCTGAACAGCTGCAGCTTTCCGCAGGCCAGATAAATAGCAACGCGCTGCAACGTATAACTGAAGATAAAAGCTCGCTGCTGGCTACGCTGGATTACCTGGAGCAGCAGCGTCGCGCAGAGCAAAATGCCGGGGCGGTAACCAGCCTGGATGTCAGCCAGCGCTGGCAGACGATTACGCAAAAAACCCTGCATTTGCGGGACATTAACCAGCACAACGGTTGGTTACTGGAAGACCAGATGGCGCGCAATGAGCAGGCTATTGCCGTGTTAAAACCGCATCAGGCACCGGATTTCTATGGCGCCGACGGGCAGGCAACGTCGCAGGGCAACCGCGGCGGTAAAAAAATCACTATCTGATTTTCCCACCAGATGAAAACTGCTGGTCAACACTCTCCTTGACCAGCAGCTTGTTTATTTCAGCGATTTCAAGACTTTTACCGTAGCCTCAATATCAATCTCATCCTCTGAGAAGAGATGCGTTTCGCCCTGGAAAGTGGTCACGGCCAGTTTTTTCACCGTACGCATTTCCCCTTCTTTTTTCTCTGCCTTTGGGCGAATGCTGTTCATCAGCAGGCCAACCGACAGCACCGCATTTTCTTTATCAATCTTCCCGTCCGCAGGTTCTTCTTCGCTGTACACCACGAAAGATTTGATCGAGGTGATTTTAAGCCGCTCGCCCGCAATAAACAGATGCTTGCTCTCGGGCTCCACTTTCACGGCAAACGCCGACAGCCCTTTATTATTGGTCCCCGGCTCGAAGGTCACCGACGCGTCCTTTTTGATAAGCTCCGGGTTGGCGACTTTAATCACATGGAAATAACGGTTTTCGCCGTTTTCATCTTTAATAAATCCGAAGCCCTTGTCTTCGAACCAGGTTGTGATTATTCCTCTCATCGCTCTGTCACCTAATTAACCTTTCAACATATAAAGAATAGGGTGGCGTGACGAAACCGTCATCCACCCAGAAAAAATCAAAGCGTGCGGCGGGCGAAATCTTTCAGCCTGAAGCCCAACAGCAACAGCGTCGCAAAATAAGCGACAACGCCGGCTACCACAACCGCCATCAGCCGCAGCAGACGATAAGGCATATTGCCTAAATCCCAGGCAGGCATGACGTACATCAGCCCAACCAGTACCGCCGACATCACCACCACCGCTGCTACCAGGCGCAGCAGGAACGGCGTCCAGCCCGCCTGCGGCTTGAAGATATCCTGTTTACGCAACTGCCAGTAAAGCAGCGAGGCGTTAATACAGGCCCCCAGACCAATCGACAGCGAAAGCCCGGCATGTTTCAGCGGGCCGATAAACACCAGGTTCATCAGCTGGGTCAAAATCAGCGTCACGATGGCTATCTTCACCGGCGTTTTAATGTCCTGCCGGGAATAGAAGCCCGGCGCCAGCACTTTCACCACGATAAGCCCCATCAAGCCAACCGAGTACGCGACCAGCGCGCGCTGGGTCATCAGGGCATCAAAAGCAGAGAATTTGCCGTACTGGAACAAAGACACGGTCAGCGGTTTGGCCAGGATACCCAGCGCCACGGCGCTCGGCAGCGCTAGCAGGAAGCAAAGACGCAGCCCCCAGTCCATCAGGCGAGAATACTCATCGTGGTTGCCGGTGGCAAAGCTCTTCGCCAGCGACGGCAGCAAAATTGTGCCTAACGCCACGCCTAAAACACCGGATGGGAACTCCATCAGGCGGTCAGCATAATACATCCATGAAACCGAACCGGACACCAGGAACGAAGCAAAGATGGTGTTGATGATCAGTGAAATCTGGCTGACGGAAACGCCGAGGATCGCCGGGCCCATCTGCTTGATAACCCGCATAGCGCCGGCGTCTTTAAAGCTGATACGCGGCAGCACCAGCATGCCAATCTTCTTCAGATGCGGCAGCTGATAGGCCAGCTGTAATACCCCCCCTACCGTTACCGCCCAGGCCAGCGCCAGAATCGGCGGGTTAAAGTGCGGGGCAGCAAACAACGCAAAGCCAATCATGCTGAGGTTAAGGAACGTCGGGGCGAACGCTGGCACAGAGAAGCGGTTCCAGGTATTGAGAATCGCCCCCACCAGCGACGCCAGTGAAATCAATAAAATGTACGGGAAGGTAATGCGCAGCAGGCTTGAGGTCAGCGCGAATTTATCCGCCGTGTCGGCAAAGCCCGGGGCGGTAACCAAAATAACCCACGGCGCGGCAAGCATGCCGAGTACGGTGACCAGCGCCAGCGCAAGGGTCAGCAGCCCTGAGACGTAGGAGACAAAAACGCGGGTAGCGTCTTCACCCTGTTTACTCTTGTATTCGGCAAGAATCGGCACAAACGCCTGGGAGAAAGCGCCCTCGGCAAAGATACGCCGCAGCAGGTTCGGCAGCTTAAATGCCACGAAGAAGGCGTCCGTCGCCATTCCTGCCCCAAATACCCTCGCCACAATAGCGTCTCGCGCAAAGCCAAGCACGCGTGAAAACATGGTCATCGAGCTGACGGCCGCCAGCGATTTTAATAGGTTCATTTATTCTGTTATTCCACAAACATTAACGCCTGCGGCGCAGGCGTTAATGGATGATGACAAGTCGGCATAGTCTACCGATACGGGGCCGAATTGCTACCGTGATATGTTACAGCTTATTCGCTAATTGCCTCGCGCCAGAGCTTCTCCACGACGCGCTGCGCCAGCAGAGCCTGCTCGCCGGAGGTTTCCGGAACCGTCTGATTCGCCACGCAGTCGATAAAGTGACGCGCACACCCCGCAAAGCCGCGCTGTTCCAGCGTAGTTTGCCAACTAGGAATCGGCTGTTCCACCACGCCAGCGCCGCATTCTTCACGCCACTGACGCATGTCTGTCACCTCATACAGCCCGCCGTCCGTCACCGCCTGAACCCACTCACGCTGGCTTCCGGCACGGCGATGCATGCTGGTGGTCACGCTCAGGTTGCCCTGGCTGAAATGGTGTTCGGCGTACAGCATTTGTCCCGACTCGTTGGTTTGCAACGTCCCGCTTTGCAACTGAGCAGCACCGCCCCCAAGCCAGAGCGCGGTATCCACCACGTGAAGATAGTCATCAAGCAGCGTGAAGCGCAGATCGCCCGGGCCGACGCTGTCGCTGCGGTGTTTATCCATGCGCAAAGACGCCCCGGCAGAGAGCTTTGCTTTTAACTGCTGGTAGCGTGGGGCAAAACGGCGATTAAAGCCCACCATCAGGGTACGCTTTTTGCGCTCGGCAAGTTCCACCAGCTTTTCAGCATCGGCGAGGTTTTCCGCCAGAGGCTTATCCACGCAGACGCTGACGCCGGCGTTGAGCAACTCATTCACTACCGCGTAGTGGGAGCTGGTAGCGCTATGCACAAAAACAGCGTCGCACTGCGCCGCCAGATCGCTGAGTGACTCGATATACGGCATGCGCCAGGTTTCGCACACTGGTAATGCTTTCGCTTTGGTCGGCGAAAATGCGCCCACCAGCGACCAGTCGTTGGATGCGCCAAGAACCGGCAGCCAGGCTTTCTGCGCGATCCCCCCCAGCCCAACCACACCAATACGTAATTTCGTCATCCTTAATCCCCCAGGTGTGCCAGCAATGAATCCAGACGCTGTTTAAGTTCGGCGACTTCAGCTTCCAGCGAGTCCACTCGCGCGCTGAGATCGTCCGAAACCGGGCTGACGCTTTGCCCGGCAACCGCATGAGCTTCAACCTCACCGCTAAAAAGATGCATATAGCGGCTTTCGCGTTTGCCGGGCTCTCGCGGCAGGCGCACAACAAATGGCCCGTCTTCACGGCCCGCCAGCCCTTCCAGCGTGGCTTCTACCTGCGCCATATCGGTGAACTCGAACATTCTTCCGGCACGGCTGCGAAGCTCACCCGGCGTTTGCGCTCCGCGCAGCAGCAAAGTCGTGACCACCGCCACTTCTGCTGGCGTCAGCTTTAAATTACCAAACTCTGAGTTGCAAAAACGCTGCTCGTATTTCGTCACGCGGTTGCCAAACCCGCTGACGGTTCGCAAATAATGGTTTTTGACCAGCCCGTCCAGCGTGTCCTGGACGTCGTGCTCTTTCAGATCCATCACCGGTTCACGGTTTGTTTTCTGATTACAGGCGGTGACCACGCCGTTGACGGACATTGGATATTGCTCTGGCGTAGTGAGCTGTTTTTCCAGCAGGCTGCCGATGATGCGGGCTTCAATCGCCGTTAACTGATATTTCATCTTTTAAACTCCACGACCTGGGGTCCAGTCTTGATTAACCAGCGCGGTGAGAACGTGATCCCGCCATACGCCGTCAATCAGCAAATAATCCTTTGCGTAGCCCTCTTTTTCGAAGCCCAGACGCGCCAGAAGATCGCCGCTGCGCTGATTATGCGGCATATAGTTGGCCATAATGCGGTGCACGTTCTGGCTACGTTGCATGTAGCGAATAGCGCTGGTCAGCGCCTCATGCATTAACCCCTGCCCCTGCCATTTTTCGGCGATGGAGTAACCGAGGTAGCAGGCGTGGAACGAGCCGCGCACGACGTTGGAAAAGTTAGCCACGCCAATGACCTCTTTTTCTTCCGGGTCGAGCAGCGCAAAGTAGTACGCGCTGCCCTGTTTGTGCATTTCTCCGATCATGCCCAGCCTTGCCTGCCAGCCCGAAGGATAGCAGTAGCTTTCATCCCGAATGGGTTCCCAGGGTTTCAGAAATTGGCGATTTTCGGTGTAGTAATCTGCCATACGCCAGGCATCTCGCTCATGGACCAGACGCACCACCAGTCGGTCAGTCACCAGGCGAACTTTTGGTGCGTTACTGCGGTAGCCAAACATGTTTATTCCACTCCTTCATCCCGGTTGACGGGGCACATCTTGTTACTATACCTGTGCCTGGCCGTCGTGTGAAAACAACAACATGACGCAACATCACTTTTTTCGATGAAAGCCTTGAATCAAACTCGTTGCACGATAAAAAAATATTGTCCTGCATCAGGTATTAAAAGCCCGGAGGGCAAGCGAGAATAAGTGCTTATCGCGTTTAATTAAGTTCCCTGGAGGGGAGATGTCGCGGGTGGCGCAGGCAAGGAGCCTGGGTAAATATTTCCTGCTGCTTGATAACATGTTAGTGGTATTGGGCTTTTTCGTTGTCTTCCCTTTGATTTCCATCCGCTTCGTTGACCAGTTAGGCTGGGCCGCTTTGATGGTCGGGATTGCCCTGGGCCTACGCCAGTTTATCCAGCAGGGGCTGGGCGTCTTCGGCGGCGCAATTGCCGACAGACTGGGTGCCAAGCCGATGATTGTCACCGGTATGCTGCTGCGCGCCGCGGGTTTTGCCACCATGGGCATCGCCACTGAACCCTGGATGCTGTGGCTTTCCTGTCTGCTCTCCGCCATTGGCGGGACGCTGTTCGACCCGCCCCGTTCGGCGCTGGTCGTCAAACTGGTTCGCCCTCAACACCGGGGCCGCTTCTTCTCAATCCTGATGATGCAGGACAGCGCGGGCGCGGTGATCGGCGCTCTGCTGGGTAGCTGGCTGTTGCAGTATGATTTTCGTCTGGTGTGCGCCGTCGGTGCCGTAATGTTTGTCCTGTGCGCGGCGCTTAACGCCTGGCTGCTGCCGGCCTATAAGCTTTCAACTATTCGTACCCCAATGCGCGAAGGCATGGGCCGCGTGTTCCGGGATAAACGCTTTATTACCTACGTCCTTACGCTCACCGGTTATTACATGCTGGCGGTGCAGGTCATGCTGATGCTGCCGCTGATGGTCAACGACATTGCCGGTACCGCGTCGGCGGTGAAATGGATGTACGCCATTGAAGCCGCGCTTTCGCTGACGCTGCTCTACCCTATCGCTCGCTGGAGTGAAAGGCGCTTCCGCCTGGAGCAACGCTTAATGGCAGGCCTGGTGCTGATGACGGTAAGCCTGATGCCTATTGGGCTTACGTCCAACTTACAGCAGCTTTTCGCCCTGATTTGTACCTTCTACATCGGCTCAATCATCGCCGAGCCCGCCCGGGAAACGCTGAGCGCCTCGCTGGCGGATGCCCGCGCTCGCGGCAGCTACATGGGGTTTAGCCGTTTAGGGCTGTCGCTGGGCGGCGCGCTGGGCTATACCGGCGGCGGCTGGCTGTTTGACGCGGGGAAAGCGCTGCAGCAGCCGGAGCTGCCCTGGGCGATGCTCGGGATTATCGGCTGTATTACCCTTGCCGCCCTGTGGTGGCAGTTCAGCCTCAAACCGGTGGAACCGACGATGTTCGAGCCTGGTGGCCAGGGGTAAATCCTCCTTTCATCTTTTTCCTGTAGCCGCTAACGCCGTGCCGCATTATGCTGATTAACGCAAGGCACGGCATTGGAGCCGCTATTTTGAGGAAGCCTATGAAGAAGATTGTTTTTGCCGCAGCATTGATGCTTAGCGGCCTGCTCTCCGGATGCAACCAGTTAACGCAGTACAGCGTGAGTGAACAGGAAATCAACCAGTCGCTGGAAAAACACAATAACTTCTCGAAGAACATTGGCCTGCCCGGCGTGGCTGAAGCCCATGTGGTGTTAACCCATTTAGTCAGCCAGATTGGACGGGAAGAGCCGAATAAAATTACCCTGACCGGCGATGCCAATCTCGACATGACCTCGTTGTTTGGTAACCAGAAAGCCATTCTGAAGCTCAAGCTGAAAGCGCTGCCGGTGTTCAATAAAGAGCAAGGTGCCATCTACCTGCAGGAAATGGAGGTCGTTGACGCTCAGGTCGAACCGCAAAAAATGCAGAGCGTGCTGCAGACCATGATCCCTTACCTTAACCAGTCCCTGCGCAGCTACTTTAATCAGCAACCTGCTTACATCCTGAGCGAAGACCGCAGCACCGGCGAGTCGCTGGCGAAGAAATATGCCAAAGGCATTGAAGTGAAACCCGGTGAAATAATCATTCCGTTAACGGAATAGCCCCCGCCCCTCAGAGCCGTTATGCGCTCTGAGGGTTTTGTGCAACATGTGCAACATAAGGGGTGCAAACGATAACGTTTCCCCTTATCCTTAGTGCCCGGCATAAAACCAGCCCTTGATGACTGATTTCCCTCTCACGCCGGAGCACATTGATGACCGCATTACCTCAGGTATTAAAAATCCGCCGCCCAGATGACTGGCATATTCACCTTCGTGACGGTGAGATGCTGAAAACCGTGGTGCCTTACACCAGCCAGATCTATGGCCGTGCGATTGTCATGCCCAATCTTGTGCCTCCTGTTACCAGCGTGGACGCCGCTATCGCTTATCGTCAGCGCATTCTTGATGCGGTTCCGGCCGGGCAAAAGTTTGAACCGCTGATGACCTGCTATCTGACCGACACATTGGATCCCAACGAAATCGAACGCGGTTTCAATGAAGGCGTGTTTACCGCCGCCAAGCTTTACCCGGCGAACGCCACAACCAACTCCGCTCACGGCGTAACCAGCACCGCAGCGATCCTGCCAGTGCTTGAACGTATGCAGAAAATTGGCATGCCGCTGCTGGTTCACGGCGAAGTCACCCATGCTGACATCGATATTTTCGATCGCGAAGCGCGCTTTATTGAAACCGTCATGGAGCCGCTGCGTCGCCAGTTGCCTGAGCTGAAAGTGGTGTTTGAACATATCACCACCAAAGATGCCGCCCAGTATGTGAAAGAAGGCAACTCGCTGATTGGCGCGACTATCACGCCTCAGCACCTGATGTTTAACCGTAACCACATGCTGGTGGGCGGAATTCGTCCGCACCTTTATTGCCTGCCGATTCTGAAACGCAGCGTCCACCAGGAAGCACTGCGCGAGCTGGTCGCGAGCGGCTGCGATCGCGTGTTCCTCGGCACCGACTCTGCGCCACATGCACGTCACCGCAAAGAAGCCAGCTGCGGCTGCGCAGGCTGCTTTAACGCGCCTTCCGCGCTGGGTGCCTATGCAACGGTATTCGAAGAAATGAACGCGCTGCAGCATTTTGAAGCTTTCGCTTCGCTGAACGGCCCGCGCTTCTACGGCCTGCCGGTCAATGAAGAACACATCGAGCTGGTCCGCGTGGCTGAGAAAATGCCGGAGCTGATTGAAGCCGGTGACGACAGCATTGTGCCGTTCCTGGCGGGTGAAGACGTGGTCTGGTCAGTTAAAGGCTAAATTTTTCAACGCCCCCTGTTGCTTACTGGAAATTTAACCTGTATAAATATCCAGTATATTGTACAGGGGGTTGTTATGCGTATTGAAGTGACTATAGCCAAAACCACACCGTTGCCAGCCGGGGCCATCGACGCCCTTGCCAATGAGCTTTCCCGCCGTATCAATCAACATTTTCCCGACACCAGCAGCGAAGTGCAGGTACGTTATGCCTCAGGCAATAACCTGTCCGTGCTGGGCGGTGCCAAAGAAGATAAAACGCGAATCAGCGAGATCCTCCAGGAAACCTGGGAAAGCGCTGACGATTGGTTCTCTGCCGACTAATACCCTCAATTATGTTGGTACTTTTTTTGCCGGGTGTCGCCATCCGGTTTTTTTTATTCCTTGCCTTACCTTGATTTGCTTATTTTTTAAACTCCCCTCCAAGCCTTTCTTATCTTTCTTTTAGATAATCTCAGAATAGCCTGTCGATTTATTGTTCGTTTTTTCTGAATAATGCGGAAAAAGTGTTACCAGGTAATTATTTCATCCCCATGAAGGCCGTAGTATTGATATACTTAAGTCGCTTCACGATAAATCACGCATGAACCTCACTAGTCGTTGTCTTTAAACACGTATAAAAGGGGTTATGATGGAAAAAAATAGTGATGTTATTCAGACTCATCCCCTCGTCGGATGGGATATCAGCACCGTCGATAGCTACGACGCCATGATGCTGCGCCTGCATTACCTGACATCCAATACTCAGAAGCACGATGAAACAGAGATAGGCCAGACGCTCTGGCTGACCACCGATGTCGCCCGGCAATTTATTTCCATCCTTGAGGCCGGGATAGCCAAAATTGAATCCAGTGATTACCAGGAAAGCGATTATCGCAAGCATTGACGACACATGCTTAACAATAGCTACAGGCACCCAACAGGGTGCCTTTTTTATTTTAAGCACCACCGTCAATTGCATCGTTCCGGTGAATTAATTACCCTGCTACAGATAATTTTCCACAGAGAAAAGCTTATGAACTACGACCTCATCATTGTCGGCAGCGGTTCCGTCGGTGCCGCCGCAGGCTGCTATGCAACACACTCGGGCCTGAAAGTCCTGATGATTGACAGCGGCCACCCGCCTCACGATCAGGGCAGCCACCACGGCGATACCCGCCTGATGCGTCATGCTTATGGCGAAGGTGAAAAATATGTCCCATTGGTTCTGCGAGCGCAAAAGCTGTGGGATGCCCTGGCTGAAGCCAGCGGCGAGAAGCTCTTTCATCGCACCGGGGTCATTAACCTGGGGCCGACTGATTCGCCATTTATTCGCAATGTTGCCGCCAGCGCAGAAAAATTCTCCCTGCAGGTTGAAACGCTGGACGCCGCCGCCATTTCCGCCCGCTGGCCGGAGATTGCGGTGCCTGAAAACTACGTTGGCCTGTTTGAACCGGACTCCGGCGTATTGAAAAGTGAACTTGCCATCGAGACCTACATCAACCTTGCTAAACAAGGTGGTAGCGCTCAGCTGTTTAACTGCAAGGTCACGGATATCCGCCACGGCGACGACGGCGTGACGGTCGTGACCGAAGAAGGTGAATATCATGGGAACAAGCTGCTGGTCAGCGCCGGTACATGGGTGACCAAACTGCTGCCTGACCTGCCGGTCAAGTCGGTACGCAAAATCTTTGCCTGGCACCAGGCCGATGGCCGCTACAGCGAGAACAACAAATTCCCGGCGTTTGCCGCAGAAACACCGAACGGCGATCAATATTATGGCTTCCCGGCGGAAGACAACGAGCTGAAACTGGGCAAGCATAACGGCGGGCAGCTGATTGACTCGCCCGAGCAGCGTAAACCCTTTGGTGCCGTCGCCAGCGATGGGTCTGAAGTGTTTCCTTTCCTGCGCGAATTTTTACCCGGCATCGGCTGCTGCCTGCACGGTAAAGCCTGCACCTATGACAATTCGCCGGATGAAGATTTCATCATCGATACCCTCCCCGGCCATGACAACACGCTGATCATTACCGGGTTGAGCGGGCACGGGTTCAAATTTGCCTCCGTTTTAGGCGAAATTGCCTGCCAGTTTGCTTTGGGTCAAAAACCCACCTTTGATTTATCTCCGTTCGTACTTTCTCGCTTCAAAACAGCGTAGAATCCCCGAGTGGCGGGCACTTCCGCCACTTTTACCCGGGGCCATCATGATTCGCTTTATTCAATTTTTAACCAACAATATTCGCGAACACTTTATTCTGTATCTTATTCTCTGGGCAACGCTTGCACTTCTCGACCTGGCTTATATTTATTTCTTTTGACTATTCACGCTCAGGTTATATTGACAAATGTTGACGTAAAATTAATAAAATATAGTTTCACGGCAAATAATTCACTGCCAACTAATATCCACTCCAATCAAAACGATTATATTCATTCGACTCTACTGAACGCCTTCCGCAAGTGTCATTCAAAAAAAACAGACATACAATAAATATATATCGAAATAAGAATATTTATGTTGATCTGCTGTTAACGGAACGCCTATGTTTTAACTTCTTTAGAAAACACATGGACGCATAAATATGCAATGGCGAAACTCATCCGAACGCTACGGACATTTTTCGGTTCTGCTTCACTGGCTTGTCGCCGCCACGGTTTACGGCATGTTTGCGCTCGGACTGTGGATGGTTACGCTGGGCTATTACGACGTCTGGTACCATAAAGCACCAGAAATACATAAGAGCATCGGCATCTTGTTAATGTCTGCTCTGGTGATTCGTCTTCTCTGGCGTTTTATATCGCCGCCGCCGCCACCGTTAAAAAGTTATTCACGCCTGACGCGTATCAGCGCGCTTACTGCACATATTTTGCTGTATGCATTATTGTTCGCCATTTTGCTGAGCGGGTATCTGATTTCAACGGCTGACGGTAAACCTATTAGCGTTTTTGGCTGGTTTGATGTGCCCGCCACGCTGACGGACTTCGGGGCACAGGCCGACCTTGCCGGGACAATTCATCTCTGGCTGGCGTGGACCGTGGTGATTGTTTCTCTGCTCCATGCCCTCGCGGCCCTGAAGCACCATTTTCTAGATAAAGATGCCACCCTCAAGCGCATGCTGGGGAAAGCATCCCGTTAACTATGGAGTAAGACAATGAAGAAAATCCTGCTGGGAGCCACCTTAAGCGCTCTGTTATTCACCACCGGTTCTGCCGTTGCTGCTGATTACAAAATTGATAAACAGGGTCAGCATGCGTTTGTGAACTTCCGCATTCAGCATCTCGGCTACAGCTGGCTGTACGGCACCTTCCGTGATTTTGACGGCAGCTTTACCTTTGACGAAAAAAATCCTGCGGCGGATAAAGTGAACGTCACCATCAACACCACCAGCGTTGATACTAACCATGCCGAACGTGACAAACACCTGCGTAGCGCTGAGTTCCTCAACGTCACGAAGTTCCCGCAGGCCACCTTCACCTCAACGGAAGTGAAGAAGGACGGCGAGACGCTGGATATTACCGGCAACTTGACGCTGAACGGCGTGACAAAGCCGGTCACGCTGAAAGCGAAGCTGATTGGCCAGGGTGACGATCCGTGGGGCGGCGTGCGCGCGGGGTTTGAAGCCGAAGGTAAAATTAAGCTGAAGGAATTCAATATCACTCAGGATCTGGGCCCTGCGTCACAGGAAGTTGACCTGATTATTTCTGTCGAAGGCGTGCGCCAGTAAAAACACATCCCCCGGCGAACCGGGGGATTTTTATTACTTCTCCGGATCAGGAATACCCAGGGTGGTATTCAACATCCCACGAGATTTATTGAAGATCTTATTCCCGTTTTCGCGGCCAGCCCGGCGGCGGCGCTGTTCTTCGGGAGACAACGCCAGCTCATCACGGCAAATTTCACTGCAACAGCCAGAGAATTTCTCAGCGCAGGCCGGACACTGAATAAACAGCAGGTGGCAGCCGTCATTCTTGCAGTTGGTGTGGCTATCACACGGCGTCCCGCATTGATGGCAATGAGCGATCACATCGTCAGAAATACGCTCGCCCATGCGCTCATCGAAAACAAAGTTTTTCCCAACAAAGCGCACCGGTAAACCTTGCTCACGCGCACGACGCGCATATTCAATAATCCCGCCTTCAATGTGATACACATTTTGGAAGCCGTTATGGCGCATCCAGGCGCTGGCTTTTTCGCAGCGAATGCCGCCGGTGCAATACATGACAATTTTCTTCTCTTTGTCATTCTGCATCATATCCACGGCTTTCGGCAGCTGTTCACGGAAGGTGTCGGCCGGAATTTCGACGGCATCCTCGAAGTGCCCCACTTCATATTCGTAGTGGTTACGCATATCGATAAATACCGCGCTCGGATCGTCAAGCATGGCGTTCACATCTGCGGCTTTCAGATATTCACCCACATCGCTTGCATCAAACGTAGGATCATCAATACCGTCAGCAACAATACGGTCACGCACTTTCATGCGCAGCACCCAAAAGGATTTGCCGTCATCTTCAAGCGCAATATTCAGGCGCAGATTATTTAATGCCGGATGGAAGGCGTAAATCGCCTCGCGGAAGGCATCAACGCGGCTTTCCGGAACGCTAATCTGAGCGTTGATCCCTTCATGCGCCAGATAGACACGTCCAAACACGTTGAGGCTCAAAAACAGCTGATAAAGCGCATCACGCGTGGCCTGCGGCGCTTCAATAGTGAAATATTTGTAGAATGAGATGGTCGTGCGCGGCTCGGTTTCGGCAAGCATGCGCTCGCGCAGCTCCTCATTCGATACGCGGTTGTGTAACACTGGCATGGTGTTCGCTCGCAATCGTTGGAAAAAAGTGGGCTGCATCATAAAGCAAATAACGCTTATTTACATCCCCACGTTTTACGCTACATTTTGCTCACTCAACGACATTCGCGGCAACAATAGATGAAATATCAGTCACTCTGACGCCGCTTATTTTGGCTCTGCGCCAAAAAATGTCACAATGGAATGATTAGAAGATCCGGCAATTGCCGTCACAAAGGTTTTACATGACGAACTTACCGCAATTCTCTCGTGCGTTGTTGCACCCGCGCTATTGGCTCACCTGGCTGGGTATTGGCTTTTTATACCTACTGGTACAACTCCCCTACCCGGTACTTTACCGCATCGGCTGCGGGCTGGGCCGGCTGGCAAAACGCCTGATGAAACGCCGCGCGAAAATAGCCTACCGCAACCTTGAGCTCTGTTTCCCGGAAATGAGCGAGGAAAAACGCGAGCAAATGGTGGTCGCCAACTTCGAGTCCGTCGGCATGGGGCTGATTGAGACGGGTATGGCCTGGTTCTGGTCCACCGAGCGCATCAATAAATGGTGCCACTACGAAGGTGTCGATATTGTTAAAGGCATCGAAAAAACGGGCCAGGGTATTTTGCTGATTGGCATTCACTTCCTGACGCTGGAACTTGGCGCTCGAATTTTCGGCATTAAAACGCCGGGCATCGGCGTCTATCGCCCCAATGACAATCCGCTGCTGGACTGGCTGCAGACCTGGGGACGCATGCGTTCCAATAAGAGCATGATTGACCGTAAAGATCTGAAAGGCATGATCCGCGCGCTGAAAAATGGCGACATCATTTGGTACGCGCCGGACCACGATTACGGTCCAAGAGGCAGCGAGTTTGTGCCGTTCTTCGCCGTTGAACAAGCGGCCACCACCACGGGAACCTACACGCTGGCTAAACTCTCCGGCGCCTGCGCTGTCCCCTTTGTTCCGCGCCGCCTGCCTGACGGCAAAGGCTACGAGCTGACGATTATACAGCCAGAACTCAACCCGCCGCTTGAAAGTCCAGAACAGACCGCGCGCTGGATGAACAAAATCGTCGAGAAGTGCATCCTGATGGCACCGGAGCAGTATATGTGGCTGCATCGCCGCTTTAAGACGCGCCCGGAAGGGATGCCCGACCGCTACAAATAACGCCTAAAAGCCGCCTTTTCAGGCGGCTATTTTTTGCCGATCGTTTGATCGAAAAAGCCCTTTGATTTGCCAGCCCAATGCCAACAGGCGCATAATTAGCAGAGTAATAATTCCCTCTCTTTTCTTTGGCACTGGCAACTTCGGAGCGGTATGACTCCCCCTGACAGCACTATCAACTGGAAGCGTAATCTGGCCGTCGTCTGGGTTGGCTGCTTCCTGACCGGCGCAGCCTTCAGCCTGGTCATGCCGTTCCTTCCGCTTTACGTTGAGCAACTCGGGGTCACCGGCCACAGCCAGCTGAACATGTGGTCCGGGCTGGTCTTCAGCATTACTTTTCTGTTTTCTGCCGTGGCATCCCCTTTCTGGGGCGGGCTTGCCGACCGTAAAGGCCGAAAACTCATGCTGCTGCGTTCCGCGCTCGGGATGTCTATCGTGATGCTGTTTATGGGACTGGCGCAGAATATCTGGCAATTCCTGGCGCTACGGGCTCTGCTCGGCCTGCTCGGTGGGTTTGTGCCTAATGCCAACGCTCTGATAGCCACCCAGATACCGCGCCATAAAAGCGGCTGGGCGCTCGGCACGCTTTCTACGGGTGCGGTCAGCGGTGCGTTGTTAGGCCCGCTGATGGGCGGTCTGATGGCTGACAGCTACGGGCTTCGCTCGGTGTTCTTTATCACCTCGCTGGTGTTGTTTATCTGCTTTGTGATGACGCTATTCTTTATCCGTGAGTCGTTCACGCCGGTGTCGAAAAAAGATATGCTGCACGCCCGCCAGGTGCTGACCTCATTAAAAAATCCCCGCCTGGTGCTGAGCCTGTTTGTCACCACGATGATCATACAAGTTGCCACTGGCTCTATCGCGCCGATTTTAACGCTCTACGTGCGCGATCTGGCCGGTAACGTCAGCAATCTGGCGTTTATTAGCGGGATGATTGCATCTGTGCCTGGCGTCGCGGCATTGATCAGTGCTCCAAGACTCGGCAAGCTAGGCGATCGCATCGGCCCGGAAAAGATCCTGATTGGCGCGCTGCTGATCTCCGTTCTGCTGCTCATCCCTATGTCGCTGGTACAAAACCCGTGGCAGCTCGGGATCTTACGCTTCTTGTTAGGTGCCGCCGACGGCGCGCTGCTCCCCGCCGTGCAAACGCTGCTGGTTTACAACTCTTCGAACCAAATCTCAGGCCGGATTTTCAGCTATAACCAGTCCTTCCGCGATATTGGCAACGTCACCGGCCCGCTGCTCGGGGCCGCCGTTTCCGCCAGCTACGGCTTCCGCACCGTGTTTCTGGTCACCGCCAGCGTGGTGCTGTTTAACGCCCTTTACTCGTGGATGACGCTACGTCAACCCGCCGAACGAGTCCGTATTCCGGGAGAGTGAATCTCAGACTTGCAGATTTGCCAACAGCGTCAACAATTAACTGGAAATCGTAACGGAGCAGCCGCTCCCCGACCTTTGCCACAAGGAGATGCCCATGAGCATGTATGCAACCCTGGAAGAAGCCATTGATGCCGCGCGGGAACAATATCTTGCCGATAACCCGAGCGTGGATGAAGAGAGCGCCAGCGTCGAGCAGTTCAATTTCCAGAAGTACGTTTTACAGGATGGCGACATCATGTGGCAGGCCGAGTTCTTTACCGACGACAGCGAGGAAGGCGAATGCCTGCCAATGCTCAGCGGTGAAGCAGCGCAAAGCGTGTTTGACGGTGATTTCGATGAGATTGAGCTGCGCCAGGAGTGGCTGGAAGAGAATACGCTGCACGAATGGGACGAAGGTGAATTTCAGCTTGAGCCGCCGCTGGACACCGAAGAGGGGCGCACGGCGGCAGACGAGTGGGATGAGCGCTAGTCGCTATTCATAAGGCCCGTGGCTGGCGTCAATCGGCAAGAGCAAAGTGTCAAAGATCAGCGAAAACGGCAGGTCGAGCACGGTGATATAACGCCATGCGCCTTCGCGTACATCCCAGCGCACGCCGGGGTAATATTGGTTTCCGTGCCCCTGCCCCGGCACCGTCCGGCTAATAATGCTGCCGCAGCCGCTCAGCAGAAACGCCATCATCAGTACCGCAATTATTCTACCCACACACGCTCTCCTGTTCGGAAGCGCTGAGTATAACCATCGCCGGATAAAAGGCAAAAAAATGCCGACCCTGAGGTCGGCATTGTCACTTAGCTGCGGCTTACTTTGACGTCAGCGCCAGCGGGTTAAGCTGCAGCTTCCTGTAGCTGTCAACCCAGGAGGAATAGCGCTCCGGGTTCGCCCACACGCGATAATGCAAACGCGACATGGTCATCGGGTCGCTCAGCAGCACCAGGCGGCGGTCGCGATTGAGTTTGTCCGGCGTTTCGTTCAGCGCCTGCTCAACGTGACGGTCACGGGCAATCTCCAGCACCAGACTCTTACGGTGGCGAGCCGTTGCCATCGCCGTGCTCAGGGCGTTAAACGACGGGTTAAACACCGCGTGCATAAAGCCATCGTCCAGCGTGCGGCTGCGGTTCAGCTCCAGATAGTTCTCGGTGTCCACCAGCACCTGCGGCGGAGAATACTCTTCCGGGATCAGGAACAGCTTCCAGCGCTTGGTGCGCAGGCCGAGGGTCGCCCGGCTCGAGAGCACGGAAACGAACGGCGACAGGATCAGTGAGAAGACAATCGGTGCCAGCCAGAACAGGAAACGCAGATCCAGCCAGGCCATGCCCACCGCCCAGACCAGACCCAGCAGCAGTTGAGAACCGTGGCGCATGAAGGCTTCACCCCAAGGCGTGGAGTCATCGTCACGCTGCGGTGAGTTCCAGACCACTTCCCAACCCAGGAACGCGCTGACCACAAACACGGTGTGGAACAGCATACGCACCGGCGCCAGCAGCACGGAGAACAGCACTTCAAGCAGCAGTGAACAAGTCACACGCAGGAAGCCGCCATACTCTTTAGAGCCTTTGCACCAGATAAGAATAATGCTCAGCAGCTTAGGCAGGAACAGCAGAACCATGGTCGAGGCAAACAGCGCAATCGCCAGTTCAGGACGCCACTGCGGCCAGACCGGGAACAGCTGCCGCGGCTGGAGGAAGTACTGCGGCTCAGTCAGTGCGTGGACAACCTGCAGGGCGGTAGACAGCGCCAGGAACATAAACCACAGCGGGGCAGACAGATAGGACATGACGCCAGTCAGGAACACTGCACGGTGAACCGGGTGCATGCCCTTAACCAGGAACAGACGGAAGTTCATCAGGTTGCCCTGGCACCAGCGGCGATCGCGTTTCAGCTCGTCCAGCAGGTTCGGCGGCAGTTCTTCGTATGAACCAGGCAGATCGTAAGCAATCCACACGCCCCAGCCGGCACGGCGCATCAGCGCAGCTTCAACGAAGTCATGGGAAAGAATTGATCCGGCAAAGTTACCTTCACCCGGCAGCGGCGCCAGCGCACAGTGTTCAATGAACGGCTTCACGCGAATAATGGCGTTGTGGCCCCAGTAGTGGGATTCCCCCAACTGCCAGAAGTGCAGGCCCGCAGTGAAGAGCGGCCCGTAAACGCGGGTGGCGAACTGCTGGCAGCGCGCGTACAGCGTATCCATGCCGGAGGCTTTTGGCGAAGACTGAATAATACCGGCCTTCGGGTTCGCTTCCATCAGGCGCACGAGGTTAGTCAGGCAATCACCGCTCATGACGGAGTCGGCGTCCAGCACCACCATGTAGCTGTACTGGTTACCCCAACGGCGGCAGAAGTCATCGATGTTGCCGCTTTTACGCTTCACACGACGACGACGACGGCGGTAGAAGATCTGCCCTTCGCCCTGCACTTCCGCAATCAGCTCCATCCAGGCTTTTTGCTCCGCAACGCAGATATCCGGGTTGTAACTGTCGCTCAGGATATACACGTCGAAGTGCGCCTGCTGCCCGGTGGCTTTGACGGATTCCCACGTCGCCCGCAGGCCAGCAAACACGCGATCTACGTCTTCATTACAAATCGGCATGATAAGCGCGGTACGGTGTTCAGGGTTGATGGGCTCATCCCCCACCGTGGACGCAGAAATGCTGTATTTATCTTTGCCCATCAGCAACTGCAGGAAGCCCATCAGCGCGGTCCAGAAACCGGCAGAGACCCAGCAGAACAGCACGGCAAACAGAATAAGGATGCCGCTTTGCAGGATGTACGGCAGCAGTTGCATGAAGGAGACCCACAGATCCTGGCCCCCCATGTCCGCCGGGTTAATCAGCGCCCAGCCCTGATACGGAAGAATCGTCTTCATATACCAGGTCGCGACCACGGTTTGCGCCAGCGTGAGGATCAGCAGGATGTAGCGTCGAATAGTGCCGACGGTACGCCATTTCTGCTCAGAGGCCTCTTCTTCTTTAGACGAGAACTTAGACTTCGTTTCACGTCCAAGCAGGCGATCCCAGAAGCGGCCAATCGGGTTGGTACGCCACGGGTCCGGGAACATAGAAGCTCGCGTCGCTTTCGGCATGGCCTGAAGCTGAGTGCGCCCTTCATCATCGGTAATCAGCTGTTCGCCGCCGAGGGAACCCGGCCAGCTCGCCTCAAGACGCGCTTTTACCGAAGCCAGGGGGGAATCATCCGCACGTTCAAAAGGGTGATGCTGCGCATCAAGCGCCTCATGCACCGCCTGAAGGTCAGATGTCGGCAAAGCCGCCTTCTGCTCAGCAGAAAGCGGGAGTGCTTCGATGTAGTCGTGCGAGAATTCAGTAGACTTATTCATTGGCAGGCAGCTGGTAGCTCCAGGTTTCACTCAATGTCTGCTCGCCGTTAACCAGCGCAGCACGCATTTCCGTCGTCTTCTTCTCGTCTTTCAGCTTCACGCGCAGCGTTAAACGCCAGCCTTTGTTGACCGGGTTATAGCGCACCTGGCTGTCAACGATTTCACCGTTATCGCCAATGCTGGTCTGTGCGGTGACCGGCGTATCGGCTGGCAGTTTTTTCATGTCTGCCCCGGTAAAGTCCACCACAAACGCGATGGTGCCGTCCGGCTGGCGGATCAGGTTAGACTGCTTCACATCCCCGGTAGAACGGCGAGTTTGCAGCACATACGCGTTATCCGGCGCATGCATTTTGTCTTCGTCGCGGCTAAAGGTGATGGTGTACTTAAAGTTCATCTCTTTGCCAGGATCCGGCAGCTGGTCTGGCGTCCAGTAAGCAACGATGTTGTCATTCGTTTCGTCGTTGGTTGGGATTTCAACCAGCTCTACGCGACCTTTGCCCCAATCCCCGACCGGCGCAACCCACGCACTAGGGCGCTGATCGTAGCGATCGTCTAAATCTTCAAAGCGAGAGAACTGACGGCCACGTTGCAGCAGGCCAAAACCAACCGGGTTTTCCGTGGCGTAAGAACTGACGGCCAGGTGTTTCGGGTTGTTCAGCGGACGCCAGATCCATTCGCCGTTACCGGCATGAATAGACAGGCCGTTAGAGTCATGCAGCTCCGGACGGAAGTTAGTCGTTGGGGACGGCTGATTTGGCCCGAACAGGAACATACTGGTCAGCGGCGCGACGCCCAGTTTGCCCACTTTGTCACGCAGGTAAACTTTCGACTGTACGTTCACCACGGTATCGCGCCCTGGGGTGATAACAAAACGGTAAGCCCCGGTCGCTCGTGGGGAATCAAGCAGTGCATACAGGGTTAACGTTTTATCCGTTGGTTTCGGACGTTCAATCCAGTATTCGCGGAAACGAGGGAACTCTTCGCCAGAAGGCAAAGCGGTATCAATCGCCAGACCACGGGCGGACAGGCCATACACCTGGCCGGCGCCAATTACGCGGAAGTAACTCGCTCCGAGCATGCTGACAATTTCGTCGTTCTTATCTTTGCTGTTGATCGGATAGAGCACTTTGAACCCGGCAAAACCGAGATCTTTTACGGTGTCTTTATCGTGCTTTACATCACCGAAGTTAAAATAGTCCGGGTTGTATTTGATCTGATGCACCGCGGTGGCGGTCACTTCGTTAATGGTTACCGGCGAGTCGAAGTACATACCCTGATGGTAGAACTCGAGCTTGAATGGGGTCTTGATGTTGTTCCAGTAAGCTTTATCGTGATTAAACTGGATCTGCTGGTAGTCCGCGTATTTCATCTCACGGAATTGCGAAGGCAGGTTGCTTTTCGGTGCTTCGTAGCTCTTGCCCGCTAAGGTTTTCGCCTGTTTTGCGACATCGTCGATAGTGAACGCCCAAACCGAGGTGGTATAAAGGGACAACATTACCGCAGCGCCAAGCCAGGACACTTTCATCATATTTGCTTTATGTTTCATATTAACCAGCACATCCCCCTTTGTGTGCTTAAATCAATCTATCCATTTTAATGGAAAGTTTTGCTTTCCGACAACCAAATCACCGCTTTGTTCAGCGTACTGGCTCAGGGTTTAAGCAAAATAAAGACAACTGCTTACGCTTTAAGAGTTCATCCTGGCGACAGGATGACATGCTTAGTGTAGGGTTGCCACGAATATGTAGACTGAACTGGACTTTTAGCCTGATGGGATAGGGTCTTAAGGATAAGACGAATAGTCTGAAAATGTCTGGAGTATTATGAGTAACGCACCGCAACAACGTGAGTTTTTCCTGGATTCTATCCGGGCATGGTTGATGCTATTGGGCATCCCGTTCCACATTTCGCTTATCTATTCGAGCCACCACTGGCACGTGAATAGTGCGATGCCCTCTGCGAGCCTGACGCTATTTAATGACTTTATTCACGCGTTTCGTATGCAGGTTTTCTTCGTTATTTCCGGCTATTTTTCCTACATGCTATTTCTACGCTACCCGCTGAAACGCTGGTGGACCGTGCGCGTAGAGCGGGTCGGCATCCCGATGCTCACCGCGATACCGCTGCTGACGCTGCCTCAGTTCATGATGCTGCAATACATCAACGATAAAGCCGGCTTGTGGCATACGCTCACCGGTTATCAAAAATACAATACGCTGGTGTGGGAGCTTGTGTCTCACCTGTGGTTTTTACTGGTCCTGGTGATATTAACGACCCTGGGCATGGTTTTGTTTCAAAAAATTAATAATTTTATAATTCGAAACGAAAAGAATAATAATTCACCAATTACCCTGGGAAAACTCTCACTTTTATTTCTTGGCTTCGGCATTTTATATGCCGCTATTCGCCGAACTATTTTTATTATCCACGCGCCGTTATTAAGCGACGGGCTGTTTAATTTCGTGGTAATGCAAACGCTGTTCTATCTGCCGTTCTTTATGCTCGGCGCGCTGACGTTCAAACGCGAGTCGCTGAAAATCCTGTTCACCACGCCTTCACGCTGGAGCCAGGTGGGCGCGGTCTTTGCGTTTGCTGCTTACTTATTAAACCAGCGCTACGGCAGCGGCGATGCCTGGATGTACGAAACAGAAAGCGTGATCACCATGCTGATGGGGCTATGGATGGTCAACGTGGTGTTTTCGCTGGGCTATAAAATGCTGAATTTTAAATCTGCGCGAGTGACCTATTTCGTTAATGCATCGCTATTTATTTATCTGGTACACCATCCGCTCACGCTGTTCTTCGGCGCGTTTATCACGCCGCACATCACGTCCAATATTTTAGGCTTCTTCAGCGGGCTGGTCTTTGTGGTTGGCATTGCGCTGCTGCTCTATGAGCTGCACCTGCGCATTCCCCTGCTTCGCTTCCTGTTTTCAGGCAAGCCGAAGGAGAAAGCGGCTACGCCACAATCATTTGCGGGATAACACACGAAAGGCCGGTCATTAACACCGGCCTTTGTTATCTCTGCGCCAGGAATCTTAGCCGCCGTAGATTGAAGTTTTATGAAACTGTTGTGATTTATTTATGACACTCAGCTGCAATCTGCTGATAAATCTGCGTGTTTTCATCATCAAAGCAGACAAATACCACACGCTCCGGCAGCGGCCGCTGGCCAATGTATTTGTAAACAACATCCCATGCTATCCGCGCGGCTTGAGCCTTTGGGAAGCCGTACACGCCGGTGCTGATTGCAGGGAAAGCAATTGATCGATAGCCGTTAGCGGCGGCCAAATCCAGACTATTGCGGTAGGCCAGTTCCAAAAGCTCAGCTTCGTTCTGCTCTCCACCGTGCCAGACCGGCCCTACGGCGTGAATCACCGCTTTTACCGCAATGTTCCCGGCTTCAGTGATCACCGCATGGCCAGGGGCGCATTCGCCCTGCAGCTGGCGTACCGCTTTACAGGCTTCCAATAGCGCAGGCCCGGCGGCGCGATGAATCGCCCCATCCACTCCCCCACCGCCCATCAGCGAAGGGTTTGCCGCGTTGACGATCACATCGACCTCAATCTGCGTGATGTCACCCTGGATTACCTGTATGCGTTCACTCATTAACCATTCTCCAACTGTACTTTGCCGTAGTCTATTCTCGTCAGACGGGGCGCGTACATGACTATTATCGTTTCCGGACATTTCAACTGTTGAAAATGTCCGGATATCAGTCACAAAAAACCCCGCCTTAACGGGGCATTTGTTATTGGATTAGAAATCAACAGTCATAGAAAGTTTCAGCGTGCGTGGGTCACTTTGCGTAATATACGATCCGCTGTCGTCGATAGAGGCCCAGTATTTCTCGTTGGTGACATTTTCGACGTTGGCGCGCCAGGTCAGCGTCTGCTCGTTAACCTTCATGCTGTAACGCACACCAAGATCGAGCCTTGTCCAGCCGTTCAGCCTGAGGCTATTGTCGACGTTGGCGTATTGTGAGCCGGTACGGAGCAGCGTCCCCGTCGCAGTCAGGTTCTGCACCCACGGCAGATCCCACTCCCCGCCCACGGACCAGGAGTAGCGCGGTACGCCAATCGCGTCCTTACCGTCGTTTGTCCCGCCGTTAGTCTTCACCATTTCTGGCTCAAGCCACAGGGCACTTCCCAGCAGCCGCACGCCATATACCGGCTCGCCAAAAACATTCAGCTCCATACCGCGGCTGCGCTGCTCGCCATACAGGCCGTAAACATTGTTGCTGTCGATCATTCCCACCGGCTTTTTGATCTCAAACAGCGCCAGGCTGCCGCCCACGCGGCCAAAGTCCATCTTCACGCCGACCTCGTTCTGCTTCGACTGCACAACCCCGACCACGTTACCGGCATTGGTTGCTTTAGACGTTGCCGTAGGCCCAGGCTGCAGCGCTTCGATGTGGTTGGCGTAGAAAGAGACTGGCTCCCACGGCTTCACCACCAGGCCATACACCGGCGTAACCTTGAAAGCGTCAAAGCGCGATTTCTGATCTTCTACCCCCGTATAGCTGTAGTTGCGGACCCGTACTTCCTGGCGACGAGCGCCCACGGTTAACAGCACCTTATCGTCCAGCGCGGAAAGCGTATCTGAAAGCGAAACGCCGCTAGTTATGGTGCGGCTCCGCTGGGTTGGATCGTCCATATTGCTGCCAGAAGCGACGGTCGGAAAACGGCTGAGGTCGAGATAAGACGGATCGTAGATATTATTCCCGACGGCGGTCTTACCGGATGACATGGTGTAGGCCGCGCGGGTTTTACGATAAACGCCGGAATAGCCGAGGTTCACGCTGTGGCCGATAAAGCCGGTATCGAATTTCCCCCGCACGCCGCCCATGCCGGAGAAAGCGTCGGCGATGTAGCGCGTAGAAAGACGGGTCTGGCTGGTGTTGCCCTTGTTATCAACAAACTTAGGCACGCTGTAATTACCGCGCTCGTCGGTTTCGCTGGTGCCCAGCGCGCCATAAAGCGTCCAGTTGTCCTGCAGATCATACTCGCTGTGCAGGGCGGCAAAACGGCTGTTCATATCCGAATAAACCCACGGCTGCCCGTAGTTTGTACGGTTATCCGGCACGTCAGGCATCTCCGTAATCGCCCCAACGCCAACGCCGATACGCCCATTATGCACCGTCATTTTCTGATAGCCACCGTCAAAGGAAGTCCGCAGCTTATCGCCTTTGTAATCCAGCCCGACGCTTGCCAGCGACGTTCTGTCCTTCTGGCCATGAACTTCGCTTTCGCCCTCGCGGTGAAGCAGGTTAACGCGGGCACCAAACTGATCGTTATCGCCAAATCTGCGGCCGGTATCCAGCGTGCCGCCTACCTGCGAGCGCCCGGTATAATCCACGCCAAGCTGGGTATGCGGTTCACTTCCCGCACGCTTAGGCTCGATATTGATAGCCCCACCCACGCCAGATCCGCCCGGCGGCACGCCGTTTAGGAAAGCCGTGGAACCTTTAATAACCTCCACGCGCTCCGCAATAGCCGTGCTCGTTATCTGACGTGGCAGCACGCCGTAAAGTCCGCCGTATGAAATATCGTCGCCGTCGAGCAAGAAACCACGAATGCGGTAGGATTCGCCGAAGTTACCGTAGCTACGCACGGGCTGAATAGTCGCGTCATTGCGGATAATGTCGCTGATAGTATTGGCCTGCTTGTCCTCAATCATTTTGGAGGTATAACCGATGACGTTAAACGGCACGTTGCGAGCATCCTGCTCACCGAGCATGCCCAGACGGCCGCCGTTGGCCACCTGCCCTTCCAGATAAGCAGGCACCAGCTCGTTACCGCCCGCGCTGAACTGAGTCTCCGGGGTCGCAGTAACGGTAATGGTCTCTTCTTTGACTAAAGCTTTTTGCTGAGGATTTTCCTGTGGGGCAGCGGCAACAGGCATGCAGGCGGCAGCGATCAACGCCGCAATCAGGCGAGGTTTAAACCCGGCCTGATGAGAAGGTTGGTGAGGCATCGAAATTTCCTGGTAAAATAAAAACAATTAATGAGAACGATTATGATTTTGATCGTGATTATCGTTTCATCATTAAAAATTGCAAGAAAAATGCCCGGAGAGACGTTGGCCAGCATAAACGCCTGGCCACGTAAATCGATGAGAATTAAAAAGCAGCTACGCCCGGAACAAGCCTGCTTTTAGTGCCAATCACGCTTTGCGCAATAGCCAGATAAAATACGGCGCACCACACAACGTGGCTAACAACCCCGCCGGGATCTGGAACGGGAAGATAAGACTTCGGCCCAGCCAGTCGGCCACCAGCATCAGTCCGGCCCCGATGGCTATCGCCACGATAAGCTGGGGCATTGCACGGCGAAAGCCGAGCATCCTCGCCATGTGCGGTGCCATCAAGCCAACAAAACTTAGCGGCCCAACACACAGCGTTGCCGTAGCGACTAATCCGGCAGCCAGAACCAGAATGCTGATACGCGAACGGCTCAGGGCCACGCCCAGCGCCTGCGCAGCTTCGCCTCCCAGCGGCAGAATAGTCAGCCAGCGACGCACCAGCGGCGTAAGCCCTATGAGTACCAGCGCCATGCCGCCGCTCACCAAAGCCTGTTGCCCGGTGACTTTCCAGGTGGAGCCAGATAGCCACGTCAGTACCGCGCCGCTACGAGGATCTCCGCTGGCCAGATACAGCGTGAGCAGCGTGGCAAAGACGGTACTCAGCGCAACGCCGGTCAGCAGCAACCGGCCCGGTGCCAGCCCCGTTCGGGCTAAAACGAGCATCGCCAGCAGCGTGAGCGCCGCGCCTGCAAACCCTGCCGGCAGCTGCCATGCGCTGACGTCGCCGGGCACCAGAAATATCAGTAACACGATGGCGCAGGCCGCGCCTGAACTCACGCCCAACACCTCAGGACTTGCCATAGGATTACCGGTCATTTTTTGCACCAGCGTACCCGCCGCCGCGAGCATTGCGCCCGCGGCAATCGCCGACAGCACTCTCGGCCAGCGCCACTGCCACATTTCCTGTATGCCGATAAACCAGCCTGCGCTCTCCCGCCCAACGCCCAGCGCCAGTAAGGCCATCAGCGCCAAAACAACAGTAATCAGTAACGCCGTACGAGGGGAAAGCCGGCGTTCCGCAGCCGCACTGGCATCATCAGAAGCCGCCAGACGCTGATGGCGCAGGCGAGGCAATAGCCACAGCATTAAAGGCGCGCCAACCAACGCCGTCACGGCTCCGGTCGGCAACTCTTGCCAATAGCTTTCAACCCAAATAACCAGCTGATCGCTCAGCAACAGCAGCAGTGCCCCCGTCGCCATCGAAGCCAGAAGCTTAGGCAGCAGGCGCCTTACGCCAAACATCCCGGCCAGAACCGGTGCAAACAGGCCAATAAAGCCGATCACACCCACCACGCTGACCAGCATCGAACTCAGCAGCAGCGCCAGAAACAGCCCGCCAACTCTAACCAAAGCCAGCTTCATACCCAGCCCACGCAATACCGTGTCGTCCAGGGCCAGCATGCCCAGCGGACGAATCATCGAGACGATGAGCACCAGCACGGCCAGCAGCCTTGGCCAGAGAAACTCCACGCCAGCCCAGTCGTACTGGTTCAGCATCCCGCTGCTCCAGATAAACAGGTTTTGCAGGCGTTCATGGTTGAACAGCACGAGGAAACTTTTCACTGCCCCGCAATACAGTCCCAGCACAAGTCCGGCAAGGATCAGCGTGACCGGCGACATGCGTTTACCCCAAGCGGCACCCAGCACAATGCTGCCTACGGCCATTGCGCCAGCCAGCGCCGCAAGCTGTTTGCCGGTTTCCCCTGCTCCCGCCAAAAACAGCGTCGCAAGCGTCAGCCCCAGCTGCGCCCCGGCCGCGACGCCAAGGGTTGCCGGCTCGGCCAGAGGATTGCGCAAAATATGCTGAAACAGACAGCCGGCCAGCGCCAGTCCGGCACCGGTGAGCAGCGCCAGCGTTGTTCGCGGCAGCAGGCTGTAATGAAAAAGCATCTGCGAAACATCCGTGACCTGCGGCAGGGTTATCGCCTGCCACCAAAGGCCTGCGGGCAACATTTGCTGGAAGTTGTAGCCGGTCAAAAACAGCGTGAAGGCACAGAGTAAAAGCAGGATTATGCGCACAATGCCTCCGGCAGGAGCTGGCAAAAACGCAGCGCCGAAAAACTACCGCCGTAAAACCATACCGCGGGCAGCAGGTGCAACTGGCCCTCGCGCACGAAGGGCATCACCTGCCATAGCGCAGATTTGGCCACCGTTTTGACCGGATCGTCATCACCGTGCATAAAACACAGCGCCGTGACGTTCTCCAGCCTGACCAGAGTTTCAATGCCCACCACGGCACTCCCCCAGGCATTGGTTTTCCCGTCCCAGGCGTTCCGCATTCCCAGCCGCTCCAGCAGGTCGTTAAACAAACTGTTGTGGCCAAAGATCATCACCCGACGGCTATCAAGAAATGAAAACATCACCAGCGGCTTAGGCTGACCCGGCAGCTTTTCGCGGGTGGCGGCAATCTGTTGGTGAAAATGAGTCAGATGCTCCGTGGCCTGCTGCTCCCGCCCTAAAAACTGCCCGAGCCTCAACAGATCTTTTTCCAGCAGTGCCAGCGGGCGGCCAGAGGCATCATTAAAGGCCGTCGACCAGCAGGGGGCAATAGATGTTAAATCTGACTCTGCCGGACCGAAGCCTTTAGAAATCAAAAAGAGAGAAGGATTGAGACGCTGCATCAGCTCGCGGTTGGGTTCATTTCGCAGCCCAACATCGACGACGGTATCAGGCAGCTTGGGCTCCCCTACCCAGCGGTGATAATTACGCTTATCGGCAATGGCCATCGGCACGATCCCGAGCGCCAGCAACATTTCGACCGGGCGCCATTCCAGGGCAATAATACGTGCAACATCAAAGCGGCGCGCTTCAGCCTGGCAGGGAAGAACTGCCGACAGAGGCAGCAAGGAAGCAAACGCCAGCAGGCGTCGACGGCTGAGAGAAACATCCATATAAATAGCAATAGTTATCGTTCTAATTAAGTTTTACACATTATGCCGCTGCTCACCGACAACGCAATCAAAAACTCAGCCAGCGGCCCATGTCCCACCGCCGGTGGCATTAATTAAAAGACAAAGCGTTTGCGCTCATCCTGACTCAGCGTACGGGGTTCAAACTGATAATGCGTGAGCGTTATCTCCGTAGAGTTACCCTCCACATCATTAAGCTCAATCCGGTCAATCGACTTCTCGCCATACAGCGTAATGGAACGGAACAAGCCACTGAGCGTTTCCCCAAAAGGAATTAATACCAGCCGCCATTTCCCCTCTCCCTGGTCGGAAAATTCGCTGATGAAATCTTTCTCAAGCGTTTTTCGGTCGATATAGAACAACCGGCGCAACAGTTGGTTGAACTGGAACATCTGGGGGTTACTTTCCGCGGTCACGGCCTGAGGCGGCTGATTGCCCATCACCTGAATCATCCGATTTGCCCCCACAACCAGCTTCATCGGGAAAGGCTGACGCTGCTGCCACCACAGCCCTTTATGCTTAGAGACCACAATCCGCCCGCTGGAATGCAGCGGCTGCGCCATGCCTTTTATCTGGCGCTCCTGCTCGAACTGCGCCCGCATTACCGGGACGGCGGCAAATCGCTTCTGAATGTCATCCAGCGTCACCGCTCCGGCCGCCTGCGCCGCCAGCAGAAGACAAAGAAACAAACTTTTTATCACAGCAGTAACCCTATACGTTCAACCTAAATCGTTCCGTATTAGTTTACTCTGCCAGGTGGCCTGAAACCAAAAATACGCGGCCCGTTTTAACACGGGCCGTAAAGTTATTGATAGGTAACGTACAGCACGGCTGTTTTGTGCTGCGGGTCGAGGTATTGCACGCGGGTTTGCATCGTACTGTCATTATGAAGGGTTACGCCATCCAGGGCGCTGAGGGCAACGGTCTGAGTGACGGGCTTGCCTTTTTCGGTGCAGGTCATGGCGATATTGGTACTGGCAGGTGTCCACTGGCAGCCGCCTTCTACTATTTCACCTCGAAAATGGATAATGCCTGAGGATGCGGCCTGAGAAACCGGTGAAACCGCGATGCCCAGCGCCAGACAAAGCAAATACTTCTTAAAACTTGCTTTCACGTTCATTACTCCTCGATTGCTGTCGTCCCTGAAGGTTATCGGCAGAAAATCAAAGATAATTAAACAGTGATCCATGTTTTTTGTTCTTGCAATACCTCTGTCACATATATTTGTTGGCCGTCAAGGATTGCCCGATTTATGCCACTGTTGCTCAAGGTGAAAGGCTTTACCGTCACTCAATGTCACGGTGACCGTGACGCTGTCGCCGGGGTCAATATTCAAACTTAGCTGCGACAGATCAACGGCCTCATGCGCTTTAATAAACAGTTCACTGCTTTGATGGCTGGAGCTTTGCCCCGACGAGCCCGTTTTGTTTGCCACCAGCGTCATTGTGCATTGGCAATCCGCCGCCAGCGTGGCGACAGGCGTTATCGTGTATATGTTTTCCTGCTGCCGGGTATTAAACGTCAGCTGACTCGAGAGCGCGGCAAGCAATACCAGGGTATGCATACAACCTCCAAAGAAAAACAGGGCCCGGGGCCCTGTTTTCGCGATAACCAGGTCGCTTTAGTACTGAGAAGCCGTGGCGTGATTGCCGTTGCCGAACTGGGTGACGGCCACCAGAGAGCTTGATGCCGTCTGGTTAACCACAGCCCCGTTGTTGGTCCCGAACTGCTGAACATCAATCTGTGCGTTTTTACCGTTCCACTGGCTCAGGGTGGCATTGTTACCGTAGCCGTCCTGCAGCAATTTAATATCGCTGCTGTCAGAGCCCTGGCCAACTTTTGCACCATTAACCGTGCCCAACTGTTTAATTTCGGTCTTCGAATAGAAAGCATTCGACTGCAGTGCTGTGGCATTATTTCCGTTACCTTGCTGATATATTTTCAAGGTCGAGTGCTGAGCCTGTTGCGGATAGGTAGCCATTGCCCCTGCAGAAACAACCAATGCTGCTAATGCTGCCACTTTGAAAAGATTCATACTAAAACCCCCATCGTATTGATAGTTTCAGCCCAAATGTTTTGCTTATCGCTGAATAATGCGAACCGCCATTTGTGACTGGTTTTGCACAACAACTGCTGACTTCTGGGTACCGTATTGGGTAATGTTCGCTTTATTACCAGCACCTCGCTGAATAATCAGCGCTGCATTACCAAATGAATCCTGTTTTATACTCGCATCGTTGGCGACGCCCTCTTGCGAGATATAAGCAAGGTTATAACTACCTGATTGATCGATGTTTGCCCGGTTTCCCGAACCGTTCTGTACTATCTCAGATAATTGCCGCTGACCTCGCTGAGTCACCGCCGCATTATTATTACTGCCGTACTGGCCAACAATCGTTGTTTGATTAAATTGAGGATTGCTCAATTCATTAACAGCAAAATTGTATTCGGAGGAAGCAAGATCGTTACCCTGTGCCAGGCAGTAATGAGACAGCCCCATAAACAACATCGTTAAAACCCAATGTATTTTCATTTGTCACCCTGAACCTAATAATGCCGGAACATTATGACGCGTAAGGCAGTAAAATTATTCATAACGAACCAACCATAATTTGTTATTGCTCCGTTACGAAAATGAGTATGTTACGGCAGGCATTTTAAATATCTCATGCATGGGTGGTATTTTGCATTATCAAATTCACACCAAAGTATTAATACGGAATAAAATAGACCAAATCACTCGTTGCAACTACCTGATCCAGGGATCGGATAATCATTAGCACCCTTATTTAAAGTCACCTTTTATGTCACTGACTTAGCAAGACTTAGGTGATACTTAGCCAGTTTATGCAAAATCATCGTCACCAGACATAGATTTCTTAAGCGGAACGGCTAAAAACCAGGAACGCTGTTTTTAAAAATATGAATGACGTTAAACAAACAAAAACACAAAAAATAAAATACTTTAAATACAATCATTTATCTTTTGATCCGAAGAAACATTGACTGTACATGCAATTCTAAGAGTACAACTTTCGCCTTAAATCTAAATAGATAAAAAACCAAAAAGAAACATTTTAATATCTATAGTAACATTTGGTTACATAGTTAACACTTGCTTTAATATATCGAATCGCTAAATTGAAAACAGATAGTAACTCTTTCGTAAAAAATCCCTTTGCGACCGGAAATGATTATTTCGGCGATTAAAAACATTTAACATACAGCACTGTCGCGAATCTCGATATCTCAGGGAGAATTAATTTCCATTAATTCAAACGGTAGCGACAAAACCAGGTGGAGTTTCATCATGTATAATGAAGTCCATGCCCTAAAGGGCCCCACGTTATTGTTAATTACGAAACCCTCTCTTCAGGCTTCAGCTTTATTACAGCATCTCCGCGCTTCGTTAGAAATAAATGGGCGAGTTCACAACATTCAACGTCCACTGGATGACTTCGCCAGTAATGTTCTGATTTTATTTGATATGGCGGAAACAGACAAAAAGACCATTCTGTTTTGGCAGGAAAAACTCAGCCGTAAAAACAGTCAGATAAAATTATTGTTGCTCAACACGCCGGAAGAATATCCCTTCAGAGAGATCGAAAACTGGCCACATATCAACGGCGTGTTTTACTTTGCGACTGAAGAACCCAAAGTCGTTGAGGGGCTGCGCGGGGTATTGGAAGGAGAATGCTATTTCTCTCAGAAGCTTGCCAGCTATCTCATCAGCCATTCCGGGAATTATCGTTTTAATAGCACTGAGTCCTCACGCTTAACGCAGCGTGAAAAGGAAATTCTGAACAAGCTGCGCGTAGGCTCCTCCAACGTTGAAATCGCCCGCTCGCTGTTTATCAGTGAGAACACGGTCAAAACACATCTGTATAACCTGTTCAGAAAGATAGCCGTCAAAAACCGCACCCAGGCAGTGTCCTGGGCGAACGATAACCTTCGGCGATAAACACCATGAAACGCTCAGCCATTTTTGTCCTGGCGGCCTGCTGGTGCGCAATGAGCAGCGTTCACGCCGAAGAAGTCGAGATCCCTGGGCTGTTGACGGACCATACCGTCACTTCGGTGGGCCACAGTTTCTATCGCGCCTTCAGCGATAAATGGGAAAGCAATTATACCGGCAATTTAACCATCAACGAACGCCCCAGCGCCCGCTGGGGGAGCTGGATAACCATTACCGCCGGTCAGGACGTTGTTTATCAAGCATTTCTTTTCCCCACAAAACGCGATTTCGACAAAAACGTTGAAGTTGCACTGGTCCATACCGATGAGGCGCTTAAACGCAGGTTGATCGATAAGCAATTATTGAGTACCAGCGATTTAACCCACGATGAATTCTAGGAGACGATGATGCGTATTTATCATGCCGTACTGCCCGTGCTGCTATTTACGCCGCTGGCCTGGGGCGGAAATATGGTGTTCCAGTTTGTTAACCCCAATTTTGGCGGCAACCCCAATAACGGCGCCTATTTGTTAAATTCAGCCCAGGCGCAAAACTCTTATAAAGATCCCAGCTACAGCAGCGATCTCGGCATTCAAATGCCCAGTGCGCTGGATAATTTCACCCAGGCGCTGCAGTCACAGGTGCTGGGCGGCCTGTTAACCAATATCAATACCGGGAAGCCGGGGCGCATGGTCACCAATGATTTCATCGTTGATATTGCCAATACCGACGGGCAGCTTCAGCTCAACGTCACCGACCGAAAAACCGGCAAAACATCAACCATTCAGGTATCCGGCCTGCAGGCAAACTCCACGAATTTTTAGTGGCTTAAAATCATAAAACCTCTCCAAGGATCAACATTATGCAGCGCTTACTTCTGATTGTGGCGGTGTGCTTATTAAGTGGTTGTTTAACGGCCCCGCCAAAAGAGGCCGCCAAACCAACGCTATTACCGCGCGCGCAAAGCTACCTCGACCTGACGCATTTGCCCGAAGCAAAAGGGAAGCTTTATGTCTCGGTCTATAACATTCAGGATGAAACGGGCCAGTTCAAACCCTACCCTGCCAGCAACTTTTCTACCGCCGTGCCGCAAAGCGCAACGTCCATGCTGGTGACCGCGCTGAAAGATTCTCGCTGGTTCATCCCGCTTGAACGGCAGGGGCTGCAAAACTTGCTTAACGAACGCAAAATTATTCGCGCCGCACAGGAAAACGGCACCGTTGCCGATAACAACCGCGCTCCGCTGCACTCGCTGATGGCGGCCAATGTGATGATCGAAGGGTCTATCATTGGCTACGAGAGCAACGTGAAGTCAGGTGGCGCGGGCGCTCGTTACTTTGGTATTGGGGCAGACACGCAGTACCAGCTGGATCAGATTGCCGTTAACCTGCGGGTGGTGGACGTCAGCACTGGCGAAGTCCTGTCGTCAGTCAACACAAGCAAAACGATTCTGTCATACGAAGTGCAGGCTGGGGTCTTCCGGTTTATTGATTACCAGCGCCTGCTGGAAGGTGAAATAGGCTATACCAGCAACGAGCCGGTCATGCTATGCCTGATGTCCGCCATTGAAACCGGCGTTATCTATCTGGTTAATGATGGCATCGACCGTGGGCTGTGGGACCTGCAAAACCCCGCTGATATTAACAACCCGGTGCTGGTGAAGTATAAAGAGCTCTCTACTCCGCCGGCCTCCTGATGGCCGGTTTCGTTGAATAAAAAAACCAGCTTTCGCTGGTTTTTTTATTCGCTAAGCAATGAGCCTGTTTTAGGTTTTAGCTTCTCTCGCCTTGCGGCAAGCCACAGCCCGCTGTTTTTCATGGCAAAGCCAAACACCAGACCTAAAAGCAGCGAAGGCACAACGTTGTGCCACTCGCCCTGGTTGGCAAACGTTGCACAGGCCCCGATAAACGTCCCAGGTACAAACGACAGCAGAATATGGCGCGCCTGGATACACATCAGGAAGGCCACCACGCCGGTCATGATATAGCCCAGGATTTCAGCATGCGGCGCCAGCGCGCTGCCGTGAATAATCACCAGCGCCCAAAGCACGCCGCTGCACAGGGTACACAGAGAAATAAAAAGCCCCTTCATACCGCCCTGCGGACAGGCAAAATAGGCGGTACAGCCGAGGAAACCGGCCCAGCCTAACAGGCCGAGACTCACCGCAACCCAGCCCCAAAGGCCAGAGAGAATACCGGTGGTAATTGCAAGTGGAATAAGTGTCTTCATGGCGCCGTATCATAGCAGAGGCTTAGCCCCTCACTACGATCTGGCGCACATTTTTTGTAAATCAGAAATCAGCGTTGCATTTTAATTGTGATTTAAATCACAATTATTCCTCTTCTGATTCCTGTAACTCATCGCGCATGGCCTGCAGCGCCTCACGGCTGATCGCCGCCAAAGTACGGTAGAATGCCGTTGTCGCATGGGCTTCAACTTTGCCAAGGAAAGTCCCGCACCACGGCATCAGATAGTCATCAAACAGCGTCACCTGCGCTTCAAATTCATCTTCCTGAGACTGATCTTCAAGCCACGAGGCCGCCAGTAATAGCGTTCCAAAATGATCGGCCGGCGACTCGCCCAGCGGCATGCCACGCTGCTTCAGGAACTGACGCACTTCGCCTTCATCACTGCCCTCTTCCCAGGCGGAACGGAACGGCGGCACGCTGCACTTTTCCCCGACAAACAGCGCATTAAAGTCGGCCGCCAGTAGCTGCGGATCGCAGCTGTTTTGCAGTCGGCCCAACAGTTCATCCTGCTCCAGTGGCCAGCTTGCCGCCAGCTTCCCTTCACGGATCAGCGTAAAAAGAGGCACCAGCAGGGGATCCTGCGGCTGGCGATAAAATAACGATCCGAGTACGCGGCAAATAATTGAAAACTCATTCATGACTGGCTCTATCCATTACGGGTGTTAATTACAGTGTGGCAAATTCAGCAATTGGCGCCATCCCACGAGCTTCCAGGAAGCCCAGCAGGCGCTGCGGAGAAACGTTAAGGATCCGCTCTTCCGGGAAATTGATTTCATCAAGAATTTTACGGCATTCGGTAAAGTCCCCCAGCGTAAAAGCAGTGTGGGAGTCAGATCCTAACGCCAGCCAGCCACCGGCATCGCGCACGGCTTCGGCAATGGCGCGGCAGTTCGGGCCGCTACCAATGCGGGAGTGGGTAAACGAAGAGTTGTTCAGCTCAAGCGCGACATTGTACTTCGCCGCCGCCGCCGCAACCGCCGGAATATCGATTTCGAATTTAGGGTTACCCGGATGGCTGATGATATGGACGTCACCGTTTGCCATCGTCGCGATCATCGCTTCGGTGTGGGTGGCTTTATCTTTTGGCGGGAACACTGGCTCATGGAAGCCCGCGATAATTAAATCCAGCGCGTCCAGCATCGGGCCGGTGCAGTCGATTTCCCCGGCGGTGTTTTTAATGTTCGACTCAATACCGCGCAAAATACCGACGCCATCGACCAGCCGTGGCCAGATACGCATATTAATAAAGTGCCAGTAATGCGGCGCATCCGCCATATCCGGACCGTGGTCGGTAATAGCGAACAGCTTGATACCTTTGGCTTTAGCAACGGCAATATAGTCGTGGAGGGTACTGTAGGCGTGGGTGCTGGCAACGGTATGCATATGCAGGTCAACGGGATACATGGCTTTCTCCTTTTCTATTTTGACTTAAGGATACCAGCAATCCATGACAATTTTTAGCCTGCTTCTGGAAGGTTATCAGCCCGACCAAAGCCGGGCTTTATGCTTAATAACCGTGCTGCAGTGATACTTCGCCGGAGACGGCTTCACCGTTTTCCAGTTGAGTAATCGTTTTTGCAATATAGGTAATCGCCTCATCAGGACGAGTTACCGCTGCAACATGCGGCGTAATCGCAACGCGGGGATGCGCCCATAGCAGGTTATTTTCCGGCAGCGGCTCTTTAGAGAAGACATCCAGCATTGCGCCTTTGAGCTGCCCGGTATCCAGCGCCGCAAGCAGATCGGCCTCGACCAGGTGAACGCCGCGCGCGAGATTTATCACGTAAGCATCTTTAGCCAGTTGGCTCAACAATTCACGATTGATGATGCCGACGGTTTGCGGCGTATTAGGCAGCAAGTTGATCAACACGCGGGTTCCGCCTAAGAAGGCAGGCAGCGCTTCAGCACCGGCAAAACTCTCTACGCCAGGGAAATCTTTCTTGCTGCGGCTCCAGCAGCGAACCGGGAAGCCCCAGGCCACAAGACTTTCCGCCACTTTCCCACCCAGCACGCCAGCGCCAAGGATCCCGATAGTGAAATCCTCACGACGATAATCGTCCAGTGGCTGCCATTGCCCCTGCTGTTTTTGTCTTTGGTAATCGTCAAAACGTCGGAACCAGTGCAGCACCTGGCTGACCGCATATTCCTGCATCTGCAGCCCCATCCCCGTGTCTTCGAGGCGGAACAGCGGCACGCCGTCGGGCAGCATGTCAGGATGAGCCTGAAGTTTACTGAGAATAGCGTCAACTCCTGCCCCCAGCGCAAATACGCCTTTAAGCCCTTTGCGGCCGCTAAGCATTTCCACTGGAGGATGCCAGACAAGGGCATAATCTGCGGGCTGCTGGTCCCCCTGCTTCCATTGGCGAACGCGCGCGCCAGGTAAAGCCTGCTGAAGGCGATTCAGCCAGTACTCGGTGTCAAAAGTGGGGTGATGAAAAATAATGTCCATACTGCCTCCTTTTTTTCTTAGGCTTACGCGAATTGGGATGCCATGCAAGCCCTAATGCAATAAAAAGCAGCATCTTGTGATGGTTTAAGAATCAAGTTGGATGAAGTTTGGCTAAACGCACCAAAAACATGAAATTAGCATTGACGGCGAAGGCCATTTTCCCTAAATTAGCGCCCGTTCCAGCAGCGCTGGAGCGACAATATGGTGAGGTGTCCGAGTGGCTGAAGGAGCACGCCTGGAAAGTGTGTATACGGCAACGTATCGAGGGTTCGAATCCCTCCCTCACCGCCATATTTAAAGAAGAGCTCGCATGCAAATGCGGGCTTTTTTTTCGCATATACATCGCCTTCTCACCTCTATCTCCTCTATCTCCTCGCCCTATTAACCTTGTTATTTACCAGCCTACTTTTAATCATTTCAGCAGACAAACCATTATTAAATTAAAGGTTAATGGCTCTGTATTCCCCTTTAGCATTGCTCGCCAAAAAATTACCTCGATTAAAAACAGCCAGTTATAAACAAACTAAAAAAAATCTTTCCAACACTTCATTGCGACGTATAATTAACACAAATGAGAACGATCACTCTCATAAATTAAAATACGGAGTCAGCAATGAGCAGCAAGCTTGAAGCCCGGCACAAAGCCCGCCAAAACGACATTATTGCCGCCGCCAGGCGCTGCTTCACCAGCAGCGGTTTTCACTCGGCCAGCATGTCGCAAATTGCCACGGAGGCACAGTTAAGCGTCGGGCAAATTTATCGCTACTTCAGCAATAAAGACGCCATCATTGAAGCGATTATTCACCGTATTATCGATAAACGTATAGCCGACATGTCGGATAAGAGTCCGACGGATATTATTCCTAATCTTCTCGCCAGCCGAATTAGCCTCAATGAAGAAGATGACACTTTAATGCTTGAGATCTCGGCCGAAGCCACGCGCAACCCGCAGGTAGCCGCCTGGCTTAAAGAAGCCGATGAACGTATTTTCAAAACCGCTTGTTTACACCTTAAAAAAGATCACCCGCATTTAACCGAAGAGCGCGTGCGCTGCAGCGTTGAAGTCACGGCTGTGATGATGGAGGGCACGATTTATCGCCGCCTAACGTCGCAGAAAGTTGAACCCCAGGCCATGGAAAAAGTGTATCGCGAAATCATTAATATGCTGATTGGCATTAACTAGTTTTATTTAAACCAACACCAGGGGAATAACACCGCCCCTAACTTTATTTTTTCCGAATATTCGGAGAGAGACGAGTGCCTGAAACTTTATTCCTTGCGCAATTGCGAGGCGGACATCCTTCACCCTGAGAAAAGAGATGAAATATATTCAAACATCTGTAGTCACATTATTTCTCCTGAGCGGATGTAATAATGAAGATATATCGGCACCGGCACTTCCCTTCCCGGAAGTGGGGATTACGACATTGGCCAGCCAGCCTGTTTCCGTTATTAGCGAGCTTACCGGGCGAACCGCGGCCGCAATGAGCGCAGAGGTTCGCCCGCAGGTCACCGGCATTATCCAGAAGCGGCTGTTTAATGAAGGGGATAACGTTAAAGCTGGCCAGCCGCTTTACCAGATTGATCCTGCCAGCTTCCAGGCCGCTTACAACGAAGCCGCCGCCTCACTAAAACAGGCACAGGCGTTGGTTGTTGCCGATTGCCAGAAAGCCCGGCGCTATGGGCAATTAGTGAAAGAAAACGGCGTCTCCCGACAGGATGCTGACGATGCGCAGTCCGCATGTAATCAGGACAAGGCCAGCGTGGAATCGAA
The DNA here is from genome assembly GCF_001571265.1 of Cedecea neteri NBRC 105707 = ATCC 33855. GTDB lineage: Bacteria > Pseudomonadota > Gammaproteobacteria > Enterobacterales > Enterobacteriaceae > Cedecea > Cedecea neteri. The sequence continues at coordinate 5,332 of NZ_BCTL01000003.1, read as the reverse complement.
AAAAGCCACGCTGGAAAGTGCGCGAATCAACCTCAACTGGACAACGGTCACTTCCCCCATCGCCGGGCGAATCGGGATATCCTCCGTTACGCCAGGTGCGCTGGTCTCGGCTGAGCAGGAAAGCGCCCTGGCCACCGTTCGCGGGCTAGACACCATTTACGTGGATCTCACCCGCTCCAGCGTGGATTTGCTGCGTCTGCGCAAGCAAACGCTGGCGACAAACGCCAACACACTGAGCGTCTCTTTGCTGCTAGAAGATGGCAGCACCTACGCGCAAAAAGGTCGCCTTGCACTGACGGAAGTTGCCGTGGATGAATCAACCGGTTCCGTCACCCTGCGGGCCGCTTTCGCCAACCCTCAGCAGCAGCTTCTGCCCGGCATGTTTGTCCGTGCCCGGGTTGATGAAGGCATCATGAATAACGCAATCCTTGCCCCGCAGCAGGGCATTACCCGCGATGCCAAAGGCAATGCCACCGCGCTGGTTGTTGATGCGGAAAATAAAGTCGAGCAGCGGACGCTGGAAACTGGCTCTACCTACGGTGATAAATGGCTAGTGCTCAGCGGGCTGAACAACGGCGACAGGCTAATCGTTGAAGGCACCGGCAAAGTGAGCGCCGGGCAACAGGTCAAGCCCGTTGAAATAACCCAAGACGGAGGTAAAGCCTGATGTTCTCCACCTTCTTCGTCCGTCGTCCGGTTTTTGCCTGGGTTATTGCGATTCTCATTATGCTGGCCGGGATGCTGGCTATTCGCACCCTGCCGGTCGCCCAGTATCCCGATGTGGCCCCTCCCGCCATTAAAATTTCCGCCACCTACACCGGCGCCTCGGCTGAAACGCTGGAAAACAGCGTGACTCAGGTCATAGAACAACAGCTGACCGGGCTGGATAACCTGCTCTATTTCAGCTCCACCAGCAGCTCGGACGGCTCCGTTAGTATTACCGTCACCTTTGAACAGGGCACCGATCCCGATACTGCCCAGGTTCAGGTGCAAAACAAAGTGCAGCAGGCCGAGTCCCGCCTGCCAAGCGAAGTGCAGCAATCCGGCGTGACGGTAGTGAAGTCCCAAAGCAGCTTCCTGATGATCATGGGCGTTTACGACGAGCAGGATAAAGCCAACAGTTCGGATATCGCCGACTGGCTGGTCAGCAACGTTCAGGATCCTATGGCCCGCCTGACCGGCGTCGGCAGCCTGCAGGTGTTCGGCGCCGAATATGCCATGCGTATCTGGATGGATCCGGCAAAGCTGGCTTCTTATTCCCTGATGCCTTCGGATATTCAAACGGCGATTGAAGCGCAGAACGTTCAGGTTTCCGCCGGGAAAATTGGGGCGCTTCCCTCTCCGGACACCCAGCAGCTCACCGCCACGGTTCGCGCTCAGTCGCGGCTGCAAACCGTCGAGCAGTTCAAAAATATTATTGTGAAGAGCGAGTCCAACGGCGCAGTCGTACGCATTTCCGATGTCGCACGGGTTGAAATGGGCAGCGAGGATTACACCTCCATCGCCAAACTGAACGGCCGCCCGGCAGCAGGGATTGCGGTGATGCTTGCGCCCGGCGCAAACGCCCTGGACACGACTACGCGCGTGAAAGAGAAAATCGCCGAGTTTGAGCGCAGCATGCCGGAGGGCTACAAAATTGCCTTCCCTAAAGACAGCACTGAATTCATTAAAATCTCCATTGAGGATGTGATTCAAACGCTGTTTGAGGCCATTCTGCTGGTGGTCTTCGTGATGTACCTCTTTTTGCAGAACGTTCGCGCCACGCTGATCCCTGCGCTGGCGGTACCGGTCGTCTTGCTGGGGACTTTCGGCGTGCTGGCCCTGTTCGGATACTCCATTAACACGCTGACGCTGTTTGCCATGGTGCTTGCTATCGGCCTGCTGGTGGACGACGCCATCGTGGTGGTGGAAAACGTTGAACGCATCATGCGTGATGAAGGGCTCCCGGCGCGCGAGGCCACAGAAAAATCCATGGGTGAAATCTCCGGTGCCCTGATAGCCATTGCCTTAGTGCTGTCCGCCGTCTTTCTGCCAATGGCGTTTTTTGGCGGCTCCACGGGCGTGATTTACCGCCAGTTCTCGGTGACCATCATTTCTGCGATGGTCCTGTCGGTGATTGTTGCCCTGACGCTTACTCCGGCGCTTTGCGGTAGCGTCTTGCAGCACACCACATCGCACAAACGCGGCTTTTTCGCTGGTTTTAACCGCCTGTACCGCACCACCGAGCGCAGCTATAAACGCCGTGTGATCGACACTCTCCGTCACTATGTCACCGTCATGCTGGCTTATGTTGCCATCTGCGGCGCAATGGGGCTGGTGATGTGGAAACTGCCGGGCAGCTTCCTGCCCGTCGAGGATCAGGGTCAGATCATGGTGCAGTGGACCTTGCCGCCGGGTGCAACGGCCGTGCGCACGGCGGAAATCAACCGCAGCGTCACCGACTGGTTCCTGACCAAAGAAAAAGCCAATACCAACGTCATTTTTACCGTTGATGGCTTTAGCTTCAGCGGTAACGGGCAAAACACCGGCATGGCTTTCGTGTCGCTAAAAAACTGGTCCGAGCGTGAAGGTGAAGAGAATACGGCCCAGGCTATCGCCCTGCGAGCCACGAAAGAGCTCAATACCCTGCGGGATGCCTCGCTGTTTGCCATGATCCCGCCGTCCGTCGACGGGCTGGGCAGGAGCAATGGTTTTACCTTCGAGCTGCTTGCCAATGGCGGAACCGACCGTGACGCGCTGTTTACCCTGCGCAACCAGCTTATTGCCAAAGCGAATCAGGACCCGGGTCTGCAGGCCGTCCGCGCCAACGATCTGCCGCAAATGCCGCAGCTTCAGGTGGATATCGACAGCAATAAAGCCGTCTCGCTTGGACTTTCGTTGAGTGAGGTTTCCTCTACGCTTTCCAGCGCATGGGGCGGTACCTACGTGAATGATTTTATCGATCGCGGCCGGGTGAAAAAGGTCTACATCCAGGGCGAAAGCGATACCCGCGCGACCCCTTCCGACCTGGGAAAATGGTTTGTGCGCAGTGAAAACCAAAGCATGACGCCTTTCTCCGCGTTCGCCACAACCCGCTGGCAGTATGGCCCGGAAAACCTGGTGCGCTACAACGGCTCGGTAGCCTTCGAAATTCAGGGGGAAAACGCCGCCGGGTACAGCTCCGGCGTGGCAATGGAAAAAATGGAGGCGCTGGCCAACAGCCTGCCAGCCGGTACAAGCTGGGCATGGAGCGGCCTCTCCCTGCAGGAAAAATTGGCCAGCGGTCAGGCACTCAGCCTGTATGCGGTGTCTATCCTGGTGGTGTTCCTGTGCCTCGCCGCGCTGTATGAAAGCTGGTCCGTGCCGCTGTCGGTGATTCTGGTGATTCCTTTGGGGCTCCTTGGCGCCGCGCTTGCCGCGTGGATGCGTGACTTAAGTAACGACATTTATTTCCAGGTTGCGCTGCTTACCACGATTGGATTGTCGTCTAAAAACGCCATTTTGATTGTGGAATACGCCGAAGCTGCCGTAAATGAGGGATATTCACTTTCTCATGCAGCGCTTCGTGCAGCGCTGACGCGCCTGCGTCCCATTATCATGACGTCGCTGGCGTTTGTCGCCGGGGTCACGCCGCTGGCCGTCGCCACCGGGGCGGGCGCAAACAGCCGTATCGCCATCGGGACAGGGATTGTGGGCGGCACGCTGACCGCTACCCTGCTCGCGATTTTCTTTGTTCCTCTCTTCTTTGTGCTGGTGAAACGCCTGTTCGCCGGTCAACGTCGTGCGAAGGGGTAAACCATGATTCGTCTCTCCATTATCCTGCTGGCGCTGCTCAGCACCGGCTGTGTTTCGCTGGATCCTGATTATGAGCGCCCTACGGCCCCTATTCCAGCCACGCTGCCGGGCACCAATGGTGAATCCCGCGCGGTGGTGGGCCACTGGCAGCAGGTGGTTAAAGATACCCGCCTGCAACAGGTGGTGGGCATGGGGCTTAACAGCAATCGCGATGTGCAAAAAGCGATTGCCGATATTGAGGCCGCCAGAGCCCAGTATGGCGTTCAGCGTGCGTCACTGTTTCCCACGCTCAATGCGGAGTTAAGCTCCACGCGCAGCCGCACCACAGAAAGTGGGCTGACTTCCAGCGCACAGGCCGACGGCACAGTGACCAGCTTTGAGCTTGATTTATTTGGCCGCAACCAAAGCCTTTCCCGGGCGGCAAGAGAAACCTGGCTTGCCAGCGAATTTACCGCACAAAACACTCGTCTGACGCTGGTGGCCGAGTTAACGACGGCGTGGATCACGTTAGCTGCCGATAGCAGCAGTCTTGAGCTGGCAAAGCGGACGATGTCCAGCGCGGAAGGATCGCTGAAGATAGTGCAAAGGCAGCAGCAAATTGGTACCGCAGCCGCAACGGATGTTTCATCGGCCCGCAGCGTTTACCAGCAGGCGCGAGCCAGCGTCGCTAATTACCAAACGCTGGTGATGCAGGATAAGAACGCCATCAATCTGCTGGCGGGCGGCAGCGTGCCGCAGTCATTACTGCCCGGTACGCTGGAAAGTCTGAATGAAAACACCATCACGTTAGTGCCTGCGGGGGTCTCTTCATCCGTGCTGCTTGCGAGGCCGGATATTCAGGAAGCAGAGCACAACCTGAAGGTGGCCTACGCCAACATCGGTGCGGCCCGGGCCAGCTTCTTCCCCTCAATCTCGCTAACCGCCAGCGCAGGAGTGGGCAGCGACTCACTCTCCTCGCTGTTTAACCACGGGATGCAGGTTTGGTCATTTTCACCGTCCATCTCGCTGCCGCTGTTTACCGGCGGCAGTAATCTGTCGCAGCTGCGCTATGCCGAAGCAGAGAAGAAGGGGCTGATCGCGAGTTACGAAAAAACGATCCAGAGCGCGTTTAAAGACGTTTCGGATGCTTTAGCTCGTCGCTCAACGTTAAACGAAGAGCTGGATGCCCAGCGTCAGTATGTGGCAGCCGAGCAGCAAACCTTTGATCTGGCGATGAAACGCTACCAGGCAGGCATCGGCGATTATCTGACGGCCTTAACGGCGCAACGCACGCTGTGGAGCGCACGCCAGTCGCTTATCTCACTACAACAAACGGAACTGGAGAACCGCATTACGCTCTGGCAATCGCTGGGAGGCAACGCCAGTTAGCACGACGCTTGACCCTCTCCCGCCCAAAGGGATTTGCCGGGCGGGAGCTTTTTCTGATGAATTTGCCTTAAAACCGCCCTAACCGCTCAGACCTTAACCGAACGCAGCATAATCCATAAATTAGGCTTGACCGAATCGGGCTGACTCCCTATAGTAGCGCCCCGTTGCCCACCTAAGGTGTGCAGCAAAA
>NZ_BCTL01000002.1 GCF_001571265.1 Cedecea neteri NBRC 105707 = ATCC 33855 | reverse complement strand
CCCTCTCTCAGAAAAAAATCCAAACCTTCAAATTTGCACAATCTTCCAGTTCGCTTTCGGTCTCGCCTCGAACTGCGTTATGCTATTTCCGTATTCATTCAGAGGAAACAAGATGCCTGATATAACCGCCTTTAATAGCTGCATGACCCCTTTCTGGCGTCAGCATCAGGCCGAGCTGTATCATTTTTTGTTAGCCAAAACCGCCGATCCTGACAAAGCGGCAGACCTGCTGCAGGAACTGTTTTTAAAGGCTCGGGCGAACGCCGAAACATTCTGTGAGATGGATTATCCGTTAGCCTGGCTCTACCGAGCAGCCAGAAACCTGCTGATTGACAAGCATCGCCTGGACAAAGCGTTTGTTGAAGTCCCTGAATCACTGATTCACCAGCCACCCCAGGCTGAGCCCGTTGCCTCATTGGCGCGATGCCTGCCCGAAACGCTCCAGTCTCTTCCCGTCGACGAAGCCTGGCTTATTGAACAATGTGATATTTATCGCCGCCCCCAGAAGGAGGTTGCCGACGAGCTGAGCCTGACGCTGAGCGCTCTGAAATCCAGGCTGCTGCGCGCCAGATCCAGTCTCAGGCAAAAGCTGGTTGAGCTGTGTGACGTCGAAGCAGATGAGCATTCCCCCGTCTGCTGCCATAAAAAAATGCATTAATTTTTGCATCCTTTCCTGTCCTCGTTCGTTTACCTCAGTACCACACTTTGTGGCTTACTTTTGAGGCAAACAACATGTCCAGAATTGAAATTTATGAGGCTGCCGGATGCTGCGCGACCAGTAGCGTGAACGTGCAGCGATCGGACCTGCAGTGGAACGCCGATCTCGACTGGGCGAAGCAAAACGGTATCGCTATCCAGCGGTACAATCTGGCTAAAAATCCCGCCAGCTTTATCAACAATCCCATCGTGAAAAACGTCCTGAATGATGTTGGCTCGGGCGCGCTGCCCGTTGTCCTGGTAGATGGCGTCCTGGCGATGTCAGGCACGCGTCCCGCACGAGCGGATCTTGCCCGCTGGGCAAACGTCCCCTTCACCCAGGATTGGGAACAACACGACGCCGAACCCCGCTGCTGCACAATTCCCCGTCAGCCTTAACGCATCTCAGGAGCAAATTATGCAAATGTCTTTTTTAACCGACATCCCTCAGTTCATTTTCTTCACTGGCAAAGGCGGGGTAGGCAAAACATCTTTGGCCTGCGCTACCGCCGTCCGGCTTGCCGACAGCGGTAAACGCACGCTGCTGGTCAGTACCGATCCGGCTTCAAACGTGGGCCAGGTGTTCAATCAGCAGATCGGACATCGAATTGTGGCCGTGGCACAAGTGCCGGGTCTGGATGCGATGGAAGTCGATCCGCTCGCGGCCGCACAGGCCTATCGCGACCGGGTCCTTAATCCGGTACGAGACCAGATGCCGGCAGAGGTTGTGCGCAGCATAGAAGAGCAGCTTTCAGGCTCCTGCACGACCGAAATAGCCGCTTTTGACGAGTTCACCGCGCTATTGACCAGCGAAATATTGCGCGAGAAATACCAGCACATTGTTTTCGACACGGCGCCAACCGGGCACACAATCCGCATGCTCGAACTGCCGGGCGCATGGAGCGGTTATCTGGAGGCCAACCCGGACGCGGCGGCAAACCTTGGTCCACTGGTTGGGCTTGAAAAACAGCAACACCAATATGCAAACGCGGTCACCGCCCTGGCGGATGAAAACCTGACGCGTCTGGTGCTGGTCGCACGCGCGCAAATCTCCACGCTGAAAGAGGTTTCGCACACCCACGACGAACTTGCTCAACTGGGTTTGAAACACCAGCATCTCGCCATTAACGGCGTGCTGACGCCACAGCCGGATGAGCACGACCCGCTGGCGCAAAGTATTCTGGCGCGGGAAGAGAGAGCCCTCAGCGAGATGCCTGAAAACCTGATGTCTTTGCCACAAACTAAGCTGCCGCTGAAGTCGTTTAACCTGGTTGGGGTGGAAGCGCTAAGAGCATTACTAAATCCTGAGGAAGAGATAATAACCGGATCTTTCATAGCAGAACCGTGGAACGATCTCGCCCTGCCTCCGCTTTCCACTCTGGTGGAAGAATTAAGTCTTGCAGGTAACGGCCTGGTAATGACGATGGGCAAAGGCGGCGTAGGAAAAACCACGCTGGCAGCTTCCCTCGCCGTCTCATTGGCCAGTCGAGGGCATAATGTTCATCTGACAACCTCCGACCCGGCGGCGCATCTTTCTTACACCCTTGCGGATGCGATGCCAGGCCTGACGGTGAGCAGAATCGATCCTAAAGCAGAAACCGAGCGCTACCGCCGTTATGTGATGGACAATCAGGGCAAAGATCTTGATGACGCCGGGCGAGCCGTACTGGAAGAGGATCTGCGCTCCCCTTGCACTGAAGAAATTGCGGTATTCCAGGCTTTCTCGCGGATCATCAAAGAGGCGAATGACCATTTTGTGATTATGGACACCGCGCCCACCGGGCACACACTTTTGCTGCTGGATGCCTCAGGCAACTACCACAAAGAGATGGTGCGCCAGATGGGCAATACTGAAGAACGCTATCTCACGCCGATAATGCAGTTGCAGGACCCGGAGCAAACGAAGGTGATTATCGTCACGCTGGCGGAAACGACCCCGATGCTGGAGGCAGCAAACCTGCAGGACGATCTGCGGCGAGCGGAGATTGAACCCTGGGCATGGATCATTAACAACAGCATTGCCGCTGCCCGGCCTTCATCTCCACTGCTGAAAGCCAGAGCCAGCCGAGAAATATCAATTATTCAGCAAATTCAGAACGGACATGCCAGACGTATAGCCCTTACGCCGCTTCAGCATGAAGAACCGGTGGGCATTGAACGCCTGAAGAAACTGAGCGGGAGGCGCTAATACTTAACAATACGGACTCAGGCAACCTGAGTCCGTTGACGTTACATCACTGCATTAATGATGAAGAAACCGACCGCGGTCATTAATAATGACCCCATCACATGAGCGAAAACAGACGCCATCGCCCAGACATAATTCCCGCCCTGCAGCAGCGAAAATAGCTCAACAGAAAATGTTGAGAAGGTGCTCATGCCGCCGCACAGGCCGGTGGTGATCAGCAGCTTCCAGGTGGGATCAAGCTGAGGCTGGCGCAGAAAGAAAGCCAGCGCGCCGCCAATGATCAACCCGGCCAGCAGGTTGACCGCCAGCGTGCCGAGAGGCAACTGAGGAAAAAGGCCGTTAAGACGCAACGCAAGTAGCCAGCGAATAACGCACCCCGCCGAGCCGCCAACAATAACTGCAAAAAGTGGTTTAACCATATTTTCCTCAAAACTATCTTATCGATACGGTCAGGGAAGCATGCAGAGCCGGGGGGTAAACGTTGACCAGCCTGACATGCCTCTTGGATTAAAAGAGTCATACCAGGCGTCATCAGCCTCCGAACGAGGCGGTTGGGGAAGGTGGAACGCCATCACCTTGCGAAGGCATTCTACCCTTTCCTTTTTCGGTTTCAAGCGTGTTTTACGGTTTCAGGCGCTGGCCGCGCACATCCACAACCTGCTCGCCGTCTTCCTTGCTGAACGCGCCCCGCTGTGTCTCAGGCAGGATATCCAGCACACGCTCAGAAGGACGGCAAAGCCTGGTGCTCAGCTCGCTGACCACGATCGGCCGGTTAATTAACAGCGGGTACTGCACCATAAAGTCGATCAACTGCTCGTCGCTGAATTGCCCTTCCCCAAGCCCCAGCGTCTCATAAGGCTCAACGTTTTTACGCAGTAATTCGCGGGCGCTAATCGCCATGTCGGCAAGCAGCCCGGTAAGTTCCTCGCGGGACGGAGGCGTTTCCAGGTAATAGATAATCGTGGGCTCCGTCCCGCTGTTGCGGATCATCGCCAGCGTGTTGCGAGACGTGCCGCACTCAGGATTGTGGTAAATCGTTATTTTGCTCATAGACGGTAACTCAGTGAGAGAAAGAAAGTCGCAGGGCAAGCGCCGCGAGCGTGACAAACAGCACCGGCAGCGTCATCACAATGCCGGTACGGAAGTAGTAGCCCCAGCTGATAGTCAGCTTCTTCTGCGCGAGAACGTGCAGCCACAGCAGCGTGGCCAGACTGCCAATCGGCGTGATTTTAGGACCGAGGTCGCAGCCGATCACATTGGCGTAAATCATCGCTTCTTTAATCAGGCCACCGGCGCTACTGCCCTCAATGGACAAGGCCCCGACCAGCACCGTGGGCATATTGTTCATCACTGATGACAGGAACGCCGTGATAAAGCCCGTGCCCAGCGTTGCCGTCCAAAGCCCATGCTGTGCCATGATGTTAAGCAAACTCGAAAGCTGGTCGGTCAAACCGGCGTTGCGCAGGCCATAAACCACCAGGTACATTCCCAGCGAGAAAATAACAATCTGCCAGGGCGCTCCGCGCAGAACTTTACCGGTATTAATCGCCTGCCCTTTTTTCGCCACCGCCAGCAAAATCAGAGCCCCTACTGCGGCAATCGCGCTGACCGGGATCCCCAGCGGCTCCAGGGCAAAAAAGCCCACCAGCAACAGCACAAGTACAACCCAACCGGCCTTAAAGGTGGCCGGATCTTTGATGGCGCTGGCAGGCGTTTTCAGCAGCCCAAGGTCGTAGGCCCGTGGAATATCTTTGCGAAAAAACAGATGCAGCATGGCAAGCGTGGCAGCAATTGCCGCGAGGTTGACCGGCACCATCACCGAAGCGTATTCGCTGAACCCAAGCTGGAAGAAGTCTGCGGAAACGATGTTGACCAGGTTTGAGACGATCAGCGGCAGGCTTGCCGTGTCGGCGATAAAACCCGCGGCCATCACAAACGCCAGCGTCGCGCCAGGGCTGAACCCCAGCGCCAGCAGCATCGCGATAACAATCGGCGTCAGAATAAGCGCCGCGCCGTCATTCGCAAACAGCGCCGCCACGGTTGCACCCAGCAGCACAATCCAGGTAAACAGCAGCCGCCCATGCCCCTTTCCCCAGCGGGCAACGTGCAGCGCCGCCCATTCAAAAAAGCCCGACTCGTCCAGCAGCAGACTAATAATAATCACCGCGATAAAGGTCGCCGTAGCGTTCCAGACAATCGCCCACACCACGGGGATATCGGCCAGCTGAACCACGCCGGTGGCTAACGCCAGCCCGGCGCCTAGCATCGCACTCCAGCCAATCCCCAACCCACGCGGCTGCCAGATAACCAGCACCAGGGTGAGAATAAATATTGCTCCAGCTAAAAACATATGCACTCAGTCCCCATTATCATTGCAAAATTCACATTCGAAAAAACAGATATATTGAGTTAAATTTTTTTACTGGCAAAGCGCCATAGCCCCGCTCGCCTCTATGCGTTTCAAACGCTCCAGCACTTCATGCCCCTGGCTTTGCCAGGCCTGCTCAATCACCGCTGCAGCCCAGGCGGGCATATGCGGTGAAAGGCGATAGTAAACCCATTTCCCCTCTCTTCTGTCCTGCAGCAAACCGCCCTCGCGCAGCATAGCCAGATGCCGGGAGACCTTAGGCTGCGGCAGATCCAGCACGGCAGTCAATTCGCAGACGCAAAGCTCGCGCTTCGCCCTCAGCAGCAGGGTAATAGCCAGCCGGGTCTCTTCCGAAAGATGCTTAAAAAGCTGTAAAGGCGTTAACGCAGTCATGATTGAGTCCTGTAAATAAACTCCGCCATAGTAAAACTCAGGCCGATAAAGTCAACATACACATTCGAAAAATCGCATTTGTTCATCGCAAAAAAACCCGGCATAAACCGGGCTTTTGATGATACAGAAGAACTAACGGCGGGCGCGAACAATCTGGTATTTGCGCGTCAGGTACTCCACCGGCGCGCTCCAGATATGCACCAGGCGGGAGAACGGGAACAACAGGAACAGCGTCATCCCCAGCACCAGATGGACGCGGAAGATAAACGCCACGCCGTCCAGGAATTCCGAAGCCCCGCCGCGGAAGGTCACCACGTGCTGCGCCCAGTTCACCAGTTTCATCATTTCGCTGCCGTCCATATGCTGGGCGGAGAACGGAATAGTGCCCAGGCCCAGCGCGCACTGGACCATCAGCAGGCTTAGGATCAGAATATCGGCCCCGGTCGTGGTGGCACGAACGCGCGGGCTGAACAGGCGACGCTTCAGCAGCAGCAGGCCGCCCACCAGCGTCATCACGCCGCTCGCGCCCCCGGCAAACATGGCCATTTTCTGTTTAATTTCCAGCGGTAAAAACGCCTCGTACATCCAGTGCGGCGTCAGCATCCCGAGGAAGTGCCCGGCAAAAATCCCAAGAATGCCGAAATGAAACAGGTTTGAAGCCAGATTCATACCTTTGCGATCCAGCATCTGGCTAGAAGCTGCCCGCCAGGTATACTGCCCGTAGTCATAGCGAAGCCAGCTGCCAATCAGGAAAACGGCACCGCAAAGGTACGGGTAGATATCAAAGAAGAAGACGTTGAGAAAATGCATTATTTCCCTCCTGCTATATTCAGGTACTGCGGAGCCACCGCCCCGGCAAAACGACGCTGGTGCGCGGTAATTTCAGTCTCTCCGCAGCTGTCGTCGGCCATGAATTTCACCTGCTCCTCCTCCCACACCGCGTCCAGCGCCTGCGGGGTGTCGTCGCGCGCTTCATTAGCAATCTGCTGGCGAACGGTTTCCACGCTGACGCTGCTTTCAGAAAGGGCAATCAGCAGGTCGAACAGCAGCGCATAGTCGCTTTCACGCTGCTTCAAGCGAGCGCTGAGCAGGGCCAGGATTGGCGCGATGTCCTGTAGCCCGCCCTGCGCTTCTGCCGGCGTGCGCTGGGACAGATATTCCAGGTACAGCGGCAGATGGTCCGGCAGCTCGTGGCTGTCTATTTCCAGCCCCGCCTGCTGATACTGGTTCATCAGGTTAACCATCGCCTGGCCACGATCGCGTGATTCACCGTGAACGTGTTCGAACAGCAGCAGCGACGTTGCCCGGCCGCGATCGAACAGTTCGCTGTAGCTGGATTGCGCATCCAGCAGCTCACGCTGGCAGAGTGAATCGATATACCTGTCCAGATCGCCACGTTGCTTTTCCGTCAAGGCATCGCTCTGCGCAAGGGCTTCATGCAGTTCCTGGTGATGCTGCCACAGGGCAGCATCCGGGTACTCCAGCAGGCGGGAGATAATCAGTAATTCAATCATGGGTGCGGCTCCGTTTTGCTCGAAACGTCGATAGCGTCAATCCGGCGGCTGTTGAACAAATTGAATTTAGTGTCGCTCCCGTGGCAGCCGTCGCCGAAGCTAAAGCCGCAGCCGCTGTGCTCAGGGAAGGTTTCCGCCGCCAGCTCGCGGTGGCTGGTCGGCACCACAAAACGATCTTCGTAGTTGGCGATAGCCAGGTAACGGTACATCTCCTGCGCCTGAGCTTCGGTTAACCCCACCTCTTCCAGCGCGCGGGTATCAGTCACGCCTTCAACGGTTTCAGCACGTTTGTAGTGGCGCATCGCCATCATGCGTTTCAGCGCCCGCAGTACCGGTGCCGTGTCCCCGGCGGTCAGCAGGTTGGCCAGGTACTCCACAGGAATACGCAGGCTTTCGACGTCAGGCAGAATGCCGGTATGCGGCAGCTGGCCCGCATCGCTTGCGGACTGAATCGGCGACAGCGGCGGCACATACCAGACCATCGGCAGCGTGCGGTATTCCGGGTGCAGCGGCAGCGCCAGCTTCCAGTCCATCGCCATTTTGTAAACCGGAGACTGCTGCGCAGCGGCGATCACGCCCTGAGGGATCCCGTCTTTCAGCGCCTGCGCAATAACCGCCGGATCGTTCGGATCGAGGAACACATCCAGCTGGCGCTGATACAGATCTTTCTCGTTTTCCGTGCTGGCCGCCTGTTCAATCGCATCCGCGTCGTACAGCAGCACGCCGAGGTAGCGAATGCGCCCTACGCAGGTTTCGGAACACACCGTTGGCATCCCGGCTTCAATGCGCGGGTAGCAGAAGATGCACTTCTCTGATTTGCCGCTTTTCCAGTTGAAGTAGATTTTTTTGTACGGACAGCCGGTGATGCACATCCGCCAGCCGCGGCATTTATCCTGGTCAATAAGGACAATCCCGTCTTCCTCACGCTTGTAGATAGCCCCGCTCGGGCAGGTCGCCACGCAGGCCGGGTTCAGGCAGTGCTCGCACAGGCGCGGCAGGTACATCATGAAGGTGTTTTCGAACTGGCCGTACATCGCCTTTTGCATATTGACGAAGTTCTGGTCCTGCGCGCGTTTTTCAAACTCTCCGCCAAGCAGCTCTTCCCAGTTCGGGCCTGCTTCGATTTTGTTCATTCGCTGGCCGGTAATCAGCGAGCGAGGGCGAGCCACCGGCTGCGCTTTGCTGCCTTCCGGCGCGGTATGCAGGTTCTGGTAGTCGTAGTCGAACGGCTCGTAATAATCATCAATGCCCGGTAAATGCGGGTTAGCGAAGATTTTACCCAGCAGCATCGCGCGGTTGCCCATGCGCGGCTGTAGCTTGCCGTTGATTTTGCGGATCCAGCCGCCCTTCCATTTTTCCTGGTTTTCCCAGTCAGTCGGGTAGCCAAGGCCGGGTTTGGTTTCCACGTTGTTAAACCACGCGTACTCCGTCCCTTCGCGGCTGGTCCAGACGTTTTTGCAGGTCACCGAGCAGGTATGGCAGCCGATGCATTTATCCAGATTCAGCACCATGCCAATTTGTGAACGAATTTTCATTTTACGCTCTCCTGTACCTGGTCATTGCCTTCGCCGTCTAACCAGTTAATCTCTTTCATCTTGCGAACCACCACGAATTCATCGCGGTTAGAACCGACCGTGCCGTAATAGTTAAAGCTGTAAGCCAGCTGCGCGTAGCCCCCAATCATATGGGTCGGCTTCAGCGTGATACGGGTAACCGAGTTATGAATACCGCCGCGCTGGCCGGTAATTTCAGAGCCCGGCAGGTTCATGATGCGTTCCTGCGCGTGGTACATCATGGTCATCCCGGCCGGGACACGCTGGCTCACCACTGCCCGCGCCGTCAGCGCGCCGTTTTTGTTAAACACTTCAACCCAGTCGTTATCGGCAATAGCTATCTCTTTCGCGTCGGCCTCGCACAGCCAGATGATCGGCCCCCCACGCCCCAGCGTCAGCATCAACAGGTTGTCGCTGTAGGTGGAGTGAATGCCCCACTTCTGGTGCGGCGTCAGGAAGTTAAGCGCTTTTTCCGGGTTGCCGTTGGACTTGTGGCCCATCATGCCGTCCACGGAACGGGTATCGATTGGCGGACGGTACACCACCAGGCTCTCGCCAAAGTCGCGCATCCACTGATGATCCTGATACAGCTGCTGGCGGCCAGACAGGGTGCGCCACGGGATCAGCTCATGGACGTTGGTATATCCGGCGTTGTAAGACACATGCTCATCTTCCAGGCCGGACCAGGTCGGGCTTGAGATGATTTTGCGCGGCTGAACCTGAATATCGCGGAAGCGAATCTTCTCTTCTTCTTTTGGTCGCGCGAGGTGCGTGTGGTCGCGGCCGGTAAATTCGCCGAGCGCGGCCCAGGCCTTCACCGCTACCTGGCCGTTGGTTTCAGGCGCAAGGCTGAGCACCATTTCGGCAGCGTCAATCGCCGTGTTGATCATCGGCTGGCCTTTGGCCGGGCCGTCGGTCTTCACGTAATTGAGCTTGCGCAGGAACTCGACTTCTTTCTCGGTATTCCAGCTAATGCCTTTCCCGCCGTTACCCATTTTTTCCAGCAGCGGTCCGACGGAGGTAAAGCGCTCATACGTCGCCGGATAGTCGCGCTCAACGGCAATAATGTGCGGCGCGGTTTTACCTGGGATCAGGTCACATTCGCCCTTCTTCCAGTCCATCACGCCATACGGCTGAGCCAGTTCAGCGGCGGAATCATGCTGAATCGGCAACGTCACAACATCGGTTTCTTTGCCGAGGTGGCCGACGCAAACTTCAGAGAATTTCTTCGCGATCCCTTTGTAGATTTCCCAGTCGCTCTTTGACTCCCAGCAAGGGTCTACTGCGGCAGAGAACGGGTGAATAAACGGATGCATATCCGAAGTATTCAGATCCTCTTTCTCATACCAGGTGGCGGTCGGCAGCACGATGTCGGAATATAAACAGGTGCTCGACAGGCGGAAGTCCAGAGTAACCACCAGATCCAGCTTGCCGTCCAGGCCGTTATCGACCCACTCCACCTCTTCCGGCATCAGCCCGCCTTCCTGGCCCAGGTCTTTGCCCTGAATGCCGTGCTCGGTGCCCAGCAGGTATTTGAGCATGAACTCATGCCCCTTCCCGGAGGAGCCCAGCAGGTTGGAGCGCCAGATAAACATGTTGCGCGGATGGTTATAGCCGGAGTCCGGCTGCTCTGCCGCAAAGCGAATGCCGCCAGATTTAAGCTGTTCGACGGTGTAATCCACCGGCGACATCCCGGCCTCTTTCGCCCGGTCAGCAATGCGTAGCGGGTTAGTCCCGAGCTGCGGCGCAGACGGCAGCCAGCCCATACGTTCAGCGCGCACGTTGAAGTCAATCAGGTGGCCGGTATAGCGGGATTTATCCGCCAGCGGCGAGAGGAATTCGTCCGCAGTGACCGTCTCGTAGCGCCACTGGCTGGAGTGGTTATA
The DNA here is from genome assembly GCF_001571265.1 of Cedecea neteri NBRC 105707 = ATCC 33855. Taxonomy (GTDB): domain Bacteria; phylum Pseudomonadota; class Gammaproteobacteria; order Enterobacterales; family Enterobacteriaceae; genus Cedecea; species Cedecea neteri. Next base: position 104,360 of record NZ_BCTL01000002.1, on the reverse strand, counting down.
GAAGTAGGAGGTGCTGTTCATGTGGCGCGGCGGGCGCTGCCAGTCGAGGGCAAACGCCAGCGGCATCCAGCCGGTTTGCGGGCGCAGTTTTTCCTGGCCGACGTAGTGGCCCCAGCCGCCGCCGCTCTGTCCGATGCTGCCGCAGAAGATCAGCATATTGATAAGCCCACGATAGGCCATATCCATGTGGAACCAGTGGTTCACCCCTGCGCCAACGATAATCATCGAGCGGCCGTGGGTTTTGTCTGCGTTATCGGCAAACTCGCGGGCAATGCGCACGATATCCTGGCGAGGCACGCCGGTGATCTGCTCGGCCCACGCTGGGGTATAAGCCTTCATTTCATCGTAGCTGCTGGCGCAGTTTTCATCGTTCAGACCACGATCCAGGCCATAGTTAGCCATCGTGAGATCGTAAACCGTTGCCACCAGCGCGCTTGAGCCGTCAGCCAGCTGCAGGCGTTTAACCGGCAGTTTATGCAGCAGGACGTCTTTCAGTTTGACGTTATCGAAATGTTCGGTGCTTTCACCGCCAAAGTACGGGAAACCTACCTCGGCAACTTCATCGTGGCTGCCCAGCAGGCTTAAGCGCAGCGCGGTTTCCTCTCCGCTGCTGCCGTCACGCTGCTCGAGGTTCCACTTGCCTTTTTCACCCCAGCGGAAGCCGATGGATCCATTAGGCGCGACCAGTTCACCGCTCTGATCGGCCAGCGCAACGGTTTTCCACTGCGGATTATTTTCCTGACCAAGACTGTCGACCAGGTCTGCCGCACGAAGCAAATTCGCGGGCGCATAGAATCCGTCGCGCTCTTCCAGCGTCACCAGCATCGGCATATCGGTGTAGCGACGAACGTAGTCGGTGAAGTACTGGCTAGGGTTGTCGAGGTGGAACTCGCGCAGCATGACGTGGCCCATCGCCATCGCCATCGCGGCATCGGTCCCCTGCTTCGGCGCCAGCCATTGGTCGCAAAGCTTGGAGATTTCCGCATAGTCCGGCGTGACGGCAACGGTCTTGGTGCCTTTATAGCGAACTTCGGTGAAGAAGTGGGCGTCCGGGGTACGCGTCTGCGGGACGTTAGAGCCCCAGGCAATGATGTAGCCGGCGTTGTACCAGTCCGCAGACTCAGGCACGTCGGTCTGCTCGCCCCAGGTCTGCGGAGACGCAGGCGGCAGGTCGCAGTACCAGTCGTAGAAGCTCATGCAGGTGCCGCCGATCAGCGACAGATAGCGGGTGCCTGCGGCGTAAGAAACCATCGACATCGCAGGAATAGGCGAGAAGCCGGTGATGCGGTCCGGGCCGTAGGTTTTTGCGGTATAGACGTTCGCGGCAGCAATCAGCTCGTTAACCTCTTCCCAGCTTGAACGAACAAATCCTCCGCGTCCGCGAGCCTGTTTGTAGCTTTTGGCTTTTTCAGGATCGTTAATGATGGATGCCCAGGCGTCGACCGGATCGTTATGCTGCGTTTTCGCTTCGCGCCATAGCTTGATCAGGCGTTTACGCATCTGCGGGTATTTCAGGCGGTTAGCGCTGTAGAGATACCAGGAATAGCTTGCGCCGCGCGGGCAGCCGCGAGGTTCGTGATTCGGCATATCCGGGCGGGTACGCGGGTAATCAGTTTGCTGGGTTTCCCAGGTCACCAGGCCGCTTTTGACATAAATCTTCCAGCTGCAGGAGCCGGTACAGTTTACGCCGTGCGTCGAGCGCACCACTTTGTCGTGCTGCCAACGCTGGCGATACCCTTCTTCCCAGTCGCGATTGGTATCGAGTAGCTGGCCGTGTCCATTGGCAAAGGTTTCTCCCTTCTGCCTGAAGTAACGAAACCGGTCGAGGAACTTGCTCATCGGGATACTCCTGATGTGGAGCCTGGTGGCTCTTCTGGTGAAATCGACATTGCTTGATGCCCGAGACGGTAACGCCTCGAAAGAAGGGGATTTTTGATAACGATCAACTGCTCCCGGTGTGTTTTTTTGCCCTCAGCTCGCTTCTACCACCAAAGTGTAACCCCTCAAAATTAATTAACTAACTGAATAAAAACATAAAAAAAACCAAACCTATCGGAGAAGGAGTAGAAGTAAGCCGGGTTTGGGTATTAAGGGGTAGACGGCGAAATAACCGTCCCTGACAACATGACGGGCAAAAAAAAGCGCGACCGAAGCCGCGCAAAGGGATAACCAAAAAGGTCAAAGCATTAGCGTGCGGATTTACGGCCGTAAACGGCCCAGGTGATAACCACACACACGATATAAAAGACAAGGAACAGCTTCATCGCCCCGGCAGGCGAGCCGGTGAGCGCCAGGGAGGTGCCGAAAGCTTTAGGGATAAAGAACCCACCGATAGCCCCGATAGCCGAAATAAAGCCCAGCGCTGCGGCGGTATCCGTGGCGGCTTCGCGCAAAGCGGCTTCATCGCTACCGCCGGCGGCTTTCACTCTGTCCATCGTCAGCTTGCGGAAAATCACCGAGATCATCTGGAAGGTCGAGCCACTGCCCAGCCCGGCCGTCAGGAACAGCATCAGGAACACGCCGAAGAAGGCGATAAAGTTCCCGCCCTGGCCGTTGGTCGGCAGCGTGGTGAACAGCAGCGCGCTGAAAATCGCCATCAGTATAAAGTTATACAGCGAAACTCTGGTGCCGCCCCAGCGGTCGGAAATTGCCCCACCGGCAGAGCGCGCCAGCGCGCCAAACAGCGGGCCAAAGAAGGCAAAGTGCAGGATGTTGACGTCCGGGAACTGGGTTTTTGACAGCATTGCAAACCCGGCAGAGAAACCGATGAATGAGCCAAAAGTCGCCAGATACAGCAGGCCGAGGACCCAAAGATGGCCACGTTTAAGCACCGGCAGCTGTTCACGCAGGGAAGCTTTTGACGCCGAAAGATCGTTCATTCCGAACCAGGCTGCCAGGGTGAAAACGGCCAGGAACGGCACCCAAATCCACGCTGCATTTTCAAGGAACAGCATGGTGCCGTCGCCCTGCTCAACGCCTTTGCCGCCGAAAACGGCAAACATCGACAGGGAGATAACCAACGGGGCCACGAGCTGCATCACGCTGACGCCCATATTGCCCAGCCCGCCGTTAATTCCCAGCGCGCCGCCCTGCTTTGCCTTCGGGAAGAAGAAGCTGATGTTGGCCATACTGGAAGCAAAGTTCGCCCCGGCGAAACCGCACAGCAGCGAGATACAAATGAAGGTGTTAAACGAGGTGCTGGTGTCCTGCACGGCAAAGCCCAGCCAGACGCAAGGAATAATTAAAATCCCCGTGCTGAACGCCGTCCAGCGGCGGCCACCAAAGACCGGCACCATGAAGGAATACGGCACGCGCAGCAGCGCCCCAGAAACGGAAGGTAACGCCGTGAGCATAAACAGCTGGTCGGTGGTAAAAGAAAAGCCGACTTTATTCAAATTCACCGCCACCGCGCTGAACAGCATCCAGACGCAGAAGGCCAGCAGCAGGCTGGGAACGGAAATCCACAGGTTACGGCTGGCGATCCGGTGGCCCTTTTGCTGCCAAAACTGCGGATCTTCCGGCCGCCAGTCGGTAATCAGTGCGCCCGACGACTTCTCGGTAACGGGAGACTGTGACATAAACACCTCATTTCGTGTGAGTAAATGCCGCAACCTTAGGGTTCCTGCGTGGAGATTAGTTGATGTAAATCAAGGGATAATCTATCTCTCCGGCGGGCAAAAATGCCCCCTCATTCTTTGTGAGTAATCTTCTGGCAAAAAAATAACGTGATTTATCACATCCCTGCGGCGCTTGCTGTCCACAGAACACAACCCTCTGCCACCTTTGGCAATTTAGGGGTAATCCTTAGGGGGTATGGGTATACTCCAGGTGTTGGCCGAAAATAGCGCCACTCGTCATCCTTACCGCCTCAGGAGCCCGTGCGCCAATGCTAAAACGCCTGTTTTCTCCCCTTTCGCTGGTCAATCAGCTCGCGCTGGTCGTCATGCTGCTGGCGATTATCAGCGTGGCGGGAATGGCGGCTGCCGGCTGGCTGGCCCAGGGGATCTCGGGCAATGCCCACGCGATCAATAAAACGGGCTCAATGCGCATGCAGAGCTATCGCCTGCTGGCGGCCATACCGCTGACGGAGCAGGACAAGGTGTTGCTTCGTGAAATGGAGCAAACCACATGGAGTGACGAGCTGCACCTTGCCGCCGAACGCGACGGGCAGCAGGCCAAACTTCAGCAACTGCAAGAATACTGGCGCAGCACGCTTGAACCCGCGCTGATTGCCGCCCAAACGCCGCAGCAGGTGAAACCCGCCGTCGCCCATTTTGTGGCCAGCATTGATGAACTCGTCAGCTCCTTTGACCGCACCACGGAGATGCGCCTGCATCACGTAATTTTGCTGCAGCAGGGTATGGCGGTGTTACTCGCGTTATTGATCGTCTTTACCCTGATTTGGTTACGCAAAAGATTACTCCGCCCGTGGCGTCAGCTGCTGGCGATGGCCACGGCCATTGGCCAACGGGACTTCACCCAGCGCGTGAACGTTCGCGGGCGCGACGAAATGGCCACGCTTGGGATCGCGCTGAACAGCATGTCCAGCGAACTGGCGCAAAGCTACGCCGTGCTCGAGCGCCGGGTCAGAGAGAAAACCGCCGGCCTTGAGCAAAAAAATCAGATGCTCTCCTTCCTCTACGAGGCGAACCGCCGCCTGCACGCTCAGGCCCCGCTGTGCCAGCGAATCTCCCCCGTGCTGAGCGAGCTACAGGTATTAACGCCGCTGCTGGGCATCGTGCTGCGGGTTTATGAGTACGAAGATGAAGAGAATTACCAGGAATATACTTTCCAGCCGGATGCGCACTGCGATGCCCAAGGCTGCCAGCTGTGCCCGGATGCCGGGGCAGCGCTGCCGCAGGAAACCACCACCCTGAAATGGCGGCTCACGGACAATCATATTCATTACGGTCTGGTGCTGGCCCAGCTGCCTTTTGGCAAGATACTGACCGAAGACCAGCAGCAGCTCATCGCCACCCTGATGGAACAGCTCACCGCCACGCTTGCCATGGAGCGCCAGTATGAACACCAGCAGCAACTCGTCGTGATGGAAGAGCGCTCTGCCATCGCCAGGGAACTGCACGACTCCATCGCCCAGTCGCTTTCCTGTATGAAGATGCAGGTCAGTTGCCTGCAAATGCAGGGCAAAGCGCTGCCGGAGGAAAGCCGGACGCTGCTGGAGCAAATTCGCGGCGAGCTGAATACCTCCTGGCGGCAACTGCGAGAGCTGCTGACCACCTTCCGCCTGCAGCTGACCGAGCCGGGACTGCGGCCTGCGCTAGAGGCCAGTTGCCAGGAGTTCAGCGATAAACTGGGCTTCCCGGTGGCCCTGGATTACCAGCTCCCGCCGCGCCTGGTCCCTTCCCATCAGGCGATCCATTTAGTGCAGATTGCCCGCGAAGCGTTAAACAATAGCTTAAAACATGCCGACGCCAGCGCCTGCGGCATTAGCGCCACCCGCCAGGGGAATCAGGTTCGCCTGGTGGTGTGGGACAACGGCCGGGGGATCTCCGGCAGCGGCGAGCGCAGCAATCATTACGGCCTTATTATCATGCGCGACCGCGCCCAAACCTTGCAGGGTGACTGCCAGGTTCGCCCCCGCCCCTGCGGCGGCACCGAAGTGGTCGTCAATTTCATCCCCGAAGCACCGCTTTCTTCCGTAACAAGGAGCGAAGAATGAGCAATCAGGAAGCAGCAACCATTTTGCTGATAGACGATCATCCCATGATGCGTACAGGCGTTAAGCAACTCATTAGCATGGCGCCAGAGCTGGCCGTCATCGGTGAGGCCGGCAGCGGCGAACAGGGCGTACAGCTTGCCGAAGCGCTCGATCCCGACCTGATTCTGCTCGACCTGAACATGCCGGGCATGAACGGGCTGGAGACGCTTGACTGCCTGCGCGAAAAAGCGCTGTCGGGGCGCATTGTTGTGTTCACCGTTTCGAACCATGAAGAAGATGTGGTCACCGCCCTTAAGCGCGGCGCGGATGGCTATTTGCTGAAAGACATGGAGCCGGAAGACTTGCTCAAAGCCCTGCAACAGGCCGCGGCGGGGGAAATGGTACTCAGCGAGGCGCTAACACCGGTGCTGGCGGCAAGCTTGCGGGCCAACCGCGCCACCTCCGACCGCGACGTTAATCAGCTCACGCCGCGGGAACGCGATATCCTGAAGCTGATCGCTCAGGGTCTGCCCAACAAGATGATCGCCCGTCGCCTGGATATCACCGAAAGTACGGTGAAGGTACACGTCAAACACCTGCTGAAGAAAATGAAGCTCAAATCCCGGGTGGAAGCCGCCGTTTGGGTGCACCAGGACCGTATTTTCTAATGCCAGTTACTCCCCCGGCAGCAAGGAGTATCGCGGGTCGCTGTCAGGGGCGATCAGTAGCGGCGCAGCGGGCTTGAGCACAATCGCATTCGACGTAACCCGCTGCCCCTTCTCGTCCTCAAGAGTGACCGCCAGGTGATATTCATTTGCGGCACCTTCCTGCCAGGCCGGCAGAATAATGCTCCAGCCGTCTGCGCTGCGCATCTGCGCCGGCGGCGTCAGGCTCAGCGCCTTTGTATCGCCCTGCCACGAAAGGCTTCTGATGCCGTAGGTCGCTTTAACCTGCAGCTTAAGTAATACCGTTTCTCCCGGCTGAGGCTGCCACGGCGGCGTAGCCAGGAATACCGACAGCGTTTTGCGCTGGCGGAACTGCATAACCGGCACGGACTCACGCTCAACGCTATCGTAGCGGCTGCCGCGCAGCGAGCTCGTCGTTGCCACTTCGTCCGCCGAGAGCTGCTTTTGCAGCGGCACCCCGAAACGATAGTTAAGCTTAAGCCCCAGATTCTCCTGCGCGATCCCGCTTTCCCCCTGCTTATGCTGGGCGGTCAACGTAATCAGCGGCACCGGCGTGTAGTTAATGCCCATCGTCACCGCCACCGGATTTCGGTAGCCGGTATCGCTGTCGAAAAGCGTGACGTTGTCACCAAAATACTGTTCGAAACTCAGGCTGGTATTTATATGCCGATAAAACGGCAGCCAGGCCTGCGCCGTGACGTCGTAGCCCCGAGCCAGGCGCTGTTCAACCGTGTCTGTTTGCCCGCGCCAGCCGTTCAGCGGCTGGTAATAATTGGCCGAAAGCCGCAGGTATTCGCCCCAGGCTTCGGCCCCAAATCCTGCCCGCTGAAGCTGCGTTGTCAGTTCATTATCGTAGAACGAGTTGTACCCCAGCAGCCAGTTTCCGGCGACCCAGCGCTGCCCCAGCCCAAGGTTACCGGTGGTACCGTTATTTTGCTGGCTAAGGCCGAGCTGGCTCCAGGTCAGATAGCGGTTGTTGTCCTGCCAGGGCGTGAAAAGTGAGCCATTGCTACCCTTCCAGCTCCCATGCTGATCGACCTGCAAATTGAAGCTGGCTTTGCCCCAGGGCGAAAGCAAGGACTGGGCTTCATCAGTGACTTTGGTGGTTAACAAATCCCGCAGGCTGGTGAAGGCAAACAACTGTGCCTGCTCGCCGGTATCCAGCCCATTATCCACCATACTGTCTTCACCAAACTTCTTCGCCATCGCGGCAATTCTGCGCGCGGCGGCATCGGTTTCAGGCGCAAGCCCCATGTTCGGCAGGTCACCGGCGGAAGAAGATAAAGGATTCTGGGCAGCAGAAACGAGGGAGTTTGAGGTACTCATTGCCCCTCCCGGACGAGGGAGCAGACAATACAAAGTCAAAAGCGGAACGGCAAATCTACGCATTTGTAAATTATAACATACTGGTTTTGCTCTTTACCCGGCCCATACATGACCTGAGCGCGACTCCAGGAGTAATCCGGCTTTTCCGGGGATAAATCATACTCACCGGTCATGCAGGGGGATACACTGCTTCCTACGCTCAGCGTTATCATCAAGGAGAAGACAATGCAGAAGATAGTCATTATTGCCAACGGCCCGGCTTACGGCAACGAATCGCTTTTTAACAGTTTGCGGCTGGCCATCGCCCTGCACGACCAGGAGCCGCAGCCAGAAGTAAAACTGTTCCTGATGTCCGATGCGGTGACCGCTGGCCTGCGCGGCCAGAAGCCAGCAGAGGGATACAACATTCAGCAGATGCTCGAAATTCTCACCGCGCAGGGTGTGCCGGTGAAACTCTGTAAAACCTGTACCGACGGGCGCGGCATCACCGGACTGCCGCTTATCGAAGGCGTCGCCATCGGCACGCTGGTTGAACTTGCCGAGTGGACTTTAGCGTCGGATAAAACCCTTACCTTCTAATTATTTCGGCGCGGGAATATTATTTGCTTATACCCTCTCCCGCGCCATCAAGTTCCCTGCGATTGTTGCCGATATTTTGCTTAGGACAACACAGCAGCAGGATAATAATTATGGTTAGATCTCTTCGTACACGTCTTCTTTTAGTCACGGCAATTTGCCTGGTCTCCGCGTTATGTCTCAACACCTTCATTAATTACACCGTCACCAGCCGCGATAACCAGCGTGCCATCACGGACACCCTGACCAGCACCAGCCTGAGTCATTCTGTCGCGATCGGCGACTGGGTCAGCGGTAAAATGGCCATCGTGAGTTCTCTGGAAAGTGTCGCGCTAAGCGAAGATCCCATTCCGGTCTTTACCCAACTGGCCAAATCCGGAGGCTTTACCAATATCTACGTTGGCTATGCCAATAAAACCGCAAAATTCTCAGACCCGACGGGGGTTCCGGCCGACTTCGATCCTACCGGGCGGCCGTGGTATCAGCAGGTGGTGAAAGACGACGCCTCCGTCGTCACCGCCCCTTACGTGGATGCCGGTTCCGGTAAGCTGGTCGTGACGTTTGCCGTGCCCATTAAGCAAAATGGCAGCCTTAAGGCCGTCGTCGCGGGAGATGTGGCGATGGACAGCGTGATTGCTAACGTGCGCAGCATTCACCCTACGCCCGCCAGCAGCGGCCTGCTGATCAATAGCGATGGAACTTTGATTGCCGGCCAGGATCCCGCCCTGACGCTGAAGGCCTTTTCTGATGCCGTTCATCAGGCCGATTTATCCCAGCTGTTGGGTGACACTCACCGCACCACTGGCATAATTAATGAGCAAAGCAAGCAGCTGATGGCCACGCCGATTGCCGGCACACATTGGTATCTGGTCGTGGCCCTCGACGAACATGACGCCACTTCCGGTATGCGCGCTTTACTGAAGGCTTCCGCCATTGCTCTGCTGGTGCTGGTACTGATTTCCGGCACGATTGTGCATCTGCTGATTAGCAAGGTGATGAACCGCCTCGGTACAATTCGCGACGGGATGCGCGCCATCAGCAGCGGCACTAACGATTTATCTCAGCGGTTACCGGAAACCGGTCATGATGAAGTGACGGAAATCGCCCACGCCTTTAACGCTTTCAGCGACAAGCTGGGCGTGGTTATGACCCAGCTCAGGGATTCCAGCGCCTCGGTGAAGGTGGCCGCCAACGAAATTGCCGCAGGTAACCAGGATCTCTCGGCCCGAACCGAGCAAGCCGCCTCCAGCCTGCGGGAAACCGCCAGCGCGGTAGAGCAAATTACCGCGTCCGTCGCAAACTCTACGGCTTCTGCTGCCCAGGCAAACACCCAGGCCCACAGCGCCGGTGAAGCCGCCGAGCGCGGGGGCGAAGTCGTCTCGAAGGTCATCACCACCATGCAGGCCATTGAGCAGGCCTCCGGCAAGATTGGCGATATTACCGGCGTCATTGACAGCATCGCTTTCCAGACCAATATCCTGGCGCTAAACGCCGCCGTTGAGGCCGCTCGCGCCGGTGAACAAGGCCGGGGATTTGCCGTAGTGGCCGGTGAAGTGCGCAACCTGGCCAGCCGCAGCGCGCAGGCGGCGAAGGAGATCAAAAGCCTGATCGACTCCACCACCGCAAGCGTTGCCGATGGTTCGCTTTACGTGCGCCAGGCCGGTGAAGCGATGGACAAAATAAATCAAAGCATCGGAAGCGTGCTGGTCATCATGCGCGAGATAACCCTCTCAACCGATGAACAGATGAAAGGGATTCAGGAAATTAACCACGCGGTCACCCATCTGGACAATATGGTGCAGCAGAATGCTGAACTGGTGGTGGAATCTGCGGCGGCGGCGGGTGCGCTGCAAAGTCAGGCTGGAGACTTAGCGGAAACCGCGGGACATTTCCGTATTTAATGATGCGCTGACGGGTGTTTGCCAACGAAATGCCCGTCAGCTGAAAGGTTTCAGGCACAATATGATTATTGTTTAATCGTTGCGGCATTTTTTGATCAGTATCAGCATTTACGCCCCCAGGCTCTGGTGTGATGCCACGAGTGATTTGTGAACAACATCACGAACCAGGACAGCACCTTTGGGGGCCAAAAGGCCATGTTTGATGCGGAAGTGGAGTGAAAAATGCCAGTAGTAAAAGCCAGTCTAAAACTTTTTGGTGGCGATACCGTGGTGGTTCGCTGTTCGAATAACTGTCATATCCATTTGATGTGCGACTCAGACAAGCGCGGCAGCGCAGAGGCCGACGTTCTAAGCGTGCAAAATCGCCAGTCGGCCTATATCGCCGTGCCCTACAGCGGAACCTGGAAGGTGCTGATCGATAGCCATACGCAGTCGCTTGAGCACTCCATCAGCTATGTTCCGGCATAAAAAACTGAGGCCACCTTTTGGTGGCCTCTTATTTATTATGCAAACCCAGGCTGCAGCCCGCTTTCATCCTCATGTCCGCTCAGCCAGGCCCGCACCTGATTTGCCAGCTCGGACATACGGTCGTCCTGCATACCGTGCTTTTTCATCTCCTGCTCGAGAGAAAAAAGATACTGCGCATTGGTGCCCAGCGGCCCACTGGCGGAAGCAATCAGCGGCGCGATGGTTTCTGCCCGGGTATCCGCCTCATAGAGCGGGTGACGCGGGTCCATAATGAACACCAGCGCGTTGACCATCCGCCCGTCATCCAGCGCAAGTTTGCACCAGGTTGGCAAATAACAGCCGGTAATCATCTCCCGCTTCCAGACCAGCGTCAGCTCGTCTTCAAGCCCCGCCTCCGGCAGCCGGTAAGCCAGCCCGGTTGTTCTGCCGCCCTCTTTCAGCGCGAGCATACGTCCGGGGCGACAGGCGGTTCCACGCCCCGCCGTCAACCGCAGGCAAAATGCACGATGCCAGCCCACCAGCATGCCGGGGGCTGACTCTTCAAATTCAAAAGCCGGGTTCCACATCAATGAACCGTAACCAAAGAGCCATACCGGACTTTGGTCTGGGCGACAAGCGAGCGTGGCGGCCAAAGACGCCGAGCGCTGCTCAGGGGACCACAGTAACGATTCCTCAATGGCACCAAAAGCCGTCTTACAATCCGCTTTCATTAAGAAATCACGCGTTAACACGATATACCTCCGCCACTGCTTGCTTCCGTGCGACTGCACACGCTGCGCCTTCCCGGCATTTATTGACAACTTTTGCCTACTAATAGAGCAATATATCAAGACCATAAGCAATTCGCTGCGCGCTGGCAAGCATGATAACGATCACAAAACAGATAAATTGTCATTTTTTCGTGCCAGACTGATGAGTGTTACTCTGTCACCCACAAATTAGACACATATAATGGAGGGTTAATTTTGCTGGCACCTCTCTTTGTTAACAGCTTACTCGCCGGTTTCCGTATCGCTAACATGCTGATTTCACGCTCAGGTTGTGATTTTCATGCGAATACACCGGGCAAAGGTCGTTAAAAATAGCGGTTATTTGTTTTAACGAAATATATATCAATATGTTTTATTTAAACTAAATAAAGAACACACATCATTTTGGTGCATTAGAACTAAATTAAAATAAACGCCGTAAAAGTAAGTAAATTTTTAACTAAAAGTAACGGTTTTTTGCTAGTTTATATGACTTCAAAAACCTGACTATAATGATCAAAACAGGTTATCGCCTGCAGAGATGGAGAAGTTGAATGACAAAAACACAACATGAGGCGGTAAAAACCCGCCACAAGGAGAGTTCTCTCATTTTCCCGGTACTCGCGCTGGCGGTACTGGCGATATGGGGGTCAAGCCAGTCCCTGCCGGTGGTTGTCGGCATCAATATTTTGGCGCTGGTCGCCATTCTCAGTAGTGCCTTTAGCGTCGTGCGTCACGCGGACGTGCTGGCGCACCGTCTGGGTGAACCCTACGGCTCGTTAATCCTGAGCCTGTCGGTCGTTATTCTTGAAGTTAGCCTGATTTCCGCCCTGATGGCCACCGGCGATGCCGCTCCGACGCTGATGCGCGACACGCTCTATTCCATCATTATGATTGTGACCGGCGGCCTTGTCGGCTTCTCCCTGTTGATGGGCGGCCGCAAATTTGCCACACAGTATATGAACCTGTTTGGCATCAAGCAGTACCTGATCGCGCTTTTCCCGCTGGCGGTGATTGTGCTGGTGTTCCCGATGGCGCTGCCGGGCGGCAACTTCTCACTGGGCCAGTCCCTGCTTGTGGCGCTGATTTCTGCCGCCATGTACGGCGTGTTCCTGCTTATTCAGACGAAAACTCACCAGAGCCTGTTTGTTTACGAGCATGAAGATGAAGGCGACAGCGATGACCCGCACCACGGCAAGCCTTCCGCGCACAGCTCCACATGGCATACGGCCTGGCTTATCGTCCACCTGATTGCGGTGATCGCGGTCACCAAGATGAACGCCAACCCGCTGGAGCACCTTCTGGGCGCGATGGATGCACCGGCCCAGTTCACCGGCTTCCTGGTCGCCCTGCTGATTCTGTCTCCGGAAGGTTTGGGCGCCTTAAAAGCGGTACTGAGCAACCAGGTTCAGCGCGCAATGAACCTGTTCTTCGGTTCCGTGCTCGCCACCATTTCTCTGACCGTACCGGCGGTGACGCTGATTGCCTGGTTCACCGGCAACGACCTGATTTTCGCCCTCGGTATGCCGCAGATGGTGGTCATGCTGGCGGCGCTGGTGCTGTGTCAGATTTCGTTCTCAACGGGCCGTACCAACGTGCTTAACGGCACCGCGCACCTGGCGCTGTTTGCCGCCTACCTGATGACAATTTTTGCCTAAATAGACAACAAGGCTGCCTGTAATGGCAGTCTTTAGTGTTGACGCCCTCTCCCAGTGGGAGAGGGAAACAAATATAAAAAAACCCGCCGTGGCGGGTTTTGTTTTTTTGCAGCAATTAGTGGCTGGTGTCCAGCGGGTCGAAGTTCTTCACCAGGTCGTCAATGGCTTTAATCTGGGTCAGGAAAGCTTCCAGCTTCGCCAGCGGCAGTGCGGAAGGACCGTCACAGCGGGCATTGTCCGGATCCGGGTGCGCTTCAATAAACAGGCCGGCCAGGCCAGTCGCCATCCCGGCACGAGCCAGTTCGGTCACCTGAGCACGACGGCCGCTGGACGCCGCGCCAAACGGGTCACGGCACTGCAGGGCGTGAGTCACGTCGAAAATCACCGGCGCACCGTTAGAAACCTGCTTCATGACGCTAAAGCCCAGCATGTCGACCACCAGGTTGTCGTAGCCGAACTGCGTGCCGCGATCGCAAAGAATGATTTTGTCGTTGCCGCCTTCGGCGAATTTATCCACGATGTTGCCCATCTGGCCAGGGCTAACGAACTGTGGTTTCTTCACGTTGATGACGGCGCCGGTTTTGGCCATCGCTTCAACCAGGTCGGTCTGGCGAGCCAGGAAAGCTGGCAGCTGAATCACATCAACCACGTCGGCCACAGGCTGTGCCTGGTGAGCTTCATGCACGTCGGTGATAATTTTCACGCCGAAGGTCTGCTTCAGCTCCTGGAAAATCTTCATGCCCTCTTCCAGGCCCGGGCCACGGTAAGAGTGAATGGATGAACGGTTAGCTTTATCAAAAGAGGCTTTGAACACGTACGGGATTCCCAGTTTTTGGGTCACGGTCACGTAGTGTTCGCAGATGCGCATCGCCAGGTCGCGGGACTCCAGCACGTTCATGCCGCCAAACAGCACAAATGGCAGATCGTTTGCGACGTTGATATCGCCAATGTTAACCACTTTTTGTTTCATATGTTCGCCTTATCAGGTGTGAACTTAATGCAGGGTAATCTGCTTGTGCGCAATCGAATTGATTTGCGCCTTAATCATTTCGCTAATCGGATCTTCCGGGCACTGCTCGACAAAGTAGCTTAAGTCGCTGAGCGCCACATGCTCGCAGTCCAGCTGTGCATAAATCAGGCCGCGGTCGCGGATTTCGTACGGGTCTTCCGGATTAAACTGCAGCAGCACTTCGCTGGCGCGCAGCGCCATCTCCATCTGCCGCTCTTCCATCAACGCGGACTTCAGCGTATCCAGCAGCTTGCGGATCACCTCCGCGTTGTCAGACTCGTCCAGATCTTCGTCAAACAGCTCGGCCGTAGGGTTAATGTTGCCCTTGATCCACACTTCCAGCGTGTGTTCATCCAGCGTATCGCCGTTAAACGGATTGATGAGCCACATTTCGCCATCCATCCAGTCGGCGCGCAGGATAAGCTGCGTGGGGAAGATAACCGGCATCAGCGGAATATCGAGCTGCCCGGCAACCCACAGCAAGATGGCCCCAAGGGAGACCGCGCTCCCCTGACGGCTTTTTAAAACATTATCCAGCCACAGGGCGTCGGACAGGCGATAAATGCCGCCAGAGTCCTTAAAACCCCATTCGCCGTAAAAGAGTTCCAGCAGTTTTTCCAGCTGCAGATCGGGATGCGCCCCCTGGCAAATCTCTTCTTTTGCCAGGCTGACCAACTCACCGAGCTGAGCTTTAACTTCTGCGGTCGGGAAATCATCCCGAATCAGCTGCGAGACCAGAATCATGCCCTCGCAGAGCGGTGCCTGATTAAATTCGAAATCGGCTAACGACTTCATACTTACCCCAATATCGGTATTTTAGTGGTGGCGAGTTTTATGATGATGTAGAGCACCACCAGCCCCAGCAGAAAAGCGAACCAACGAACCTGCTGGCTGCGCGGGCGTTTACCCAGCGCGATAAAACCTAAAGCGATATAGATGATAACGCCAAACAGCTTTTCAGTCAGCCACGTTCCCTGCGGCGTAAAAGGATAGAAATGCGTAATCATGACCAGCGCAAAACCGCTGATCAATAACAGCGTATCATTAACGTGCGGTACGATGCGCACCCAGCGCTTGCCGGACATCACAGACCCGCGATATTGCCACCAGTAGCGTAAAACAAACAGGCTGATTGAAATAACGACGGTGAAAATATGCAGATATTTAAGTGAGAAATAAGTCGCCAAAATGTCTGTTCCTTAATGAGTCAAAGATAGCGTCCTGACGTCAGGCGATCGTTGTCGCCATAATCTTTGTAGGTTGCAACCTCGGTAAAGCCGGCGTCCCGCAGCAAGCGCTGCACGCTTTCGCCCTGCCTCCAGCCATGTTCCAGCACCAGCCAGCCGCCGGGCTCGAGAAAACGGCGTGAATCGTTAACCAGCGTGTCTAAATCGGCAAGGCCATGATTCTCCGACACCAGCGCGCTTTTCGGCTCAAAGCGAACGTCGCCTTCGCTGAGGTGCGGGTCCGCTTCGTCGATATAAGGCGGGTTGCTGACAATCAGCGAAAAACGCCCGGCATCGAGGGCGCTAAACCAGTGGCTTTGCAGCACCCTGACGTTGGTTATACCAAGATTTTCCGCGTTCATTTTCGCCAGCGCCACGGCTTCCGGCACCACGTCCAGGGCGGTGATGTCGCAGTCAGGACGTTCGCTTGCCAGCGCCAGCGCAATAGCGCCGGTCCCGGTACCAAGATCCAGTATTGCGCACGGCGTGCCCGGCAGCTTTGTTAAAGCATGTTCGACAAGGCATTCGGTATCGGGGCGAGGAATCAGCGTCACCGGAGAAACGCGCAGCGGTAGCGACCAGAACTCCCGCTCGCCGATGAGGTGTGCAACCGGCTCACCGCGCTCCCGCCGCGCCAGCAGAGCATCAAGCTCGGTTTGCTGGGCAGGCGTCAGCGTGGTTTCGCCAAACGCGAGGATAAAGGTGCGGGATTTGCCGGTAACAAATCCCAGTAAAATCTCCGCATCCCGCTTTGGGCTTTCGCTTTGCGCCAGACGCTGAACGGCCTGGCGAAGCCATAGCTGAAACTCCATTAATCCTGCTCGGACAGCGCCGCGAGCTGATCGGCCTGGAACTCCTGCACAATCGGCTCGATCAGGGCGTCGATTTTGCCTTCCATCACTTCATCCAGACGGTAAAGCGTCAGGTTAATGCGGTGGTCGGTCACGCGCCCCTGCGGGAAATTGTAGGTACGGTTGCGGTCAGAGCGGTCGCCGGAGCCCAGCAGATTGCGGCGGGTGGAAGCCTCTTCCTGCTGGCGTTTGGCGACTTCTGCAGCACGAATACGCGCGCCCAGTACGGAAAGCGCTTTCGCTTTGTTTTTATGCTGGGAACGTTCGTCCTGGCACTCCACCACAATACCGGTAGGCAAGTGGGTAATACGGATTGCAGAGTCGGTGGTGTTAACGTGCTGGCCACCCGCGCCCGAGGAGCGGAAGGTATCGATGCGCAGATCCGCAGGGTTGATATCCGGCAGTTCCGCCTCTGGAATTTCCGGCATCACAGCCACGGTACACGCGGAAGTATGAATACGCCCCTGGGATTCCGTGGCTGGAACGCGCTGCACGCGGTGGCCGCCGGACTCGAATTTCAGCCTGCCATAAACGCCGTCACCGCTGATTTTAGCGATAACCTCTTTAAAACCACCGTGCTCGCCTTCGTTTGCGCTGATGATTTCAATGCGCCAGCGGCGGGATTCGGCGTAGCGGCTGTACATGCGGAAAAGGTCGCCAGCAAACAACGCGGCTTCGTCCCCACCTGTGCCTGCACGGACTTCGACAAACGCATTGCGCTCATCGTCAGGATCTTTCGGCAACAGCAGAACCTGAAGCTGCTGCTCCAGCTCTTCGCTGCTGGCTTTCGCTTCAGCCAGCTCTTCCTGCGCCATTTCGCGCATTTCCGGGTCGCCGAGCATACTTTCTGCGGTTTCAATGTCTTCCTGTACCTGACGCCATTGCAGGAAACAGCGTGATACATCGCTTAACTGGGCATATTCACGAGACAGGGCGCGAAAGCGGTCCTGATCGGCAATGGTCGAGGCATCGCCTAGCAGGGCCTGAACTTCTTCATGGCGCTCCTGCAAGGCTTCCAGTTTGGCAACAATAGAAGGCTTCATGGGCGGTGGTTCACCTTGTAATAAGAGTTGTGTGTGCTAATCCAGCCCGAGGCTGTTACGCAGGATTTGCAGGCGTTCGTCGTCCCCGTCACGGGCGGCCTGCGTGAGCGATTTGGTTGGGGCATGAATCAGGCGGTTGGTTAATTTCCAGGCCAGATCCTGCAGTACGGCTTCCGCGTCGCCACCCTGTTGCAGGGCAGCCAGTGCTTTGGCAGCCAGGTCGTCTCTCACCTGCTCTGCCTGACTACGGTATTCGCGAATGGTCTCGGAGGCGCTTTGCGCGCGCAGCCAGGCCATAAATTCACTGCATTCCTGCGCCACGATAGTTTCAGCCTCAACCGCCGCCGCTTTACGCTGCGCGAGGTTGCTCTGAATAATGGCCTGCAGGTCGTCCACGCTGTAAAGGTAGGCGTTCGCCAGCTTACCGACCTCCGGTTCAACATCACGCGGAACGGCGATGTCCACCAGCAGCATAGGCTGGTTACGGCGAGCTTTAAGTGCTCGCTCCATCATCCCTTTGCCAATAATAGGCAGCGGGCTGGCGGTCGAACTGATGATGATATCGGCATCCGCCAGACGTTCGTCAATCTCGCTCAGGCTAATCACTTCCGCGCCGACTTCATCGGCCAGCACCTGGGCGCGTTCTCGGGTACGGTTGGCGATAATCATCTTCTCAACTTTGTGCTCGCGCAGATGACGGGCAACCAGTTCGATGGTCTCCCCGGCGCCGACCAGCAGGACGGTAACCGAGGAAAGAGATTCGAAGATTTGCCGCGCCAGCGTACAGGCGGCAAACGCGACGGAAACGGCGCTGGCGCCGATGTCGGTTTCGGTGCGCACGCGCTTGGCAACGGAGAAAGATTTCTGGAACATGCGTTCCAGCTCGCTGGAGCGCGAATGGCCTTTTTGTGAATCGGCAAAAGCTTTTTTCACCTGGCCAAGAATTTGCGGCTCGCCGAGAACCAACGAATCCAGGCCGCTCGCGACGCGCATCAGATGGCTGACGGCGTCGTTGTCGTGATGCCAGTAGAGGCTTTTACGCACTTCCTCTTCGTTGAGGTTGTGGTACTCGCACAGCCAGCGAACCAGCCGCTCGTGCAGATTTTCCTGTTGTTCAACGCTCAGGTACAGCTCGGTCCTGTTGCAGGTCGACAGCACCACCCCGCCCTGGACCATGGGTTGTGCCAGCAAACTGCCCAACGCCTGGTCGAGCGTGTCCGGCGAAAACGTGACGCGTTCTCGCAGCGATACTGGAGCTGTTTTGTGGTTAATTCCTAGCGCTAACAGGGTCATGGAGCGGTCTGAGTAATACCGATGTTGATAAGGATTTCTGGTCGCATCATACAGGATGAGCCGAATCAATAAAAGAGAGCTTACCCTTGCGGAGTAAGTGGGTGATTTATGATTTAAGACAACTTGAACGTAGACGCCCCGCCTGCCGCCCGCTAGCATGAACGGTTGACCACAAAATGAATTTAAGGATTTGCTGCCGCTATGTTGATGCCAAAAGCCCGCCTGATGCGCCTTCTGCCCCTTGCCAGCCTCGTACTGGCCGCCTGTTCAGTCAACCAACCGAGCGGCCCGGGCAAGAGTCCTGACTCGCCGCAGTGGTTAGAACACCAGCAACAAGTGCAAAAAATCACCCAGTATCAGACGCGTGGCGCTTTTGCTTATCTCTCCGATAGCCAAAAGGTATATGCCCGTTTTAACTGGCAGCAAACTGCGCCAGACCGCTATCGCCTGCTGTTGACCAACCCGCTCGGCAGCACTGAACTTGAGCTTAACGCTCAGCCAAATCAGGTCCAGCTGACCGACCGCGACGGCAAGCGCTACATCGCCAAAGATGCGGAAGAGATGATCGGCAAGCTGACCGGGATGCCTATTCCGCTTAACAGCCTGCGCCAGTGGATGCTCGGCCTGCCGGGCGATTCAACAGATTACAAGCTGGACGACCAGTACCGTCTGCGCGAAGTGAACTACACCCAGGGCGGCAAAACCTGGAAAGTGGTATACAGCGATTACGACAGCAAAACTCAGCCTTCCCTGCCTTCTAATATGGAACTGCGCGAAGGTGACCAGCGCATCAAGCTGAAAATGGACAGCTGGACGGTGAAATAATGATCTCCCGCTGGCCTTCTCCTGCAAAACTGAATCTGTTTCTGTACATTACCGGCCGCCGTGCCGACGGCTATCACAACCTGCAGACGCTGTTTCAGTTTCTCGATTATGGCGACACGATAACCATAGAACTCCGGGAAGACGGCATAATTCAGCTGGTGACGCCCATTGACGGCGTGCCTGATGAAGAAAACCTGATCGTTCGCGCCGCCCGCCTGCTGGTTGACTACGCCAGAGAGAAAGGCACCCTTCCCGCTGGTACCGGGGCGGATCTCGGCGTTGAGAAGCGCCTCCCGATGGGCGGTGGACTGGGCGGCGGTTCTTCAAACGCGGCCACCGTGTTGGTGGCGCTGAATCATCTCTGGAAAACCGGCTGTAGCGAAGACGAGCTGGCCGGGCTAGGCATTCGCCTTGGTGCCGACGTGCCGGTGTTTGTCAGGGGCCACGCGGCCTTTGCCGAAGGCGTTGGCGAAATCCTGACGCCGGCTGAGCCTGAGGAAAAATGGTACCTGGTTGCCCATCCTGGCGTGAGTATTCCGACACCGATCATTTTTGGCGATCCTGACCTCCCGCGCGAAACACCGGTCAGGTCAATTACGACGTTGCTAAAATGTGAATTTGGCAACGATTGTGAGGTTATCGCAAGAAAACGTTTTCGCGAGGTTGATGCCGCGCTTTCCTGGCTGTTAGAATACGCGCCGTCGCGCCTGACCGGCACCGGCGCTTGTGTGTTTGCTGAATTTAACACCGAGCATGCCGCCCGGCAGGTGCTTGAGCAAGCCCCGGAATGGCTGCATGGGTTTGTTGCGCGAGGCGTTAATAGATCTCCGCTGCATCAGGCCATATCCGGGCAAGCTGGGCATTGGTGACAACGTCACCTCGTTTCAGACGTTGCATCGTGCTCTTTAATACACCGCCTGGATGGGGGCTACCCCGCCCGCACATATTGCGGTAGCAACCATCCGCCACTGGACGCATGCCTGAGGTTCTTCTCGTGCCTGATATGAAGCTTTTTGCTGGTAACGCCACCCCGGAACTAGCACAACGTATTGCCAACCGCCTGTACACCTCCCTTGGTGACGCCGCCGTCGGTCGCTTTAGCGACGGTGAAGTAAGCGTACAAATCAACGAAAATGTACGCGGTGGTGATATTTTCATCATCCAGTCCACCTGTGCCCCAACGAACGACAACCTGATGGAACTGGTTGTTATGGTTGATGCCCTGCGCCGCGCTTCTGCAGGCCGTATCACCGCTGTTATCCCTTACTTTGGTTACGCTCGTCAGGACCGCCGCGTGCGCTCCGCTCGTGTGCCAATCACTGCGAAAGTCGTTGCTGACTTCCTCTCAAGCGTAGGGGTTGACCGTGTTCTCACCGTGGACCTGCACGCTGAACAAATCCAGGGCTTCTTTGACGTCCCGGTAGATAACGTCTTCGGTAGCCCAATTCTGCTGGAAGATATGCTGCAAATCGGTCTGGAAAACCCAATCGTGGTTTCCCCGGACATCGGCGGCGTGGTACGTGCCCGTGCTATCGCTAAGCTGCTGAACGACACCGATATGGCTATCATCGATAAGCGCCGTCCGCGCGCTAACGTTTCCCAGGTTATGCATATCATCGGTGACGTGTCCGGCCGTGATTGCGTGCTGGTTGACGACATGATCGATACCGGCGGTACGCTGTGCAAAGCAGCAGAAGCGCTGAAAGAACGCGGCGCGAAACGCGTATTCGCTTACGCTACTCACCCAATCTTCTCCGGCAACGCGGTTCACAACCTGCGCAACTCGGTGATCGACGAAGTGATTGTGTGCGATACCATCCCGCTGTCTGACGAAATCAAAGCCCTGCCAAACGTCCGTACCCTGACCCTGTCCGGGATGCTGGCAGAAGCCATTCGCCGTATCAGCAATGAAGAATCTATCTCTGCGATGTTCGAACACTGATAGACGTTGCTTTTAAAACCCGCTGCGGCGGGTTTTTTCGTTTTGTACTACTCTTTTTCAATGCCTCCTTCACCTGCCTGAACGACAGATGATGCGCTCACGGATGGAATCACAAGTGAAAACCGTATCTTCTTCTCACGTAATGCCTTTCCGCGCCCTGATAGATGCCTGCTGGCGCGAAAAGTACACCCTGTCCCGCTTTAGCCGCGACGCCATCGCCGGCGTGACCGTGGGGATAATTGCTATCCCTCTGGCAATGGCGCTGGCTATCGGCAGCGGCGTTGCGCCGCAGTACGGTTTGTATACCGCCGCCGTCGCCGGGATTGTTATCGCCCTTAGCGGCGGTTCGCGCTTCAGCGTCTCCGGCCCGACAGCCGCTTTCGTGGTCATTCTCTACCCGGTCGCACAACAGTTTGGCCTTGCGGGGCTGCTGGTCGCCACGCTGATGTCCGGCATATTCCTGATCCTGTTTGGGCTGGCGCGCTTTGGCCGACTTATCGAGTACATCCCGCTGTCGGTAACGCTGGGCTTCACTTCCGGGATAGGCATCACCATCGCCACCATGCAGGTGAAAGACTTCTTCGGCCTGACGCTGGAGCACGTGCCGGAGCACTATCTGAATAAAGTCGCCGCGCTGGCAATGGCGATGCCCACGGTGAATATGGGCGATGCCGCCATTGGCATTGTCACTCTCGCGGTGCTGATTTTCTGGCCTCGTCTGGGGATCCGCCTGCCGGGGCATTTGCCTGCGCTGTTGGCGGGCTGCGCGGTCATGGCTATCGTCACTTCAATGGGCGGGAACGTGGCCACTATTGGCTCCCGGTTCCACTACGTGCTGGCCGATGGCAGCCAGGGGAACGGCATTCCACAGCTGTTGCCTCAGCTAATGCTGCCGTGGAACATGCCAAATTCAGACTTTACGCTGAGCTGGGACTCGCTGAGCGCCCTGCTTCCCGCCGCATTCTCTATGGCAATGCTGGGCGCCATCGAATCGCTGCTTTGCGCGGTGGTGCTGGACGGGATGACCGGGACAAAACATAACGCCAACAGTGAACTTGTCGGCCAGGGGCTGGGAAATATTATTGCTCCGTTCTTCGGCGGTATTACCGCTACCGCAGCGATTGCCCGTTCAGCCGCTAACGTGCGTGCCGGGGCAACCTCGCCGGTTGCCGCCATCATTCACTCGCTGCTGGTGATCCTTGCCCTGCTGGCGCTCGCCCCTCTGCTTTCCTGGCTACCGCTTTCGGCGATGGCGGCTCTGCTGCTGATGGTGGCATGGAACATGAGCGAGGCGCATAAAGTCGTCAACCTGCTGCGCCGCGCGCCGAAAGACGACATCATCGTGATGCTGATTTGTATGTCGCTGACCGTGCTGTTTGACATGGTGATAGCCATCAGCGTCGGCATTGTGCTGGCGTCACTGCTTTTCATGCGTCGGGTAGCCCGAATGACCCGTCTCGCGCCGCTTAGTAACGTGAATGTGCCTGAAGATATGTTGGCGCTGCGCGTCACCGGGCCACTATTCTTTGCTGCCGCCGAAGGGCTGTTCACTCAGTTGGCCCTGCAAGTGCCGGGGCATCGGGTGGTTATTCTGCAGTGGGATGCGGTTCCAGTGCTGGACGCGGGTGGTCTGGATGCCTTCCAGCGCTTTGTGGAGAAACTGCCGGAAGGCTGTGAGCTGCGGGTGACAAACCTTGAATTCCAGCCGCTGCGCACACTCGCACGAGCTGGCGTTAAGCCGATCCCGGGTCGTCTAGCCTTCTTCCCGGACGTTCAGGCTGCGCTGGCCGCCAACTAGCGGCCAGCATCACTCCTACTGCCCGGCTTCGCGTCGTCGCCGGGTGGTCACGCTTTCACGGTTCACGCCCCAGTTGTCGGTGTCAACTTCGTCGATAACCACAAAGGTGTCGGCAGGTTTTTTATTCAGCACCTGCTCCAGCAGATCGGTCACTCCCTCAATCAGCGCCAGCTTCTGCTCTGCGCTGACGCCTTCCCGGGTTACACGAATATTAACGTATGGCATGGCCGTTCTCCTGTCACCAGATCCCGGCGGTGCTGCCGCCGTCAACGGCCATGACGGTCCCACTGACAAACTCTGAATCCGTCAGGTACAACACGGCGTTCACCACATCCTGCACGGTGCCTGTCTTCCCGCTCGGTGACAGCGAGCTGAGAAAACCTACCGAGCCTGAATAATCCGCATGCAGTGGCGTCTCGATAATGCCGGGCGCAACGGCATTAACCCGCACATTGTCTGCCGCCAGTTCTAAAGCCAGTGCCCTGGTCGCCTGGTTTAAACCGCCCTTCACCATTACCGGCAACAAAGCCGGCACCTTGACGTTGGGCTGCATCGCTACGCTCGCCGTAATGTTCACAATATGGCCCGACTTGTTTTTACTCATATGGCGGGCGGCAAGCTGGGACGGGAACAGGAACCCTTTCAGGTTGGTGTTAATCAGCGCGTCGATATCCTGTTCGCTGTATTCGCTCGCCGGTTTCGGGATAAAGATCCCGGCATTATTAATCAGAATATCGACTCGTCCAAAAGCGGCGATAGCCTGCTTAAACAGCGTTTCTGCGGTTGCCTTCAGCGCAATATCTCCGGCCACCGGCAGGAAATTCGCCGTGTTGCCCAGGCTTGCCGCCGCCGTTTCTAAGCGCTTCAGCGTGCGGCAATTGCCGACAACATTGTAGCCGCGAGCCAGATAAGCCTGGGCGATAGCCAGGCCGATGCCGCTTGAGGCGCCGGTCACAATAACGGTTGGGGTTGAGTTCATGCTGTGCTCCTGTGGGTGAATGTGGAGCTCACTATACTTATGACATAATGACCGATAAATTAGCCATCCGTAACATGACAAGATACCTGATGTAACAAATAAAAAGGGATCGCCCGCGATGAGACGCCACTTCGAAGAGATGCAGATCGGCACGCTGGAGCTGTTTTGCCAGGCCGCAGAACAGCTAAGCTTCAGCGCGGCAGCCAATTTTATGGGGATCACGCCTGCGGCGGTCAGCCGTTCTATTGCCCGCCTTGAAGAACGCCTGGGCGTACGCCTGTTCGTGCGCACCACCCGCCAGATCAGGCTGACAGAAAGCGGCGAGCGCTACTTTCTTCAATGCCAGCAGGCGCTGCAGCAGCTCAGAGAAGCCGAGCGAGAAGTCACGGGCGCGCAGATAGAACCTGCAGGCGTGCTGCGAATCAGCCTCCCTACTCCGTACGCTCATTATCGCGTGCTGCCGCTGCTGCCGGAATTCAGAAAGCTTTACCCCCGCGTGTCGGTGCAGGTTCACATCAGCAACCGCAACATCGACTTTGCCGATGAAAGTTACGACATAGCTATTCGAGGCCGTTCGCCTGCGGACTCATCGCTGATTGCCCGCAAGCTCGAAGACTCTGAGCTGATCACGGTCGCTTCACCGGCCTATTTAGCCCGGGCGGGAATACCGAAAACGCTGGACGACTTGAATCAGCACGAGTGCATCCAGTTTGAACTGCCTAGCACCGGACGAAAAGTGCCCTGGACGTATAACATCGACGGCAAAGACACTGACATTTTTACCCGTGGCAGTTTTACCTGCGCGGAAGATGTGCTGGGGATTGTGACGCTTGCAAGAAGCGGTGCGGGCCTGATTCAGACCTACCGGTTCATCCTGGAGCAGGATGTGGCCGACGGGACGCTGGTTGAGGTGCTGCCGGAATACGGCGGCACCTCACGTCCCTTTATTTTACTCTACCCTCACGCCCGCCATCTCTCTCTGCGGGTCAGGAGCCTGGTTGATTTCTTAGTCCAGCGGCTTGGAACATAGCGCCGATGGCCTGCTGCAGCCAGCTCAGTACCTCCGGCGTCATCCAGGTTCCTTTGGCCAGTTCGGGCTCCTGAGCCATTGCGGTGCGGAACTTTTGCTGCGTCTGCGGTGAAGTCCCGGCAAACGACTGAAACAGCTCCAGCCAGCGGCGAGCAAGCTGCTGTGCCTGGTCTGAATCAGGCTTCATCCCTTCCGCATTGGCCTTACGCACAGCGGCCACCAGCGGCGGCCACTCCTGCATACGATCGAAGTAGTGGCGGCGGGTGAAGGCAAACTCCTCCTCGTTGAGGTAGCGCCGGTAAATCTCCAGTTTGCTGTGGCCGAATGCGCGGGTCACGTAGTCGGTCAGGGCCGGAGAGATCCCGGTCTGCCGGGCCATGTCAGGCTCGGCCTGATGCATTCTGTTCAGGCGAACCAAAAAGTCAGGTTCACCCGCCGTATCACGCTCCAGCATTTCCATCCACTGCGTCGCCAGCCGCTGCACCTGCTCATCCTCTGGCGGCACGCCCTGAGCATTAAGCCCGGTCACCTCCTCTACCAGCTGCTTCCATTCCTCGTCACGGCGGCTATCAGGCTGCGCAAAAGGCAGGCGCTGTAACTCTTCTTTTGAAAAATAGCGATCGTACATCATCATTAACTCCAGCGTAGTCAGCCATTCCTCGAGGTCAGGTTCTGCGCCGCTGCGCAAAGTGTCACGTAGCGTAACCAGCCGCTGGCGCAGCACGGCGATTTCCGCCAGCTGGCCATCCAGCATTGAGATCTGCGAATCCAGGATCTCCTGGAGCGACAGCGCCCGACGTTCGAGACAGTCGCGCACCTCACTCAGGCTCATTCCCATCCGGCTCAGCGCCTGGATGTGGTGCAGCCTGGTGATATCCTGCCGGTTATACAGTCGATAACCCGCAGTGGTGCGGGCAGAAGGCAGCAACAGGCCCATCGCTTCATAGTGGTGTAGCGTTCGTACTGTAATGCCAGCACGCTTTGCCAGTTCCCCGACTTTGAACAACATGTCCTGCTCCTTTTGGCTTCTGCTGAGAGGGAGTGTGCAGCCTCACGTTACGTGAGGGTCAACCCGTTAAGCATAAAAAAAACGGCCCCTGAAAAGGAGCCGTTTCTTCAAATCTGCTAAATATTAGCTGTGGCGATGATGTTCATCCCGGCGACAGCGTTTATCGTAGTGGCGAACCCACCAGTAACGGTCGCAGACCTGTTCACGCCCACCGATACGTGCCCCGGCAAGCCAAAGTACGGCCCCGACGAAAATGCTCATCACGGCACCGTGGGCGAAAAACTGAGGCAGATTCAGCTGCGGGAGCTGGTTCAGAACCGAATAGCCCACGCCGACCACCATTACAACCAGTCCCAATCCCATGAGGACATTACCGAGTAACGAAGCGTTTCTGCGTTTCATATGTCACCTCCGCAATATTACGGGTCGGTGGGGAACATCCCCTATCCTTGTGACTAAAGTATAGACAATGCCCCTAAAGAGCATGTGCGTGGGCGATCACAATTACGAACGAAAGCTCTACAAAAGTTTACAAATAAGCACCTGAGTTACTTGAAATTCTAATGGTTCAGATCGTCAACTATTCAAGAATGTGTCGGCGCGGGGATTGCGCTTTGTCAACGCCGCCGTCGCGCAGTAAACTACGCGGCTGTGAACGGTTTTCAGGAATTTAAACGTGAGCATCAAATTAATTGTCGGCCTGGCCAACCCAGGCGCTGAATATGCAGCGACCCGCCATAATGCCGGAGCCTGGTATGTGGATTTACTGGCCGAACGCCACAATCAGTCGCTGAAAGAAGAAGCGAAATTCTTTGGCTATACCGCCCGCATTAATCTTGGCGGCGAAGACGTCCGTCTGCTGGTTCCGACCACGTTTATGAACCTCAGCGGGAAAGCTGTTGCCGCCATGGCGACTTTCTTCCGCATCGCCCCGGACGAAATTCTGGTGGCCCACGATGAGCTTGATCTGCCGCCGGGCGTGGCAAAATTCAAACTGGGTGGTGGCCACGGCGGGCACAACGGTTTGAAAGACATCATCAGCAAACTGGGCAATAACCCGAACTTTCACCGGTTACGCGTAGGGATCGGTCATCCGGGCGATAAAAACAAAGTTGTCGGCTTTGTGCTCGGCAAACCGCCGGTTAGCGAACAGAAGCTGATCGACGATGCCGTCGACGAAGCGGCGCGCTGCACCGAGGTTTGGCTGAAAGAAGGCCTGACAAAAGCGACCAATCGTCTGCACGCCTTTAAAGCACAATAATTCCTTCTTCCGCCCTGGCGGAAAGGATTTCCACGCCCGCTGACGGCGGTTTAAGTGTATAATGCGCAAAGTTATCTACATTTTTTCAATGAAAACGTTAAAATTCATTGATTATCAAGCAATTAAGGTGATTTAAACCATGGGATTCAAATGCGGTATCGTCGGCTTGCCGAACGTTGGTAAATCCACTCTGTTCAACGCGCTGACCAAAGCGGGTATTGAAGCGGCTAACTTCCCGTTCTGTACCATCGAGCCGAATACAGGCGTTGTGCCAATGCCGGACCCGCGCCTGGACAAGCTGGCCGAAATCGTTAAACCGCAGCGTATTCTGCCGACCACCATGGAGTTCGTGGACATCGCCGGTCTGGTGAAAGGCGCGTCTAAAGGCGAAGGCCTGGGCAACCAGTTCCTGACCAACATCCGTGAAACCGAAGCTATCGGCCACGTGGTGCGCTGCTTCGAAAACGACAATATCATCCACGTAAATAATAAAGTGGATCCGGCTGACGATATCGAAGTTATCAACACCGAGCTGGCGCTGTCTGACTTGGATACCTGTGAACGCGCTATTCACCGCGTGCAGAAGAAGGCCAAAGGCGGCGACAAAGACGCTAAAGCCGAGCTGGCCGCGCTGGAAAAATGCCTGCCACAGCTGGAAAACGCCGGCATGCTGCGCGCGCTGAACCTGACCGAAGAAGATAAAGCGGCAATCAAATACCTGAGCTTCCTGACCCTGAAGCCAACCATGTACATCGCCAACGTTAACGAAGACGGTTTTGAAAACAACCCGTACCTCGATAAAGTCCGCGAAATCGCCGCAGGTGAAGGTTCCGTCGTGGTTGCCGTTTGCGCTGCCGTCGAATCCGACATCGCCGAGCTGGACGACGCTGACCGTGAAGAGTTCATGGCCGAGCTGGGTCTGGAAGAGCCGGGCCTGAACCGCGTGATCCGCGCAGGCTACGAGCTGCTGAACCTGCAAACTTACTTCACCGCTGGCGTGAAAGAAGTACGTGCCTGGACCATCCCTGTCGGTGCGACCGCGCCACAGGCGGCGGGTAAAATCCACACCGACTTCGAAAAAGGCTTCATCCGTGCGCAAACCATCGCCTATGAAGACTTCATAACCTACAAAGGCGAGCAAGGCGCAAAAGAAGCCGGCAAAATGCGCGCCGAAGGTAAAGACTACGTCGTGAAAGATGGCGACGTGATGAACTTCTTGTTCAACGTCTAAATAAAACTTGTTGTCTCATGAGGTTTCTTTGAATCTCATAGCAACGGAAAAACCCTAAAAAATCCACGCTATTGCGTGGATTTTTCATTTCATAATGTCTCAACTCATCTCGTAACAACGCTGTCAAAAATGAGTACATGGATGAGTACAACATTCTTCCATCTTCATTTTTAGTGAGTGCAATGACGGTATAATAATTAAACAATCCCCCGTTATGCTCACCGATACCCAATGCCGCACTGCCTGTGCCGTAAGAAAAACCCTATCGGCTCAATCATTTCAATGGTCTCTCTGCTTTTAGGCGTCACACATGCATGTTGAGCACGCTCCCTGTTACCGTAGTTATGGGCCCAGGTGCCTGATAAGCTATCGGCCGACTAGTGGTTCCACCGGCTTGCACCTCTTTTGTTCTGAAGGTGTAACGCTGCTGAAATTGATCGGGAAGATTGTTTATACGATCATTATTGGGGGTGACGATATAATTAGTACGGTTCAAAATATTCATATAATATCTGACCTCGTAGGCTGATCCAATATTCCCTACGATATTTTGCGCAGCATTTTCTATAGTGTGGTGTTGATTATTCATTGAGGACGTAATGGGCACAATATTACTGAACCCTCCTCCACCGCCAAGGGCATCATTAACCATGTGTCCCCCAACCCAGGTTCCTCCAACGATATTCGCCACGGTTTGTGCTTCAGCCCTTGGCCCGGATTCTACCCCTCTACGTTGTGTTTCAGCCTGTAACCACCCACTGTCGTAATTATCGACATTATTGGTAATAGTAACGGTCTGAACCCGCTGTATAACGCCAGCGCGTTGGCTCACTGGAATTCCGTTTACATTGGTCATAAGCTGTAGTTGCGGAATTTGAGTGCGTTGAGGGCCATTATTCACCTGTCCTTGCGGTTTTTTATATGCAACCGCCGCAGATCGATTATCCACAAACCCAAAAGGATATTTCCCATTACCTTTCTTCTGAGCAACAGAAGCGGCAACGGCACTATTTTTATTCTCTTTCGACTTTTTCATTTGTGCATACATATCTTAAACCTTTTTAGGTAAGCACTTTCGTGACAGGGTTTTAGAACGACAACGCATTCCTTACACACTGTAGTCCGTATGACAAAAACCTACAGCCCCCCTTTAAAGTTGTAAAAAACTTAGCGTATGCGTTATAGCTATAGGGTCCCTCTGCCGACCGTAATGCTCTATTCTCGATCAGGAACATCTTATGCTGGATAACTGCTTAGATTACTTAAAAGAAAGAATGAACCAGTCGATAAAAAACACCTTCGAGTTATCTACTGACCTGGTGATTGTCTCCCCGCCGACAGATCTCGACGGTTCAAGAACCGATAAAATACAGAATAAGATCCTTATTTTTATTAGCAATATTGAAAAAGATGTCTTCTCCAAAAGCCTTCGGCAGGATAGCAATCTGGGCGGGAGCAGAACGGCGCTGTCTTCTAAACCCCTTTTTATCACCCTGACGGTCACCGTCGCGGCAAACTTTACCACCAGCCATTATACCGATGGCCTAAAAGTCCTCTCTCACCTGCTCGCCTTTTTCAATCGTCACAACAGCTTCACCCGGCAGAACTCCCCTGATCTGCCCCAAAATATTGAACAGATCAATATGGAGCTGGAATCTATACCGGGTGAACAGTTAAATCACATGTGGGGAATATTTGGCTCACACTATCTGCCGTCCTGTATTTACCGGGTAAGAGCGCTGGTGCCGGACAGTGAATCTATCCTTTCCCAGGCAGGCAATATCCGCCTGACGGATACCGCCCTGAGCAAAAGAGACCGCTAAATGACAGACTATAAGCCTTTCCTGACCGTGAGCGTCAGGCATGAATACTACAACACACATGAAAATGCGCTGGCCCCGATAGACGTTCTGCCCGAAGGTGAAACTGCCCTTTTGCTCAAACAGTGCGGTATGCTTATAAAGGCGAAACCGGGTGTTATCCATCTTATTGCAGACCCGGCACTCTTGGCTGACTTAGTCGATTTAATCAATGATTTTCACTTAACCTTTTTTCTCATCAGCCAGGATCCCACGCTCAGAAGCATGACAAACATGCCCGCCACGTTTGATATCACAAATATCAACGTCAGCTTCGCCCAATCCGCAACGTTGAGTACCCCTGCAGAAAACTGGACAAATCGAGAAAGCCTCCCGCAGGCTCTCACTCATTATGACCACAACTTATTAGGCGTTCTTAACATTCATATCCCAAAAGAATGTTTTACGTCAGGGCAAAAACTCCTTACCGTGCAGTTCAACACCCTCTCGACTTACTGGAAGTATTATTTTTTCTCACTGAACGCTAAGCCTGCACTCAGTATTACTTGCCCAACTGATAGTCTGCCGGACTTCACGGAGAAACCGACAGAGCAAATCGCCGATAAAACTGCCCGGGTATTCCTTTCAAAAAATAAAATGCCATTACAGAAGGTTTATACGACATCGCTGTCCTTATTGCAGGACAATAAAACAATGATAAAATCATTGCCTTTCCCCAGGTCTGACAGTATGTCAACAATATTTATCGACGGTGAGGGACATTTAACCTCGCATATTTATGTCAGCTAACACCTTTAAAGCCAACAAATCTTTTAATTTAAGCATAAGCATTCATATTTAAGCATCGCTAAAACCCCCTTGCACCCTAATTTATTTGAAGTCGATCAGCTTTTTAAAATATATTCTTGGCCCGCACCTCTATAGTTAAAAAAACTTATCAATGTCATAAAAGTATAAATTCATTGTCCATAAAACGGGCCATTGCGTTTTATTTAAAACGGCTGTTGACAGTAAACACGGCAAACGCTATACCAGTCTAAGCAAAAGTCAGACAGTTCCTATTGAATGCCTTTCTTAACATTGCTTTTTCCTGTGTTAACAGTTGGGCATGATTGCCACTCAATTACCTGAAGGTCCAAATCATGGGCGTAATGAAAACTCCGGGTGTATATATTGTTGAGCAAAACGCATTTCCGAACTCTGTTGTTGAAGTGGCAACATCGGTTCCCGCGTTTATTGGATACACAGAAAAAGCGGTCAACGGCGGTAAATCGCTAAGTAATCAGCCCTGGCGGATTACTTCCATGTCAGAATACCGGCAATATTTTGGCGGAGAACCCCAGCATATATTTGAAATCGCCGAAATAAAAACACCTGCCGACGACAATGTCAGAGAGGCCTTTAAGCAGGCTGATAAAACCTATCAGATCTCACAGACCAATACCCGACATCACCTTTACTACAGCATGCTATTTTTCTTTCAAAATGGCGGCGGGGCTTGTTATATCATTTCCGTCGGCAGTTACACCGACACTATTGATGCCGGGGTATTAAAAGAAGGGATTAACCCGCTCATCAAAGAAGCTGAACCGACTATGCTGCTCATTCCAGAAGCCATCCAGCTGGCAGAGGATGACTGCATCAACGTTGAGCAGGCCATGCTGGGCCACTGCGGCGGTAAAATGAAAAGCCGCGTGGCCATTTTAGATGTCTGGAACGGGTATAAAGACAGGCAGCACCCGGACGGGGACTGTGTGGAAAATTTCCGATCCAAACTGGGCACCAATTATCTCGATTATGCCTCTGCCTATTATCCCTGGCTCAACACGTCCATCGTGCAGGACAGCGATGTCAGTTTTCTCAACGTCGGTAATTTAGACAAACTGACGGAGCTTCTGAACACTGAGGTTGCGGCATCGTTCAGCGATCTCGATGGCCTGACGCCGGAAGAACTCAGCACCGGTGGGAACAAGCTCAGAGCAACCCGCAAACAATCCATGTTGGATGAAATCGCTAAGCTAAGTACCGAACTTGCCCCGGCGGACGCGGTGCTTTTACATAAAATTCTTTTCAATATCAGCCCGCTCTACCAGACCATCATGGCGGATATTAAATTCCAGCAAAACATCCTGCCGCCTTCCGCGGCAATGGCCGGGATTTATACCATGGTCGATAACGCCCGTGGCGTCTGGAAGGCCCCTGCCAACGTCAGCGTTAACGCCGTAGTCTCACCCACGGTGAATATCAGCGACGATGAGCAAGAAGATTTAAACGTCACCACTCAGGGCAAATCTATTAATGCTATTCGCCCCTTCATCGGCGAAGGCACGCTGGTCTGGGGCGCCAGAACGCTGGATGGCAACAGCCTCGACTGGCGCTATATCAACGTCAGACGCACGATGATTATGCTGGAAGAGTCGATCAGACTGGCGTCGAAAGCCTATGTTTTTGAGCCTAACGTCGCCAACACCTGGGTTTCCATGGAAAGCATGCTGAGCAACTTCCTGTACGGCATCTGGAAGCGAGGCGGTTTAGCCGGTGCCACGCCAGGCGAAGCCTACAACGTCAGCGTCGGTCTCGGTAAGACGATGACGGCCAACGATATTCTGGAAGGTATTTTGCGGATCACCGTGCTAGTGGCAATCGCCAGACCGGCCGAGTTTATCGAAATCACCTTCCAGCAAAAAATGCAGGAATCGTAGAAACCGCCATCGTGTTCCGATGTGGTTGGCATTCAATATCGTCGAATATGACGTGGACAGTTTTCCAGGAGAATCCCCATGGCAGATGATGGTTCAGCGCAATCAGAAACAGTATGGCCGATGCCAAAGTTCCACTTCGAAGTGAAGTGGGACGGCGGCGCCGGTGCCGGGATGGTTTCAGCCTTTCAGGAAGTATCCGGTCTTGATTCTGAAGCACAACCGATTGAATACCGGGCAGGCAACAGCCCCGTCTTTTCAACCATAAAAATGCCTGGATTGATAAAAACCGGCAATATCACCCTCAAGAAAGGCATCTTTAAGGGAGATAATAATTTCTACACCTGGTATTCAAAAATAAAAATGAACACCATCGCCCGTACCGCAGTTACCATTAACTTATTGGATGAAAGCGGCGCTCCGGTAATGAGCTGGAAATTAAAAAATGCCTGGCCAACAAAAGTTACCGGCACCGACCTAAAGTCAGACAGTAATGAGGTCGCCGTTGAAAGTATTGAACTTGCCCATGAGGGAATGGAAATCTCCGTTTAATGTCTGGCCACAATAAGGTTTTACGCTTAGTTGGTGTAAAGCCTTATTTCCTCTGACAGGGTGCAAGGTGATCGGATGGAAATAATAAAAGGCAAAGGCGGGACGCAGGGAGATGGGGAATGGCCTCTGCCGGCTTTCTACTTCAGCGTTTCGATCAGTGGATGCGCTGGCGATACGGCTTTTCAGGAGGTTTCCGGGCTGGAATTCCAGATAGACACTGAAGAGTACATCGAAGGCGGAAACAATCTGGTTTATCACCTGCCTAAGTCGATTAAAAATAGCAATTTGACATTAAAGCGAGCGGTAACGGAAAAAAAATCCCAGCTGCTCGCCTGGTGTCTTGGCATCGTCAATGATCAGTTGTCCAAACCGATCTCGACCAAGAGCGTGTCGATCAATTTGCTCAATGAAAATGGCATGACCTGCAAAAGCTGGACGGCATCCAATGCGTACCCGGTCAAGTTGAAAATGGAACCCTTCAACGCAACCAAGAACGACATTGCCATAGAAGAAATTGAAATCTGCTTTAACCGTTTACAAAGGAACTTATAACTGTGCCAGTCGAAATAAAACAGCTTGTTATTAAGTCAAAGACCATCAGCGATGACGGTAAAAACCCATCACCCAATGCAAATGAATCGCATCGTGACGCGGACGAAAAACCGTCCGGTAATGGTTCTGCTTATCGCCCTGTTAGCGTAAATGAGACGAGAGAAAGATAGGCAATTTTATTAAAGGGCATGCGGCATGGAAAGAATAACAATAAAATCGATTACCTCCAGCGGAAACGTGGCACAGACATTTTCGGCGACGCTGAACCCGAATAGCATTAAGCACAACTTTGGTATTTCTTACACCAATACGGGCCTGCAACAGCAAGGGGATCTCTCGCCGAAAACCGCATTCAAAGGCTACGAGAGCGAAAAACTGGACTTCGAACTGTTACTGGATGGCACCGGCGTCACCGGCAACACAAGCACCAGCACCGTTCAAAAGCAGTTGGCCACGCTAAAAAAAGTGACCTACGCCTACAACGGTGAACAGCATGAACCCTATCCCGTTCTCATCACGTGGGGCGCGTCCGTCAGCTTCAGGGGTCGCCTGACGTCTATCAGCATTAATTACTCTCTTTTTGATTCCTCCGGTAATCCGCTTCGCGCCACGGTCTCGCTGAGCTTTACCAAATTTTTGACGCAAAAAGAAAAAAGCGCGTTAAAGAAACAATCCTCCCCGGATTTAACGCATATTGTGGAATTTAAAGCGGGCGACACGCTGCCCATGCTGTGCCATAAGATTTATAACGACAGCAGTTATTACCTCGAGGTCGCTCGTGCCAATGACCTCATCAGCGCCCGGCAGATAAAACCCGGCACTAAACTTTATTTTCCCCCTTTAATTTAGTCATCAGGCTTACTATGGCAATCTCTCCTTCATCCAACAGCACAGGCGTAACAACCTATACCCTTAAAGTTAATGGTAGCCCGATGGACAGTTCCATTGGGGTTATCTCCATTAATATTGATTATCGAATCAATCATATCGCCACGGCAGAAATCATCCTGAGCGATGGTGATATGGCCGCCCAACGCTTTGATATCAGTGATGCCGACACCTTTAAGCCTGGCGCAATCATTTCTATTTCGGCTGGCTACGCCAGCGATGAATCCCCTATTTTTGAAGGTATCGTTATTAGTCACGGCATTGAAATCACGCCGGATAACAGCACATTTCTTCACATTGTCTGTAAAGACAAGGCAGTAGGCATGACTGTCGCCAAACACAGCCAGTGCTTTCTCGCTAAATCGGACAGCGCAATCATCAGCAGCCTGATTGCCAATTATGCCGGCGTGACGGGCTCCGTCGGCAGCATTGCCGACACGCATTCGGAACTGGTGCAGTTCAACAGCACTGACTGGGATTTTATGCTCACCCGGGCCGAAGCCAATGGCTTTGTGATCGTCAATCAGTCCAATAAGGTAACGGTTGATAAACCGTCGGTAAGCGGCTCGGCAGCGCTCGTCGTCACTTATGGCGCGGATTTAATGGCGTTTTCTGCAAAGGTGGATGCCAGGAACCAGCTTACGTCTGTGACCGCCACTGCATGGGATTCAACGAAGCAGGATATGGTGACGGGCAAAGGGGCAGCGCAATCCATCTCGGGTCAGGGCAATTTCACGAGCCAGGATTTAGCACAGGTTTTAGGCATCAATGATTACACCCTGCAAACCGCGTCCCTCCTGAGTTCAGATGCACTGACCAGCTGGGCTAATGGCCAACAGGTGAAGGCCATGCTAAGTAAAGTCCGCGGCAGCGTGACTTTTCAGGGAAACGCAAGTGCCGTCATCAACAGCCTGATTGAGCTGGCCGGCGTTGGCGAACGCTATAACGGCACGCATTATATTGGCGCGATTCATCACAACATTGAAAAAGGCCAGTGGGTAACCACCGCCGAACTGGGGCTGTCTCCCATGTGGTCGGCTGAACATCGTGATATTGGCGCGCCGCCTGCAGCAGGTTATTTGCCGCCCGTAGATGGTCTGCAAATTGGCGTGGTAACCAAACTGAACGAAGATCCTGATTCAAATTACCGTATTCAAATAAAAATACCGACGTTAAACAGTGAATCCAATTTAATTTGGGCGCGCTTAGCGACCTGGTACGCCTCGGCGGGCTTCGGGAGCTTTTTTATTCCTGAAGTCGGGGATGAGGTTATTGTTGGCTGCCTCAATCAGGATCCAGGCAACCCGATCGTTTTAGGATCGGTATACAGCAGTAAAAATAAGATGCCGCAGGAGCTTACGGCAGAAAACCATATCAAAACCCTCGTGACCAAAAGCCAGATGAAGGTTGTCTTTGATGACGAAAATAGCGTGATGACATTTATCACCCCCAACGGAAACTCCATCGTCATGAGTGATAAAGAGAAGTCCATCACCCTGACCGATCAAAATAGTAACACCATCGTCATGGGGGAAAGCGGTATTTCTCTGAGCAGTAGCAAAGACATCAAGCTGTCCGCCAAAAACGCCGTCAGTATTGAATCCACCAGCAATACCACGATTAAGGCAACCGGCGATGCCAAAGTGTCTGGTTTGAACGTGACCGCGCAGGCCAACACCGGCATAACGCTCAAAGGGAACGCCACCGCCGAACTCTCCTGTTCAGGGATAACCACCGTAAAAGGTGCGCTGGTCAAAATTAACTAGCTAAAAACGGAGTGACTTATGCCCTTTGCCGCCAGAATTACCGATTTACAGATCTGCCCGATGGCCACGCCCGGTTTGCCGCCGATTCCCCACGTCGGCGGCCCCATTATCGGCCCAGGCGTGCCGACGGTATTGATTGGTAGCCTGCCTGCGGCCGTTATCGGGGACAGCTGCACCTGCGTAGGACCGCCCTCAACCATCATTAAAGGATCGGCCACGGTCATGATTGGCGGGAAACCGGCGGCACGAATAGGAGACACCACGACGCACGGGGGCACCATCACCTTAGGTTGCCCTACCGTCATCATTGGTGGCTAATTGCCGCCCATCAGGAGCCCGGATAATTATGACCGACGATAATGCATTTTTGGGCACCGGCTGGGCATTCCCTCCTCATTTTCAGGGGCCGGACCGTCACGCCGTCATGAGTTCGGATAGCCAGGATATTGAGCAAAGCTTAACGATTCTGCTTTCCACCACGCCAGGAGAGCGACCTATGGTGCCCGACTTCGGCTGCCGCATTCATCAGTTTGTCTTTGAAGAGCTCACGCAAACGGTATTAACCCAACTGGAGTCTGAAATTCGTCACGCCATTTTGTTTTTCGAATCACGGATCACTCTCGAAGAGATGCATTTTCTGCCGGAACCGCGGACCGGGAAGTTGCTCATCCAGCTCGATTACAGCGTGATAACCACCAACACCCGCAGCAATATGGTTTATCCCTTCTATCTAAATGAAGGCACGTTAATCTCACCTCAACTGCTGCCGCTCACCCATGAATGGGATATGGTGCAATGACTTCACGGCAACAGCGCCTGGATGAGGCAATTAATCCCGCCTTACTTAAACCCCATGAGCTCAGCTTTGAGCAATTGATTGTCTGGGCGCGGCAGTTTGCCCGGACGCTGCCCTTTAGAAACCTCCAGGATCGGTTGGAGGGGCACTGGGACAGTTTATTTGAGCAAAATGAAATTGTGGTTTGTGCCGCCATTGCCACCAGCCACACCGGGCAGATCCAAACCCAATTCAAGCAGGCGCTGGCTCAGGGCGATGATGCAGCCACTGATTTTTTATTTGTGCTGTTAAAGCGATTACAAGAATGGTATCTGCACCTGCCGGCAACCCCCGAGAGCGCTTATCAGTTCAAATATTACCTGTTACACGAATATCAGTCCCATCTGACATTGCCGATCGGCCTTGTTATCACCCGCCTGCCCGAGCATTTCCGCCATCGCGTGCAGGAGCTCGATACAATATGGAATCTCGATCAGCAAAAACTGGAC
This sequence comes from Cedecea neteri NBRC 105707 = ATCC 33855, assembly GCF_001571265.1. Classification (GTDB taxonomy): domain Bacteria; phylum Pseudomonadota; class Gammaproteobacteria; order Enterobacterales; family Enterobacteriaceae; genus Cedecea; species Cedecea neteri. The sequence goes on along the minus strand of NZ_BCTL01000002.1, from coordinate 66,279 downwards.
ACCGCCTCCCGTGTACTACAGCGCAGCAGTTTCACGGAACAAATACGCCACTGCTTTGCAAAAATCGTTTTTGTCATCGAACAAATAAAACAGCAAAGCCAACAGGTCTTGCAGACCGCACTGGTTCACCAGCAAAACGCGCCGCAACAGGCACTCTATTTTGCTTTCCTCAAGCTGTTTGAGCGTGCCCAGCAGAGCCTGAATCATTTCACGGAAAAACACCTGCAATTTTATTACCAACGCGTCCTGCAGCAGGAGAAGGAGATTCCTCCAGACAACCCGGTATACCTGAAACTCTCGTTAAACAACCCAACCGACAGGACGATTCAGTTTGAATCCGGCTTCGGGTTTAGCCCTGGGGAAACGCCTGACTTTACCCCCATTATTTACCGCAGTGCCTGGCCGATAGAAGTCACGGATGCCGAGGTTTCGCATATATACAACCTCACGCTGCAACGCGACCCGCTGGTTTCACCCGAGAAAGAATCTGGCTTTGTCTGCGGGGTGAGCGGCCAGCATATCGCCATTACGGCTAACGCTACCGGCGAAAATTTCCCCCGTGAACAACAATTCAATCTGTTCAAAAACCAGTATAAAACCGATGACAACACGCAACCGATGGGGCTTATCATCACCGATCCGATATTCTCGCTGGAGCAGGGTAATCGCGTCGTCAGTCTCGTGATACATCTTAAAGAGGTGAGATCGAATATTGTTGCGCAAGAACTGCTGGGGGCAAACGATCGAGACAAGATTATCGCGGCCTTAAAAAATGTGTTTAATCAATTGCTCATCACCCATGCCCATTTATTCGAAGACTGGGCCGCACGAATAAGCGTCGATCATTTAGTCCAAACGCTCTCGCCTGAACAGCTTAGCCAGTTTGAACGCGTAAAGCCGCCGCAGAACAGCTACGTTGCCTATAAGCTGTTTTATCTGCAGGTGTTGCATTTTATTCATTCAGTGCCCGACGAGCCAGGCCAGGCAATGCCGTACGGCTTATCCGGTAAAACACTTCTTTTTCGCGTTATTGGCCAAATCGTGGCTCGCCGCTCGCTTTACTGTACTCCGTGGTTAACGGCATCTGATATCAGCGATATTCTAAGCACAGTAGCCCCGATGCTGACGGAAGACCCGATTGCGTATTCCACCCTCAAAGAGTTGTTCAGCTACTCAACCACGGCGGCATTTTACCAACTGCTGCAGGGCGTTTTTCACATTGAAGCCTCCACCGCCAAAGGATGGGAAACGCTGCCGAATGTCGAAATTCACCCCTGCACGTCCGCTGAATGCCAGATTGGCTTTAAGGTGAAATGCCACATTGATACCGGCTTTGCGCCAATTGTTCCGCTTTATGCCTCATACCCGCACAGCGCATCGCTGAAAATAACGTTAAAACGGCAGAGTAATTGCTTCCCCTACGCCATTTTCCGTGACTTCGAATTATCAAAATTTGAGGTAGCCGCCCAGGTTCAAGGGGTGACGCAGCTGCAATTATTTAACCCGGAAGGGCAAGTCGATACCGCCCAGCCCTTTTTCTTATTTGGCTCACAACCTTATCTGGATGCTTATGCCGTGATTGCCAACGAAGAAATTGCCAGGAAGTCAGTGACTCAGGTCTCACTGAACCTGCATTGGGGCGGGCTTCCCGCAGGGTCTGATGGCTTCAAACAGCACTACGAGCAATATCCGTATCCGTACACCAACGCCAGTTTTCAACTTATTTCTGAAGTTTTGAGTCACGGACAGTGGGTGGAGATCGGCCCGGCACACATACCTTTGTTTACGCCCGCCACGGGTCCTTTGCGCCACGATCGGCATATTAAATTCTCCGACGTTAAAAAATGCTATACCCCGATAACGCAGCCCTGGCCAAAAACACCCTACAGCAACCAGTCAGGCTTACGTGACGGGCTATTTAAGTTAAAACTGACCGGCCCGGAACCCGCCTTTGGCCATAAAGACTATGCGCCTTTATTGAGCGACACGCTCACGCATAATGTGACTAACAAGCGTAAAAGAAAGCTGCCGAACCCGCCTTATACGCCTTTGGTGACCCGAATTTCTTTGGATTATTCGGCGGAAGCCACTCTGGATATCATGGCACTCGATGACAGCCGCCAAAGCGAGATTATTCACCTGCATCCGTTTGGGCAAAACGTTATTTACCCAACGACACAACTCCAGCAGATCGGCCGCCCGCGCTTTTTCCCGAATTACAAAGAAGACGGGCACTGCTTTATCGGCATCGCGGCCACTGAGCTTTCCGGCTATTTAAATCTCTTTTTCGTCTTTGACGGCAGTTCAAAATTACTCACACCTTATCCGTCGACATTTTATACGTGGTACTACCTGGTGGATGACGAATGGCACGCGCTCAGCCCCAATCAGATTATTCACGACACGACGCTAAGCTTTCTCACCACCGGGATTGTTACGCTCGATATTCCGGACGACATTAACACCGAGCACGGCGTAATGCCCGCCGGCCTTTTCTGGCTGCGTGTAAGTACAAATAAAGGCATCGACCGTTATCCAGACTGCCTGCATGTCGCCACGCACGTAGTAAAAGTCATGGGGAAAGGCGCTCCTCTTGCCGACGATGGTGTCACTCCACGCTCCTTTTCTGCATGGCGAAGCATACCTCGTCGGGCAAATCTGGCTCCCATCGCCCAGTTAAATCCGATGATAAAAATTCCTGAAATAGAAAGCGATCGTCATTTTCAAATGCGGGTCAGCGAGACCTTGCGCCACAAAGGCAAAGCCATCACCCCCTGGGATTATAAACATCTTATTCTTGAGAACTTTCCTGAAGTCGGTGCCGTATACTGTTTCCCGACGCGAACTTATTATTCTGAGGCGCCGGCTGCTGGCCACGTTTTAATCATCGTGACCCCGATCAACACATCTTGCGATCACTCCCTGTGCGCCCCCAAACAGTTAGATTCTTCATATTTACTCAGCATCCGCCGTTTTCTGCAGGGCATTTCTCGCGCTCACGTACAAATAGACGTGCGCAATCCTGGGTATGAAAAGATTCAGATCAGATGCAAAGTCACGCTAAAAGAGGGCGTGAACCACGGCCCTGCGTTGCGCAAGCTGGAGTATGCGGTTAAATCACAATTATGCCCCTGGGAGCCGGATACGCTCAATACAGGCCTGGGGTTCCGTTTGTCCCTTGAGAAACTCAGCGCCTTTATTCTTGGGCAAGAAAATATCATTAATGTCAGTGCATTATCCGCGCTAAAAATCAGCATCGATGAAGATACCGACTATTCGCTACAGGACAGCGCGGCAACCTCCCAGCCTATTCAGGCGGCTTTGCCGTGGTTTTTATTGATTCCCGAAGAACATCACTACATTCAAATTTCACCCGATAACCTCATTCACAAGCCGGTGAATGTGGGCATTGGCGAATTAGCGATCGGGGAGCAGTTTATTGTGGGTCCCGCTTCGACTTCGAATAAAAAAGGTGCACAAAATAATGGCAAAACGTAATCGAAGTACGCTAAAAAACTATTTTCGCCACGGCACCATGCCGTCAGCCGAGCATTTTTCGGATCTGATTGATTCCTGCGTGAATCAGATTGACGAAGGCTTTATCAAACCGCCAGAAACGGGGCTGCAGCTAAGAACCCTGGACCAGGAACACATTCTGAGTTTCTATCAGCAAAATAACCACGACACGCCCTTGTGGCACGTGGGCTTTGCCCCCCAGGGCAATAATCTGCACATTTTTGCCAACCCGGAAGCGGATATTACGCGGGCGGACGCGGACAATAACGCCCCCGCGCAGGCCGTCAATCTGTCGATGACGCCCCAAGGCTACGTGGGCATTAATACCGCCACCCCGAGGCAAGCCCTGGAAGTGAACGGCACCGTCGCTTCTCAGGGAAGAAAGGGGATAGTGTTTATTGATACTCCCGTTCCCGCTGACGGGGAATGGCACGATATTACGCCCGAACTGGAAGGGTGCCATATGCTCGAAGTGGTCGCGGGGATTGGTATTCGTTACAGCGGACGATATGCGCTCGCCCACGCCATCGCGATCAATACCTGCGCCCCCAATAAGCGCTGGTGGCAGCGAAAAGACAAAAACCCCATCAATGTGACTCAGGCGCACTTCCACTCTTCTGCCGACAAAATTCAATTCCGCTGGCGGCAAAGAAACCATAAAGGCACCGTGCGCCCTTACGCCTTGCAAATTCGCACCAACACCGCCTTTGGCGAAAACCAGACAATCCAATACCACATTACGCAGCTATGGCACGACGCGTTTATGCAGCAATGCCAACCTGCGACGGTAGAGGAGTAAATCCACGCATGTCTGAGACTATTTCGAAAAAGCGCCATCACGATAATCCGAATAGTTTTGAACAGCTTTATCAGCTTGGCCTGACCTATATCCAACAGCTGAGTGGACATATCTGGACGGACTACAACACGCACGATCCGGGCATGACTATCCTGGAGCAGGTTTGCTACGCCCTGACAGATCTGATTTACCGCTGCGAATTTGATGTCGCAGACTATCTCAGCGAAACGTCCGGCAACATTGACTACCGCACGCATGGGTTAGCGTTGGCCCAGGACATCCTCCCGACCTACCCACAGCAGCCCGAAGAGTATGAAACCTGGCTATTAGCCCGGCTTCCCGAATTGGATAAAGTGTGGCTGCGCTGGCACGAAAATAAACCGCAGCTGGGAATTTACACGCTCAGCGCGCAGCTGAACCATTTTTATGCCTTAAGCCAGCAGCACGGCAGCGGTGATCACTCAATTTATGCCCAGCAGCATACCGCTATAGAGCGTATTCGCGGCGAATATTACCGCGTCCGCGCCGTTGGGGAAGATTTGTCCAGCATTGAATTAACCGGGCAAAATCCCCTGACGCTCAAGGCAACGCTTCACGTCAGCGATGACGTGACGGATGTCACCTGGCTTGCAGCCACGCTTTATCACCGCATCGGCCTCTGGCTTGAATCCATTACCCAACCCACGCCCGTTTCGGTCATTAAAGAATTCCTGCTTGCCGAAGGCGGCATTCAGCAAATCGACAGGCTTCAGTTCAGCCAATACAGTGACATCACGGGGAAAAGCGAGCCGGTAACGGTGGAGACCCTGGCCCCTTTTTCTTATTTGAAGATGCCGAAGCGCACCACCGGTTCGGGGATGGAAATAATCCAGTTTCAGCACCCGATTGAAATAGACTACGCCGATCTGGCAATTCAAATAGAGCAAATCCAGTACGAAAGGCGTGCGGCACAGCTCCACATCGCTAACCCGCCCACGTTGCCTACCGGGCGTTATTTTAATTTTCGGCGCTATGAATCTATTCAGACCTTGTTCCCCCGCAACTACCATTTAGCGCCCGGCATACCAAACCAGTACCTTGCGCAGCAGCAGGGGCAGCGGCATCAACTGCGCAGCTACCTGCTGTTGTTTGATCAGCTAATGGCAAATTTTTGCGATGATATTGCCGGACTAACTACGCTGTTCTCGCTCTCTTTAACCACGGAAAAGACCTACCACGCTCATCTGCTCCAGGATGACGAGTTTTATAATATCGCCCAGCATTATCCGCGAGACTCAGCCGCCCACCTGGAGCAGCTACGCGCTCAGTTGGATGATTACCCGGAGCGTAAAAACCGCATTTTTAATTATTTGCTTGCCCTTTATAGCGAGCGTTTCCCTGATTCATTGCATCGCCAGTTCAACCCTTATTATTCTGCCGGGGCGCTGGAAAAACAGCTCCTGAAATATAAACAAGATTTTATCCTGAATATCGTCACCATGACGAATGGCCGGGGCATTGGGGATAATTTACTGCTGCCCGAGCATCGCGGAGGCTACAGCCAGCGCCTAGCGCTCATGCTGGGGCTACTTCCGCACGCTGCGCCACCGCTGGGTTACAGGCACACCTTCGCTAAACATTCGCTGGATCTGGTGCCCGGCGAGCCCTGGTTCACCACCGGCCCGGGCAAAAATGCACTGTCGATACTGAATGCCGAAACCTTAACGCAGTTGCAGCCTTTAGCGGAAAACAAGTTAGAGGTGAGCGTCGATGAAGCGCTGGGGCATCAAATCCTGTCCGCCTTTGATCTCTTTGCGACACGAACGCTGCCTGACACGTTATTGCAGCTCGGCATTGATAACCGCAAATACCGCCTGCTCCACCGCCCGACACATAATGATTATCAGCTGTGGCTGAAAGTGGACATCACCGCCTCCGGGCAATGGCTTTGCCTTGCGAGTCACCCGGACTTGAAGACCCTCACCCACCTTTGCCATCACCTGCAACGCTGGCTAATTCAGCTGAACCAAAGCAGCGAGGGGCTTTATGTCGTTGAGCCTGTTTTATTGCGCGCCGGGGAAAATAACGCGGCGTGGGGTAATGAGGCGAACCGGGTAACCATTGTATTCCCAGGCTATACCGCCCGTTTTACTAATCTCATTTTCCGCGAGCAGGTTGCACAATTAATCATTGATAACAGCCCGGCACATCTACTGACAGAATGCCAATGGCTTGATTTTGATGAATTTAGTCAATTTGAAGCGCTGTATAACCGCTGGCGAAAAGCGAAGTCCAGCGCGCTGCAGCGCAGTGAAGATCAGCCCCAATGCGATGCTCTCGCTCAGCGGTTATCTCCGTTCATTCAACAGCCGCGGAGTAAAACTGATGAGGTGCGGGATCGATGAGCCAGCGGCACAGCATTCACCAGACCAGCATAGCATTTGACTTCATCCGGCTGGCAGACGCGGAAGCCTTTGAATCATGCGCTGCGCAATGGGTCGTTCAGCACCTCCTGCCCGTCATTGAAACGGTCTTCGACGAACTGTGCTCGCCGCATCAAACCCTGGTTATCGACACCTTAACGCTCGATCTCGGCGAATTCAGTTCAGCAACGTTTTACTCGCGGGCGCCAGAAAAGCTCAAGCAGTTGCTGCAGGAACAGATCCGTAACCAGCTTCGCCAGGCCATGCAGCTGGAGCCAGTGCCCTTAAAAAGCGCCAAAAATCCTGCAGTGGACGAGCCACAACTCGCCACGTTGCTCAGCGCACGGCAACAGCGCTGGAACCAGCTATGGCAATTTCTCAGTACCGGCATTTTGCCCTGGTCAATGCCTGTCGAGCGGTCGCTGGAGGCGCTCGGTTTAGCCGCCGGGCTGGCGGAGTACACCGTACAGTTTAACGATGAACTTCATCGATCCAGCCGGCCGGGGGCGATTCTACACCGCGTGGTTGAGCAATTGCCCGCGACCTGCCTGGCGGCCCTGTTCTCGTCCCTGGCCCCGGCACATCAATGGCAAATAATGTCGCTTTTATTAACCCGGCCTGACCGCAATAAGGGCGAATTGCCCGGCCTGCTGGCACAGGCCTGGTACGCCCGTTTCACGCACTTACTGGCCCGGCACAATCTGGCGTCTCTTCGCCTCAGCTGGCAAAAACTCATTCCCCAGTTTGCACCGCAGCTTATTGAAGCCCTTTATCAGCGCCATACCGACAGCCAACTTCCGGGGGTGTTGCTTCGGGATCTCACGCAAGCCGACCGCATGCTGCTGCTCAGCGTCTTAACGCCACAGGAATACCCCTTCTTAGCGGCCGTGCTGCAGGCACCGAAGCTGTGGCAAATGAAAATCCCCGCCGACAGCACCCGTGCCATAACAGAAGCACCTACGGGGGACTTCAGGGCGATCTTGCCTGAATCAAAGCTCCAGCAGCACTTGTGGCTTTTCACGCTCCATTATCTGCTCGTTGACCGCGGCAGCGTATTTAACCGCCAGAGCTATATGTCAGGCCTGGTTGTCCGGATGGCCAGCGCACAAAATCAGTCCGTAGACACGCTGCTGGCGTCATTGATTTCTGCCGTAGACAACACCGCCATCGACAGCACATTGCGGGCGCAGTTACTGGACTTGCTTCTTACGCTACAGCTGTCTGCCACGTCCGCTACATTTTCATCGGCATCGACGATGCCCGAAATCGCTGAAGCCCCTGCCATGCCTGATGACGAAAGCAGCTCACTTAGCGGTGAATCCCCATTGAACGACCTGACTGAACTGGTCATTGCGCTTTGTTCAGGCCAGGAGACTCAGCTCATCCAGTTCTGGCCAACCAACCGGCCAGCGTTCGCCGCTTTATTGCGCTGGTGTGGTCAGCTTGATGCGGTACGCCGCCACTGGGCTGAAACCTACCCTGAAAAAACATTGCTGGCGCTGGTCGATGTGCTGGCGCCGCGCGCCGCGTTTTTTATCCAAACGCTGCTGGCAGAAAAGCCCCTGTTTAGCGCCTTTACCTCCGCCGCCCGCACTGAACGCACGGCGCACATTCACCTGTGGCAATTCACTTTCGCATTTTTGATTGTGGAGACCCGCAGTGCATTTAACAGAAGAAGCTATCTCCGCTATTTACTCCAGCAGATGGCCGCTCAGGGGAATATCGCCTATGCCGATCTCCTGGACGATATGCTAAGCCACGTCGCCGGTAGAGGAGGGTTTTCACCTTCTGCTACCGCCCTGGCTACGCTATTGGCGGGGCTGGCCCAAACTTCTCGCCCGGCGCAGCCTGAAGAAATCAGTCTGGGGTATACGTCATCGCTACCCCCCTCGCGGCTAAACGCATTTTCGCCAGCGCAACTCAACGACATCGGAGAGATCGTTCTCACGCTGCAAAACGCTAATTTAAGCCAGTGGAATCACCACATTGAGCCGTGGCAGCGTCATTACGGCAAGCAGTTACAGCCGATCATCCGCGATACCGGCCTGAACGCTTCCACAATAAAACGCTGGGTCAGCCATTTTGATGATCCCGCCTTATTTACCCTGACGACTATTATCAATCCGTACGCGAAAGAGACAGTGCGGGGCATCCTTAACGAAGAAAATATCATAGAGAAGGCGATTCGCCGGGCACCGGGCGCGATCGCCCCGACCAATACCCGGCATGCGCTATGGGAGCTGACGCTACATTATTTGCTCAGCCGCAGAGGCAGCGAATTCAACCAATACCAGTATTTACTCAACCTCACCGGGCAACTTTCTGCCCGCTACCAGGTAAAGACGGAAATATTAATTCAGGAATGGTTAAGCCTGAGCGACAGCGGTTTTCTCTGGCGACAACAGTTGCTTGAGCTTGTCGGACACCAGACAGAGATCCCCGCCACGGGGCCTCAATTGCTGAATAATATTCAGTCTGCCTCTCAACCGCCGGGAATAAGCCCTGCTCAGCACACCCTTTTGCACCGCTATATCTCAATCAACGCCTCTGCGGTGGCGACTCAGCTGCAACGCTGGGATCCTCCTCAACTTGAGCGGCTTGTACGCCTGATGCAGCCGCAGGTAAATGAACGTGTCATTGCGCTGCTGCCGGTTCTGCTTGCCATCGTGCGGCGGTTTACCCTGGCGCCGCACTGGTTTTACCAACTGCTGCTCAGCGGTGATTGCCCGGCCACCCCGGAAAAATGGTTCCGGCGGTTGATGCAGCAAATCAACCGGCAGGGGACGTCGCCATCCTCAGGCCGCTATCTGCAATTGCGACAGCTCGTGCTCAACAGCCAGGACATTAAGTTCTCCCGGGCCGATCGCGAACGTTGGCTCTATAGCATCACGCCAGAAGAAGCGCTGCTGACGGAGATACAGTCCTGGTTTGAGGGGAAAGCCCGCGTGCCGGAACAAACGTTATTCACCAGCCTGATACAAACCCCGTCAGGACGAGATTATTTACGTCGCTCCCTGGCCAACCCACGCTATTTGCAGCGCTGGCTCGAGGAGCTGACACCGGCCACGCATCAGGCGCTATTGTTCCCACGCTTCAACCACGCCACGCTCGCCCTGCTGGATCTGCGGCATGCCTTTTGCCAACTCCTGGCGGCCCCAAAACAGGGGGAATACCTGTTCTGGCAAACACTTTATCGTCAACACTGGCTCAAAGGCATAACGCTGACCAGCCGCCAGTTGATGCCTGCGCTGCTCATTGAGCTAAATCAGGCGTGGCTGGCCCACACGAACGCGGCGCCAACGCCCCAAAATGCCCCGCTAACCGGGTTAACCACGCGATTGCTGCCGTTGATCGTTTCTGCATCATTGCAAAAAGCATTAACGCAAATGACACATTTGCCCGTCCCCCGCCAACCGCAGGTTCAGCCGTGGACGGCACAATTGCACCACCAGCGGCCGGAAATCAAACAGCTCATTGAGGCCATAGAAATGCCGAATAAAACAGTCAGCCCTGAAGAGGGAACGCCCTGGAAAAAAAGGCAGGATGACGAGGACGCCAGTAGCGATCCCGTCACGCTATTCAATGCGGGCCTGGTCATCGCGTCGACCTATATTCCGATGCTCTTTCAACGTTTAGCCCTGACCGACGGGCAGAAGTTTGTCAGTCGCGAGGCTCAGCATCAGGCGTTGTTCTGCCTGTTGTGGATGAGCCATCGCACCGACAGCGCGCCTGAATATCAGCTTCTGCTGAATAAAGTCCTGTGCGGCATTGAGCCTTCCACGCCAATTCCACAACATATTCCGTTACCCGACGGGGCCGAATCCCTGATCGAAGGTTTGCTCACGGCGATCATTGCCCACTGGAAAGTGCTGGGGAACACCTCAATCAGCGGGCTGCAGACCACCTTTATTCAGCGTGAAGGCTTACTGACTTTCACGCCCCAACACTGGCAACTGAATGTCATCCCTGGCACGTTTGACATGCTCCTCGACCAGTTGCCCTGGCGTTTTCAGACCATCAAATACCCATGGATGGACAAACCTCTGTTTGTTTCATGGCGCTAAGGACGAAAACAATGACAAATCCTGCATTCAGTTTGTTATCACTTATGCGTAACGCCTCTGTCCGTATCGCCAGGCAAATGGCTCGCGGATTACTGTGCGGTGGCCTGCTAGCCTGCATAGCGCTGCCGGGGTACGCGGCGCAAAACAGCGAAGCTGGCCAGGCTCAGGCGATTAAGCCGTGTAGCAAACAGTTAACCTGGAGTGATAAACGCACGCTGGGGAAAGAGATACAAACGCAACTGGCGTCTATTTATCAGGCCAACGCCGCTTTTCAGGCCCAGCTAAATAAAGGCGGCAAGCCGCTGAATGACGGCATTGTCGGCCCCACCACTCGTTACTGGATGGATTACTTCTGCGGTGAATTTATGTTCACGCCGCCGGAATCTGACAGCGATCCGCATCAGGTTTACGTCGACGCATTGATGATCGCGTTAAGTCGCGCCGCCGAACGTAATATGCTCTACCCCACCTGGCGCACGGCGATAACGCCCCCGGAATTGCTGACCTTCACCCCGGCGGAGATTGAGCTAAAACTCGGTCGCAATGCATCCGGTAAAGAGAAAGGCGCGGACAAGTCAACATCGACCTCGACGGTTTTGCCAGACCGGCCCGACAGCGATACCACGCCCTATTACTATCAGTTGACCAAAAAAGATTTCGCCAGCCTGGCGCTACGCCAGACCGTGCTGGCAACCTTTGCAAAGTTAGAAAAACAGCAGTTCGACCAGCGCAGCCAGCTTTATAATCAGCTTAGCGAGTTATTTACCCAACTGAATATCCCCCTTACGCCGCCGCTGAATATCGAAAGCTTGATTGACGCGTACACCATAGAAACGACGCACCCGAGCACCAGCGCAACCACAAGTACTAGCACCAGCACCAGCACCAGCACCAGCACCAGCACCAGCACCAACGCTACCCCGCCCGCGAAACCCGAAGGCAATGAAACTGAGGCCAATACTGAAAATGCCGACGATAAAAATACGGATGTCCCGGATTCGTCCACACAGGTGACGGAAACCAGCACCCAAAGCGATACGCAAACCACGGCCCCGCAGGTCGTCTGGCAGTTGAACGCTGAAGCGCTGAACCAAACCATTCAGGAGTTGGGGATCACCGCCCTGTCTAAAGAGGTGCTAAAAACCCTGGCACCGCTACAGGATGAGGTTTTCCCCAGCCTTTATTTGTTCCAGATGGCAGTGAACATATCCGGTATTTCACCCGCCAGCCTGGAGGATAAAGGCGTCTACGCCTTAGCAAGAAAAAGCGGAATTAGTCCGATACATGCCGTCCCGATGCAGTGGGATGCGCCACCGGGCTGCGGCTGCCAGGACAGCGCCAAATCGATATTCAGCGTCGGTACTTTTTATGGTTTCTACCCGTACTGGCAGCACCTTGAGAAAGGACAAACGATTGATTTCAGCCGCTTAGATCGTATCGGCTATATCGGTGCGGTGATGAAGCCTGAAGGAAGCGGCAGTGCGCTGGTGCTGCCGCAAAACTGGCAAGTCACGCCAGCCTTTAGCCAGTTTATTCAAACCACGCACCGCTACCGTACCCAGCTTGATCTGGTGGTCACCACGCCGAGAGATCTGTCCCGGGAGCAACTGACTGCGCTCTTTACTGATGAGATGGTTAAACGCCTGGTGGCATCCGTCACCGCTCCGATGGACAAGTATTTTATTAATAATGTGCAGCAGTGGATAAGCCTTGGCCTCGAAGACGTGCTCCCGATGGCGGACGGTATTACCTTTGATATCGATCTTTCGGTGCTAAATACGCCGGACAGCCAGCAGGCATTTTTTGCCTTCCTGCAGAAGCTCAAAATCGCCCTGCGCCAAAGTTACCAGCATGGCCGGAGCAGCAGCGACGTCGATTATCCTGCCGCAAACAGCGACCGATATTTCGTGAATGTGATTGTTCCCGCGAAAGATATCGTGACGCTTAAAGATAACTTTTATAGCTTCAACAATCTCGACACCTTATCCAGACAGACCAATCTGGCGATCGTCCGGCCGGGTAACCCGGATAAGGTCGATGATGCTAACGATGAGGTCGCGCAAATAAAAGACCTGCAGAAATGGCTCAGCAATCAGCCTAACCAGGCCGAAGTGTTGCGGGTGTATAAGCAACTGGTGCCAGTGTTGATTACCGAAGATAATCGGGATCAGCCACAGCTCCTGACCCAACTGGTCAATCTTTCCAGCTGGAACTTGTTGGGGGCTGCCTACTGGCCGTTGCCGCTAAGCGACGCCAACGAAGCGCTGATTGATAAAACATTCTTCCTGCCCTCCCCGGAATATCCGCCGCCGCTCAATCACGTGGTAAACAATATCAATACCCTGTTGAACTGGGTGTGCGTGAATCGCTGGGAATTGAGAGCGGGCCTGTTTGTGTCGTTTATGTTTATTCTTGTGTTCCTGATTATCTGCATTTGGTCCTTCCCGCTCAGGAAGCATTTAAGCAGCATCCCGTTTGTAGCTCTGGTCGCACTCTCCATTTGCGGGCTGACGCTGGTATTCGTCGCCGATCCACTGTTCCAGGATTATAAAGTACCGATTTTAGTCGTTACCGTACTGACGATCGGTTGGATACTCTTTGTGGTCAGGATGGTGCGAAGGGACGGGGATAAGCCATAGGGGATGATTTTTGGAAAGGGGATAATAAATGGAAGTATTATCCCCTCATGTCTAACGCAACGCATGCCAACAATAATGATCTCGACATATTTACAAACTTGACATCTCTGAAGAAACCAACTTGGAAAATTTACTACAATGGTGGCCAATTCTTTCTATTATTTCATTCCATTTTTCTCGGTCTGTATCATACAGATCTTTCTTATTAAGCTCTCGTTCAAATTCAACCTTCAAGTTTATAATTTTTTCAATAGCAAAGGTACACTCATCTTTAGTTAAGGTGCTCGAATATCCTTTGTGCGTAAGTTCTTTCCCTTTACTAAGTTCTTTACGGTTTGTGTTTTTTAAGTTCACCGTTTGTGCAGTCTCTTGCATGGCAATTAATGTATATTCTGTGGCGGTATCAAAATCTCCTTTTTCGATGAATTGTTTTATTATGTTAAGTTGAGCATGATAATAATCCTTTCCAATAAAAGTATCTGTCGCTCTATCATGCTGATTTTCTACTGAGGGTATACTTCCGATTTTACCTACTGCAGTAAGAAAATGATCTGAACCATGCAATAAAAGTTCATGGGTAAGGGTATGTTCTAATTGATGAGGAGTATTAGCATGTGCTAGATTTAAAATTATCTCAACATTACCACTTCCTTTATTTGAAGTAACACCAAGCCATTTCTCACCCTCATCATTAATTAATTTAAATGTGACGGTGTAAATTTTATGCTCCCCCATCTCTTTAACTATTGGTATATTTTTTTGATAACTGACCAATGCTTTCATCAAACGCTTATTTAAACCTGCGTACACAAACTTTCCCTGAATTACATTCTGCGATTCATCATCTACTAACCCATGCTTACTCTTTAAATGATAACCCCCTGAATCAGAGATATATTCTTTTTTTAAAACAGGCTGATTAAATGAATCATCATTTTGCGTACTTGTTTTTTTAAGTCTCAGATTTTCAATTCGATTATCCACAAGTCCAAAACCTTGCTTTCCATCACTTTTTTTCTGTGCAACCGAATGAAGAACCGCTCTGCTGTTATTTTCTTTCAGCTTCTCTGTATGTTTATACATAGCTCAGACCTTTTGAAAGTTAATACCCTATTTCCCCCGCAGCGCCTTAGCCCCCAGCACATCGGCTTCATGCTCCAGCCCGGGATTATCATTCACCGCCATACCGGCCACCGTTGTTGTGGGAGACACGCGCCCCTGCGCCTGCTGGACAACATGTCCCAGCTCATGCGGCAGGTGTTTTTCCTGGCCCGAGGCCAGATGTATATTGCTGCCCTGCGCATAGGCATGGGCCTGCACGGCGGCGGGTTTGGCGGAGTTGTAGTGCACCCGGACGTGGTCCAGACTCATGCCGCTAAGATTTTCCATCCCGCTTTTTAAATTGTCCGGCAGCCCGGTTTTATTCGCCTGCCGTTGCACGGTTTCAGGGCGGTTATCTTCTATGGTCTCTGCATGATTTTCTTTGCGCTGCGAGGCCGATGAGGCATGCACCGCCCGCAGGGTAGCCTGCTGCCCATTCGCCTGTCTGGAAAACATAACAACCCCCTACTTTTGCTCAAACGATAAAACTGATAAACCCCCAGGCAATAACGCCCGTGGATTAGCGCAACCTTTACTCAAAAAAGAGTTTGTTGTCTTTCCGGAACTCCTGACGAATGCTGGCGATGATATCGGCCTGATTCACCGTCCGCGCGCCACGCTGGATGGCCGTTAAGGCGCACTGGCGCAGCACATTGATGATTTGCCCGCCGGCCACTTCATACTTGTCGGCGATCTCCGGCAAATTGACATCCTCAGCCAGTTCACAGGCGCCGTTAAAGGCGTTTTGCCACAGCTGCAGGCGTTCCTGCGGACCGGGAATGGTAAACTGCACCATGCTTTGAAAGCGGCGGGTAAAGGCTTCATCCATATTGGTTTTGAGGTTGGTGGCAATGATCACCGTGCCGGGAAAATCCTCGATTTTTTGCAGCAAATACCCCGTCAGCTGGTTGGCATGCCGGTCATTGGATGAACTCACCTCGGAGCGTTTACCAAACAGCGCATCCCCTTCGTCAAAAAACAGGATCCACTCTTTGTAGCTGGCGGCTTCAAACACGCGGGATAAGTTCTTCTCCGTTTCACCAATGTACTTTGACACCACCATAGAAAGATCCACGCGATAGACATCCCGTTTTGTGGCCTTGCCCAGCAGCGCCGCCGTCAGCGTTTTCCCCGTCCCCGGCGGGCCAAAGAATACCGCCCGGTAACCCGGTTTGACCTTTTTATCCAGCTGCCACTCCTTCATCAGCGTGCGGCCATGCCTGAGCCAGGCATGCAGCTCTTCCACCTGCGCCATTACGTCGCTATCCAGCACCAGGTCTTGCCATTCCAGCGGCGACTCCAGCAAATGCGCAGGGAAGCTGGCGCTCAACTCCGGGCGCAGCCGCTCGCCGGTCGTAAAATAGTGCAGCCACTCTTCGTTGAGTCGATAAATACCAGCCCATTTTGGGACGCCATCATCAACGGGTAATAGCTCGGTCACCTGCTCGGCCATCAAGCGATGTTTATTGGAAAGAAGCGCATGGGTATAGATTCGCCAGTCGGGATCGTTGGCGCTAATCAGAAAGTTGAGCGTTTGCCCGGTGGGAATAAAACCGCTAAAGGCTTTATCGCTGACGCCGCCAAATTCGGTAAAAGGCCGGTCGATAAGGCTGTTCAGGCCGAAGAAAATATCCAGGGTATCGGGCTTTACGCCCGGGGACATAGCAAGCACAAGCGCCAGGCGTTCAAACACAGATAATTGCCAGTCGATCACCAGATCAGCATAAGGTGTGCCTTTGACTAATTCCGGGGGCGAAATATCTGACCAATGGCGTTCGTGCCCTTCTTGCTTGAGATAGCTGCAAATAACCTGATTAATCACCAGCGACAGCCACGCCATCTCACGCCAGAGCACGATGACATTATCCGCCGGTGAATGATTGTCGACATCAGCTTGTTGAGGCATGGCACATCCTTGAATAAGGGTGCATCAGGATCAAGTCTGTTTTTAGGTCAAAAAACACGCAACGCAATGAGTATAGCAGGCTTCTCATGTTGGTTAATTTTTATATGCCATGAATAAAACCTCTCAGTCAGGGAACAAAAACGTCCGTAAAAAGAGCCGGTTTTATCGCCGCCAGAGAATATTTATTTTGATTTCCATCGCAAAAATCGCGCCTGACGCCATGACACACAAGAAATTATTTATCTTTTTATTCAGTCAGTTATAAATGACCAGCGGAGAATCAGTACAAACATCAACCACATTCATTTTTTTTGAACTTAGCGTCATTTTCACCCAATTGTCGCCTGAATCCCGATGAGAAATCATGGGTAAAAAGGAGACACCGATGACACATACCACGCTCACCCTCGCCGTCGAAAAAGCCCGGCAGTTAACCACCCCGGAAATTTCAGATGCGCTGGATTACTTCTCGCTGCCTGGTTCACTGCTCGGCATTAAACACATTGCAGGCAAACAAACCCTGGCCGGACTGGCCTGGACAGTGCGCTATGTCGCACTCGATAACGACGCCCCTGGCACCGTCGGCGATTTTATCGATCGGGTTAACGCCGGAGATGTTGTCGTGATTGATAACGCCGGTCGCCAGGATTGTACCGTCTGGGGCGGTATTTTAAGCCAGCTTGCTGCCCAAAAAGGCATTGCCGGCACCGTCATTAACGGCGTTTGTCGTGACACCGCCGAAGCCAACGAGGCCGCCTATCCACTCTTTGCCGTCGGTCGCTATATGCGCACCGGCAAGGATCGCGTTCAGGTTGGTGCCGTCTGCGAGCCGGTTTCAATCAGTGGCGTTTTGATTAAACAAGGCGATCTTGTCGTAGCCGATATTGACGGTGTGGTCATTGTTCCGCAGAAACATATTGAGGCCGTGGTCGACCGGGCTTTGTCTATGCAGAAAATCGAACGTGAAATTATTAATGACGCCCTCAAAGGCATGACGCTCTCCGAAGCACGTAAAAAACATCATTATCACCAGCTGCAACGCAACCCCAATAAATAAACCTCATTTGCCTGAAACCGGAGTATTCAATGATGAATAACGCTGTTCTTTTGTCTACCGAAACCATTTCGCTATTAAAAAAACTGGGGGCCGCCACGGTTTATGAAGCTCAGGGGGCATTTGGCGCCCTGGATTCTGGAATAAAACCTCTCAGCCCGGACATGAAAATGGTGGGGCCCGCCTTCACCCTTGATATGCGCCCCGGCGACAATCTGCTGCTCCATTACGCGCTGCTGCACGCGAATCCCGGTGATGTGCTGGTCGTTGATTGCAAAGGCTTTATGGAAGCTGGCGTCTGGGGTGATGTGCTCACCACACAGGCGATGACGCTTGAGCTGGCCGGTATCCTGGTTAACGGCGCGGTGCGTGACGCGCAAACCATCATCGACCTGCAGTTTCCGACGTTTGCTCGCGGCTTGTCGATTAAAGGCACCAGCAAACTTCAACCCGGCGAGATCAACGTCCCCGTCGCTATTGGCGGCTGCGTTATCCACCCCGGCGATATTGTGATAGGCGATCGAGATGGCGTGGTAATTGTCCCTCCCGCCACGCTGGAAATAGCCATTGCACACTCTATTGCCCGGGAAGAAAAAGAAACCTCAATTAAAAACGCAATTAAAAATGGCGCCACCACAGCCGAATTAATGCACCTCGCCGAAACATTCCGGCGCTTTCATTTAGAGTGAGGAAAAAATAATGAGTACACCTTTGGAACTGGCTTCAACTCACTCACAATCGACCCATCACCGCTGGTGGGTCGCAGCCCTCTTTTTTTTAATCTATACCGTGGCCGCAGCTGACCGGGCGAATCTGGGGGTCGCCCTCCCGTTTATCCGTGAACAATTCGCTATGACCAATGCCGAGGCTGGTGGCCTTGCCAGCCTGTTTCTTGTCGCCTATGCGCTGGTGCAGCTTCCTTCAGCCTGGTTAATCTCTCGTTTTGGCGTGCGAAAAGTGTTTAGCATTGCGATGATTTTCACCTCTATGGCAACGGCCTTAACTGGCATGGTTGGCTCTATTGTACAATTGAAAATCTGTCGAATACTGTTGGGCGTTGCGGAAGGCCCGCTGCCAATAGGCGTAACCTCAACCATTAACAACTGGTTCCCTTCGCGCGAAAAGGGCATCGCATCAGGTATTTTTCTCTCATCAATCAAGCTCGGCCCGGTACTCACACCCATTATTGGCTCGCTGATTATTACCCTGTGGGGATGGAAAGAGATTTTTATTTTCTTTGCGCTTCCGGGCCTGCTGCTGCCACTGCTTTGGTATTTTTTTGTGACCGATAAGCCGGAAAACTCTCGCTTTTCAAATCAGGCAGAGGTTGATTTGATTAATGAAAGAGCAACGACCCTGACGTCTGATCAGGCGCCTGACAGTTACAAAAAAATAGCGTTTCTGGATACATTGATTCGCGTCAGGCCGGTCAACATGCTCGAGAAAACCCGGCAGATTTATCGCTCCTGGAACGTATGGGGATGCAGTCTTGGCTATTGTTTTCAGCTCGGTATCTCAAGCCTGCTGCTGGCGTGGATCCCCACTTATTTGCTGACTGAAAAACAGCTGTCGGTGGTGGGAATGGGGTTTGTCGCCGCAGCGCCTTGGGTGGGTGCGGTATTAGGTAATCTTTTTGGCGGTTGGCTTTCTGATAAAGTCCTGGGAAAACGCCGAAAACCCGGCATGCTGATCTCGGCTATTTCGACCTCGCTCATGATGCTTGCCCTGATCTCTATTCCAGCGAACCCGGTCATTTGTGCCTTGCTACTTTTCCTCACCGGCTTGCTGCTTAGTATTGGTTTTTCAGCTTATATGGTTTACCCGATGTCGTTTATTGCCAGGAAGAATTTCCCGACAGCCAATGCCATCGTGAATATGGGCGGACAGCTGGGCGGTGCCGCGACGCCGTTTATTGGGGGATTGCTGCTTGATCATTACGGCTGGAATGCGGTGTTTTTATTTATGTCAGCAATTTCTATTCTGACCTTTATTATTGTGCTGACTATCGAAGAACCGATTCAAAACGCCTGATTAAGCCGCAATGCTTTTTAATATTTCAATAAATGCATGAATATGAGTACCGCTGCTGTCTGGATTGCTGATAGCGTAAATATAGCTATTAACTTTAAAATCTTCGATGGGAAGATAAATAACATCCTGACGATTTTCAGGAATGGCTGACTTGCCAACTAACGTCACGCCTAAGCCTGCACCTACCAGCGCCAGTGCGGTATGAATTTCAATTGCCCGATGTGAAATAACAGGCATACATTGCTGTGCAGCAAAATAGTTCAGTATTTTTTGGGAAAAACCACTTCGCTCATCTTTGGGGTAACTGATAAAGGGAGAACGGCAGAAATCTTGTAACGTTAAAAAACTCTTCTGCGCAAGATAATGGTCGCGATGAATCGCCGCGAATAAAGGATCAACCAAAATAAGATGATGATTCAAACTTTTTGGTACAATACAGTCGCCTTCAAACTCTCGCGTAATACCAATATCAATGGTTTGATTAAGCACCCTCTCTGGCTGGTACTCCGATAACACCTCGGTCAAATTAAGCGTGACATGGCTGTGTGTTGCCGAGAAAAGCTTAATGGCCTCCGGTAACAGGTTAACCATAACCGAACGTGGAAAACCAATGTTCAATACGGTATCGGCAAGGCTAACAAATGCCCGCGTATCACTCTGCAATTTATGAAAGTCATTAAGCAATTTCTGGGCGCGTGGATAAAAAAAGTGCCCCAGCTTAGTCAAAGACATTGGGCGGGAACTTCGGTTCAACAACTCTCCGCCCAACTCCTGCTCCAGCGCCACCAGCTGCATGCTGATCGCCGTGGGGGCGATAAACAGCTGCTTTGCGGCCGCGCTGGCGCTGCCTGACTCCACGACGTGGCAGAAATAACTCAATTGCTTAATGTTCATAGCGTCATCCTGCCCGGGTAAGCATCAATCAAAAGTTGAGAGAATTTGTTCGTCGGTTTTCACCAGCCTAACAAATTTCCGACAAGCAGTGGTCTTCTCTTTCCCCGGGCAACCCAGTTTTTTAACGCAGCATCAGCGAGCCGAACTATTAGGGAAAACCGTCTCCGCCGGCAGAGCACGTTTATCGAGGCGATGCAGACCATAATAGAGAATGGCCGTACCAAACCAGCCGATGATCCAAGACACATCGTTGCCGTCGAAGAGCCACGTCAGCGAACCGTGAAACAGTGGGTTCTCAATAAAAGGCAGCTGAATCAGAACCCCAACAACATAAACGCCAATGCCAAACAGGTTCCAGCGACCATAGCGTTTATCGGCGTCAAACAGCGCGGGAATATCAACAGCTCGGGACGAAATAAAGAAGTAATCGGTCAGGCTAATAGCGCTCCACGGTACAAAGAAGGCCAACAGGAACAGCAGGAAATGGGTGAAGTGTTTCAGGAACGCCGGTTCGCTCAGCAGTGCAATGATGCACGACGCCGCCACCATGAGCACCACAAACAGAATACGGTTCTTCTTGCTTAGGGTCACCTGCTTACGGAATCCGGACACAATGGTGGTCAGCGACATAAAGCTGCCGTAGGCGTTCAACGTGGTAAAAGTGATTTTGCCGAAGCAGATAGCAAAATAAATCAGCATCGCCATGGTTTCGGTTTTGCCCAGCCCCACAATATAGCTGACTTCGTGGCCGGAAAAGGCGCTCCCGGCAATCGCGGCGGTGATAACGCCCAACGTCATCGAAGCCTGAGTCCCCAGCACGGTGCCGCTAAACACCGAGAAAAACACCTTAGGGGCAGACACGTCTCGCGGCAGGTAGCGCGAATAATCGGAAACATAAGGACAAAACGCAATTTGCCAGGAAGAAGACAGCGACACCGCCAGCAAAAACATCGGCATGGAGAAATGATTATTTTGCAGGATGGCTGTGAGATCGGTGTTGAACAGCAGCGACCCAAACAGCCAGGCAAAAGCCAACACGCCGACAATACTGGCGACCTTCCCGAGCTTATGGATCACGCGATAGCCGAGCACGGCAATAACGATGATAATGGCGCTGAACAGGATCATCCCGCTGACATCGCTGATGGACAGCAAATGCGCCATCGCCTGCCCCGCCAGTACGGTGCCGCTGGCAGAAAACCCGATATACATGATGCACACCAGCACCAGAGGAATGACCGCCCCGTAAACACCAAACTGCGCCCGGGAGATGATCATCTGCGGCAGGCCAAGACGCGGTCCCTGCAAAGCGTGGAAGGACATGATCGATGCCCCCAGAATTTGCCCCACAAACAGACCCACCAGCGACCAGACGACATCGCCGCCCAGCACAACGGCCAGCGCGCCGGTGACAATCGCGGTGATCTGTAAATTGCCGCCGAACCAAAGGGTAAACTGGCTAAACGGATGCCCGTGGCGTTCCCCGTCCGGGATGTAATCGATAGATCGGGTCTCGCTCAGCCGAGAGCCCTTTTTTGACTGTTCTTCTGTGGATGAAAAGGAAGACATAACGACCTCGCTAAACCTGATTAAACACCGGAAAACCCGTCACACATCAAATGACCACTCATGTATATACAAGCAAAAAATGCAAACCACACCCTGCTGATAATGAATTTGCGAACTAAGTTGTAGATTTTATGTAACCAAATTGATGTGCATATGTACCAATATGAAAAACTGATGGTTACCGGGCGCGGACAGGCCAGCCTGAAAATTGTTGGGAGGTTAACGTTGAGGGAAAGTGGAAAATTCAGACGTAAATTTATGCCAAAAGAAACCCACGCTGACGGTGGGTTTCCTGCATTGCTGCCTGCTAACCTGCGTCAGCCGCGGGCGGGTTAAAGTCGGCGCTACAGCCCGGCGGGACGCGGCACTTCAAAATAGTTACCGTTAATATCCTTCTGGTAATAGCTGCCGTTACGCACGTAATAACGCTTGCCGTTGTAATCCAGAACGCTGATGCCGGCACCCGGGCTTGACGGCGTTTCAACCCGAATGTACTCCGCGCCCTGACGCTGGTAATAAATACCGTTGACCACGTAATAGGTCAGCCCGCCGACGATAATGGCCGTTGCCAGCCCCGGCAGCACAGTCAGACGCGGCCCTGGATAGAAGTAATGCGGCCCGGCGTAATAACGAGGACCAGACCAGAATCCCGGCCCATGACCGAACCAGGGGCCGGGGCGTGCCTGCGCCAGCGACGGCACGACAATCAGCGCAGACATTGCCAAAACATACAGAGACTTTTTCATCTTAAACACTCCTGACCTGCGGCTGAACGCGAGCTTTGGCCCGCTTTATGTCGATTATAATCCCGCCGCCTCAGGCTTTTCCGTACAGGGAAAGTAAATTCGCGAAATCTCCACAATCCCGCTTCTGACGTCTTTATTTATCCATAGATGTAAAAAATCCACGCAAAGCGTGGATTTTATTGTCTGCAAGAACTTCTGCGTGAGTTTATTCGAAACAAACGTCAGGATTATCCGCGAGGGAGATAAACGTCTTGCTGTTTTTATCCAGGGTGCGAATTTCACCGCTTTCGATATCGTAAACCCAGCCGTGCAGGCGCAGGCCATTGTTACGCAGCCCTACCGCGACGGAAGGATGCGTTTTAATGTTGTTCAGCTGTGCGATAACGTTTTCTTCTACCATGGCGTTGACCTTGTCGGTCTCGTTATCCCAGGTTTTCTTTTCGACTACCGCTTTTGCCGCATCGGAATAGTGCAGCCAGTGGGCCACCGCAGGCATCGGATCCAGGCACTGGCAGGAGGCGATAGCCTTCATCGCGCCGCAGTTAGAGTGCCCGCAAATCACAATATCGGTTACGCCAAGGGCAACGACCGCGTACTCGATGGTCGCAGAAACGCCGCCCGGCTCGGGGCCGAAAGAAGGCACGATATTGCCGGCATTACGAATAACGAAGAGCTGCCCCGGTTCTTGCTGAGTCACCAGCTCCGGCACCAGGCGGCTGTCGGAACAGGAAATAAAAAGCGCTTTAGGATTTTGGCTGGACGCCAGGCTGCGAAAGAGTTCTTTACGCTGCGGAAAAATCTCTTTCTGGAAGTTAAGAAAACCTTCGATGATATGTTGCATAGCACGTTCTCTTGTTCTGTAGTGACCCCGACATGATAGAGATCACATTGAGTTAGTCCAGCCCCAACGCCGCTTTTTCTCTGCCGACAAACCGGAATAAATCCACATCAACCGTGGATTTATTCCCTGCTTCCGGCGGCAAATACTTAGCCACATCGGGCTTTAATCGCCGTGACGTTTCGCTCAAGATTCGCCGGATCGTATTCCGCTAACTGAAAATTAAAACCTTGATTTCTCTTTAAATCCAGACGTTCCGGGCGCAGCATATTCGGGTTACTGTCAACGTCGAACAGCTTAGCAATATGCCCCGGATCGATTCGCCCCTGCGCCATGTTCATAAAATGCGTGTTGATATCGTTCAGCGAAACCGGGTGCGAAGCTTTCTTGCTCATCCAGTCATCAAGACGCAGGGGACGGGTTGCGCCGTCGCCTAAATCCGACTGATACAGAAACGCATCGCGTCGTGGTTTTGCGCTTGCCGGCAGATCAATCACGTAGGCATGGCCCATGCCTGCGTCATTCACACGCAAAATAAAATGTTTGTGAGCGGGTAAATTGGCAAGCTGTTGCTGAAGCTGAGGTAACGACATCGTACGCCCGTGTTCAAAAGCGTAGCTGAAATGGTCGGTGTCGAGGAAAAGCTTCATCACGTTATTCGCCGTGACGCCGCAAACAGGCTCGTTAATGCGCTTGCTGCTGCCCAGCATCGCCTCAACTTCGTGCTTAGGCATTCCCCACTCTCTGGCCGTATTTGAAATATTATCGTCTATCGCTTTCAGCAGCGCCGATGGGCTTTTATGGTGAATCGGCACCGAATTGTCATCGCTGTTAAGCAGCACGTTGGCTCTCAGATTTTTGCCGCTTAGCTTCGCAAAATCCTGCACCAGGCGGGTGGACGGGTTATTCACGCTACGGGACGAAGAAGCCGTAGCCGACGTTCTCGCAGTGCGGCTCGACTGGCCACTTTGTGCCTGCAGGCGAGGATCGGACTGTGTCGGACGGAAAGTATTAAGGATATTTCTCATCGGAGGGTATTCCACTCGTTGGGTAATTGAGGCTGAGTGGCAGCGTTGGCGCGCAGGTTCCCCGGCAGAGGTAAAAAACCCACGCCGAAGCGTGGGTGACAGGATTATTTCAAATTCAGAGGATTGGTCGATTTCAGGCTGATATTGTCGGCCAGCAGATTGACCTTCTTCGTCTCTTCCTTATCAAACGGGGTACGTTTCTCATCGGTCAAACGCGCCGCAACGTAAGTCTGAACGTATTCGGCGTTGTGGGTTGCACGGCTGGTTTCCACGCTCGCCAGATTGCCCTTTTTGAACTCCAGCGCGGTCTGGGTGGTCGTTTCTTCACTGATCACATGATAAGTGTAGTTTTGCGACGATTTCAGTCCCTTGAGATCCAGCTTCTCACCGGGGAGCAGCGACTCATGATAGCTGGCCTTGAGGCTCGCCCTCGTGTTCTGAACCAGTTTACTCAGGTCACCCCGGCTGTCGGTGCTGGCCTGGGTCGTCTGGCTAAAGTCGTAGGAAAAACTGTCGTTTTCCTCAGACTTATAAGGGTTAGATGCCACGTCCGCCTGCTTGAAGGACGCGGTAAAGTCCGCCAGTCCGCTCAAGTAAGAGCGAGCCTTATCCTCCGCAGAAACCGTAATAGTTTGCTGAATCCCGCTGGTTTTCGCCTCGTTTGAGCCGTAATCGCTGTTCAGCGCATGGAAGGCACTTTTAAACAGGGCAAGCTGGGCTTTGTTGGCGTGGCCTCGAGAACCGGCCCCGTCCAGCTGTTTCTCATAGGCGGAGAGCGCCTGGGCCTGCTGGCTTTTGCTGCCCAATGTTCCCGGGGCGCTGAGATCCGTGGTCAGGTTAAACGTGGCGTCGGCATCTTTATAACTTAACGCACGCTGAGTGCTGTCGCTCTGGAAGCTGAGGGACTGGATTGAGCTGCCGGCCTGGCTGACATCGGTGTTCAGCTCCACGGACTTGAACAGCTTGCTGTCAACGTTGAGCAATCCACCGATTTTTAACGCCGGAGGCTGCTGCGCCAGGCCATCAAGCGCATTCTGGAAACCCTCCGCCAGGCCCGAGATCGCCGCCACGTCATCGTCGGTCAGGTCGCCGCCGCTGGTCTGAACTTCCGCGACCAGGCCTTCAGACTGCCGGGATAAGGAAATGCTGACCTTAACGCCGCTCTGCGTCTCGATATTCAGCGCGACCGCGCTGTCTTTGTCCTGAGTGACATCGCCATCTGCGGCTGCGGCCGCAGGCGAGGCTACCGCAAGAGAGAAGCCTTTCGGGTTATCTTTCAGCGCCAACAGAAGCTCTTTGCCCAGCCCCTGGAACGAAACAGAAGCCGGTTGCGAAAGCGTTGCCCCCATCAGCATGGATAAATTGCTGTTGCCAGCGGGAGTATTCGCCCGAAGCTTCTGGGCGCCGAAAGAGTAAACTGCGCTGATGCTGTCGCTCGCCCCGCTGAGGGTGACGCGCGTTGAGGCCTGGATCGCCGGGGTGGGTACCACCGGAGCTTTTACCTTTGCCGTAATATTTGCCCCCATCAAGGGAACAGAAAAGCCAATGCTGCCAATCGGACCTGTCATTTAATTCATCCCATTATGTTGGTCTGCAGTAAATATCGGCCAGACAGGCGTTAACTTGAGTAAAAAACACGCCCACGGATAAACGTGCCTCACGCAGCGTATAGCCGCCATCGCAATGAAAGTTACTGCCGGTAATGCTCTGATTATCCAGAAGAAAAAACGCTATTGCGGCCTATTCATCTACGTGTCCCGGGCGGCCATTTAACGCCGGACTGTTCCAAAATTGGCAGGCTGGTTCGGGCACTTCAGCCGGGCGGTTACGCCAGAACCGCCGACCAAAATGGCATAACGCGCCTGGGTTATGATTTTATCCTCGTGGACTTGCAGGCCAGTACGAATAAAACCCGAAAGCCCCGAGGCGGATAGCTCAATAGCGGATATGCGTTTTCACCGCGTCTTAACGCGTTAGCTGTTTCAACACCTGGGCGAAACCGGCTTTGATCTCCGCGTCTTTCTCATGCTGCCCTTCGCGTATCACCCATTTCCCGCTGGTCATCACCTCTTTTATTGGGTTAGAAGAGCAGGCAAAAATCCAGCGGTTCAATAGTTCGCTGTCTTTCGCCGTCGCCAGGAACGGATCGTCGCCGTCCAGCACCAGCCAGTCGGCTCTTGCCCCCACGGCCAGCTCGCCAATGTTTTGCCCCAGCGCCATGCGCCCACCGCGCAGCGCCCCCTGATAAAGCACGTTGCCGACATAAGGCTCCGTCTCAAGGTGAAGCAAATTACGGCGGCGGTTATTCAGCCGCTGGCCGTATTCAAACCAGCGCAAATCCTCGCTGACGCTAACGCTGATATGGCTGTCGGAGCCAATCCCCCAGTTGCCGCCCTGCTGCAAAAACGCCTGGCCGGGGAAAATACCGTCCCCGAGATTCGCTTCGGTCGTCAAACACAACCCGGCAACCGCGCCAGAATCTGCAATAAGACGAGTTTCACTTTCGGTGATGTGGGTGGCATGAATCAGGCACCAGCGCTCATCAACGGGCATATTTTCATACAGCCATTCGACGGGACGCAGCCCGGACCAGGCAAGGCAGTCCGCCACCTCTTTCTGCTGTTCGGAGATATGAATATGCACCGGTTGAGGCTGCGGCTGACTTTCCAGCACGATGCGTATTTGTTCCGGCGTAACGGCACGCAATGAATGGAAACACAGCCCTGCGCGCTGCATCGGTTCCGGGGCAAGCGCCGTGGCAATGCTGTCGTACAGTTTCAGGTAGCTGTCAGTGTCATTAATAAAGCGGCGTTGCCCAACTGAGGCAGGCTGGCCCCCAAAGCCAGAGTGCGTATACAGCACCGGGAGCAGCGTCAGGCCAATGCCGACACTTTTTGCTGCCTGAGCGACGCGCAGCGCCAGTTCCGCAGGCTGCGCATAGGCCTTACCGTCAACATCGTGGTGCAAATAGTGAAACTCGGCGACCGAGGTATAGCCGGCTTTTAACATTTCGATATACAGGTAACTGGCGATAGTCTCCAGCTGCTCCGGGGTGATTTTGCCCACCAGCCGATACATCAGGTCACGCCATGTCCAGAAGCTGTCCACCGGGTCGCCAACCACTTCGGTCAGCCCGGCCATCGCCCGCTGAAAAGCGTGTGAATGCAGGTTTGGCATGCCCGGCACGACAATCCCGTCGAGCCGGATATCGTCGGCCCCCGGCACGCTGTTGCATTCCAGGGAACAGATCACTCCCTGCGACGAAACGCCCAGTTTGACATTTTCCGCCCAGCCCTGCGGCAGAAGCGCTTTTGCCGCGAAATATACCGTCATATCAGCACCCCGGTTTGATGTTAATCAATTGTATATACATGCATGTATATATACATCCAAATAGGGGTAGAGTAAACTTTAAAGGATACCCGGGCGAGGAATGATGAATGGCACAAAACGACGTATATAAAGCAGCGGCAGAGACCGAAAATCTGGACCAGCCGGCCCCTTTTTATGAAAGAGTCAAAATCATTATTAAGACCAATATTCATAGCGGGCTGTGGCCGGTGAATTACCGCGTGCCATCGGAAAGCGAGCTGGTAAATCAGTTTGGCTACAGCCGCATGACCATCAACCGCGCGCTGCGCGAGCTGACCGCCGAAGGCCTGCTGGTGCGCATGCAGGGTATCGGGACCTTCGTGGCCGAGGTTCGTGGCCAATCCGCGCTGCTGGAAATTAACAACATTGCCGACGAAATCGCCAGCCGCGGCCACCGCCATCACGCCCGCGTGCTGGAACTAACTCAGGTCTATGCCGACGCACAGCAGGCGATGGCCTTCAATTTACCTAAAGGCAGCCGCCTGTTCCATTCGCTGATTTGCCACTACGAAAACGGCGTGCCGGTGATGCTGGAAGACCGCCTGGTGAACTCGCTTATCGTGCCGGATTACTTCCAGCAGGATTTCACCCGCATCACGCCCAACGCCTATCTTTCGTCCATCGCGCCTATCGTTGAAGGTGAGCATATTATTGAGGCGGTGAACGTGCCTCGCGAAGAATGCGCGTATCTCGAAATCGACGAACACACGCCCTGCCTGCAGGTTAATCGCCGTACCTGGACCGGGCGGCAGAACAAAAAAATCGTCACCAGCGTGCGCCTGGTTTACCCCGGCTCGCGCTACCGCCTCGAAGGAAGCATGCATAAATGATCCAGCTTCTGCCGTATGAGCAATGCCCGGAAATGCTCTGGAAAAACGGCCAGGGCGTCACACGGGAGATCTACCGCAGCCCGGCCACGGATGACTACGCCTGGCGTATTTCGGTGGCGACCATCCGCCAGGACGGCCCCTTCTCTCTTTTTTCAGGCTACCTGCGCAACATCAGCGTGCTGGAAGGCGAAGGCATGTATCTCACCGTCGACGGTGAGCAAAGCGCGCTTATTCCGCCGTTTCAGGCAACGGATTTTAGCGGCGACAGCGAAGTCAGCTGTGCGATTGTCGGCGGACCGCTGCTGGACTTTAACGTCATCTATAAGGCAGACACCATACAAGCCACGGTAAGCTGGCTGCGGGAGGGCACCTGGACGCACCAGCAGGGTACACAGCTGCTGTTTAATGCCGGTGGCACTCTGGAGATTGACGTCAACGGCGTACGCCAGATTTTACAGCACTACGACAGCCTGTTGATTAGCACCCCGGCTGCGGTCAGCGTGCTTTCCGCGGCCCCTTCCCTTTTTGCTCGCGTTATCCTTACAGCGTAAAAAAACCGGCAGACTGGCTGCCGGTTTCATCTTTATCTCACCTCATCGCCCCTTAAACTCAGGCGACTGCTTATTTTTGAACGCCGCCAGCCCCGCCGCCCGGTCTTCGCTGTCGGCGATTAACGCAGAGAGCGATCGTTCATAGGCCACGCCCGCACTCAGCGGCATTTCGTAGCTCGCCGCCACGGCTTTTTTAATCATCATCGCGGCAAGCGGCGCGGCTTTTGCCACCTGAGTGGCCAATACGAGCGCCTGCTCTTCCAGCGCATCCGTCACGCGGCTGACAAGCCCGGCACGCAGGGCTTCCTGCGCGTCAATTCTTCTGCCGCTCAATAGCATGTCCATCGCCAGCGACTTGCCGACGGCACGTACCAGCCGCTGCGTGCCGCCCGCCCCGGGAATAATACCAATGTGGCTTTCCGGCAGGCCGAAGACCGCGCTTTGGTCGGCGATAATCATGTCGCACAGCAGCGCCAGCTCCAGGCCACCGCCGAGCGCATAACCGGAGACGGCGGCAATCAGCGGCGTTTCAATCTCAGCGACTCTGTCCCACTTCTCGCTAAACCCGCTGCGCCACAGCGTCGTCGCCGAAGCGGACGCCAGCGTGCCGGTGTCGGCCCCCGCAGAAAAGGCTTTGGGGGAGCCAAACAAAACGATCGCCCTGACGTCCGCTCGCCCGTCCAGTTCCTTTAGCGTGCTGACCAACTCATCCAGCATTTCAGCGGTGAGCGCGTTATATTTTTGCGGCCGGTTGAGCGTAACCACGGCAACCGCGCCGTCAACGCGGGAGAGAATATCACTCATGCTTCTCACCCCCGGTCAGCTGTCTGACTATGTCATCCCGGTGGCGCATACCTGCCGCGGCGGTCTCTGCGGTCCAGGCATAGAAACCCTCACCGCTTTTAACGCCGAGTTTGTTATCGGCCACTTTGGCTTTCAACCACCCGGGCAATTGGCTGCTGTTATCCAGCGCGGGCAGCAAGATCCCGGCGACTTTTTCCACCGTATCCAGCCCGGCAAAATCCATCAGCTTCATCGGCCCCATCGCCGCCCAGCGGGGAGCCAGCGTGCGTTGCACCGCACGGTCAACATCCTCCACTGAGCCAATCCCGGCATCCACCAGGTAAAGCGCCTCGCGCAGCATCGCGTACTGCAGCCTGTTGATAATAAAGCCGGGAATATCCTGGTTGACGACGATCGTCTCTTTGCCCAGTTGCTGGCAGATATCCCGCACGCGCTGGCAGATGTCATCCCCGGTCTGCTCCCCGCGCACAATCTCAATCATCGGCATGGTATCCGCCGGGTTAAACCAATGCATGCCGATCAGCCGCTGCGGCTGGCTGAGAGACGAGGCCAGCAGCGTGATGGACACGCTTGAAGTGTTGGTGGTTATGACACAATCCGCGCTGACCAGGCGCTCGACATCCTTCAGCACGCGCTGTTTCAGCGCCACGTCCTCGGCCACGTTTTCAGAAACCAGGTCAGCGTCGGCAAGGCAAGCCTCAAATGAGGTGGTGAAATCCACTTTTTCATCCACGCCGAGCGATGCCACAATGGTCCGCGCTTTGTCGAGCGTCGCCTCAGAGCGCGACCACAGACTCACGCAGTAGCCCGCCCGCGCCATCACTACGGCAATACGTGCGCCCATCGTTCCGGCCCCGACTACCGCCACTTTTTTTATTTGCACCATTTGCGTTCTCCGCCGGTTAAATGACGCCCTGCGCCCTGAGTTGAGTCAGCGTTGCCTCATCAATAGCCAGTAATTCTCGCAGCACGCTTGCCGTATGTTCGCCCAGCGCAGGCGGCACCAGCGCTGGCTCCGCTTTCATGCCGCTCATTTTCACCGGCTGCGGAACGATAGAGATGTTGCCTGCCGTCGGGTGCGTCACCTGTTTAACCAGTTCGCGCTCTCGCGCATAATCACTGGTAAGGATTTGATCCAGGCGCAGAACGGCGGAGGCCGGGACGCCTGCGCTGTCCAGAATAGCCTGAGCATCGTTGACGGTTTTATCCGCCAGCCAGCGCTCTATCTCTCCGCGAAGCGGCTGCTGGTTCGCCAGGCGCAGCGGGTCAGTGAGATACAGCGGATCGCTCGCCAGTTCTGGTTTCTCCATCGCCGAGCAAAGCTGACGGAACAGCTTATCATTGGCGACCGCAATCACGATGTGGCCATCCTGAGCCGGATAGCTGTCCATCGGCGCGCTGATGGGGTGCGCGTTGCCCAGCCGCCCGGCAGAAGGTTGCCCGCCGATCCACTGAGTCAAGGAAACCATTTGCATCGTCACCATCGTGTCGAGCATAGAGACATCAAGATGCTGCCCTTTGCCGCCGATCCCGCGCTGCAGCAGCGCCGCAAGCACCGCCCAACTGCCGTACAGCCCGGCGACCACGTCGCCAATGGCATCGCCAACGCGGGTTGGCTCCCCTTCCGCCCAGCCGGTCACCTGCATAATGCCGCCATAGGCCTGCACGATGTGGTCGTAAGCAGCTTTGTGCGCCATCGCCCCTTGCTGACCAAACCCGGAAATACTGGCGTAAACCAGGCGCGGATTAATCTCCTGCAGCGTCGGATAATCAATGCCGAGGCGTTTGGTTACGCCCGGCCGGAAGTTCTCCACCAGCACGTCGGCCTGCGCCACCAGTTGCTTAAGAATGGCTAATCCCTCAGGTGCCTTTAAATCCAGGGTGACGCTTTTTTTGCCGTGGTTAAGCTGCATGAAGTAGCTGCTTTCCCCGCCGATATGCGGGGTAAAACTGCGGGAGTCATCCCCGCTGCCCGGCATCTCAATCTTGATGACTTCCGCCCCGAGATCGTTCAGCAGCGAAGCGCACCACGGGCCGGCCAGCACGCGGGACAAATCAAGCACTCTGATGCCTTTTAGCGGCTGCAAAGCTTCACTCATGTTCGGACTCCTCAATCAGGGAGAGCAGCCTTTGGCTCAGATCGCCTTCAGCAATCAAATCCCGCACGGCATGCATGTCCGGGTACAGCGCGGTGTCCGTTTCGCGGAACGGCACACGTTCGCGCACCATGTTCAGCGTTAACTCTGCGCCAACCGAGGCGCGAAGCGGACGATGAAACTCCAGCGCCTGACTGGCGCACAGCAGTTCGATGGCAACAATATCCACCGCATTGCTTACCGCTTGCAGAGCTTTGCGTGCCGAAGAGACGCCCATGCTGATATGGTCTTCCTGCCCGGCACAGGTGGTGACGGTATGCACGCTCGACGGCGCGGCCAGGCTGCGGTTATCCCCCGCCAGCGCGGCAGCGACGTAAGGCGGGATCATCATCCCGGAGTTTGCGCCGCTTCTGCCGACCAGGAACGCAGGTAGGCCGCTAAGATGCACGTTGGTGATACGGTCGGATCGAGCCTGAGACGCCGTGCTGACCTGGGCAATGGCTATCGCCAGAGAATCTAATGCCAGCGCCAGCGGGGCACCGTGGCCGTTGCCGCCGGGAAGAATCACCAGCGCGTCGTCTTCGATGAGGAAGACCGGGTTGTCGGTGACCGAGTTCAGCTCGATGGTGACAATCTGGCGGCAATGGGCGAGCTGGTCGCGCACCGCGCCGTGAATTTGCGGAATGCAGCGCAGGCTCAGGGCATCCTGCACGCGATGGTCGCGAAAACGAGCAAAGATCTCGCTGCCGCTCAGCAGGCGGTGCAAAATCGCGGCGGTTTTCTGCTGCCCGTCGTGCGGGCGCAGGGCGTGCAGCCTGGCGTCGTAGCCACGGGTGTTGCCCTTCAGCGCTTCAAGGCACATACCGCCAGCCATGTCCGCCACCGGCAGCAGCCGCTCAAAATCATGCACGGCCAGGCACGCCAGGCCAGTAATCTCATAAGTGCCGCTGATCAGAGCATGGCCTTCTCGAGGGCCAGGGATTCGAGGGGCGATGCCCGCTTTCGCCAGGGCTTCGGCAGACGGCAATAGCTCCCCTTGATACCAGCACTTCCCTTCCCCAAAGAGAGACAGGCCGATATGCGCCGTCGCAATTAAATAGCCTACCGAGCCGCCCGCAGGCGACCACGGCGTGACCTGGCGGTTAAGCATTTCGGCCATGCGTTTCGCCAGCCCGGCGCTGACGCCGCTGTAACCCTGCAGCAGCGACTTCAGCATCACCGCCATCATCGCGCGCACCTCACGCACCGACAAATCTGGCCCCATCCCGCAGGCGTGGCTGCGCAGCATGTTCAGCTGCACGCTGGCGATCTGGTCGGCAGACAGGCGTTCCGTCACCAAATCGCCCACCCCGGTGGTCAGGCCGTAGATCACCTGCCCTTCTTCTATTGCCCGGCGGATATAGCCGCTCACGCTGTCCATGTTCGCCAGCGCTTCTTCGGCCAGCGTGACCGGAGCCCCGTCGGCAATGCGCACTAACTCTTCGATAGTGGTCTGCGCTCTGCCTAAGGTTACGGCCTGATGCTGGTGAGCGGAGGAGCCAGTTTGTCTTGTCATTGTGCGCCCTTACTTGCTCAGGCCATGTTTAACCAGCCACTGATGAGCCACGTCATCAATGCTGGCGAATTCGGCAAGCTGCCCGTTCATGGCAATCAAATCTGCGGTAGTTAGCTGCGCAGACACTTTGTTCAGCGTGTTCTCAATCGTCGGGTTCAGCGTGGAAGTGGCCACAATCGGGACGATGTTTTGTGCCGCAAACAGGTTTTTCGGATCTTCCAATGCCACCAGATGATCTTTCTGGATTTCCGGCGTGGTGGACGTTAAGTCAGCCGCCTGAATTTGGTTATTTTTCAGCGCGGTCAGCGTCAGCGGGCCCGCGACGTCCAGCACTTTGAAGCTCTTGAAGTTCAGGCCATAGACTTCTTTCAGCCCCGGCACGCCTTCGTGACGCGTTTTCCATTCTGCCGGGCCACCCAGGATAAGTTCTGCCGCATGAGGCTTCAGGTCATCAATCGTTTTGAGTTTGTATTTATCCGCCGTTTTTTTAGTCACGGCGATAACGTCGCTGTTTTGTGCCACGGCAGTATTCAGCATTTTCACTTTTGCCGGCAGCTTCGTCGCCAGCGCGGCCGCCACTTCATCAGAGCTGTGCGCTTTATTATTGGCGTCCAGGTAGCTCAGCAGCGCGCCGCTGTACTCCGGGATCACGTTAATGGAGCCGTCCAACAGCGCCGGAATGTAGACTTCGCGGCTGCCGATATTGAGCTTCTTCTCCACCGGGATGTTCTGCGCTTCCAGCGCGCCGGCATAAATCGTCGCCAGCAGCTGGTTTTCCGGGAAGTCAGCCGAGCCGATAATCACCTTCTGCCCCGCGTCTGCCGCCCACGCGGAGGAAACAACGGACAGCATCGCGGCACTCAACAGCGTCAAACAACGTTTCTTCATATTCATCGCGTTCACCTTGTGTAATTTACGGGCTCAACATCACTGGGTTTTGATACGTCGGGAAATGCCGTGGGACACCACGTACTTCACCGAAAGGGAAAAGAACACATCCACGAGCAGCGCCAGAATGGCAACCAGCACGGCGCCAGCGGTCATTTGGGAAAAATCGTTTGCTGCGCGGCCGTCGATAATCAACCGCCCCAGGCCGCCAAGAGAGACGTAAGCCGCAATGGTGGCGGTGGAGATTATTTGCAGCGTAGCGCTGCGGATGCCGGACAGAATCAACGGCGTGGCGCAGGGCAGCTCAACCTGCGTCAGCACCTGGAAAGGCGTCAGGCCGATGCCTTTGGCGGCGTCGTGAACGCTTGGGTCAACGGAGCGAATCCCCGCATGAACGCCCAGCGCTATCGGCGGCAGGGCAAGCACCACCAGCACGATAATGCACGGCAAAATAAAGGCCATATCCGACTCGAAATAGCCCGCCATCAGGATAACCAGCAGGATAATCAGGCCAAACGAAGGCAGCGAACGCAGCGCGTTGGTGGTGCCAATCAGCAGCGCTTCCCCTTTGCCGGTATGGCCGGTGTAACAGCCCACCGGAAACGCAATGGCTATCGCTATCGCCAGCGCCACCGCGCTGTAGCCAATATGCTGCGCCAGCAGCGGGAGAATACCGTCATCGCCATACCAGTGGCTGAGCGTAAAGAACCAGTCAGACATACTTTATCCCCTTGTTGGCTGCCAGCGGCTTAATGAGCGGGTCACGGCCACGACCACGCAGTCGAGCACAAAAGCCAGCACGATACACAGCACGATGCCGGCAATAATCGGCGTCAGAAACTGCAGCTGAAAACCCTGGGTAAACAGCGACCCGAGCTGCGGGGCGCCGATCAGCGCGGCAACGGAAACGATGCTGACGTTAGAGACCACGGCAACCCGCATCCCGGAGCCAATCACCGGCACCGCCAGCGGTAAATCAACCTGGAAAAACTGGTGCACCGGCCTGTAGCCTAGGGCAAAGGCGGACTGCCGGGTGTCGGTGGGCACCGAATCCAGCCCGTCGCACACGGTTCTGACCAGCAACGCAAAGCTGTAAATCGTCAGCGCCACCACCACGTTGATAGGGTCGAGGATCTGCGTGCCTAGCAGCGGCGGCAGCAGCACAAACAGCGCCAGGGACGGGATGGTGTACAGCAGCCCGAACAGGTTAAGAATGACGCCCTTCACGCGCGGCATGCTGCTCACCAGCCAGCCGGCCGGGATCGCCAGCAGCAGGCCAATCAGGATCGGCGTCACCGAGAGGTAGAGATGCCACAGCAGCAAATGGAAAATTTTGTCGCTTTGCGCCCACAGCCAGTCAAATCTCATACCGCCTCCCGCGCCATTGACTTGCAGGCATCCAGCACATGATCCAACCCCAGCGTTCCCAGCACTTCAGCGCGGTCGTCAATCACCACGGCGCGGTGGCACGGCGAGCTGAGCGCAGAGTCCAGCATCTGGCGCAGCGTGCCGCTTTGCGGGTAGAAGGTGGCGCCCAGATTAATGTGCTCGGGGACAACGGCCTCGACCTGCTGATGGGTGTCAAACCAGCCGCAGGCTTTGCCTTCGCGGGTCACCAGCAGCCAGCGCTGCACCGCAATGTGGCGCGCCATGTCGATAGGCGTGCCCACCTCGGCGGTCGGTTCCATCTGCATCGACGCCAGCGGCCCTGAATTGTAGAAGCTCAGCTTGCGGTAACCGCGGTCGCGGCCAATAAAATCGGCCACGAAATCACTCTGTGGCGCGTTAAGCAGTTCACCCGGCGAGGCCATCTGTCCCAGCTTGCCGCCGGGCTTCAGCACTGCCACCAGGTCGCCCAGCTTCATGGCCTCATCGATATCGTGAGTCACCATAATGATGGTTTTGCTGACTTCTTTCTGAATGCGCAGGAACTCTTCCTGCAGCTGATCGCGCACCACCGGATCCACGGCGCTGAAGGGTTCATCCATCAGCATGAACTCCGGGTCAGCGGCCAGCACTCGGGCAACCCCAACACGCTGCTGCTGGCCACCGGAAAGCTGCCACGGATAGCGTTTGGCCAGCTGCGGGGCCAGGCCGACGACCTCCAGAAGCTCGCCCGCTCTCGCACGGGCTTTGGCTTTAGGCATGCCGTTGAGAATCGCGGTAGTGGCGATGTTGTCGATGATGTTTCGGTGAGGGAACAGGCCCGCATTCTGGATAACGTAGCCAATGCGACGGCGCAGCTGCACCACGTCCATTTCTGCGGTGGATTCGCCGTTAAGCAGGATTTCGCCGGAGGAAGGCTCAATCAGCCGATTAATCATCCGCAGTGACGTTGTTTTCCCACAGCCTGAAGGGCCTACCAGCACGGTTATCTTGCCGCCGGGTGCGGTGAGATTGAGCCCATCCACCACGACCGTGCCGTCGTCATAAAACTTGGTCACATTGTTGAAAGTAATCATCGCTACGCCTCATGGTCATCTGGCTGCCGAAGAAATGAACGGCTGCGTAAAAAAGCTATGTATAGCATTGTATGTACAATCTGCAAAGCCTGTGCCATAACAAACTCGCAACATCAAAATAAAGACATTTTATTGTTTAAAAACAATCAAATAATTAATTTATTAAATTTTAAGTGTGATCAACTCGTGATTTTTATCAGGATTAAACGGTGCCTTATGAGCGATTTTCCAGCTATCCGAACTGCTATTTTTGCCCTAAAAAGGATCAATCTCTTTGTAAAGAGCGCCAAAATGGTGCGTTAAAGGATAAAAAAGGAACGATATATGATGTAACTACTTACCCTGCCATACATAAGCATATGATTTAAAACAAATATAAAAACAATCTCGTGCCTGGCATCAAATGTGCTAATCATGTATATACAAGCAATCGAAAAAATGACATGGTATTTTTCGTGAGCACTTTCCCCGTTATCTCAAAACAAGGTGAACCCCATGAAGAGTGAGTTTTCTCGTTATCGCGATGTTGAAATCAGGGCGCCACGCGGTACAAAGCTGAATGCAAAAAGCTGGCTGACGGAAGCCCCGCTGCGCATGCTGATGAATAACCTCGATCCGGATGTGGCTGAAAACCCGAAAGAGCTGGTGGTTTACGGCGGCATTGGCCGGGCGGCGAGAAACTGGGAGTGCTACGACAAAATGGTCGAAGCGCTTAAAGCACTGAATGAAGATGAAACCCTGCTGGTGCAATCCGGCAAGCCTGTTGGCGTTTTTAAAACCCACGCCAGTGCCCCTCGCGTGCTGATTGCCAACTCTAACCTGGTGCCGCACTGGGCTAACTGGGAACACTTTAACGAGCTGGACGCTAAAGGCCTGGCAATGTACGGCCAGATGACCGCCGGGTCGTGGATCTACATCGGCAGCCAGGGCATCGTGCAGGGTACCTATGAAACCTTCGTGGAAGCAGGCCGCCAGCACTACAACGGCTCGCTAACCGGGCGCTGGGTGCTGACCGCAGGCCTCGGCGGCATGGGCGGCGCACAGCCTCTGGCCGCGACCCTTGCCGGTGCCTGTTCACTGAACATTGAATGCCAGCAGTCACGCATCGACTTCCGCCTGCGCACTGGTTATGTCGACGAGCAGGCCAAAGATCTGGATGACGCCCTCGCCCGCCTCAAACGCTACACCAGCGAAGGGAAAGCCGTTTCTATCGCCCTGCACGGTAATGCGGCAGAAGTTCTGCCGGAGCTGGTAAAACGCGGCGTGCGCCCGGATATGGTGACCGACCAGACCAGCGCCCACGACCCGCTCAACGGCTACCTGCCCGTGGGCTGGAGCTGGGAAGAGTACCGCGAGCGCGCGGCCGTTGAGCCTGCGGTGGTCACTCATGCGGCGAAAGCTTCGATGGCAGAGCACGTAAAAGCGATGCTCGCCTTCCAGCAGCAGGGCATTCCTACCTTCGACTACGGCAACAACATTCGCCAGATGGCAAAAGAGATGGGCGTGAGCAACGCCTTTGATTTCCCGGGCTTTGTGCCGGCCTATATTCGCCCGCTGTTCTGCCGCGGGATTGGGCCTTTCCGCTGGGCCGCGCTGTCCGGCGAGCCTGAGGATATCTACCGCAGCGACGCCAAAGTCAAAGAGCTGATCCCGGACGACAAGCACCTGCACCGCTGGCTGGACATGGCCAAAGAGCGCATTAGCTTCCAGGGTCTGCCGGCGCGTATCTGCTGGGTCGGCCTCGGCCAGCGCACCAAACTGGGCCTGGCGTTTAACGAAATGGTCAGAAGCGGCGAGCTGTCTGCGCCTATCGTCATTGGCCGCGATCATCTTGACTCCGGTTCGGTGGCAAGTCCGAACCGCGAAACCGAATCAATGCAGGACGGTTCTGATGCGGTGTCCGACTGGCCGCTGCTGAACGCCCTGCTGAATACGGCCAGCGGCGCGACGTGGGTTTCCCTGCACCACGGCGGCGGCGTCGGCATGGGCTTCTCGCAGCACTCCGGCATGGTTATCGTCTGCGATGGCACCGACGAAGCAGCGGAGCGAATCGCCCGCGTGCTGAATAACGATCCGGCCACCGGCGTAATGCGCCATGCGGATGCAGGCTATGATATTGCTATCGAGTGCGCCAAAGAGCACGGCCTGAACCTGCCAATGCTGGCGAAGTAGTTCCCCTGTGGCGCGGCCCTCGCCGCGCCCCGTCCTGATGAGAGAGATCTTATGCGGATTTTATGGCGTAACTGCCGCATCACTACCATGGCCAACGGCCAGTACAATCTTATCGAAGACGCGGCTTTGCTAACCGAAGGCGACAAAATTGCCTGGGTGGGCCCCTATAGTCAGCGTCCCAACCTGCCTTATGACGAAGAGCGCGACCTGCGCGGCAAACTTGTCACTCCCGGTCTTATCGACTGCCACACCCATAGCGTGTTCGGCGGCAACCGCAGCCAGGAATTTGAGATGCGCCTGAACGGTGCAACCTACGCGGACATTGCCGCGGCGGGCGGAGGGATAGCCAGCACGGTGAAGGCCACGCGCCAGGCGAACGAAACCGACCTGCTGACAAGCGCCAGCCGCCGCATTAATGCGCTGCGCAAAGACGGCGTAACCACGCTGGAAGTGAAATCAGGCTACGGCCTCAGCTTTGAGGACGAGCGCAAAATGCTGCGCGTGATCCGCCAGCTGGCGCAAAGCCTGCCGCTGACGATTTACAGCACCTGTCTGGCCGCGCACGCCCTACCCCCGGAATACAAAGACCGCAGCGATGACTTTATCGCCGACGTTTGCGAACGCTGGTTACCTGACCTGCATCGCGAAGGGTTAGTTGACGCCGTGGATGCCTTTTGCGAACACCTGGCCTTTTCCGTGCCGCAGGTTGAGCGAGTCTTTGACAAAGCCCATGAGCTCGGCCTGCCGGTCAAGCTTCATGCCGAACAGCTTTCGCTGCTGCACGGCGCGGGGCTCGCCGCCCGCCATAACGCGCTTTCAGCCGACCACCTCGAATATCTCTGCGAGGACGATATCACGCTGATGGCAAAACACGGCACGGCCGCCGTGCTGCTGCCCGGGGCGTTTTATTTCCTGCGCGAAACGCAAAAACCGCCGGTTTCGCTGCTGCGTAAACACAGCGTGCCGATGGCAATTTCCAGCGACCTGAACCCAGGCACCTCCCCCGTGCAATCGCTGCGTCTGATGATGAACATGGCCTGCACGCTGTTTGGCCTGACGCCGGAAGAGGCGCTGGCGGGGGTGACGCTGAATGCGGCGCGTGCGCTCGGCATTAGTGAGAAAACGGGCACCCTTGAAGCCGGTAAAGAAGCAAGCTTTGTTGCGTGGGAGATAGATCATCCCGCCGAGCTGAGCTACTGGCTGGGCGGCACGCTCTCCAAACAGGTTATCTATCA
Organism: Cedecea neteri NBRC 105707 = ATCC 33855; assembly: GCF_001571265.1. Classification (GTDB taxonomy): domain Bacteria; phylum Pseudomonadota; class Gammaproteobacteria; order Enterobacterales; family Enterobacteriaceae; genus Cedecea; species Cedecea neteri. The sequence continues at coordinate 25,727 of NZ_BCTL01000002.1, read as the reverse complement.
AGGTAAAGAGGTGTGGAATGATTAAGGGCTTTGAGCTTCATCAGGGTAAGCTGCCGCTGTTGATCAGCATGCCGCATCCCGGCACACAGTTAACGCCGGAAGTGGCGAACGGGCTGACGGCGCGGGCAAAAAAACTGGAAGATACCGACTGGCATATTCCCAAACTTTACCAGCCGATACGCGATCTGGGCGCCAGCATGCTCAGCGCCAACTATTCCCGCTACGTGGTTGATTTAAACCGCCCGTCGGACGATAAGCCGCTGTACACCACCGCCACTACCGGGCTTTATCCGGACATCTTTTTCGATGGCGAACCGCTGTTCGAGGCGGGAAAATCCCCCGATGCGCAGGCCAGGGCCGATATCCTGACCAACATCTGGCAGCCTTATCATCAGGCGCTTGCCCAGGAACTGGCAAGACTGAAAGAAACCTTCGGCTATGCGATTCTGTGGGACGCGCATTCCATCAAGTCCGTGGTACCTCGGCTATTCGAAGGTCGCCTGCCGGACCTTAACTTTGGTACCGCGGACGGAGCCAGCTGTGACCCGGCGCTCAGCGCCGAGCTGTTGAAAACCAGCGAGCATTTTAACGGCTACAGCAAAGTGCTGAACGGCCGCTTCAAGGGCGGCTACATCACGCGCCATTACGGTGCGCCGGAGCAAAACATTCAGGCCGTACAGCTGGAAGTGGCGCAGTGCTGCTATATGGACGAAGAGAGCTTTGCATGGTCAGACGATAAAGGCGCGCAATTCCAGCAGTTGTTGACCCAATTGATTGAGACGGCGCTGGACTGGGGAAAACGTCACTACGGCTAGCCCGCTTGACTTAATTTGTTTAAAGCGTACTTTTCAGGACATGAAAACTATTCTGATCATCGTTCCTGACGGCGGCATGCTGTTCGAAGCCGCCGGTATCGCCGATATTCTGATGCAGGCCACTCGCCTGCATACGGAGGCCCTCGCCGAACCTCGCTACCGCATTAGCATCGCTACCACGCAGCCTCATCACGTTGTGCACGGTATGTCCGGGCTCAACCTGCTGGCCGACCACCGGCTGGCAGACCTCGATCCCGACGAGCCTCGCGACACCATCATGATTACCGGGAAAGGTCTGAGCGAGCCGGAAGGCAGCGCCGTGGTGGAGTGGATACGCCGCGCGGCGCCGCATACTGACCGCATTGCCTCCATCTGCGGCGGCGCCATGTTATTAGCTCAGGCCGGGCTGCTGAACGGCCGCCGGGCAACCACCCACTGGCGAATGCTTGAGGAAATGCAGGCCAAATGGCCGCAAATCCAGGTCGAAGCTGGCCCGCTGTACATTCAGGACGGGCCGGTATGGACGTCAGGCGGCGTGAGTTCTGGGTTCGATCTTACGCTGGCGCTGGTGGAGGCCGACTACGGTTTCACCCTCGCCCGTGACGTCGCTCAGGATTTAGTCATGTACCTGCATCGCCCCGGCGGGCAGCTGCAGTTCAGCCGCTATCATCTGCGCCAGGCCGCCAACACCGGGCCTATAAGCCAGCTTCAGGACTGGCTGCTGGATAACCTGGCGGACGATTTGTCGGTGGAGAAACTGGCAGAACGCGTTGCCATGAGCCCACGGAATTTTACCCGCGTATTTACCCGTGAAACCGGCGTTACCCCCGCTCGCTACGTGGAAGAAGCCCGACTGGCCGCCGCTCGTCATCATCTTGAGCAGTCGAACGACACCCTGGAACGGGTGGCCTGCGCCTCGGGCTTTGGCACCGCCATTAACCTGCGCCGCGTCTTTGAGCGCCAGCTGCACCTCACGCCGGGAGAATACCGCGAACGCTTCCACTGCCGGAAATTGGCATGAATTGATCCTTTTTTGTCATTTACGCCATTTCGCTCTGCGCCTACTCTGACCTCAGACATTCAAGAGAAGGAGTGAATCATGGTTAAGGTCGGGATTAATGGTTTTGGCAGAATCGGACGAAACGTGCTGCGTGCTGCCCTGGGTAACCCCAATATTGAGATCGTAGCAATCAACGATTTGACGGACAGCAAAACGCTCGCACACCTGCTCAAGCACGACTCGCTGATGGGTAAACTGCCTGCGCCGGTGGAGGCTTCCGAAGGGCTGCTCCACGTTGACGGCAAGCCGGTTCGCGTCTTCAGCGAAAGAGACCCGGCGCAAATTCCGTGGCGTGACGTCGGCGTAGATATCGTTATTGAGGCCACCGGTTTTTTCACCAGCCGCGAAAAAGCCGAAGTTCACATCACCCACGGCGGCGCAAAACGCGTGATCATTTCTGCCCCTGGTAAAGACGACGATCTGACCATTGTGCTGGGCGTGAACCACGAAAGCTACGATCCGCAGAAGCACTTTGTAGTTAGCAACGGCAGCTGTACTACCAACGGACTTGCCCCTGCCGCTCAGGTGCTGCATCAGGCATTCGGCATTGAACACGGCCTGATGAACACCACTCACGCCTACACAAATAGCCAGGCGCTGCACGACCAGCCGGAAAAAGATCTGCGCGGCGCACGTGCGGCAGCGCTGTCGATTGTGCCGTATTCCAGCGGCGCGGCAAAAGCCCTCGGCAAGGTTATCCCCGAGCTCGACGGTCGCCTGACCGGTTACTCTCTGCGTGTACCGGTGCCGGTGGTGTCTATCGTCGATTTAACCGTGACGCTCAAACGCGATGTCACGGCGGAAGAAGTGAATGCCGCGTTCCGTAAGGCTGCTGAAGCGGGTCCGCTGAAAGACATTCTGGGCTACAGCGATGAGCCGCTGGTTTCCAGCGATTATCAGGGCGACCCACGATCTTCGATTATTGACGGGCTGTCTACGCTGGTGATTGGTGGTAACCTGGTGAAAATTCTGGCCTGGTACGACAACGAATGGGGCTTCTCCAATCGCCTGGTTGACCTTGCCCTGCTGATGGATAAACGCGGGCTGTAACGGTCGCTGAAATGCAAAAGCCAGCCTTGCGGCTGGCTTGATTGCTGACAAAGAGGGAAAAAGCGTGGTTTTTCCCTCTTTGTGTTTATCAGCTGAAAAGCAATGAATTGATTTTCCTGTTTATTTTTCTGGTGACACATTGCAGAATTTTATCCGCATGAGATTTGTCATCAGTCTAAAGCCAGCCTTGCGGCTGGCTTTTTTATTACCGCCCCTGCAATACAGAGGCTGGCTGAGGCGTAAACTTACAGCGCCATATCGTGCTGGGTGGCCGCTTCCGCTTTCGCTTCGGCTGGTTTTGCCACCGGCGTTGCGCTCTGGTCGTTCATTTGAATAACCGGCGGTTTGGTCAGCTGCAGCGTGGCTGCTGTGTCATCCCAAACTTTCTGCGTCAGCGCCGCGTTGCCGTTCATCTCCTGACCGTAGCTCGGCACAACGGCACGGATCTTGTTCTGCCATTCCGCGGAGTTGAACTGCTGCGGGAACATCTGCTTCAGCACGTTCAACGTGATAGGTGCCGCGGTAGAAGCGCCTGGGGATGCGCCCAACAGAGCGGAAATGGTTTTCTGCTGGTCAACAACCACTTCGGTACCCAGCTTCAGCACGCCGCCTTTGTTCTCATCTTTTTTGATGATTTGCACGCGCTGACCGGCCTGGATCAGTTTCCAGTCTTCTTTACGCGCCTGCGGGTAGTACTCTTTCAGCGCGTCAAAGCGGTCTTCATCACTCAGCATTACCTGACCAATCAGGTATTTCACCAGGTCAAAGTTATCCAGACCTACGTCGGTCATCGGCATAAAGTTGCTGGTCGTGGTGGTGCTAAGCAGATCAAAGAAAGAACCGTTTTTCAGGAACTTGGTGGAGAAGGTCGCGAACGGCCCAAACAGCACTACGCGCTTACCGTCGATAAAGCGGGCATCAATGTGCGGCACGGACATCGGAGGCGCACCCACGGAGGCCTGACCGTACACTTTTTCAAGATGCTGGCTGGTTACCGCCGGGTTTTCGGTCATCAGGAAGGAGCCACCCACCGGGAAACCGGCGTAGTTTTTCGATTCCGGAATACCGGTTTCCTGCAGCAGCTTCAGCGCGCCGCCGCCAGCACCGATAAAGACATATTTCGCATCGATGGCGTGCTCTTTACCGCTGGTCACGTCTTTGATGGTGACGTGCCAGGAATTGTCGCCGTTGCGTTTGAAGTCGGTGACTTCAGAAGAGGTTTGCAGGGAGAAATTCGGGCTTTTTTTCAGGCTGCCGATCAGCTGGCGGGTAATTTCACCGTAGTTGACGTCGGTCCCTACAGGCGTCCAGGTTGCCGCGACTTTTTGATTCGGGTCGCGTCCTTCCATCACCAGCGGAGCCCATTGCTTAATTTGCTCGTGGTTGGTGGAGAATTTCATGCCCTGGAAAAGTGTGGTTTTCTGCAGTGCGTCATAGCGCTTGGTCAGATACTCAACGTTTTTATCGCCCCAGACAAAACTCATGTGCGGCGTGGAATTAATAAACGAATGCGGGTCGTTCAAAATACCGCGCTGAATCTGTGCGGACCAGAACTGGCGAGAAATCATAAACTGTTCGTTAATTTCCAGCGCTTTGCTGACATCAATAGAACCATCCGGGCGCTCCGGCGTATAGTTCAGCTCCATATTTGCCGAGTGCCCGGTACCGGCGTTATTCCAGCCGTTGGAGGACTCAAGCGCCACGCCGTCAAGCTTCTCAACCATGACCTGTTTCCAGTCCGGCTGCAGCTCCTGGAGCCACGTCCCGAGAGAGGCACTCATAATACCGCCGCCAATCAGCAGGAAGTCAGTTTTTTGCGTGGAATCCGCGTTAGCGTAGCTAGCAGAGCTTACGAATAACGCCAGTGTTGTCAGAGAAATAATTGTCTTTTTCATTGCAGGCATAATAATTCTATTGCATCGCAGGTGAATGAAGTACATCTATGTTAACCCACTTTTACGATATTTTAAAATCTCATTCACATCCCGATTAATCCATACAATTAATGCCAATGATTTTTTTAATTAAAAAAACCAAATAAAATCAAATATTATAAAAATAACGCCGCCTAATAATACATCCTGTATTCCGGGTATTATTAGCGGTAATTCGCTTAGTTATCGGGATGTTATTGGCAAAAAAAATCCACGCATGCGCATGGATTTTATCCTTATTTCATTTCCACAAAAGGCGATAAATTCGTCGTTAACGGTTTGTGCTATTCTGCTCTACCGCCTTAATAAAGACAGCAAGCTGGGTACGAATAGACGCCGCCGTGGCGGAATCAATTAAACGTCCGTTCTCTAATTTCTGATTCACAAAGCTGACCGCAAGCTCCGGCAGCGGCACCATATTGCACAACATCGAAGCCAGCGTTTCCCGCAGCTGGTATTGCGCCCTGACGCCGCCCAGAGCGCCGGTCGACTGCGAAACGAAAAAGACATATTTCCCCAGCATACAGCTGGCTCTGACCGGCCGCGACAGCCAGTCGAGCGCATTTTTGAGTACGCCGGGCATGCCGTGATTGTATTCCGGCACCGTAATAATCACCGCATCGGCCTCAGCCACCAGCTGGCGGGCGCTAACCACCGGCTCAGGTAATTCCGTCTTTTCCAAATCCTGGCAGTAATGTTCCAGGGCACCAATATCAAGCACACTAAAATGACTCTGCTCGGGCAGCATTTCGCGAATGCTGTTCAGCAATGCACGGGAAGCCGAATCCATCCGCAGGCTACCGGCGATTCCCACGAAGCGTAATGTTTTCATCTTGTTCTCCTCTTATTTTTCGATGAAGGTATTATCAAAAAAAGAATGAGATAATTCTTTCGCTAATCCGCCAAAACGCTTTGCAGGAGTGCCAACATGCCAGATGCCCTACCCGTCGCTATCGCCGCTTCCGACATGGCGCATCTTCGGGGTGACGACGTGACGTTTCACCGCCATTTGCATGGCCAGTTAAGCGTCACGCTGGAAGGTACCCTCCGACTGCAAACCGAGACCGGCTGGTGGCTGGCGACGCCAGGTAACGGCGTTTGGGTGCCGCCGGGCCTGCTACACCGGGCGCTCTACACTGAACGTTCGCGGCTAATTAATCTGCGTTTCCGGCAAGGATTTGAGCGGCTGCTGCCGGAAAACAGTTCGCTTATCGTCGCCTCAAACTTGCTGACGGAATTGGCCAAAGAAGCCCTGGCGATTCAACCAAACAGTGATTCGGCTGAACAACTTGAACTGATTGCACAACTGCTGCACTTCCAGTTGCGTAAGCAGGTTTTGAAAACGGATCTGTTTGTGCCTGAGGGAAGAGATAAACGACTGAGACTAATCACCAGCCTGCTGCGGGAAGATCCGGCCTGTAGCAAAACGCTGGTTCAGCTGGCTGCGGTTGCCTTCATCAGCCCCAGAACATTAGGCCGGCTGTTCGAAAGCGAAATTGGGATGAGTTTTACACGCTGGCGGGAACGGATGAGGATCATCAGTTCGGTAGAACAATTGGTTAACGGCGTGCCGATAACTCAGGTGGCCTATGATATGGGCTATCAAAGCGCCAGCAGCTTTACCACTGCTTTTACCCGAATTATCGGCCTGCCGCCGGGACGTTATCTTAAAGAGACTTTCACCCCGGACAAAAGCTGACGGCGGGTCACGGCGGCAACCGCAAGCGCCAGCATCATCACAATTTCAGCGGCCAGGAACCCGATCATCGCCACGGAATAATCCCCGCTCTGGCGCTGTAAATGCAGGAATAATGCCCCCAGCACCGCCGGGCCAAGCCCCAGGGCAGACTGCTGCAAGGTGCTTAATATGGCGCTTGCCGCCCCGGCATCGTTCAGGTCGATATCGCGCATCCCAATGCGGTAAAAACTGTTCACAATCAGCGCCTGGCCGTAACCGGTCACCAGCGTCGCAGGGGCAATAGCCAGCGGGCCTGCGTGAGTACCAAAATGCCAGAGCGTAAATATCAGCCCCAGCAGGCCCACAACCTGAATTGCGATCCCGCTCAGCAGAATAGTACTCAGCGAATGGCGCACAATAAGCCTCGGCGCAAACCACGCTGAAACAAAATAAGAAATGCCCATCGCAATAAAGCTATTCCCGGACTGCCACGGCGCCATGCCCATGCCCGACTGCAGCGTCAGCGCCATACAGAACATAAAGCCCGACCAGCAGGTAAAGAACAGCAGCGCGATCAGTAGGCCAAACCGTATGCTGCCGAGCTTCAGCAGCCTTGGCGGCAGCAGTGGCTGTAGTCCGCGCTGCTGTTGATTAAGTGCCCCGACGCGCATCAGGTAACCGAGCGGTAACGTCGCCACCAGCATCAGCTGCATCGGCCACGGCCAGTGCAGATCCGGGCCAAGCGCCATCGGGAACAGCAGGCAGCAAAGCATCAGGGCAAGCGTGACGGTTCCCTGCCAGTCAATGCGTGAATGGCTTTCACTGCGCGTTTCTGGGATATAAAAGCGGCTCAACACCAGCACTAACAGGCAAATAGGCACGTTGATAAAGAACGCGTTACGCCAGCCCAGCCCGGCAATATCTGCCGACACCAGCCAGCCGCCGCCCATCTGGCCGATAATAAATGCAATTCCGCCAATGCCGCCGTACAGGCTGATGGCACGGGCGTGAGCGGTGCCCTTGAGCGTAACGTGCAGCGTGGCAAGGATCTGAGGCACAATCAGCGCAGCGCCAACGCCTTGTAGGGTTCGTGCGGCCAGAAGCTCGGTAACCGAGCCGGAAATTCCACACAGGAAGGAAGCAATGCCGAACAGCGCCACGCCCCACAGCAGCGTTCTGCGGCGGCCGTGGTTATCCCCCAGCTTGCTGCCCACCGCCAGGCTGACGGCAAAGGCAACGCCGTAAAGTGCAACGATTAGCTCCAGTTGAGTTGGCGTGGTGCCAAGGGACTGGGTGATTGAGTCTAGTGCCACATTGGTGATAGAGGTGTCGATCAACGGCAACATCTGGCCCGTCAACAGCAGCACCAGGCCAGCACGGCCGGGTGAAACAGGCGAATTATTCATCAGGGACTCCATTGCATAGTTCAGGATACCGACGTAGGATCCATGAACATTTAACCGGGTACCAGTTCTTACTTATACTGGTACTGGCACTACTATTCTGGAGTATTTGTGATGCTCATCACTCAGTCTGAGCTGCGAACCGGCCCGCTGGACGACAGCCGTAAAATGCTGGCGCTGTTTCTGCGCACCCGGCGTGAAAGTCTGGATCCGCAGCGGCTGGGTTTACCGCGCAGCGGGCGTCGCCGCACGCCCGGTCTTCGCCGTGAAGAAGTGGCGCTGCTGGCTGACATCGGCGTGACCTGGTATACCTGGCTTGAGCAGGGGCGAGAAGTGAATCCTTCCGCCAGCGCCATGACGGCGATCGCCAGCGCGCTGCAGTGCTCCCCGGCAGAGACCCGACACTTGTTTATTCTGGCCGGGCTACCCCCGTCCGAAGCCCCCGCCGCCGCACAGTGCGAGGGTCTCAGCCCCGCCGCTCGCCGGATGCTGGACGCCCTGATGCCCAACCCCGCCAGCATCCAGAAGCCGAACTTCGACATCCTCGGCTACAATTCACATTTTTGCCGGCTAATGGGGGTCGATCTCGACAATGAGCCGCCGGAGCATCGTAACTGTATCTATCAATACCTGACGAATGCCACCTGGCGCAGTCGGGTAGACTGTAACGAAGATGTGCTGCCCAAGTTTGTGGGCTGGTTCCGCGCCGGGATCACCGAACACCGTGGCGATCCGCGCTGGGAGACGTTGCTGGAATCGTTTTTCGCCGCCTCCCCCGCGTTTAAAACACTTTGGGAGCAGCGCTACGAAATCCGCAATATCGAAAACCATATCAAGCAGTATACGCATCCGCAGATCGGCACCTTCGGTATGCAGCAGGTCAACTGGTACTCCGCGCCGAGGGACGGTTCAAGGCTGCTGGTTTACCTGCCGGTTGATGAACTGGGCGAGCGCGCACTACGTCTCTTTTCGCAATCTGCCGAAGCCTGATCCTCAGGCTCACAGCCGGGTAGCCTGAAGACTGCCCGGTACTTTTTTCGTTGTTTTAAGAATAACCTCAGGGAAACCGCCAAAGGCCATTCGCATTGACCACGGAATAAAAATAAGACTTCGCTGAAAAGCTTGAATTTATCAAACAAATTCAAAAAATTAACGCTAACTTCATGCTTTTTATTCCACTTAGATGACGCGCTGTTCGTTTTTAAACCAACCCAATTTTCATCTCGACCAGCCCCGCCTCAAACCTTCATGTACGTAATAGGTTATTCCACTGTTATAACACCATTGAATTGTTAACCGGGCTATGTAAAATCACGCTACTATGCTGAAACCACGCGAATTCCTTGCGCCGGCGAGATACCCAAACCGCCACGCCGTTTTGCGTGGGCGTATCTCACGTCGTGGATAATTATCCTGTGCGGCGCTCCTTGCTTCCGCGGCGGTTGGGTTTTAACCTTTTTCTCAGGGAACGTCTCAATGAAATTGCGAAGCCTGTTAGTCCTTCTTGTTGTCACTACGGTTGTCGGCTGTAAAGCGCCGCCGCCGAAGATGACCGACGACACCATTGTGACCAGCACGGTAAACGGCGTCACCCTGACTCACCGCTATGTCGTTGAAGTACCGAAAGAATTCACGCCAGTCAATGCGGACTATCGGGCGCTTTATCCGGGATCTATCATGAGCAAGCCCGATTTTGGTGGCAAAGTGTTGGCCCAGCTTGAAAACGGCCAAAGCTATACGGTGTTAGGCGAGGTAGAAAACCACTGGTTTGCTATCGCCGAACAGGATAAACCAGAACTGCTGGGCTATGTGCCGCTGAGAGCCCTGGTGAAAAGCGAACTGTACAACCAGGCGCTGAAAAAAGATCGTCCACGCCCTCGTCGTGCGGCGAAAAAATCCACCTGCGTTGCGGTAGATAATAACAGCAAAGCCTGCCAGAACGCCGATAACGGAACGTGGATCATTAATTAACTTCCCCTTCGGGGGCTTTCTCACCAAAGACTTCCGTATGAGAATGGCAACGGTCACACAGGCAACCTGTGCAGACGTTAACGTTGCCTTCTCTTTACACACAGGCTAACAAGGATCTTTATGAAACTCTGGCTTTCGGGTATAGCGTTGCTGCTGGCATCCACTACCGTCTGGGCAGGGAACTACCGCATCGTTCAGTCACCTTCCCAAAAGCTGGACGTGTGGATAGATAACATCAAAAGTAATGCCCCGCAAAGTTGGTGCGGGAGTGAACTACCGGTCCGCATTGTGGCAAACGGGGAGAAAAACCCCCTAATTCTGAAAACTTTTATGCCCCGACTCGGCGCGCTTCTGGAAAACCAGTGTAGTGAGATTGAGCGCGTCAACTGGCAGTTGGAAGATCCTGAAGGCGCATCCCTTGCTCGCGGTTCCGCCGCCAAGGCCAGCGACTGGGAAGTCACTATAGAATCTCCACTCTCTTCGGTTGCCACCCGCAATGAACGCCCGGAAGATCTTTCCACGCCTCTCGATCGTACGCCCTGGCTGGAGTTTACCCTGCAGGACGGTTGCCACTTGCGCACCTTTTGGCAGGGCGACGCGGGCAGCAGCTCGCTGTTTATTCCAGGTAAAGAGAATGGCAAGTGTGAAAAAGGCGGCTGGCTGAACGGCAGCAGCGAAGTCATTCAGCGCGGCACTGGCGGCGAGAAGCGGATTATGATGACGTTTGTCCACGGCTTCCCGGTCAGCGGGCTGAATCCCGCGGCGGACGCCGACAGCCTGCTTATCACCAGCGTGAATAATGAACGCATGGTGGTTAGCAATGAACAGGCACCGCAAAGCTGGCTAATTTTGCCCTACCACCCGGAAATCAATGGCTGGAAAACCAGCGGCACCGTTGCCGTCGAGGTCTCTCGCGATATGGCATTGGATGAACAGCGCCTCCAGACCCGGCTAAATGAGGTGCGTAAACTCTGGTCTGGCTGGCTGACGCCAGGCACGTCCATCACGCTGCTGCTGGTTGAGTCCCTGCATCCGCAGCTGCGCGACCCGGCCGCCGGAGCCTGGCGTGCCCAAAAATAAACAGGCCGTATATTGCATGATTACGCGCAGAGAACATTATGCTAGATAACGATTTTATCCCAAGAGTCCCTAACGCTCTGCCGCCGGGCTACCGCTTTGATGAATTTGAAATTCAGGAAGCCATCGACGCCAGCGTGACCAGTATTCTTTATCGGGCGTGGGATCACCAGCTCGAACGCCTGGTGGCTATCCGCGAATACATGCCCAAAGCTTACGTCATGCGCAATGACGTAATGGAGCTGGTGCTGCACAGCGAGCGCGATCATCTGGTGTATACCGCCGGCCTGAACAGCTTCATGCAAGAAGCGCGTCAGCTGGCGCACTTTAACCACCCCAATCTGCCTCAGGTGCTGCGCATCTGGAGCGACAATAATACGGCTTACATCGTCACACTGTTTTATAGCGGGATGACGCTGGATGAACTGCAAAAGCAGCAGCCATCGCTGATTGATGAAGCGTGGCTCCGTCGGATGCTGCCCATGCTCTGCGGCGCGCTGGCAACGCTGCATGCGGCGGAGCATCTGCACCGCAACCTGTCGCTGAAAAGCATTCAAATTCAGGATAACGGCCTGCCAATCCTGCTCAATACTGGCGCCCCGCGCCGGGGCCAGGGTTCGCTGGACGAAGGCAATACCTTGCTACATCCCGGTTTTGCCCCGCTGGAGCAGTACACCGGAGACCTGGCAAGCCAGCTGGGGCCCTGGACCGATATCTACGCCGTCGGCGCCGTGCTGTATACGCTTATTACAGGTAATGCACCGCCGGCCAGCGTCGCGCGCAGTATTCAGGACAGCTGCGTTAAGCTCGCGGAAAGCCAGCCCGAGGGATATTCCCTCAATTTACTGCAGGCAGTTGATAAAGCGCTGTCGCTAAAGCCGGAAGATCGTCCTCAATCCATTGACGCATTTGCGGCCCTGCTGAATATCCAGCCAGGCGACGTGCGTGAGCTGGTGAGCAGTAAAAAAACGGGTACCGCGCTAGTGCCGGTAGAAGATCCGGATAACACGGCGGTGCTTCCGCGCTGGAAACGCTATCAACCTGCACTGCAGATTGGCGCTGGTGCCGCCGCTGGTCTGATTGTCGGTGCGGTGCTTTTTGGCCGGGGAAGCCCTTCCGTGAGTTCTCCAAAACCTGCCCCTGCGTCGCTGACTGCTAATCAAAGCCCGGCGCAGGTAAGCGCGGCACCTGCTGCTGCCGCAGCTGAAAGTACGCTTGCCCGCGTTTATATCCGAATGAACGACGGTGAGCAATTGGCGGTCAATGGTAAAGCGCAAAAGCTGACCCCTGCCGCCAACGGTTTTGCATCACTTCAGCTCCCGGCTGGGAAATACCTGTTAACGCTGAGCGGCGGCGAAACATCCCGCAAGCAAACCATTGTGGTGGCAAACTCCGGCACGTGGCTGGTGAACCCACAGGAGTGATTACAGAGACAAAACATAAGGGTATAGTACTGGCTGAAATATTTTGACATCAACATAGGAAGCGATGATGACATCTGCCGTAGCCAGCTATACCAACCGGGCCATACAAAAGTTACAGAAGCTAGGCATCATGCCCGCGCCAGAAGTCGAATCGCCGGTGCTTGTGCTGCTGGATGCGATTGTGGACCTGGATACCGACCGGGTAACCGCCATCGGCAGAACGCTGCAGCAGCAAAGCGCGTTTAACGCTGTTGTTCGCGACAATATTTCAAGCATGGATGTTGCCAACCGCCAGACGAAAATCGTAGCCGCCTTCGACTCGATCCGCCAGGATGCTACCCAAATGGTTGACTGGCTGGACGACGGTAAACTGGATCTGATGGAGCGCATTAAGTCCGGCTGGATGACCCTTCGCCGCGGCTCTATTCCCGAGCGCTTCAACGCTATCAAAAAAACCTGGCTCGACGTTGCCAAAGCCTCCGATGAGCAAATCTCCCGCGAGAAAGTCATTCTCGACGCCTATCAGGATTTCCGTTTTGGCCTGAAAGAGGCCCATGTGGATGCCATGGCGCTCATGACTCTGGCAGAACAACGCGTAGAGCAGTGTCGCCAGACTCTGCAAAGCGCTCAGACCGCCACTGACAGTCACGATGCCTCTGACGGCGCAGAGCGCTCACGTCGAGAGTTAGTCCGGGATGAAGCCCTGCGCGCAATGCAAAAAGAAGATGAGCGCTACCAAATCGTCAAAGACCTTACCGATAATTTGCTTATCGCCTACAACGCGGCGGAAGCGGTGTTTGCCCGGCTGCAGCAAACTAACGCCATTAAAGAGCGTGTTTACCGCCAGGGCGTGACCTTCTTTGCGACGAACGAAATCGTCTTTACCGCACTTTCAGCTTCAATGACCTCACTTCAGGGCCTCGACGAAAGTACTAAAACGCTGGAGGCCATGAAGGCAGGTATCAACGATGGCCTGAACACGATTGCGTCCAACGGTACAAAACAGCTGGAAGCAGGACTTCGGGCAGGGTACGGCTCAACAATCAAAGCCGAATCAGTGCGTTCCCTTGTGAATGCCATCGTCAGTTTCCAGGAGTCCAGCTACAAAATGATTGAAGAGCTGCGCGGGGAAGCCACCAAAAATGCTGAAGAGCTGGCGGCGGTTGTCGAAGACGGTAAACGCCGCTTTACCAGCATCGTCAATAAAGCAGAACTGACGCGCTGATACCCGATGTTCAACACCACTATTCCGACGCGATTCATGGAGAATCTGAGTTAAATGGAAGCCTATAAACTGGCACGAACGCTGGCGCAGAACACCGCAGCCCAGCGTTTACAGCTCTCGTCTGTAGAAGCCTCTGTGGCCGAGCTGCGCGGCCAGCAGCTGTCTTTACAGCAGCAGATCGCCTCTCTTTACCAGAAAATGGCGACGATGCTTTTGCAGGAGTCTTCAACCGTTGATGTCGATGAGCAAAACATCCAGCCTCTGCTGCAACAGTTGAACAACGAAATTGCCCTTACCCGCCAGCAGCTGGCTGCCGAAGAGCAACGCTTTCAGCAGCATCAACGTGCGCTGGTAGCCCTGGATGAACAAGTCGACCAACAAGAAGCCGAACGAGACGCGCAGCTTGCCGCCGATCCGCAGGCTGAACAGGCTCGGGTAGACAAGGAAAGCTTCGCCGCTGAATTAGAGGAACAAACTGCACTTCACGCCGAACTTGAAGTGGAGGTCGCGCAAAAAACGGCGGTTTACGACCAGCAGAAATTGTTTAGTTATTTGCTTCTCAAAGGCTACGGCACCGAGAAATATCGTGCCTGGCGCCTTCGGCGTAATCTCGACGGCTGGATTGCCGGACTGTGCCGCTTTAACGAAAACGTAGCCAATTACCGTATGCTTTTTGCGCTGCAAAAAGCCTCTGAAACCAAACTGCAAACGCTGAGCCAGCAGGCCAACGCGCGGGATGAGCATTTCAAAGGCTTTGTCAGCCGGGTTGAAAAGAATGTTGGCCTGCCCGAGCAGTACCAGCGGCTTGAGGCGCTGGAAGCCAACCTGACCGTAAGCCAGCAAAAGGTTAGCCAGCTGCAGATGAAAATGCAGGAATATGCCAACGGAGAAGGTGAAAATTTTCAGCGTATTATGCGCAGACTGTCGGAACAAATGTCGCGTTTGCCGCAGCAAAAGCTCAGCGAACTGGTGGCGCGAACCGCCTCGCCTGACGACGATATTATGCTTGAAAGAATACGCACGCTCATTCCTCAGGAGACAAGCCTCGGCGGCCGTATTGCCGCCGCGCAAACCGATCAGGATAGTGCAAGGAACGATCTTGGCCGGGCCGAATCGCTGGAGAACGCTTTCCACCAGCATGGCTTTAACGATCCCGATCTTGAGTTTAAATGGGGCTTGCTTGATAGCGAGGAAAAGCAGATCAAGCGCTATATGAACGGCGAACAAAGCCTGAAAGATATTCTGGCTAAAATATCCGCAGCCTCCCGTAAGAGACCCAAACCGGCAGCCGTTAGCAGCTATAGCAGCGCCCGACGCCCCTCTTCCGGCTCAGTATGGACATCCAGTTCATCCTCCGCCAGAAGCTCCAGCTCAAGTTCTTCCCGCGGAGGTTTTAGCTCTTCTTCTTCAACCGGGGGTGGTAGTTACCGGACCACGGACAGTTTCTGATGGATAAGATAAAACTCAGCGATCAGCTTGGGGCGATG
The DNA here is from genome assembly GCF_001571265.1 of Cedecea neteri NBRC 105707 = ATCC 33855. Taxonomy (GTDB): domain Bacteria; phylum Pseudomonadota; class Gammaproteobacteria; order Enterobacterales; family Enterobacteriaceae; genus Cedecea; species Cedecea neteri. The sequence goes on along the minus strand of NZ_BCTL01000002.1, from coordinate 10,603 downwards.
GCCATCGTCGACGCGCTGCATGCCCAGCAAATTGCCGTTGACGAGCATTTAGACCTGCCGCTGTTAAAGCAGAAAATCAGCCAGCGCATACGTGATTACTATCAGAAGTCAGGCACGGCTGTGAATGACGAGCTTATCGAAGAAGGCGTGAAAAACTGGTTCACGCAGCGTTTGAGCTACCAGTCACCGCCGTTAACCCTCAGCCAGCGGCTGGGCGCAAACCTGTATTTGACGAGCCCTAAGTGGCTAAAAGGGCTGGGCGGAGTGGTACTGTGCGGCGTGCTGTTCACCGGCTATCGTCTTTATGACGCCCATAACCAGCTGGAAGCGTTGAACAACAGCATTACGCTGCAGATAAAAAGAAGCCACGACCTGACGGGCATTGCCCAGTACATAAAAGGGACGCTGGATGTTGCCAATAAAGCGGCACTCGTCTGGGCCACGAAGCCTTTAGCTGAGGTCGAAGATAAGGTCAACGGCATGCTGGAACAGTTTATCCACCAGCAGCCACAAAATCTGGCAATGGAGAATGCCCCAGCGCAGCGCGAGGAACAATTACAGTCGCTGACGGCGCTGAATGACAAACAAAGAGATCTCCTGCAAAACGCCAATAATCTTATCGTCGACGTTACCCGCCTGCTGCGTGCTGACGGCTCGCTGCAGCAGATTACCGTCGATCCACAGTTCTCGACATTCCTCAGCCAGTCTTCTGACATTACGGCCAAATTCGACGCAGCGAAACAGGCTATCTTGCAAAATAGCCCGACGGTTGAGGCCACCGTGGCAGAGGTCAGCACCGCCGTGGAGCAGCAAAAAACGCGTGCCGAGCGGATAAAAATTTTTGCAGAAAAGAAAAATAAGCTGCTCGGGCTTCCCCTTTCCAGTCAGGACAGAAAAACGCTCAGCGATTTTGTCGCCGGACTGGAGCGTAGCTTAGCCGAACGCGGCTATACAGAGATAACGCCGCCCCCGGAATGGATAGCGTCCATAAACCGCATGGATGAAATGTACGCCTATGTGGTGGAGCCTCTGACTTTCATTGTGGTGGATCGCATCGGTGAAAAATCTGGCGTGGAGCGAACTTACGATGACTCAGGCGGCCGTAGTTGGTACCTGATCGCCGAAGCGATAAACAGTCGCGGCGTGCCGCAGGCGTGCCGCAGGCGGTGTGGGTCAAAGACAGTGAAACCGGACGTGAGCGTAAGACGACCACCTTCGGAATTCGAATCTCCCAGGCCGAATTCGAGAAGCTTAAAAAAGACAAACAGGAAGATGGGCACATCGATAACGACATCGTAGGCAATAAGCCAGCCAACCAGCTTAACGTTCACTATCAACGCCCGGTGATGAACGGGTGGATCCTGAGCTGGTAATAATGATGAAGCCGGAGTCTGCGTTTTGCAGGCCGTGTCGGTAGCACAATCGTTCAGCCCCGCTCTGCGGGGCTTTTTTACAGGGGTAAATAATCCGGTTTTTCTCTTTTTATCTTCAACGGCGCTCGAAATTCGGAAAATTCAACTAAGGTTTTCAGGGAGTTGATCGCAACGTAGCGTGTTGCGTCCCGTCGATGGAGAAGGAATGATGATAAAACCCGTTTTGCGCCGACCTTATGTGCTTTGCTTTGCGGCCCAAATGGCCGCTACCGGTGCCGTATTTGGCCTCACGCCGCTTGCTTCATTTGCAGCCCAGGAAATCGAAACACCACGTCCGGCCGAGCCTCAAACGCCCGACGAGCTTTTTGGGCCTTTGTTTATTGATGTTCAGACAGCGAAGCTGTTCCCCGATCAGAAAACCTTTGCCGATGCCGTGCCCAAAGGCGATCCGCTGATGATCCTTGCGGACTACCGTATGCAGCGTCGTCTCTCGGGGTTCGACCTACGCCATTTTGTTGATGTGAACTTTATCCTGCCGAAGAACGAGGATAAATATAAGCCGCAGGAAGGAGAAAGCCTGCGAGAACACATTAACGGGCTGTGGCCGGTGCTGACCCGCTCCGCCGACAGCACCAACAAATGGAACCCGCTGCTCCCGCTGCCAAAACCCTACGTTGTGCCAGGCGGCCGCTTCCAGGAGCTCTACTATTGGGATAGCTATTTCACCCTGCTGGGGCTGGCGGAGAGCGGGCGCTGGGATGACGTGCAAAATATGGTGGACAACTTCGCGCACGAAATCGACACCTGGGGTTACATTCCCAACGGCAACCGCAGCTACTACCTGGGCCGTTCGCAGCCGCCGTTCTTCGCCATGATGGTTGAACTGCTGGCGCAGAATAAAGGCGACAGCGTGTATACAACCTATTTGCCGCAGCTGAAGCAGGAGTACGCCTGGTGGATGGAAGGCAGCGATGTCCTTAAGCCGGGTGAAGCCCATGCCCGCGTGGTGAAACTCAAAAATGGCGCCCTGCTCAACCGCTACTGGGATGATAAAGGCACGCCGCGAACCGAGGCTTATCTCGACGACGTTACCACCGCGAAAAATACGCCATCGCGTGCGGCCACGGATATCTATCGCGACCTCCGGGCTGCCGCCGCTTCAGGCTGGGATTTCAGCTCCCGCTGGATGGATAATCCGGCCCAGTTGGGTACAATCCGTACCACAAGCATAGTGCCCGTGGACCTTAATGCGCTGCTCTATCAGTTGGAAAAAACATTGTCTCACGCCAGCGAGCTGGCAAAAGATAGCGCGGCGGCGGCGCGCTATAAGCAAGCCGCGGACGATCGCCAAAAAGCGATTGAGCAAAATCTGTGGAACGCCAAAGAAGGCTGGTACGCGGATTATGATCTGAAAAGCAATACAGTTCGAAACCAGCTAACAGCCGCCGCCCTGTTCCCGCTTTACGTTCATGCTGCCTCACAGGACAGAGCGGACAAGATGGCGAAGGCTACGCGCCAGCATCTACTCAGCGCTGGCGGGCTGGCTACCACTAGCGTAAAAACAACCCAGCAATGGGACGCGCCAAACGGTTGGGCACCGCTGCAGTGGGTAGCAACCGAAGGCTTACAAAACTACGGCCATAAAGATCTCGCGCTGGAGGTAAGCTTCCGCTTCCTCAGTACGGTGCAGAATCTCTACAACAAAGAGCAAAAGCTGGTTGAAAAATACGATGTGACCACCGGTGGCACGGGCGGCGGCGGCGAATATCCGCTGCAGGATGGCTTCGGCTGGACCAACGGCGTCACGCTGAAGATGCTGGATTTGCTTTGCCCGAAAGACAAACCCTGCGACAACGCGCCGGATAAACTGCCTTCGGCCACGCCCGGCCCGGTGACGGAAACGGCCAAGCCTGCAGGGGAAAAAACGGAGATATCACCCGCCACGAGTAAGCCTGCGCAGTAATCTGGCCGCAGCGACAACGGCGTTATCGCCGCTTAATCATTTCATTTAAAACAATAAGCCCATGAAATCATCAGTGATTTCATGGGCTTTCACGTATAAAAAAGCGCGGCATTGCTTGTGCTAGATAATAATTCGCATTCGAAATCGCATATAGAAACCGCGTTTTCCCGTCGCAGGTCGACGGAGGAATTCCATCAGGATGATGACCTCAATACTTCCGGACAAAAAAATGATAAAGGCTTTTACCGTAAAGCGCTCCGCTTTACTCTGCGCGCTTGCTCTCATGGCCCCTTTTTCTTCATCGGCTGAAGAAACGCTGGTTGTCACCGCCAAACCTGCCGATACTGCAACCTCTCCAACAATGGGTTACACCGCCACCACAACCCGTGGCGCAACCAAAACCGACGAGCCGCTGATTACCACCGGGCAAAGCATTTCCGTGGTGACCCGCCAGCAAATGGAAGACCAGGGCGCGCAAACCATTAACAGCGCGCTGAACTACACGCCTGGCGTGTTCACCGGTTTTGCCGGCGGCGCAACCCGCTACGACACCGTTGCGCTGCGCGGTTTCCACGGTGGTGACGTCAATAACATCTTCCTTGATGGCCTTCGCCTGATGAGCGACGCGGGCAGCTTTAACGTCGTACAGGTTGATCCCTGGTTCCTGGAACGCCTTGATGTCATCAAAGGCCCTTCTTCCGCACTTTACGGCCAGACCGTGCCGGGCGGCCTGGTGATGGAAACCTCGAAACGCCCGCAGTTTGTTGAAGAAGGCCACGTGCGGGCAATGTACGGCAACCACAATACCAACGGCACGGCGTTTGATTACACCAACGCAATTAACGACCAGTGGGCTTTCCGCATCACCGGCCTGACCAAAAATAGCGATACCCAGTATGAAAACACGCGCGACGAGCGCTACGCCATTTCGCCTTCTCTGCTGTGGCAGCCGGACGACGCAACGTCTCTGGTGCTGAGAGCTTATCTGGAAAAAGATCCTTCCGGCGGCTACCACGGTTCCGTTCCGGGCGACGGCAGCCTCTACACCACAACGGGACGCAAGCTGGATACCGGGTTCTCTGACGTGCAGCCGGGCGATGACGCCTTCAAGCGCCACCAGCAGATCTACAGCTACGAGTTTGCTCACGCCTTCGACGACGTCTGGTCATTCCGCTCGAACGCCAGTTATACCCACTCTAACGTGGCGCTGCGCCAGGCCTATCAAATTGGCTGGGCGGACACCGCTCACAACGAACTTTCGCGCTATTACAGCAGCGAAAACTCCTCGCTGGATGCCTGGGCCATCGACAACCAGCTGGAAGCCGACTTCACGACCGGCGACCTGCAGCATAAAGTGGTGCTCGGCGGTGAATATCACCGGTTCACCAACGATCTGACGGACGGGACGGGCTATACCACCAACCTGAACCCGTGGACCGGCGTTTCCGGCGGCGTTGGCGGTTACTATTATTACGATCCACGAGACCCAAGCTACGCGACGATCAATCAGGGACTGCTGGTCAAAGCTGGCCGCCGCCAGTACGAGCAAACCGGGGCTTACCTGCAGGATGAGATGAAGTGGGACCGCTGGCATATGACACTGTCTGGCCGCTACGACCATCTGGTCACCAAAAGCCATCTGGTCGCGACGGCTATCGATAGCGACGTAACGGACAACCGCTCGGACAACCACTTCAGCGGCCGCGCTTCCCTGCTTTACGCCTTTGATAACGGCATTTCTCCTTATGTGAGCTACAGCCAGGCCGTCACGCCGCAGGTGCTTTCCGATGCCGAAGGCAAGCTGCTGAAACCTACGACCGCTGAACAGTACGAAGCCGGGGTGAAATACCAGCCGGCCGGCACCAGCGATTTGTATAGCGCCGCCGTTTACGATCTGACTCAGAAAGACGTAGGCAACCGTAACGTTCAGGGCGGATATTTTGAACCCGCGGGCAAAGTACATTCGCAGGGGCTGGAGCTGGAAGCGCGTACTCAGCTAACGCCACGCCTGTCGACCATCGCCAGCTATACCCTCAATCGCGTACGTTACAAAGACGCGATTGACGGTAACGACGGCAACACGCCATACGTCACGCCAAATCAAATGGCGAGCCTGTGGAGCACGTTCAAAGCCGATTATGGCCTCAGCCTGGGCGCGGGGATTCGCTACATCGGCAAACAGTGGGCCGACAACGAAAATACCCTACGCGTACCTTCTGTAACGCTGCTGGATGCGATGGTGCGAGCAGATATGGGCGCATGGACTCCGGCGCTGAAAGGTGCGTTTGTACAGCTCAATGCGACCAACCTGACCGGGCGTGACTATGTGGCGGGTTGCTACGGAACGGGCTACTGCTATTGGGGGGCGGAGCGGTCGATTATTGCGACCGTGGGTTATGACTTCTAATAGAATACGCTAAACGTAAAAACGGCCCCGAAGGGCCGTTTTTTGTAATGAATGACTTTCTACCGTCGTACCATCCTGAAAATAGCCAGCACAATAATGGCGCCAATCACCGCCACAAAGAAACTCGGCCAGTTAAAACCGGTTACCGGTCCGCCAAGGTGCAATGCCGTCGCCACCCAGCCGCCGACAACCGCGCCCACGATCCCCAGAATACAGGTGAGGATAATGCCGCCGCCGTCTTTGCCAGGCATAATTAACTTAGCGACCACACCCGCGATAAGACCAAAAATAATCCAGGCCAGGATACCCATTTTAGAACGTCCTCTTCTACATTGTGAGCTTTAGCAGGCTCGCCTGACGCTCTCTGCGCCCCTGCCGGCGGCCTACTGTCAAAAAGAGTATAGTTCGGTTGCAGAAAAACGTGATGAATCTCACCTGGTTATGCTCATTTTCAGGCAAAAAAATTCAAAAATTTGTATTAAGTTTTATCCGGTTTTGCCGATAAGCTTCGATACCACAACCTGAAAACACAACAAGGACTTGAGCCTTGAGTCACTATAACGAGCAGTTCCTGAAGCAGTCTCCTCTGGCAGTATTAGGTGTGCTACGCGACTTACACAAACAGCAGGTTCCCGTCAGGCTGGAATGGTCTAACGGGCAGTTCATCAGCAAGATTCTCGAGGTCTCAGCGGACCGCCTGGTGCTGGACTTCGGTAGCCAGTCGCAGGAAAACCTTTCCGTGCAAAAGGCCACCCACATTGAGTTCATCGCTGAAACGCAGGGGGCAAAAGTTGAATTTAGCTTGCCCGGTCTGAAGGCGACGGAATATCAAAATTTGCCGGCGTTCACTACGCCGCTGCCGCCGTCGCTGTGGTTCGTGCAGCGCCGGGAATACTTCCGCATTACCGCCCCCATGCAGCCGCAGTATTACTGTCGCACCGAACTGGCCGATGGCTCTCAGTTTGCCTTCCGGCTCTGCGACCTGTCTCTCGGCGGAATGGGGGCGCTGGTGGATGGCACATTGCCGCCAGGCCTTGCGCCCGGCCTGCGTTTTGGCCGCGTAGAGATGGATCTCGTGGAATGGGGCAAGTTTTACTTTGATATGCAGTTGGTGATGGTTTCAGAACGAAAAGTGGTGGACAGTAAAAATGAGACCATTTCTACTCCGCGCCTGAGTTTTCGTTTCTTAAACGTAAACCCGGCGGTGGAGCGCGAACTGCAAAAGATTATTTTCTCGCTGGAACGGTCGGCCCGGGAAAAGGCCAACCGCGTAAAATAACCTAAATGGCGTTCATGGCCCGCGTCACCTTGTACAGGTAGCGCGGTGCCTGCGGCGCGGGATGGTTGGTCGCTACGTGCTGATAAAACTCATCCGGGCTCAGGCGGTTAATCTTGTCGATTGCGTCCTGTCTGTCGGAGTCAAAGGTTCTTAATAGCGCCCCCGCCCCGTTCACGTAAGAGACAATCAGCGCATACTGCATCACCTGTGGGTCGTTTATCCCCCGCAAAATACCGTGCTCCAGAATACTCAAATAAGCCGTGCCGATATCGATGTTGCGCGCAGGATCCCGCAGTTCACTGTTCGATGGCTGCCCGCTGAAGCCCTGATTGCGGTATACTTCTCTTCCCGCCGTAGAGGCCTTGATTTGCATCAGCCCGATAGCGTTCGAGCCGCTAACCAGCTGCGGATTGCCACCGGATTCCACGGCGATGATCGCCGTTATCAGCCTTGGGCTAACGCCCCACTGCTGCCCAGAGAGCTCGGTCAACGGCATCCAGTTCAACGCCCGCTGGGTAGGGATCGTCGGATCCCACGGCGCCTGCTGCTGTGGAGAATGGCTGGAACAACCGGCCAGAAATAGCACCAGAATGATAAACCCTCTTAATTTCACGCCTCTATCCTTATTGATGTGGCCAGCCATAACGGCGATGACAAGCGCTCTCGATAGCGGCATGATAACCAATTCATATTCAGCAAGGAAATGCCATGTCTCTGATTCATTTAATCGCCCCATCAGGCTACTGCGTTAATCAGCAGGCCGCCGCCAGGGGCATTCGTCGGCTGGAAGAGAACGGACATCAGGTCGTCAATCAGCAGGCAGTGACAAGGCGTTTTCAGCGTTTTGCCGGAACGGACAGTGAACGACTGGCGGATCTCAATCAGTTGGCGACGCTGCCGGCGGAAACGGACATCGTGCTGGCCGTCCGCGGAGGTTACGGCGTGAGCCGTCTGCTTGAGCACATTGATTTTTCACGACTTGGCGCTTCGTTCCGCGCCCGGCCACAGATTATCTGCGGCCATAGCGATTTTACCGCTTTCCAGCTTGGCCTGCTGGCACAGTGCGGGACCATTACCTTCAGCGGTCCGATGCTTGCCGGTAATTTTGGCGCCGAGGAGATGGATGAATACACCTGGCGTCACTTTTGGCGGGCGCTCAGCGAACCGGAATTGGCGCTGAGTTGGGAAAACGATGCACCTGCGATGCAAACCAGCGGCACGGTATGGGGCGGTAATCTCGCGATGCTGATCTCTCTGGTCGGCACGCCGTTCCTGCCGCAAATAGACGGCGGCATTTTGGTTGTGGAAGACATTAATGAGCATCCGTTCCGCGTTGAGCGCATGCTGCTGCAGCTTTACCATGCGGGCATACTTTCGCGCCAGAAAGCGATTATTTTAGGAAGTTTTAACGGTACAACCACCACGGATTACGATGCAGGATATACTTTTGAGGAAATGCGTAAAACGCTGCAACAACGCCTGAATATACCTGTCCTTTCCGGCCTGCCTTTTGGACACGAACCGCAAACCGTGACGCTGCCGCTCGGCGCGTTTGGCGAGCTGGTCCATGATGGGGTCACATCCCGACTGACGTTAAGCGGGCAGCCGGTGCTTCGCTAAAGAAGCCCGGTTTAAGCGCCCTTTTTGGGCGTTTGGGCAGCAGATGACATGTTACAATTCCACAGCATAGACAAAGGAGACGAATGATTTTGGACGCAGGGGCGATTGTCAGTCTGTTTATTTTGGGTTCCGTTCTGGTAACTTGCAGTATCTTATTAAGTTCTTTCTCCTCTCGTCTGGGCATTCCCATTCTGGTTATCTTCCTGGCTATCGGCATGCTGGCCGGGATCGACGGTCTGGGCGGTATTCCGTTTGATAATTACCCCTTTGCCTACCTGATCAGTAACCTGGCGCTAGCGGTGATCCTGCTGGACGGCGGGATGCGAACCCAGGCGAGTTCGTTTCGCGTTGCCCTGGGTCCCGCGCTCTCGCTGGCAACCGTCGGCGTATTAATTACCTCCGGCCTGACCGGCATTGCCGCCGCCTGGCTGTTTAACCTGAACCTGATTGACGGCCTGCTCATTGGCGCCATTGTGGGCTCCACCGATGCCGCCGCGGTCTTTTCCCTGCTCGGAGGGAAAGGCCTGAACGAGCGCGTAGGTGCCACGCTTGAAATTGAATCAGGCAGCAATGACCCGATGGCGGTGTTTCTCACCATTACGCTGATTGAGATGATCCAGCAGCACCAGACCGGCCTGAGCTGGCTGTTCCTCGTGCATATCATTCAGCAATTTGGCTTGGGGATTGTGCTCGGCCTCGGCGGCGGCTACCTGCTGCTGCAAATGATTAACCGGATTACCCTGCCCCAGGGCCTGTACCCGATGCTGGCCCTGAGCGGCGGCATTATGGTGTTTGGCGTGACAACCGCGCTGGACGGCAGCGGTATTCTGGCGGTTTACCTGTGCGGCTTTGTGATGGGCAACCGCCCGATTCGCAACCGTTTCGGGATTCTGCAAACCTTTGACGGCCTGGCCTGGATGGCGCAAATCGGTATGTTCCTGGTGCTGGGCTTACTGGTAAATCCGTCCGATCTGCTGCCAATCGCGGTGCCAGCCCTGCTGCTTTCCGCGTGGATGATTTTCTTTGCCCGTCCGCTGTCCATTTTTGCCGGATTGCTGCCCTTCCGTGGGTTTAATCTGCGCGAGCGCGTGTTTATCAGCTGGGTTGGGCTGCGCGGCGCAGTGCCGATCATTCTGGCGGTGTTCCCGATGATGGCCGGCCTGGATAACGCCCGGCTGTTCTTCAATGTGGCCTTCTTTGTGGTGCTGGTGTCTCTGCTGTTACAGGGCACATCCCTGGGCTGGGCAGCGAAGAAAGCCAAAGTCGTGGTGCCACCGGTCGGCTGGCCCGTTTCCCGCGTCGGTCTGGATATTCATCCTGACAATCCGTGGGAGCAATTTGTCTACCAACTAAGCGAAGAGAAATGGTGCGTTGGCGCCGCCCTCCGGGACCTGCACATGCCTGAAGAGACGCGCATTGCCGCGCTGTTCCGCGATAACGTGTTGCTACACCCGACGGGCAGCACCCGCCTGCGGGAAGGCGACGTGCTCTGCGTGATTGGCCGCGAACGCGATCTTCCCGCGCTGGGTAAGCTGTTTAGCCAGTCTCCGCCGGTGGATTTGGATCAGCGTTTCTTTGGCGACTTTATTCTGGAAGCCAGCGCCCAGTTTTCCGATGTGGCGACCATTTACGGCCTGACGCTGAATGAAGACGTGGATACCCAGCAGTCGTTAGGTGATTTTGTGCTGGGGATGCTTGGCGGCGCACCGGTTGTTGGTGACCAGGTAGAATTTGCCGGGATGATTTGGACGGTGGCCGAAAAAGAGGACAACCTGGTACGTAAGATTGGTGTTCGCGTTGCCGAGGAAGAAGAGGAGTAGCCTCTTCTCGCCTCAACGGGCGCTGTCTCTTATACCTATTTTTCTTTCAAAATCTTCCGGGAGTTATCTTTCGCTCTGCAGTTATTCCGTTCACCCATAAATCTGTTTTCCCTGCACGTCCAGAAAACGGTGAACGTGTCC
>NZ_BCTL01000001.1 GCF_001571265.1 Cedecea neteri NBRC 105707 = ATCC 33855 | reverse complement strand
AGTGACGGTGACTCCCCTAAGACGTTAACCGGTTCGGGAGCTACAGATAAAACAGAACTGGAAGTGAACGGAATATTCGCCAACGTTTCATGAACAGTATTAGTGACGACAAAACGGCCTCTCGAAATCAACAGACGTATTAACTCACCATCACCGGCACTCGCGGCGCTAACGCACACATCAGCTCATAACCAACCGTACCTGCGGCGCTGGCGACATCGTCAATTTTGACGTTTTTGCCCCACAGCTCAACCGGGCTGCCGATACCGGCCTGCGGGCATGGCGTCAGATCTACGGTGATCATATCCATCGATACTTTGCCTACTACGCGGGTCATGACGCCATCTACCATGACAGGCGTACCGTCTGGCGCAATGCGTGGGTACCCGTCGGCATAGCCGCCAGCCACAATCCCGATTCGCTGCTCGCCGCTTGCGGTATAGCGGCTGCCATACCCCACGGTGTCGCCTGCTTTCAGGTTCTGAATCCCGATAATTTCGCTGCTTAGCGTCATTGCCGGCTGAATACCGCTGGTGGCCACATCCTGCCATTGTCCGCTCGGAGAAGCGCCATAAAGGATGATGCCCGGGCGAACCCAGTTAAAATGCGCTTCAGGATGCCACAGCGTAGCGGCCGAATTTGACAGTGAGCGAGGTGCATCAATGCCCTCCGCGGCCTGCTCAATGCGTTTCATCGGCTCAACAATGCCTTCTGGCTGCTCAGCATCGGCAAAATGTGCCATCAGCGTCAGCTCACCCACATTCGGGATAGAACGGAGTTTTTGCCAGATGCCGTGCACCCGATCGGGCGTAAATCCGAGACGATTCATCCCGCTGTTAATTTTGAGATAAACATCCAGCGGCGCGCTCAGCTTTGCGTTGGCTATCGCCTTAACCTGCCAGTTGCTATGCAGGCTGGTGGTCAGCCGGTATTTGTCGAACAGCGCCAGCTCATCGGCATGGAAGAACCCTTCCAGCATCAGGATCGGCCCTTTCCAGCCGCGCTCACGCAGCAAAATAGCCTCTTCAAGGTTCAGCATGGCAAAACCATCGGTCGCGCTTAATGCCGACCAGACGCGGTCGAGTCCGTGGCCGTATGCATTGGCCTTAACAACCGACCAGACGCGTGAATGCGGCGCGGCTCTGCGTACCACATCAAGATTGTTGCGCAGCGCGCTGAGATCCAGCGTTGCAATCACAGGACGGGACATAACGGCTCCTTTTAGTTATGTGCGCCGTGAAGCTGCCGGGCGCTCAATGGCGTAAAGCCTGGCGCATAGCGGGCAATCCCTAAATCCTCGCTTGGGATAGCCGGCGTGCGCCCGGAGATCAGGTCGCTCAGCATCTGGCCTGAACCACAGGCCATCGTCCAGCCTAACGTGCCGTGCCCGGTATTCAGCCAAAGATTCTTGAACGGCGTGCGCCCCACAATAGGCGTTCCGTCCGGGGTCATTGGGCGCAGGCCGGTCCAGAAAGTCGCCTGTTCCACATGCCCACCGCGTGGATAAAGATCTTTGACGACCATCTCCAGCGTCTCGCGACGGGGCTGCAGCAGGTCAGTATTGAAGCCAACGATTTCCGCCATTCCACCGACGCGAATACGGTTGTCAAAGCGGGTAATGGCAATCTTGTAGGTTTCATCGAGAATGGTCGACACAGGCGCGCCCTGTTCATCAGCAATCGGGATAGTCAGCGAGTAGCCTTTTAAAGGATAGACAGGAATATCGGCAATGCCCTTAAGCAGGCCGGTAGAGTACGAGCCAAAAGCCACCACGTAAGCATCGCCCTTCACCACTTCATGGCCGCACTGCACGCCGCTGATTTGCTGATTTTCGTATAGCAGGCGATCGACAGGCGTATTGAAACGAAACTCCACGCCCGCTTCCGCCGCCATCCGCGCCAGATTTTGAGTAAACAGCTGGCAGTCGCCGGTTTCATCGTTCGGCAGGCGCAGGCCGCCGGTCAGTTTATGGGCGACATCTGCCAGCGCAGGTTCAACGCGATTGAGCTGGCTGGCTTCCAGCAGCTCATACGGTACGCCCGCATCTTTCAATACGGCAATGTCTTTGGCCGCGCTTTCATACTGCTGCTCGGTGCGGAACAGCTGCAGCGTGCCGCCCTGCCGCCCTTCATACTGGATGCCGGTGGTGTGGCGCAGCTCTTTCAGGCAATCGCGGCTGTATTCTGCCAGACGCACCATGCGGCCTTTGTTTTCCATGTAATGGCGCGTATCGCAGTTGCGCAGCATTTGCCACATCCACTTCAGCTGGAATTGGGTTCCGTCGAGGCTGATGGCCAACGGCGCATGGCGCTGGAACATCCACTTAATGGCTTTTAACGGGACGCCCGGCGCTGCCCAGGGAGCGGCATAGCCCGGAGAGATTTGCCCAGCGTTGGCCGCGCTGGTCTCTTGCGCCGACCCTGATTCGCGATCGATGACGGTGACTTCATGCCCGGCCTGACGTAAATACCAGGCGCTCGCCACGCCGACGACACCACTTCCCAGCACCACAACACGCATATCTGCTCCGCAATTAGCTAAAAGAATAATCTTCTGATTACATATTGATAACTCAGTTGAATATGTTATTCAACATATGGCTTTATTATGGTGACTGAACTCACAGAGTTGCCCGCCAGCGCTGGGGCGAGATAATTAGCATCTCCTGTACGGGAAAACATTTTCGCCAAAATAAAATGCTGCAAGATGGGCTAAAACCCCGCTATTGGGATCAATAAATCGCGAAGAAAAAATTTTACTTGTCGGCGCTATCTTTCAGGAGTTGTCTATTCTTGAGAGTGAGGCTTTCCATCCAGAGAAAGTTGAAAACAATGAGGGCGCGCTGATGGCTACCGTAACTGATTTCGCCACAAAGGATCCCATCCGTCTAAGCGACGGACCCGACTGGACGTTTGAGCTACTGGACATCTACCTGGCCGAGATTGACCGGGTAGCAAAGCTCTACCGGCTGGACACCTATCCCCACCAGATTGAGGTCATTACCTCAGAACAAATGATGGACGCCTATTCCAGCGTGGGGATGCCGATTAACTATCCGCACTGGTCTTTCGGCAAAAAATTCATCGAAACCGAGCGCCTGTACAAGCACGGACAGCAAGGGCTAGCGTATGAAATTGTCATCAACTCTAACCCCTGCATTGCCTATTTGATGGAAGAGAACACCATCACCATGCAGGCGCTGGTGATTGCTCATGCCTGTTACGGACATAACTCCTTTTTTAAAAACAACTACCTGTTCCGCAGCTGGACGGATGCCAGCTCGATAATCGACTACCTGATTTTCGCTAAAAACTACATCACACAGTGTGAAGAACGCTATGGCGTGGATGAGGTGGAACGCCTGCTGGACTCCTGCCACGCGCTGATGAACTACGGCGTAGACCGCTATAAACGCCCGCAGAAAATATCTCTGCAGGAGGAAAAAGCTCGTCAGAAAAGCCGGGAAGAGTATCTGCAAAGCCAGGTGAATACGCTCTGGCGCACGTTGCCGCGTAAGGAAGAGGAAAAAACGGCAGAATCAGCCCACCGCTTCCCTTCTGAGCCGCAGGAAAATCTGCTGTATTTTATGGAGAAGAATGCCCCGCTGCTGGAGCCGTGGCAGCGTGAAATCCTGCGTATTGTGCGCAAGGTTAGCCAGTATTTTTACCCGCAGAAACAGACCCAGGTGATGAACGAGGGCTGGGCTACTTTCTGGCATTACACCATTCTCAATCACCTGTATGACGAGGGCAAAGTCAGCGACCGTTTTATGCTTGAGTTTTTGCACAGCCATACCAACGTGGTGTTCCAGCCGCCCTATAACAGCCCGTGGTACAACGGCATTAACCCTTACGCGCTCGGGTTCGCCATGTTCCAGGACATCAAACGCATTTGCCAGTCGCCGACCGAAGAAGACCGCTACTGGTTTCCGGATATTGCCGGTAAAGACTGGCTGGAAACGCTGCATTTCGCCATGCGTGACTTCAAGGACGAAAGCTTTATCAGCCAGTTCCTGTCACCTAAGCTGATGCGCGATTTCCGCCTGTTCACCGTGCTGGATGATGACCGTAATAATTTCCTCGAGATTTCGGCCATCCATAATGAAGAGGGCTACCGGGAAATACGTTCTCAGCTGTCGGCCCAGTACAACCTGAGCAACCTCGAGCCGAACATTCAGGTCTGGGATGTGGATTTACGTGGGGACCGCTCGCTGACGTTGCGCTATATCCCGCATAACCGTGCCCCGCTGGATAAGGGCCGCCGGGAAGTGCTCAAGCATGTGCACCGTCTGTGGGGCTTTGACGTCGTGCTGGAGCAGCAAAACGCCGATGGCAGCGTGGAGCTGCTGGAGCGCTGCCCGCAGCGAAATCCGCTGTAAGAGTGAAAAAAAAACGCTTCCCTCGGGAAGCGTTTTTTATTCTGGCTTAGCGACTGTGCATCGCCAAATCACCGGGCAGGTTTTTCTGCATACGGTGCCAAATCTCGCCGCTCTCGCGGCCGTAATTACGCACGATCTCAAAGACCTGATCGTACAATCCCTGCTGGCAGATTTCCGCCAGACGGTGGTAAAAACCCAGCGCCAGGCTGCGGGCTTCAGGATTAGAGAAGTAGTGACGCCCTATGCGGGTGTACAACCCTTTCATCCCGTTCAGGATCAGCCCATAAATCGGGTTACCGGACGCAAACGCCAGGCCGCGGAAAATGTTGTAATCCAACTCTGCAAATGCATCAGCATGGTCTTCAACTTTGTTAGCCGTGGCCAGCACTTCCTGCGCCTTATCCGGATACTGGCGAATCGCCGTCCGGATAAATATCGTGGAGATGTTGGTACGCACTGAAAGCAGATTATCAATCAGCTGCGGCACGCTGTCGTGATCGAGACGGGCCAGCGTTTCCAGAATGTTTAAGCCTGACGTTTCCCAGAAATTGTTTACCCGCGTTGGCTTCCCGTGCTGAATTGTCAGCCAGCCGTCGCGTGCAAGACGCTGAAGCACTTCACGTAATGTGGTGCGCGTTACGCCAATCAGTTCTGAAAGTTCACGCTCTGCCGGCAGGATGGAGCCCGGCGGAAAACGGCTGTTCCAGATACTTTCTATAATATACTCTTCCGCGAAACCCGCTGGGCTCTGCGCCTTAATGACCATAGTAAGATTTCCATTACTCAGGTTTTGCAAATTGGACTCATCATACCAGATGCCATGCGCGCCAGATAGCGGGGGCAACGCGCAAATGCGGGATCGGCGTTGAATTTTGACGATAAATGCCTTAACTCAGGATTTCCTTCGGCTTGATCGCATGCGCCATAAGCGAGTACCCTGAAGCGTTATCTTTTTAAACATCAACATAATACAACGGATAATGGTAACTATACGATGGAAATGTCCTTTGGGCGGGCGTTGTACCGCAATTTTCTGGGTCAATCACCTGACTGGTACAAACTGACGCTGCTTCTCTTTTTAGTGGTTAATCCGCTGGTCTTTTGGTTTGTCAGCCCGTTTATCGCGGGCTGGATGCTGGTGGTGGAGTTTATCTTTGCGCTGGCGATGGCGCTGAAGTGCTACCCACTGCTGCCTGGCGGCCTGCTGGCTATTGAAGCCGTGCTGGTCGGCATGACGAGCCCCGACCACGTTCGGGCTGAGATCGCTTCAAACCTCGAAGTGCTGTTGCTGCTGATGTTTATGGTAGCCGGGATTTATTTCATGAAGCAGCTTCTGCTGCTGCTATTCACCCGCCTGCTGCTGGGGATCCGGTCGAAAGTTGCGCTGTCGCTGGCCTTCTGTGTTGCCGCCGCATTTCTTTCCGCATTCCTTGATGCCTTAACCGTCGTGGCCGTTGTCATTAGCGTGGCCGTGGGCTTCTACAGCATCTACCACCGCGTGGCATCCGAGGCACAGGATGACAGCAACGTTCAGGACGACAGCCATATTCGGAGCGACAGCCGCGAGGTCCTTGAGCAGTTCCGCGCTTTCCTGCGCAGCCTGATGATGCACGCCGGCGTTGGCACCGCACTGGGCGGCGTAATGACGATGGTTGGCGAGCCACAGAACCTGATCATTGCTAAAAACGCCGGCTGGCATTTCGGCGATTTCTTCCTGCGAATGATGCCGGTGACCGTACCGGTGCTGATTTGTGGCCTGTTCACCTGCGTTTTGCTGGAGCGTTTTAAAGTCTTCGGCTACGGGCAAACGCTGCCGGAAAAAGTCCGCGGTATCCTGTATGACTTTGATGCCCAAAGCGCGAAAAAGCGGACGAAGCAGGACAAGTTGAAACTGCTTATTCAGGCGCTGATTGGCGTCTGGCTGATTATGGCTCTGGCGCTGCATCTGGCAGAAGTCGGCCTGATTGGCCTGTCGGTGATTATTCTGGCGACATCCCTTTGCGGCGTTACCGATGAACATGCAATCGGCAAAGCCTTTACCGAAGCGCTGCCGTTTACCGCCCTGCTGACCGTTTTCTTCACCATCGTGGCGGTAATCATCGACCAGCATCTGTTCAGCCCGATAATTCAGTACGTACTGGATTCCTCCCCACACGCCCAGCTGTCGCTGTTTTACATCTTTAACGGCCTGCTCTCTTCTATCTCCGACAATGTCTTTGTCGGCACCGTTTATATCAACGAAGCGAAAGCCGCGCTGCAAAATGGCGCGATTGATATGAAACAGTTCGAGCTGTTGGCGGTAGCCATCAATACCGGGACTAACCTGCCGTCGGTGGCGACGCCTAACGGTCAGGCGGCATTCCTGTTCCTGCTGACCTCTGCGCTGGCACCGCTAATTCGCCTCTCTTACGGCCGCATGGTTGTGATGGCGCTGCCCTACACGCTGGTGCTGACGCTTGTCGGCCTGCTTTGCGTTGAGTACACACTGGTGCCCGCCACTGAATGGATGCTTGCCAGCGGCTGGTTAACCACGCCTGACACACTGGTTGCACCACACTAAGGCAATTTGACGGGAAGTCCGCTTCCCGTTACAAATTTTTTCCTTATAAACATCCGATTACTGCGTTATTTTCATCTGCGCTACTGGCGCAAAAAGGGAATTGGTTTACACTGCCGATTCTACGCATGCTGCAGGGAAACTGATTATGTTGCGATATTTAAACCAATGCTCTCTTGGGCGCACCGCATGGCTGCTTTTGGCCTTTACTGCATTTGCGCTTGAGATGGTGGCATTGTGGTTCCAGCACGTTATGGGGCTGAAACCTTGTGTAATGTGTATTTATGAACGTTGCGCGCTGTTTGGCGTGATGGGTGCCGGTATCGTGGGCGCGATAGCCCCTAAAAGCCCGCTGCGCTATGGCGCACTGGCCATCTGGCTGTACAGCGCAGGGAAAGGCGTTCAGTTGGCATGGGAGCACACCATGCTGCAGCTTCATCCGTCCCCGTTTGTGACCTGTGATTTCTTCGCTCGCTTCCCAAGCTGGCTGCCGCTGGATAAATGGCTGCCGCAGGTCTTCGTTGCCAGCGGTGACTGCTCCGTTCGCCAGTGGGAATTCCTGTCGCTGGATATGGTGCAGTGGCTGCTCGGGATCTTCGCCGTGTTCCTGATTATTGCGGTGCTGGTGCTGATTGCTCAGTTCTTCAAACCTAAGCGTCGCGATCTGTTTGGTCGCTAAGTTAACAAACACGTTAGACAAATAACCCACCTCTCGGTGGGTTATTTTTTTCAGGAATGATCGCGACGGTATAGCGCCCATTCATCGATTCGTTCTCCCCCAGGCAGCAAACAGTCGCTTCTTTCGCCCTGCGGCGTTTTCACCACGACCGATTTCCCACCTTTAGCCTGACAGTAAACCGAAGCCGGGTTCGCCATGCCCACACTGTGCGGGGGCTTCGGCGCCTCACGCTCCGCGGTTGCACAGCCACTGAGCAGCAATATGCCCATGATAGTTGTTAACTTTTTCATTTTTCCTCCTTTAAAGAAGGAATATTAGCAGCGTGGCTGAGAAGAAGCCAAAGGCGGTTGCGCCAACGGGCTGAAACCGGAGAAGGTCGCATTTAACGGACGATGAGCGGAAACCTGCATTGCGGATTTGCAAAAAATACAGACTGCGCCATGGGGATTTGATTCTCGGACATCGTAGAGGGAAGTGCGATACTGCGATCCGCCGCATGACGGACACTGGAATGTTAAATTCAGGATAAAAACTCTCTTATTTTGGTTATTGAAAATCCATCCTATCACAAAATCAGTTATAAGAAGGATTTATTTTCGCGCTCAACAATGACCAAAGCTGCGTACAGTGAACGCGTTAGTCCGCCCACTCGGGCTTGTTGAGGATATGGTCCTGCCAGTCGCGAACTTCAGACTCTTTCACCGCGATATGGCGCACTGAAATGCGCTCGCCGTGCATGGCGGCTTTTGAGCCGGTAATCAGCGGATGCCATTCCGGCAACGGTTTGCCTTCGGCCAGCAGACGATAAGCGCAGGTATGCGGTAGCCATTCAAAGGTCGGCAGATTGTCGCGGGTCAGTTTAATGCAGTCCGGCTCGTATTCGAAACGGCGGGCGTAGTTCTTGCACTGACAGGTTTTGATATTGAGCTGCTTGCACGCGACGTTGGTGAAGTAAATCTCGTCGGTATCTTCGTCCATCAGCTTATGCAGGCAACACTGGCCGCAGCCGTCGCACAGGGATTCCCACTCGGCGTCGCTCATTTCGTCGAGAGTTTTAGTTTGCCAAAAAGGAGTGGGTGTCATAGCGGTTCCTGCATTTAAAAATTAAGCTGCACCTTATAAACAGTCTGACACCCGGATGCAAGTTTTGCCGCCCTGAAGCGGCAAATTTTTTATAAAACGCGCGTCGTCAGGCTGTGGCCTGCAAAGCTCACTTCCAGCTCATCGCCGCTGAGCAGAGGGCCGACGCCTTCCGGCGTACCGGTCAGGATCACATCGCCCGCGCGCAGGGTGAAGAACTTACTCATATAGGCAATGAGCGGCACGATCTTGTGGATCATGTCTTCGGTATTGCCCTGCTGGCGAACTTCATCGTTGATCTTCAGCTCAAGCGGGGTATTTTGCGGATCGTGAGGAAACTGCGCCGCAGGAATAAACCCGGAAATTGGGCAGGAGTTATCAAATCCCTTCGCTTTTTCCCAAGGCTGGCCAGCTTTTTTCAGTTTGGCCTGCAGATCGCGCAGCGTGAGGTCCAACGCAACACCATAGCCGGCAATGGCTTTCTGCACGTGCTCTTCGCTTGCCTGCTTAAGGGTGGCGCCAATCAGGATAGCCAGCTCCACTTCATGGTGCACGGAACCAAATTCCTGCGGCAATGCCAGCGGCTGGCGAATATCACACAGCGCGCTTTCAGGCTTGATAAACACCACCGGTTCGTCCGGCGTTGCACTGCCCATCTCTTTAATATGTTTGGCATAGTTGCTGCCAACACAGACTACCTTGTTTACCGGAAAATCCAGCAGCGCACCCTGCCAGTTATGATGTTGATACATGCCTTTCCTCTGTGTCGTTTGTGTTAACTGCCTTTGATACTAGATAAAAAAATGCCTGCTGAATACCGGGGAAATGTTTCTAAGCGTGCCTTATTTATCTCCGATGGCATCCGCCATTTTGCCGATGCTAATGGCAAAGTAGTAAGAGCGGTTCCAGTGCATTAGGGTGCGGAAGTTGTTGTAGACGAGGAACGAACGCTCCAAACCATCGTCTGGCTTCACCAGCCAGGCCGTTTTTGAGGAGACAGGGAGATGGGCTCCTCCCGGCAAAGTTATCCCTAGTTTTTTCCACTGAGTCACGGACTTGCCCTGCCCCGGACTGGTGCCCAGCAATGCAGCATTAAAGCCTGCGGGCAGCTTCACCTCGTAGCCCCACGCCCCACCCCGCTGCCAGCCCTCTACCGCCAGGTAGTTTGCCGTGGAAGCAAAAACGTCGCGGGTGTTATTCCAGATATCAATTTTGCCGTCCCCGTCGCCGTCTTTGCCGTAACGCAGCAGTGAACTCGGCATAAACTGGTTTTGCCCCATCGCCCCGGCCCACGAACCTTTCATCTGCGCCGCGCTGGCATTACCCCGCTGGATGATTTTCAGCGCCGCCATAAGCTCGTGGGTGAAAAAGGCTTCACGGCGGCCTTCAAAGGCCAGCGTTGCCAAAGCAGAAATGACGTCTTCTTTGCCCTGCAGTTTGCCGAAGTTACTTTCCATTGCCCACAGGGCGACAATGTAGCGACTCTGAACGCCACTTTTTTCGCTGACCTTTTCCAGCTCTGTCCGATGCCGTGTGGCCAGACTGCGCGCCTGTTTTATTTTCGCGGGGGTAAGAACGCGGTTTAAATAGTCATCCAGCGTTATTTTCTTTTCTAGCTGATTGCGATCGGATTGAATGACCCGATCAACAAATTGAATATTGGCAAAGGCTTTTACCAGCGTCGCATTGCTGATGCCTTGCGCCCTGGCTTGTTGTTTTAATTTTTCGACATAAGCGGGGAATTCAGCGGGATTTCGCCCTTGTTCAGCGAGCGTTGTCGTTTGAGGTGTGCTGCTTTGAGGGACTGAGGCGGCTGGAGGAGCCGCCTCAGCGTGGGAGAGA
Source organism: Cedecea neteri NBRC 105707 = ATCC 33855 (assembly GCF_001571265.1). Classification (GTDB taxonomy): domain Bacteria; phylum Pseudomonadota; class Gammaproteobacteria; order Enterobacterales; family Enterobacteriaceae; genus Cedecea; species Cedecea neteri. The sequence goes on along the minus strand of NZ_BCTL01000001.1, from coordinate 153,429 downwards.
TAACCGGCCCCGCTGGCGAGTATTAAGGCGCTGAAGGTAGAACGCAAAGCTGCATTTTTCATCGTCTTTTCCGCAATAATGTGTTTCACACATTTTCAGGCTGAGCGCCTGGAAAAGATTTACCTTCAGTCCGAAAGTTATTTTTTAGGACTCTTTTCCAGGTGCATTGTCAGCAAACTTTCAACCGGAGGTGGGATCTGTAAATAATAACCCTCAGTTTCCAGCGCGTGTTTCACTTTATCCAAATCGGCATTCACCAGTTTTTTACTGCCGTCCAGCGGTAACAGCATAGACAGTACGGGTTTGCCGAAGCCTTTCATCAGTTCTTCCGGCACTCGGGAGAAATCGTCTTTTTTTTCGACATAAAGATATGTCTGGTCACGTTTAGTACTTCTGTAGATCACACAAAACATTTTTTTTACTCTATTTTCGCCAGCGAGTGGCTTGCCTGAATATAAGCTGGACTATAACATGCCTGGTGTACTTCGGAATATCGTCCCACAATAGTGGGGATTGAAACTGAATTGAGTAAGGCCAGGATGTCAAACACGCCAATCGAGTTAAAGGGCAGCAGTTTTACCTTATCTGTGGTTCATTTGCATGATGCACAACCTGAGGTTATTCGCCAGGCTCTGGAAGATAAAATCGCCCAGGCTCCCGCATTCTTAAAGAATGCCCCGGTGGTCGTTAACGTCGCCAGTCTCGATGGTTCCGTCAACTGGAAGAAAGTACAACAGGCCGTCACCGCAACCGGCCTGCGCGTGGTGGGTATCAGCGGCTGTAAAGATGAAGCCTTAAAGGCTGAGATTGAGCGCGCTGGCCTGCCCTTGCTGACCGAAGGGAAAGAAAAGGCCGCAAGAACGCCAAAAGCCGCGCCTGCAGAGCCCGTAGTGGTCACTGCGCCGGATGTTACACCGATCACAAAAACGCGTTTAATTGATGCGCCGGTCCGTTCCGGGCAGCGCATTTATGCGCCAAACTGTGACTTGATTGTGACCAATCACGTCAGCGCCGGTGCAGAACTGATAGCAGATGGTAATATTCATATTTACGGCATGATGCGTGGCCGTGCGCTGGCTGGTGCAAGCGGCGATCGAGATGCACAAATATTTTGTACTAACCTGGTAGCAGAGCTTGTCTCTATTGCGGGCGAGTACTGGCTGAGTGAGCAGATCCCAGCCGATTATTATGGAAAAGCGGCTCGCCTCAATCTGGCGAGTGGTGCGCTCTCCGTTCAATCTTTGAATTAAGCCCTTTTAACAAGGAAATCCTTTATGGCACGCATTATTGTTGTTACATCGGGTAAAGGGGGCGTCGGTAAGACCACGTCCAGCGCGGCCATCGCCACGGGTCTGGCCCAAAAGGGAAGAAAAACCGTCGTTATTGATTTCGACATCGGCCTGCGTAACCTTGACCTGATCATGGGCTGCGAACGTCGCGTTGTGTACGATTTCGTTAACGTTATTCAGGGCGATGCCACGCTGAATCAGGCGCTTATTCGCGATAAACGCACTGAACAGCTCTATATTCTGCCTGCTTCACAAACCCGCGATAAAGACGCTTTGACCCGCGAAGGCGTGGCCAAAGTGCTGGAAGACCTGAAAAACATGGACTTCGAATTTATCGTTTGTGATTCCCCGGCAGGTATCGAAACCGGCGCGCTGATGGCGCTCTACTTCGCGGATGAAGCGGTAATTACCACCAACCCGGAAGTCTCTTCGGTGCGTGACTCAGACCGTATTCTCGGCATTCTGTCGTCAAAATCCCGCCGCGCTGAAAACGGTGAAGAGCCCATTAAAGAGCATTTATTGCTGACCCGCTACAACCCAGGTCGCGTCAATAAAGGCGATATGCTGAGCATGGAAGACGTGCTCGAAATTCTGCGCATTCCGCTGGTTGGCGTTATCCCGGAAGACCAGTCAGTGCTGCGTGCGTCTAACCAGGGCGAGCCGGTGATTCTTGACGGTGAATCGGATGCGGGCAAAGCCTACGCCGATACCGTGGAACGCCTGCTCGGCGAAGAACGCCCTTTCCGCTTCATTGAAGAAGAGAAGAAGGGTTTCCTGAAACGCCTGTTCGGAGGATAAGTTATGGCATTACTCGACTTTTTTCTGTCACGAAAAAAGAACACCGCCAACATCGCGAAAGAGCGTTTACAGATTATCGTGGCTGAGCGTCGCCGTAGCGATGCGGAACCCCATTACCTGCCGCAGCTTCGTAAGGACATTCTCGATGTGATTTGCAAGTACGTGCAAATCGACCCGGAAATGGTCAGCGTTCAGCTTGAGCAGCGGGATGGAGATATTTCAATTCTGGAGCTGAACGTCACGCTCCCAGAAGCGGAAGAAGCCAGTAAGTCTGCATGAATAAAAAGCCCCCTGCATTTGTCAGGGGCTTTATTTTTACGCGGTCACTTAACGTTTATTAAGATCTTTCTCGTTGCAGCCTGCCAATATATTTCAACCTGAGAACAACACTGTAATTATTCCCAGATCATATAAACAATCAGTATTCAGCCAACAATTTCGTTAACGCTTCAGCCATTAATTCTGCCCGCCAGCCGCTAATTAATTCCGGCGCCACGCTTTGCGGTTTCAATTTCCAGTGCCAGTTTAGCAGCTGATTGATTTGGCGGCGGGAGGCAAGCAATTCGGCGCTCAGTCCTTTAGCCTCGCTCACTTCCTGTACCAGCGCTTTAATAGCTTTAAACACTTTGCGGTACCCCGGCATATCCACCAGATTTTGCAGCGGCTGAGGCAGCTCGCTCTCCGGCAGCGCCTGCGCCTCGGCCACCAGGGCGATAAGCGTTTTACCGTGGAAGCGAATTTCGCTGCCGCTCAGGCCCAGCGAGTCCAGCTCCCCCAGCGAGCCAGGCATGTATCTCGCCACCTGCCACAGGTTTTCTTCACGGACGACAAAATTCACCGCCATATCGCGCTCGCGGGCTTTGCGTAAGCGCCAGGCCGCCAGCTTCTTAAGGCAGGCGAGTTGGCGGGTACGCAGCTGCCAGGCGTTACCTATTTCGCGCCAGGCCTCTTCCGGGTCAAGCTGTTCGCGGCGGCGGGAGCACATTAAATGGCACTCACCAAGGGCCGCAGTCAGCCAACCCGCCGCTTCGGTTTCAGCCATCAGCTTCTCTGCGATAGGCAGCAGATAGAGCACGTCTGCCGCTGCGTATTCGCACTGACGCTCCGTCAACGGGCGTGCCAGCCAGTCGGTGCGGGATTCGCTTTTATCGAGCGCGATACCGGTATAGGACTCGACGATGGTGGCAAAGCCGCAAGACAGAGGGCGGCCGGTAAATGAGGCCAGAATCTGCGTATCGATAAACGGATCTGGCAGCATGCCAAAGGCATTCAGGAAGACTTCGAGATCTTCGCTGCCGGCGTGCAGATATTTGATGGTATCAGGATCCTGCAGCAAGGCTTTGAACGGCGACCAGTCGCTGATGGTTAAAGGATCGATCAGCGAAACCTGCTGGCCATCATAAAGCTGGATCAGCCCCAGCTGTGGATAGTAGGTACGGGTACGAACAAATTCTGTGTCCAGCGCCAGCGCGGGGAACTGACGTGCGGCCTGGCAAACGGCGGCCAGCCCTTCATCGGTAGTAATCATCTGGTAAGTCAAATTCAGTTCTCTTAGGTTGCGCCCATAAAAAATGCCGGCGAACCGGCATCAGGACGAGTGACTTGGAGCTCAGGCGTTATTGTTGCCTGTCTTGCCCGCTTCGTCACGCAGTTCTCGTCGTAAAATTTTCCCGACGTTGGATTTTGGCAATTCCGTGCGGAATTCTATCAGCTTCGGCACTTTATAGCCGGTTAACTGACGGCGGCAGAAAGCGATAAGCGCCTCTTCCGTTAGCGCAGGATCTTTTTTCACCACGAAGATTTTGACGTGCTCACCGCTTACGCCGGCAGGCACACCCACCGCCGCAACCTCCAGCACGCCTTCGTGCTGCATCACCACGTCTTCAATTTCATTGGGATAAACGTTGAAGCCTGAAACGAGGATCATGTCTTTTTTGCGGTCAACGATGTTCATGAAGCCTTCTTCGTTCATCACCGCAATGTCCCCGGTGCGCAGCCAGCCGTCTTTCAGAATTTCATCGGTCTCTTTCGGACGCTGCCAGTAGCCCAGCATCACCTGCGGGCCTTTAACACACAGTTCGCCAGGCTGACCCGGAGGAACTTCATTGCCTTCATCATCTATCAGCTTCACATCGGTAGACGGCACCGGCAGGCCAATAGAGCCGCTATGGTAATCCATGTCATGCGGGTTGGCGCTAACCAGCGGCGCGCATTCCGTCAGGCCGTAACCTTCAAGCAGGAAGCGCCCGGTTAACTTTTCCCAGCGTTCGGCAACGGCGTGCTGAACCGGCATACCGCCGCCCGCGGAAAGGTGCAGGCTTGAGAAGTCTAACTGCTGGAACTCTTTGTTATTTAATAAGGCGTTAAACAGCGTGTTCACGGCGGTCATGGCGGTGAAAGGATATTTCGCCAGTTCTTTTACCAGGCCTGGAATGTCGCGCGGGTTGGTAATTAGCAGGTTCTGCCCACCCATATCGATAAATAACAGACAGTTAATGGTCAGGGCAAAAATGTGATAAAGCGGCAGCGGGGTCACCACCAGCTCTTTCCCTTCATGCAGCAGCGGGCTATAGGCCGCCCTTACCTGCTCAAGGTTGGCCAGCATGTTGCGGTGCGTCAGCATCGCGCCTTTGGCTACACCGGTTGTACCGCCGGTATATTGCAGGAAAGCTAAGTCTTCATTGAGAATTTCAGGCTTGATGTACTGCATGCGGTAGCCGCTTTGTAACGCGCGACGGAAGGAGATAGCGTTCGGTAAGTGGTATTTAGGCACCAGCCGCTTGATGTATTTGACGACAAAGTTAACCAGCGTGCCTTTCGGGCCGGAGATCTGGTCTCCCAGGCGGGTCAGGATAACGTGTTTCACCTGGGTTTTATCAACCACTTTTTCCAGCGTATGGGCAAAGTTTGACACAATAACAATCGCGCTGGCTCCGCTGTCGTTCAGCTGATGCTCCAGCTCGCGCGGGGTATAAAGCGGGTTAACGTTAACCACCACCATCCCGGCACGCAGTATGCCAAAGAGCGCCACCGGGTATTGCAGCAGGTTTGGCATCATCAGCGCCACACGGTCGCCCTTTTTCAGGCCCAGCCCCTGCTGAAGATACGCGGCAAATGCCCGACTACGCTCTTCCAGCTTGCGGAAGGTCATCACCTCCCCCATGTTGATAAACGCAGGTTTGTCGGCATAACGAGTGACTGCCTGCTCAAACATATCAACCAGGGATTGATAGCGGTCGGGATTTATTTCAGCCGCAACGTCGGCCGGGTAGCGGTTAAGCCAAACCTTATTCAAGGATCCACCTCTGAAATTATTATTTGTCGTCATCACAACCCCAGGTAATACATTTCGTTAACATAATATTAACTCAGCGTACCAGTTTATTAATTAGCCTGATCAAAGGTTGCGAAGCACATCACTAAATTTTTTCATCCGTCCTGGATAAAAACAAACAGCGGCCAGGCCGCTGTTTGAAAATATATTAAAAACAACAGATTATTCGGTTACGACGGTTTGCACCTGTGCAGGCCCCGGATTGTACCAGCCGCCCCACATATCGTAATGGTGGCGGTACGGGTAAGGCCCGCCCCAGAACCACGGGTCGATCGGCTGTGGCGGCATGACGACCTGCTGAACGACATTCCAACGCTTGTAACCCGTCGCCTGCATAGTCATGAATTTATACGGCGTCTGGCCAACCTTGCCTTCTGCTGTACCGGTAATGGGCCCGACGACCGTAACCAGCTGATTACGAAAATCAACCGGGTCCAGGAAGCCGTTCACATCGGCATAAATACGCCCCTGCGAAGGCTCATTCAGCGCCGGTCGGGCACCTTCATCAAGGCTGACGGTGGCAATCTCCAGGCGAGTTTTGCCCTTCAGGTTGTCAACATTCACCACGCGCCCACCAAAACGCGCTTCCTGCCCGACATAAAGCTGGGGGGCATTCATCACCGTCGTCAGATCCTGCTGCGGGGTCGCGGAGGTTCCTTTAATTGCATCCGGCACGCTCACGCAGCCGCTCAGTACCAGCGCCGCAGCGGCGGCCAGCAGCCAGCTGCATTTTTTGACATTACAAACAGCCATACCTCATCTCCTTAACCTTCCCGCCGTTAAGCGTGGTCGGTATTACTCTCTGCCAGGAAGCTTTTTCCAGGTCACTTCATTGCGCAGGTAGACCGGTTCAGCGTTTTCTACGGCGACGGTTTTTCCGGCGTTAAAAGCCTGCTGTGCCAGAGGAAGCATGTCTTCAGCTTCAGGCAGCGTAGTTTCACCGTCCTGCAACAAAAGCGCGCTATCCTTCGCCATATCAGGCCAGGCCTGCCAGCCTGTTCCGACTGTAGCCCAGGTGCCGCTGAGATGCTTCAACCGCCCGGCAACGTCTTCAGGCTTGAGGACGGCTTCGCTTTCTTCACCGTGCCACACGCCCTGCTCGTCGCGCTCATATTCGGCCCAGTAGACTTCACCCATACGGGCATCTATGGCGGCGAGTACCCGGGTAGCGCCCGTTCTGCGCCATGCGCCCTGCGCCATAGTTGCCAGCGTTGAAACGCCGATCATCGGCAGTTCAGCGCCCAGCGCCAGCCCCTGCGCAATACCAATACCAATTCGCACACCGGTGAAACTGCCCGGCCCACGCCCGTAGGCAAGTGCGTTCACCTCAGACAAAGTAATCCCGCCCTGGTTCAGGATCTCTTTGACCAGCGGTAAAATTCTTTGCGTATGTTCACGCGGGCAGAGTTCAAAATGGGCGTAGGACGCCGCGTCGTTTTGCAGGGCAACAGAACAGGCTTCTGTTGCGGTATCGATGGCTAAAATTCGCATGGGCTTGCCAACCTCTGGCGGAGATAAGGTCAAAAAACGGCGCGCATCATACCATAGCCTGGCACAAATTACTGCGCGCCTGAGGTATTGAGGAACTCAACTGCCCGATTTATATCCCGGGTACGCGGCGTTGGCGGCAGGCTATTAAGGAAAACAGCGCCATAAGGCCGCATGACCAGACGGTTATCGCAGATAACCAATACCCCACGGTCTTCCACATCTCGTATCAGGCGGCCGACGCCCTGCTTGAGGGTAATCACCGCATCCGGTAACTGGACATCGTCAAACGGATCGCCTCCACGAATGCGGCAATCTTCCATTCGGGCCTTGAGCAGCGGATCGTCCGGGGAGGTAAAGGGCAGCTTGTCGATGATGACCAGGGATAAGGTGTCGCCGCGCACGTCTACGCCTTCCCAGAAGCTGCTGGTCGCCACCAGCAGGGCGTTACCGGCCTCAACAAACTGCTGCAACAGTTGGCCTTTGCTGGTTTCCCCCTGCAGAAGCACGGGAAGCGTCATGGTGGCACGGAACTGTTCCGCCAGCTCACGCATCATGGCGTGGGAGGTACAAAGCATAAAGCAGCGCCCGTTGTTCGCCTCGATAAGCGGACGCAGCAGGTTAGCCAGATGGCGGCCTGCATGGGGCTGATTCGGGGTTGGCAGACCTCTCGGCACGCACAGCAGCGCCTGCTTAGCGTAATCAAACGGACTGGCAAGCAGCAGCGTTTCCGCCTCGTCGATACCCAGTCGCTCGGTGAAGTGGCTCATTTTGTCATTCACCGCAAGCGTGGCCGAGGTAAAGACCCAGCAGCCCGCTTTTTCACGGATAACTTCCTTAAACTTGTCGGCCACGGACAGCGGCGTCAGGGCCAGCGTGAAGTGGCGGGCGTTGCATTCATACCAGTAGCTGTAGCCCGGCTGGTTAATCTCTTTCAGCCTTTTGATTCGCCCGCGATAAATCACCGCCCGTTCAAAAGCGGCATCCAGCAGCGCTGAGCGGCCAAGAGAAAGCTTCGCCACGTCATAACACAGCTCCAGCGCGTCATCGAGCAGCAGCAGCGAACGCTGGATATTGGCGTCAGCAAGCAGTTCACGCAGGTTGCCCCGGTAGCCCGGATCGCCTATTTGCAGGCGGAAGTCCTGCGTGCGCTGGGCAAGGCTGTCGGCGCTTTTTTGCAGCTGTTGAGCATCACGGACTTCTGTGCGGTAGGCAATGGAAATGTCTTTGGCGAGGTCGAGCAACTGCCGGCTGGAGATAGACTGGCCAAAATACTGACTGGCGATATCCGGGATCTGGTGGGCTTCATCGAAAATCGTCACTTCCGCCTCAGGGATCAGCTCCGCAAAGCCGCTCTCTTTCACCACCATGTCGGCCAGATACAAATGATGGTTCACCACCACCACATCGGCATCCATCGCCTTTTTGCGGGCCTTGACCACAAAGCAGTCCTGATACTGCGGGCAATCCTGCCCCAGACAGTTGTCGTTGGTACTGGTGACCATTGGCCAAACGGTGGAATCTTCGGCGACGGTGCCACAGGTACTGATATCGCCATCCACGGTTTCACTGGCCCAGCCGCGCAGATGCATCACGTCGCTTAACGCCTGCACGGGTAAATCCCCCCCGGCCAGCGACTGCTGCTCCAGCCTTTCCAGGCAAAGGTAGTTAGAGCGACCTTTCAGTAGTGCCACCCGCCCGGTGAATTTCAGCGCGCGAGAGATAGTGGGTAGATCGCGGGAAAACAGCTGATCCTGCAGCGCTTTCGAGCCGGTAGAAATAATGACTTTTTTGCCAGAACGCAGTGCGGGGGCAAGATAAGCGTAAGTTTTCCCTGTGCCGGTGCCGGCCTCTACCACCAGCTCTCCGCCGGCTTTAATCGCCCGGGTTACCGCCTCCGCCATTTCACGCTGCGCCTCACGCGGCCTGAAACCGGGAATGACCTTAGCCAGCTGGCCGTCTGCTGCAAAATCGTCCGTCACGTTACCCCCTGGTTAAATTGCCAGTGATTATGTCAGTCCCGGCGAGGTTTATCCAGCCAGGCGGTGGCACCGGGCAGCGGATTGTGGCAGTCTGTGCCGCACATATCGTTTGTTGTTAAGGAGTTGCCATGAGTATTGCGCGTATTAAACCTGAAGCCCGCTGGTCTGATGCAGTTATCCATAACCAGACCGTGTACTACACCGGCGTTCCGGAAAATCTGGATGCTGATGCCTACCAGCAGACGGCAAACACCCTGCAGCAAATCGACACCCTGCTGGCCGAACTCGGCAGCGACAAGACACGCATTCTGGATGCAACGATTTTCCTGCCGGATGGCGAAGATTTTGCGGCGATGAATAAAGCCTGGGATGAGTGGGTCGTGGCGGGTAAAGCGCCGGTACGCTGCACCGTACAGGCTAAGTTAATGAACCCGCGCTACAAAGTGGAAATCAAAATTATCGCCGCTGTGTAACGCTAAGTCGCTGAGGCCCGGCTAGTCCTGCGGGTCTTCTTCTTCGTCGTCTTCATCTTCAAAACGTGCGACGACGTTACCTCCGGTATGCGAGGCACGGATCTCACTGGCTACCAGGGCGATGGCTTCGCCGCTGCTCATGCCGTCGGCCATCAGTTCGTGAATACGCTCGACGGCCTGCTGCTGCTGCTCGTGGCTAAGCGCCGGTAATCCTGAAATCATATTGAACTCCTGTTACAGTGCTGAAGCCGCTACTTTACTCTGCTCCTGACGATGCTACCAAGATGAATGTGACAACCTCCCCCGCTTTTCGCGAACTCAGCTGGCAGGCCGATGCCGTTCAGCGCTATTTCCGTGTGGTTTCCGCTCAGCCCTGGGCCATGCTGCTTCATTCTGGCTTTGCCGACCACCCGCATAATCGTTTCGATATTATGGTTGCCAGCCCGCTTGCGACGCTGGTCACTCGCGGCCAGCAAACCGTTATTGAGCGCGACGGTCTTTCATCGCGGCACGGCGAATGCCCGCTCGACCTGTTACAGCAAATGCTGGACAGCTTTGACCTGACCACCACAGCCAATGACGATATCCCGTTCTGCGGCGGCGCGCTGGGGTTATTCAGTTACGATCTGGGCCGTCGCTTTGAAAACATCCCTGCGACAGCGGAGCAGGATTTAACCACGCCGGACATGGCCGTCGGCATTTATGACTGGGCGCTGATTGCAGACCATCATCTGCAGCGCCTGACGCTGGTTTGCCGGGGAGATATTGAGGCTCGTCTGGCCTGGCTGAATGCACTCTCGCCCCGGCAAGAGGTTCAGCCTTTCCGGCTGACCAGCCAGTGGCAGTCCAATATGTCCCGCGAAACGTACGGCGAGAAATTCCGCCAGATCCAGGCTTATCTCAGCAGCGGAGATTGCTACCAGGTCAACCTGGCTCAGCGGTTTAGCGCGCACTTTGAAGGGGATGAATGGCAGGCTTTTGAAACGCTAAATCAGGCGAACCGCGCGCCGTTCAGCGCTTTTCTACGCCTGCCAGACAGTTGCATTCTTAGCCTTTCCCCGGAGAGGTTCGTGCTGCTGGAGGACAAGCAAATCCAAACCCGGCCGATTAAAGGCACGCTGCCTCGTCTTGCCGATCCGCAGGCAGATGCCGGGCAGGCTGAGCGGCTGGCTAACTCTCCCAAAGATCGTGCTGAAAATCTGATGATTGTTGATTTGCTACGCAACGATATCGGCCGCGTCGCGGTGCCGGGCAGCGTCAAAGTGCCGGAGCTGTTTGTAGTGGAGCCTTTCCCTGCGGTACATCACCTGGTGAGTACCATTACCGCCGTACTGCCTGAGACGCTTAGCGCCTGCGATCTCTTGCGTGCCACTTTCCCCGGAGGTTCAATCACCGGTGCCCCCAAAGTTAGGGCAATGGAAATTATTGAAGAGCTGGAGCCTCAGCGGCGTAACGCATGGTGCGGCAGTATCGGCTACATTAGCTTCTGCGGAAAGATGGATACCAGCATCACCATCCGCACGCTGACCGCTGAAGGCGGAAAATTATACTGTTCTGCCGGGGGCGGGATCGTCGCCGACAGCAACGAAGCGGCGGAATATCAGGAAACTTTTGACAAAGTTAATCGTATTTTGCCTCTACTGGAGAGTTAATGCATGGCCGGTTCGTCCCTGACGCTGAATGATTTCCTCACCCGCTTTCAACTACTGCGCCCCACTGAAAGCGGCCCTGTCAGCAACAAACGTCAGGCGGCGGTACTGGTGCCGATAGTTCGTCGGCCTCAGCCGGGGCTTTTACTCACCCAGCGTTCCATCATGCTGCGTAAACACGCGGGCCAGGTGGCCTTCCCCGGCGGGGCGGTAGACGACACCGACAGTTCGCTGATTGCCGCCGCGCTGCGGGAGGCGCAGGAAGAAGTCGCTATTCCACCAGAATCCGTCGAGGTTATCGGCACCCTTCCGCCAGTAGATAGCGTGACGGGTTTCCAGGTAACGCCCATTGTCGGCATCATTCCTCCTGATTTGCCGTGGCGTGCCAGCGAAGATGAAGTGTCGGCGGTGTTTGAAATGCCTTTAGCCGAGGCACTGCGTTTGGGGCGCTACCATCCGTTAGATATCCATCGCCGCGGCAACGCGCATCGCGTCTGGCTTTCCTGGTATCAACGTTATTTTGTCTGGGGTATGACGGCGGGCATCATTCGGGAACTTTCTTTACAGGTAGATAGCGATCCAGACGACAGTTTAAAACGCTGAAAATGGCTATATTTAAGAACCATAAAGGCCATAAATCATCTGCTATTAGGTGGTTTATGGTTAAGCATTAGTTTAATTCATGTGAATAGTTTCCTGGTGGAACCAATAAATTTTTAAACTAGCGCTTAGCCATTTCAAAGCATCATGTTCCATGAAACAGGGTGCTACCAGAGGAGTTTTAGAGTGATTAGCATATTCGACATGTTCAAGGTCGGCATCGGGCCATCCAGCTCCCATACCGTCGGGCCAATGAAGGCCGGGAAACAGTTTGTCGACGCACTGATCGAGCAAGGGCTGCTGGACAGCACCACCCGTATCGCGGTGGATGTCTACGGTTCCCTTTCCCTGACGGGGAAAGGCCACCACACCGATATCGCGATTATCATGGGCCTGGCCGGCAACCAACCGGATAACGTCGATATCGATGCTATTCCTGCTTTTATCCGCGACGTGGAAACTCGTGGGCGCCTGCTGATCGCTCAGGGCCGCCATGAAGTCGATTTCCCGCAGGATAACGGCATGCGTTTTCGTAGCGACAATCTGCCGCTGCATGAAAACGGCATGCAGATCCACGCCTACAATGGCGACAAAGAGATCTACAGCAAAACCTATTATTCCATCGGCGGCGGCTTCATCGTCGACGAAGAGCACTTTGGGAAAGATTCGGTAAACGAAGTTTCCGTGCCTTATCCGTTCCATTCTGCCCAGGAAATGCTGCAGCACTGCAAGGACACCGGGCTGTCCGTGTCCGGGATGGTGATGCAGAACGAACTGGCGTTGCACAGCCGTCAGGAAATCGAAGATTACTTCGCCAACATCTGGCAAACCATGCGCGCCTGTATCGATCGCGGCATGAATACCGAAGGTGTGCTGCCTGGCCCGCTGCGAGTGCCGCGTCGTGCATCTGCCCTGCGCCGCATGCTGGTGTCCAGCGACAAGCTCTCCAGCGACCCGATGAACGTGGTTGACTGGGTGAACATGTTTGCCCTGGCGGTGAACGAAGAGAACGCCGCCGGCGGCCGCGTTGTTACGGCCCCAACCAACGGTGCCTGCGGTATTGTTCCGGCGGTATTGGCCTACTACGACCACTTTATCGAGCCGGTCACGCCAGATACCTGGATTCGTTACTTCCTGGCTTCCGGGGCCATTGGCGTGCTGTACAAAATGAACGCCTCTATTTCTGGCGCTGAGGTGGGCTGCCAGGGTGAAGTCGGCGTCGCCTGTTCGATGGCGGCTGCAGGTCTTGCGGAAATAATGGGAGCCGCTCCAGAGCAGGTTTGCATCGCAGCAGAAATCGGTATGGAGCACAATCTGGGTCTGACGTGCGACCCGGTCGCCGGACAGGTACAGGTGCCTTGTATCGAGCGTAATGCTATTGCCTCGGTGAAAGCGATCAACGCCACCCGCATGGCGATGCGTCGTACCAGCGCCCCACGCGTTTCGCTCGATAAGGTCATTGAGACCATGTACGAGACAGGTAAAGACATGAACGCCAAATACCGCGAAACTTCGCGAGGCGGGCTGGCGATTAAGGTTCAGTGCGATTAAGCCGTAACCCCGAAACGCTGCTTATGCGCTAAACCGCGTTCGTTATAAAATGAGCGGGAAATATCTTACGGTATTTCCCGCTCATCTCGTTTTACTGAACATCCGCATGTTCTTTCCCCGATGTTCAATCCGGCAGAGTCATTCAGCCGGCCACAATCTTCAAGAAGTTGTCTCGCACAGGATCGTTTAACTGGGCATTCCAGGCAATGCCGGTTTGCCAGGCAGTATGCTCGCCTTCAAGTGCCACCAGCCTGACTCCAGCGGGAAGAATATGAATAACACCCGCCGGCAGTAATGCCACCCCTTCTCCAGCGGCAACGAGTGCCAGCAAGGTCTGAATATCATCTGCTGCTGAAACCGTCCGGGGAGCGAGGTTATTTCCCGAGAGAAAGCTCGATGTCTGTGCCGAGAGCCCTTCTCCCCGATTGCGTGATAGCTGCAACAGCTGATTCATTTTAAGCAACTCAGCCGCAGCAGCGGTTTCCGTATTAGCTGTCTGGGCCACGGCAAGAACTAGCTGCTCTTCCGCCAATATTTTACTCTTCAGATGTTCAGGGGCCGGCAGCCGCACAAATCCAATCTGAAGACTGCCCTCTGTCAACTGCCGGAACTGTTCTGCTGAGGGCATATCATTCAGGGATACCTGCACATCAGGAAACTGGCTGCGAAAAACAGCCACGTGTCGGGGGGCAAGACGGAAGGAGGAAATCCCAAAACCCATGGTCAGCTTACCGGCCTTCCCTTTCTGGATACCGGACACTTCGGAACAGAAAAGATCATAACGGTCGAGTACCGCAGAAGCCCCAGGGAGTAACAGTTCCCCTGCTACGGTCAACCTTGCCCCGTGACGACCTCGCTGAAACAGCGTCACTCCGGATAGGGACTCCAGCGTCTGGATCTGTTTGGTCAGTGCGGGTTGCGTGACGCACAGTTTTTCAGCGGCTAAGTGATATGACCCTGACTTTGAGAGGGTAACGAAGGCGCGCAGCAGTTTTATATCCATTCTGTCTGGTTATCGAATGAGGTGAAATCGTGATTATACACGCGAACGTACTCTCTGATGGAATAGCCTCCGAATCGTCAGATGAGGAGTGAAAAAATGGAAAGAAGCATTCGTACTGCCACCGTTCAGTTTTGCCACCGGGCGGGAGACAAACACTACAATTTATCGGTCATGGAAAAATTTATTATTCAGGCTGCCAGGGAGGAGGTGAAAATTCTGGCCTTCCCTGAAATGTGCATCACCGGATACTGGCATGTGCCGGATCTCAGCCGTCAGGCGCTGGACGCGCTGTCTGAGCGGGCTGACGAAAGCTCATCACTAGCCCGGATAGCCCTCCTTGCGGAAAAATACCAGATGGCTATTGGGGCTGGATTCCTTGAAATGGGCAGCGACGAGCGATTGTATAATGCCTATGCCATCTGCATGCCTGACGGCAAGCGGCATGTACACAGAAAGCTGCATGCTTTTGAACACCCTGATATTGCCTCCGGCAACAGTTTTACTGTTTTTGATACACCGTGGGGAGTGCGCGTTGGAGTGCTTATCTGCTGGGATAATAATCTCGTTGAAAATGTGCGTATTACGGCCTTGCTGGGTGCCGACATTCTTATCGCTCCGCACCAGACAGGGGGAACGCATTCGCGAAGTCCTTTCGGCATGAAACCTATTCCGGCCAGCCTCTGGGAAAACAGACATAGCGATCCGCAAACGCTGGAGGCAGCCTTACGCGGTGAAAGTGGCCGTGGTTGGCTGATGCGCTGGTTACCTTCTCGCGCACATGATAATGGCTTTTTCATTCTGTTCAGTAATGGGGTCGGCCTGGATAATGGAGAGGTTCGGACAGGTAATGCCATGATTATTGATCCCTACGGCCGGATAGTCAGCGAAACCGGTTCCTGGGAGGATACAATCGTGTACGCCGACCTCGCTCTGGAATTGCTGCCGATGTCCACCGGCCGCCGGTGGATTCACGGCCGACGGCCTGAGTTGTACGCCACCCTGTGTGAATCTCAGGGCTACGAGCGCGATGCAAGGACAGCTAGATTTTCGGAGGATGTGCCTTCTTTTGGTAGTCACACTCGAAGAGAGGCCGAAGATACGAGTAAATAGGTTGCCAGAAAGCCGGGAGTAAGAAACCAATACTCCCCCTCATTCAGGCTTAAACCAGAAATATAAACCCTATCCGGCGCCGCTTGTGCGGCGTTTTTTACCTTATCTTTTTTTATTTTTTAGCACTCTGATATCCCGCTACACTTTGATGATAACGTTACGCCTCACGTCTTGCGGCGAAAAACAGGGAAACAGGGATGCAAACGGCACAGCGGATTATTTCTGACTATCGCCGCAGGCGAGTTATTGTCTGCGCCGTACTCGCCATTTTAGTTTTAATTGTCACGCTTAGCGTCAGATACGCAACAGAGCGCAATCTTAACGAACAGCGCGTCATCCAGTTTAATCAGCGGGTCATTACCACGCTCGACACACTTCTTGCCCCGCTGAACACCGTCAGCGACGATATTATGCAGCTTATCGGTACCTCCTGTGAGGACGCCCAATTAAAAATTCGCGAACACGCCGCCAAAATGCAAACGGTACGCGCCATTGGTTTAATCAAGGATGGCGTGCTGTATTGTTCCAGTATTTATGGCAGCCGCAACGTGGGTATTCATCAGCTCCATACGCGCCTGCCGTCAGAGGAGCCGCTGCTGTTTTTATCCCGCGACAGCTCGCTGTTAAAAGGCACCCCGGTGCTGATTTTCTGGCGCCCACAGCCAGGGGAAACCCACGATGGCGTGATGCAGATTATTAATATCCAGATGCTAACCAGCCTGTTGCTAAAACCGGAACACCCCTGGGTGACGCGTGCCGTGCTTAACGTTGGCAACGATCACCTGGAATACGGCGCTGACTTGTTAGCCAAGATAGTGACGGACGAGGACCAGGTTTCCCGGCAAACGGCATCAAAGCTTTACCCTTATTCCATCACCGCCATTGGCCCGTCGGCCGACCAGTTAACGTTGCAAAACTTACCGTCACAGCTTCCGCTGGCTTTATTGCTCAGCCTGCTGGTGGGCTATATTGCCTGGCTGGCGACCGCCAACAGAATGAGCTTTTCCTGGGAGATAAACCTCGGCCTCGCCGCTCGGGAATTTGAAGTCTTTTGTCAGCCACTGGTGAGCGCCCGAAACTTAGAATGCGTTGGCGTGGAGCTATTGCTGCGCTGGAATAACCCCAGACAGGGCTGGATTTCGCCGGAGGTGTTTATTCCCCTGGCGGAACAGCAGCAGCAAATTGCTCCGCTCACGCGCTTTGTGCTGGATGAAACGGTACGTCACCTGGAGATTTTTCCCAAAACGCTGGGGTTTCATATCGGCCTGAACGTTGCCGCCAGCCACTTCCACGACGGGGCGATTATTCGCGACCTGAAACGTTATTGGTTCCCGGCCACGCCTAAGCAAAAATTGACGCTGGAACTCACCGAGCGTAACGCCTTGCCTGACGTGGATCATAGCGTGGTTCAACAGCTGCATAAGCTGGGGATTGACCTTGCTATCGATGACTTTGGCACCGGACACAGCTCGCTCGCTTATCTTGAAACGCTGAATCCCAACGTGTTGAAAATCGATAAATCCTTTACCGCCGCCATCGGTACCGATGCGGTGAATTCGACGGTCACGGACATTATTATTGCGCTCGGGCAAAGGCTGGGTATCGATCTGGTGGCCGAAGGGGTGGAAACGCAGGAGCAGGCAGAATATTTACGACGTAACGGTGTGGATGTGCTGCAGGGCTTTTTGTACGCCAAACCCATGCCGCTGCGGGATTTTGCTCACTGGCTCGAGGGCAACACGCCGCCGCCCCCTCGCCATGAAGACCGGGCTATTCCGGCCTTCCCTGTGCGCTGACTTACTCTTCTTCGTCTTCGTGTGGAGATCGTTCTTTCTCCACGCGAACCAGATCGACACGGTAATCGTTGGCTTCGACTATCTGAATACGCAAAGGTGCTACCTCAATCACATCCCCAACTTTAGGGATATGGCCATTCACCGCAATCACCAGACCGGCGATAGAAGCAATGTCTTCTTCGCTGTGCATCAGGCGATGAATATCCAGACGCTGTTGAAGCGCATGCAGGTCCGTAGAGCCTTTGACCAGCCAGCCGTCACCATCGCGAACGATTTCCGGCGTTTCATCCGCATCGGGGAATTCACCGGCAATCGCTTCCAGCACATCCAGCGGCGTGACCAGCCCCTGCACCACGCCAAATTCGTTGTTAACAATAACGAAGCTGCCGCGGGCCCGGCGCAGCACGCCAAGCAGATTGATCGGGTCCAGCGTTTCCGGCACAACAATCGCCGGTGACTGCGCCGCAATCGCCGCCACGTCAACACCTTCATCCAGGGCAACCAGCAGCTCTTTGGCGCGTACAACGCCAATAATTTCGTCCAGTTCACCACGGCACACCGGGAACAGGCTATGGGGAGACTCCAGCAGCTGTTCACGAATCTCCGGCACACTCTTCATCGCATCAACCCACGAAATCTCACCGCGCGGCGTCATGATGGTGCGCAATGAGCGTGAAGCCAACGTCAGCACGCCATTAATCATATAGCGCTCTTCTTCGGCAAAGGATTCCGCCTCGATTGGCGTCATGGCTTTGCTGTCTTCGCTGCTTTGCGCACGTTCCTGACGCTTGCCGCTCATCATGCGCAGAATCGCATCGGCAGTACGCGCGCGCAGAGGCTGGCGCGACTGATGGCGAATAAAGTTACGACGAGCGATCTGGTTAAACAGTTCGATAATGATCGAGAAACCGATGGCCGCGTACAGATAGCCTTTTGGAATATGGAAGCCAAAACCTTCTGCAACCAGGCTCAAACCAATCATCAGCAGGAAGCTCAGGCAGAGCACCACCACCGTCGGATGTTGATTAACAAAGTTGGTCAGCGGCTTAGAGGCAAGCAGCATGACACCCATCGCAATGACGACCGCAGCCATCATCACCGGCAGATGGTTTACCATCCCCACGGCGGTAATTACCGCATCCAGCGAGAAGACGGCGTCCAGCACTACAATCTGCAGTACCACCACCCAGAAGCTGGCATAACCCTTACCATGCCCGTCGTCGTGCTGGCGGTTTTCAAGGCGTTCGTGCAGTTCCGTGGTCGCTTTAAACAGCAGGAAGATCCCCCCCACCAGCATAATCAGATCGCGGCCCGAGAAGGTGAAATCAGCAACGCTGAACAGCGGCGCGGTTAATGTTACCAGCCACGAAATCAGCGACAGCAGCGCCAGACGCATGATCAGCGCCAGCGACAGGCCGATCAATCGAGCCTTATCGCGCTGCTTAGGTGGAAGCTTGTCCGCGAGAATGGCGATAAACACCAGGTTATCAATACCCAGTACGATTTCCAGCACAACAAGCGTGAGCAAACCGGCCCAGATCTGCGGGTCCATTAACAGTTCCATGTCAGACTCCCGTTAAGGGCGCAGCAAATCGGCATTCCGTAGGTTACGGACGCAAAGCGGCTGGTGAATCGTATTTGCGGGCATAAAACGCCGCTGAGAGGGTGGGATTTAGGCATCCCGGCAGTGAAAAGACGTCGGTGACGGTCCATAGGGTGGGCTACTGCCCGCTACTCCTGAAAGTGAATCGGACGCTAACATTATCAAAGTAAACCAGGGCTTGGCAAAGATTTACCTGACTTTGCAATTTTTTTGCAACTTACGCTGACCATATTTTACCGCGTAATGGCATGAAATCGCGGCAAAGTTAAATTACGGATCTTCATCACATAAATTATTTTTTCACTGTCTAAAATAATTCCGGCAAATGGTTTGTTCTTTCTTGAACGTGTTATCTGAATCGATTCGCTAAACACGATCCCGATACACCACCGCACCCTTCGAGGGGTGTTGTAATGACAAAAACAGGAGGTAGCAAGTGACTATTGCTATTGTCATAGGCACACATGGCTGGGCAGCGGAACAATTGCTGAAAACCGCCGAAATGCTATTAGGCGAACAAGAGAACGTTGGCTGGATAGATTTCGTCCCGGGTGAAAATGCTGAAACCCTGATCGAGAAATATAACGCTCAGCTGGAGAAACTAGACACCAGCAAAGGCGTGTTATTCCTCGTGGATACCTGGGGTGGCAGTCCATTCAATGCAGCAAGCCGTATCGTTGTAGATAAAGAACATTACGAAGTGGTCGCCGGGGTGAATATCCCGATGCTGGTCGAAACCCTGATGTCTCGCGACGACAACCCTACCTTCGACGATCTGGTCGCACACGCGGTAGAAACCGGCCGTGAAGGCGTGAAGGCGCTGAAGGCCAAACCGGTAGAAAAAACTGCCCCAGCTGTCGCCGCCGCGCCGAAAGCCGCAGCACCGGCCAAACCGATGGGGCCAAACGACTACATGAATATCGGTCTGGCACGTATCGACGACCGCTTAATTCATGGTCAGGTTGCTACCCGCTGGACAAAAGAAACTAACGTCACCCGCATCATCGTCGTTAGTGATGAAGTAGCGGCGGACACGGTCCGTAAAACCCTGTTGACTCAGGTCGCACCGCCGGGCGTTACCGCGCACGTCGTGGATGTCGCGAAAATGATCCGCGTTTACAACAACCCTAAATATGCCGGCGACCGCGTGATGTTGCTGTTCACCAACCCAACTGACGTGGAGCGTATCGTCGAGGGCGGCGTAAAAATTACCTCCGTTAACATCGGCGGTATGGCATTCCGCCAGGGAAAAACCCAGGTGAATAACGCCATTTCCGTAGATGAAAAAGATATCGAAGCCTTCAAAAAACTGAATGAGCGCGGGATTGAGCTTGAAGCGCGGAAAGTATCTACCGATCAAAAACTGAAAATGATGGATCTGATCGCTAAAGTTAAATGATTGTCATCACTAATAATATTGCTCAGATTTCACACATAAGTCATCGTCAATAGGAGAAGTACAATGGAGATTACCACTCTTCAGATTGTGCTGGTGTTTGTCGTAGCCTGTATCGCCGGTATGGAGTCGGTGCTCGATGAATTTCAGTTCCACCGTCCGCTTATCGCCTGTACTTTAATCGGCGCCGTACTCGGCGACATGAAAACCGGCATCATCATCGGCGGTACGCTGGAAATGATTGCTCTTGGCTGGATGAACATCGGTGCCGCCGTTGCGCCTGATGCCGCCCTTGCCTCAATTATCTCTACCATCCTGGTCATCGCCGGGCACCAAAGCATCGGGGCGGGTATCGCGCTGGCGATTCCACTTGCCGCCGCGGGCCAGGTACTGACCATTATCGTTCGTACTATTACCGTGGGCTTCCAGCACGCAGCGGATAAGGCCGCCAACAACGGCAACCTGACGGCGCTGTCCTGGATTCACGTCTCTTCCCTGTTCCTGCAGGCAATGCGTATCGCTATTCCAGCGGTTATCGTCGCCATCTCCGTGGGCACCAGTGAAGTTCAGAACATGCTGAACGCCATTCCTGAAGTGGTGACCAGCGGCCTGAACATCGCCGGCGGCATGATCGTGGTGGTGGGTTACGCGATGGTCATCAACATGATGCGTGCGGGCTACCTGATGCCGTTCTTCTACCTCGGTTTCGTTACCGCGGCGTTCACCAACTTCAACCTGGTGGCACTGGGCGTGATTGGCGCAGTCATGGCCATCCTCTACATCCAGCTGAGCCCGAAATACAACCGTAGCGCGGGCGCGCCGGCCCAGGCTTCTGCCGCTAACGATCTTGATAACGAACTGGACTAACAGGTGAGCGAAATGGTTGATTCCACTAAATTAGCGACTGAAAAGAAAATCACCCAGAGTGATATCCGTGGCGTATTCCTGCGTTCTAACCTGTTCCAGGGTTCATGGAACTTCGAGCGTATGCAGGCATTAGGCTTCTGTTTTTGTATGGTGCCGGTTATCAAACGCCTGTATCCGGAAAATAACGAGGCGCGCCGCCAGGCTATTAAGCGTCACCTGGAGTTCTTTAACACCCACCCTTACGTTGCTGCCCCGGTGCTTGGCGTTACGCTGGCGATGGAAGAGCAGCGTGCTAACGGCGCAGAGATTGACGACGGCGCGATTAACGGCATCAAAGTTGGCCTGATGGGGCCGCTGGCGGGCGTAGGTGACCCTATTTTCTGGGGCACCGTGCGTCCGGTCTTTGCGGCCCTGGGCGCCGGTATCGCCATGAGCGGTAGCCTGCTTGGCCCGCTGCTGTTCTTTATTCTGTTCAACGCGGTGCGCCTGCTGACCCGCTACTATGGCGTGGCCTATGGCTACCGTAAAGGCGTCGATATCGTTAAGGATATGGGCGGCGGCTTCCTGCAAAAACTGACGGAAGGGGCGTCTATTCTCGGCCTCTTTGTCATGGGGGCGTTAGTTAACAAGTGGACGCACGTTAACATCCCGCTGGTGGTATCAAAAATTACCGACCAGACCGGGGCTGTTAAAGTGACCACCGTGCAAACGATCCTCGACCAGCTGATGCCGGGCCTGGTGCCATTGCTGCTGACCTTTGCCTGTATGTGGCTGCTGCGCAAAAAAGTCAACGCGCTGTGGATAATCATGGGCTTCTTCGTCATCGGGATTGTGGGTTACGCTATTGGCCTGCTGGGCCTGTAATTTGTTCTGACAACCGGGGGCATTTAGCCCCCGGTTTTTTTATCTTTGACGGGAGGTTTCATGACGTTAACGGATGTCGTGCTGGTTATTTTTATCGCCTTGCTGCTGGCTTTTGCCGTTTACGATGAGTTTGTTATGGACAAGCTGAAGGGCAAAACCCTGCTCAAAATCCCCCTGCTTCGCCGCAATCGCGTGGACAGCACCATCTTTGTCTTTCTTGTCGGCATCCTTATCTACAACAACGTGACCTCTCATGGCACCCCGCTAACCACATGGTTATTATCTGCTCTGGCGCTAATGGCCATTTATCTTTCCTGGTTCAGGCAGCCGAAGATCATCTTCAAAAGTCATGGCTTTTTCTTCGCCAATGTTTGGGTGGAATATAACCGCATTAAAGAAATGAATTTATCGGAAGACGGCGTGCTGGTGATGCAATTAGAACAGCGACGCTTATTGATTCGAGTTAAGAATATTGACGATCTCGAAAAAATATCCAAACTAATGCTTTCAACTCAATGAGTTATAATTATAGCAAAGTCTATATTGGTGGGTTATTTTTCACCATTTTAAACATAGCCTTTGCTATTTCATAAGATTTGCATGGCTTTATTTTAACCTTTTCATTGCATATCCAGTTAAAATGCAAATCGTTATCAATAAATAATGAGAAAAATAGAATTCAAAGATTGTTTTAATTTAAAAAAATATGTTAAGGTTGCGGCCGTCATTGGGGAGTAGCCGATTTCTGCCATAGGCAGAAATGTACATGTCAACATACTCGTTATATCCGTTCCTGAGATTAACGTGGCATGTACGCCTCAGAGTTCTGAGTAGGCGAGACCATAGGCACGCGCCATCGTAAAGTTGGGGATGGTTTGCGTGTATATGGATATCCCCAACTGAGGCGTAATGATGAATCTCTCCGCAACAATCCTGCTTGCTTTCGGCATGTCCATGGATGCCTTCGCCGCTTCCATCGGCAAAGGTGCCACATTGCACAAACCTAAATTCTCAGAAGCGCTGCGTACCGGTTTGATCTTTGGCGTCATTGAAGCCATTACTCCGCTTATCGGCTGGGGCCTTGGCCTGCTGGCAAGCAAGGTCGTGCTGGAATGGAACCACTGGGTAGCTTTTATTCTGCTGGTTTTCCTCGGCGGCCGTATGGTGCTGGAAGGCTTCCGCGGAGCGGCTCAGGAAGATGCGCCCAAAATTCATCGCCACGGTTTTTGGCTGCTGGTGACCACCGCGATTGCCACCAGCCTTGATGCGATGGCCGTAGGCGTTGGGCTTGCTTTTTTGCAGGTCAATATTATTCAGACTGCGTTAGCCATCGGCTGCGCTACCGCGATTATGTCCACGTTAGGCATGATGGTCGGTCGCTTTATCGGGCCTATATTAGGCAAACGCGCCGAGATCCTCGGCGGTATCGTCCTGATAGGCATTGGCTGCCAGATCATGTACAGCCACTTCGCCCCTTTTAACTGATCAATCGCGCTGCCAGACCCGCACCACAAAATCAGTTTCACAGCTAAACGCCGTTTCTGCCTTCAACGCATCCCACACTTCCGGGCGGGCGCGCCAGGCGAACGGCGTCATTTGCAACAGAGCGGCAGCCTCATCCCCACGCAGGTTCATCATCCAGCCAGGCTGTAGCGTCTGTTGCAGCGTAAAGCCCGGCATGGCTTCAACCTCTTCACTGTGCAAGACGATATCCTGATAAATCAGCCCTTTTAGCTGCATCAAATGACGTGGGCCAGGCGTAGCGGTCACCACAACGCCGCCATGTTTCACGACTCGCGCAAGCTCTTCAGCCTTGCAGGGAGCAAAAATACGCACAATCGAGTCCATACTCTCATCGGCAAACGGCAGGCGGTGGCTGGATGCCACGCAAAATTTAACCTCCCGGTAGCGCTTTGCCGCGTAGCGAATCGCAACTTTTGAAACATCCAGCCCCCAGGTCTCACCGCCCTGTTCAGCCACAACCGCCGCAAACCCCGCCGTGTAATAACCTTCCCCGCAGCCAATATCCAACAGCGCAGAGGGCGAAATCTCTTTTAACAGCTCGCAAAGGGTATCGCGTAGAGGCTGATAATGTCCGGCATCGAGAAATGCCCGGCGAGCCTGCATCATTTCCGCGCTATCACCCGGGTCTTTTGAACGTTTATGCTGAACGGGCAGCAAATTGACATAGCCTTCTTTGGCGATATCAAATTGATGCCCCTGAGGGCAGCGGTAGCTGTTCGCGCTGGCGCTAAGCACGGAATGGCAGAGTGGGCAAAGCCAGGACATAGAAAACTCCGGAGACAACAAAGGGCGCAAGTTTAGCGCCCCTTTTGCCAAACCGCTACATAGCGGCGTGGTCATTCTCCATTTTGTTCAACACCATCATGCTGTTGTCTCCGGCAGGCAGTCCGTCTGGCTCAATATTTTCCAGGCGTAAAACATCGCCCATGATTTGGCTGAAAACAGGGGCAGAAACCGCACCGCCATAATACTTCCCGTTGGAAGGATCGTTAATCACCACCACCAGCGCATAGCGAGGATTGCTGGCCGGCGCCACGCCAGCCGTGTAGGCAATGTATTGATCGACATATTTACCATCAGGACCGATCTTTTTGGCCGTCCCCGTTTTCACCGCCACCCGGTAGCCATGAACTGCAGCCTTAACGCCCCCGCCGCCGGGCAGCGCCACGCTCTCCATCATATGCTCCACTTCATGCACGATTTCTTCTGGCATAACTCTTTTCCCTTCCACCGGCGGGTCAACGCGCGTGATGGACAGCGGACGTGAAATACCAAAGCTGCCGATAGTCGCATAAACGTGAGCGAGCTGAAGCGGCGTTACCATCAGGCCATAGCCAAATGCAAAAGTCGCTCTGTCCAGCTCCCCCCAGCGCTGACGAACCGGCAACAGGCCTCGGCTTTCGCCCGTCAGGCCGATTGCGGTGGGCACACCAAAGCCAAATTTATGATACGTGTCCCAAATATTCTGAATAGGCATTGCCAGTGACAGACGAGAAACGCCGGTATCGCTCGATTTTTGCAGCACTCCCGTCAGGGTGAGTTGCGGATAATACCCTACGTCGCGGATGTGATGTCCGTCCAGGGTAAATGGATGCGTATCTATAACGCTGTCAGGCCGGACAATCCCCTGCTGCAGCGCCGTCATCACCACCATTGGCTTCACCGTCGAGCCGGGTTCGAAGGTATCGCTAATCGCCCGATTGCGGAAATCATCGAGCTTTGCGTCATCACGGTTGTTCGGATTAAAGGTTGGGTAGTTAGCCATCGCCAGCACTTCACCGGTCTGCACATCAATGACCACCGCCGCGCCAGATTCGGCCTTGTTCCAGGATACAGCGTTGCTAAGCGCATCTTCCGTCACAGTTTGCAGTCGTTCATCGATGCTGAGCTGGATATTGTGCGCGGGGCTGGCAGGGTTCTCGGTGATATTTTCCACCACATGTCCGTAGCGGTCTTTGCGCACCAGACGCTCACCTTCTTTGCCGGTAAGTTGCTGGTTAAAGCTTTTTTCGATCCCCTCAATGCCCTGATCGTCAATGTTGGTGAACCCGATCAGGTTCGCCCCGACCCGGCCTGCAGGATAAAAACGGCGAGATTCATCGCGCAGTGCGATGCCAGGGATATTCAGTTTGTCGATGTATTGCGCCTGCTGGGGATCCAACTGGCGAGCAAGATAAATAAAGCGACCGCGTTCATTGCTGTGAATACGTGCGGCAATCTCGCCGAGAGGGACATGCAGCGCGGAGGCCAGCGCCTGCCAACGGCTGTTAACCAGTACGCCGCCCTTCTCCATTACCGTTTTTGGATCGGCCCACACCGCCTCAACGGGCACGCTGACCGCCAGCGGTTTGCCGTTGCGGTCTTCAATCATTCCGCGAGGAACGTCAATCGGCTCTTCGCGCAGGGAGCGCATGTCCTCCTGCTTAACCAGGTTATCCGGAGAGATGATTTGCAGCCAGGCAATGCGCCCAAGCAAAAAAACCAGGCTTCCGGTGATGGCCACACACAGCAGCGCAAAACGCCACTGGATAAAATTACCGGTTAATGCGGAAACACCCTTCTTCACAACCACTCCTGGAACGGCCTAAGCGATTGAAAGATTTAACCAGATTTGACCATTTTTACCGGGAGAACAGTGCTAAAACCTTCGCAGCTTTGCAACAAGAGGCAACAAATGATTCAGTCTGTTAATAATTTGAAAAACAGCAGGTTAGCAACAGACATGAAAAAGCCCCGTCGAAACGGGGCTTTTATCTCAATTCGGCGTTATTCGCGCCTGAGCTCTAATCCAGAAGAATTAGATGGCAGTCACGTTAACTGCAGCAGGGCCTTTCTGGCCGTCCTGGATTTCGAATTCAACGTTCTGGCCTTCAGCCAGAGTTTTGAAGCCGTTACCCTGGATTGCAGAGAAGTGTACGAATACAT
Source organism: Cedecea neteri NBRC 105707 = ATCC 33855 (assembly GCF_001571265.1). Classification (GTDB taxonomy): domain Bacteria; phylum Pseudomonadota; class Gammaproteobacteria; order Enterobacterales; family Enterobacteriaceae; genus Cedecea; species Cedecea neteri. The sequence continues at coordinate 127,177 of NZ_BCTL01000001.1, read as the reverse complement.
CTTTGCTGCCGTCAGCTGGAGTAATGAAACCAAAACCTTTAGACTCGTTGAACCACTTAACTTGACCTTTAATCTTTGCCATTTTGCAAATTCCTTAGATTGTATTCTTCGCCCGCAGGCATAACTTAGATAAAACAGAGACATTACTGCATGAGGCACTAATATAAGGCTCGGCAGAGAAGCGGTATTCAACGACAACGTGTTTACTCAGGTCTTCTTTACTGAAAATGCCACACATAAACAGAACTGTACCTCGTTTAACCCAACGTGTTATCACACACAACGTAAACAATGGCAAGCCATTTTTAAGCATGTGTCGATCTGCCGCACAGATTCAGAAAATTACACGATTACCTTAAGAAAGTAATCTGCGTTTTTTGACGTATATTTTCATCATAGAAAATTGTCGCAACAGGTTGTGTTTTAACAACATTCCGACAACTTCTGAACCTTAGCGTAAACCGTACTTTTCGTCCAGATATTCGCTTAATAAAATCCGCTTTTGAGGATATATCTTTATGATTTTTTATGCATATCTATGCACAAATTAACCTAAAGCAAGTCATTGTGACCGGTCACCGGATTACATTGCTGTATTTTTTACGCCCAACAGAATAAAGCCTGTACAACACCGCTGTTATTTTGCACCAATATAATGAAAGTTTAATGACACTTTGCCCCAGAATAAGGCAATAAAAACGTTTCGATGCCTTTAATGCGTGATTGCCAGGGGGGGGGTAATTTAGCTCGACAGAAATAAAGCCGTCATTGCAGACAATAATAATTAATTCTTATCTTTGCTAAAGCGCAAACTTTGACCGATTCGCAGCGGTGAAAACAGATCGTGGTTTTCCCCCCGCTCGTGCAGGGCCGCAAGCAATTCTTTTGGCGGCTTATCGAGAGACTCATCGGCCAGTTCGAATACGCCCCAGTGAATAGGAATTGTCGCGGGTTTCCCGATCGCTTGCCATAAAGTCACTGCCTGCTGAGGGTCCATGTGATGATCCCCCATAAACCAGCGAGGTTCGTAGGCACCAATGGGCAACGCGGCCATATCAAACGGCCCCAGACGTTTCGCTATCTCGATCAGCGACTCAGTGTAACCGGAGTCACCGCTAAACCAAAAACGCCAAGGCCCCTGCTCTACAACCCAGCCGCACCAAAGCGAACGATTACGATCCCAAAACGTTCGCATACTCCAGTGTCGGGCCGGCACGGCAGTGAAAACCATGCCACACCAGTTAAAGCTTTGCCACCAGTCCAGCTCTGTTACCTGCTCAATGCCGCGCTGGCTGAACCACGCCTTCAGGCCCAGAGGCACAAAAAAATGAACGTCGGGAAAACGCTTAATCAACCGGCGAACCGTTTTTTTATCCAGATGGTCGTAATGATTATGGGAAATGAGCACGGCATCCAGTCGAGATAACTGGTTGAGATCGAGCGGGACTTCGGTTCGCCGGGCAGGACCGGCAAACGAAACCGGAGATGCACGACGGGAGAATACAGGATCGGTCAGCAAAAAATGGCCATTAAGCCGTAATAAAAGGCTGGCATGCCCCAGCCACCATACGCGGTCATCGCTGCCGCTCAGATTGGCCTGTTGCCACCAGCGTTCAATAAATGCGGAGTAACCTTCACCGGGAGGATGTGGAAGCTTCTGCGCTTTGCGCTCCTGCCGCCACTTTTGGACGTCACCAGGCTGCCGTATCGCGGGTTCCGTATTGCGAAACCCCTCGGGCAAATGGTGGGATAACAGTGGATTGTACCAAGGGTTTTTCCAGCTCATCCCACCTCCAGCCAGATTAGCGTTCCGCTACCAGACGCACAAAGTCGTCGTCATTTTCTTCTTCAACCTTCGCAGCCGGTTTGTGTTCCGGCTCAGGTTCGTTCGCTTCGCACAAACGGCGTAGCAAGGCATTTTGACGCTTCTGTAAATCCACCAGCTCTTCGAGCAGTGCAATCTGTTCGTTTGCACGGCTACTGGAACGATTGACAAAAAACCACAGGACAAGACCGACAATCAACGTCACTAGCGATATCGCCAGCGGCATGATAGTTAAAGCACTAAAACCCAATTCGTTCATCTTACCACCTCAAAAAAAACGCATTCTACACCTGAGGCAGAGAGAGAAAAATCACTACCAGGGGATAAATTTATTAATGGTACAAATGCCGCTGAAAAATTGCACATCCTGGTCGCACATCACATTTATCATTTGAGTCCATAGCAGCAGGCAGGTAACAACAATCACCAAAACGATCACCCATCTGTACTTTCTCACTACATCGCCACCTCTTGACCATAGAATTTCGGTAATTTAACACTAACCAACTAAACCATGAGTAACGTTTCCTGCTTTTTCATTTCAGAATCATCAGATTGTGATGTCAATTATTTAGAGTAGGGTTGATGCAGGATTGGATTCATGTTTGAGGTCAGTATGCGAGCGATCATTCGTACGATTGTTGTTATCGCCATCATTTGGATTGGCTTGTTGCTTTCAGGCTATGGCGTTTTAGTCGGCAGTAAAGAAAATGCGGCAGGGCTTGGGCTGCAATGTAAATACCTGACGGCACGTAATACCGTGACAGCACAGTTTATTCACACCGACAGCGGGATTATTGGCTTAACCGACTGCCCGCTCCTGCGAAAAGTCGACACGCCGATTGATAACGGCTAACGCGGCAGGGCCGCGTTTTTTACGCGGCCTGATTTCACAAAATCAGAAAGGATAATGGTGATAGCCCACTTGCTGTGACAGCGTTCGCGCGGCCTGATGAAGAATGCGGACGTATTCAGCCAGCCCTTCATCCGTGTAGCGAATTGTTGGAAATGAAATGCTCATGCCCGCGATTACAACCCCAAAACGATCGAACACCGGCACCGCGACACAGCGAATCCCCTCTTCCTGTTCCTCGTTGTCCTCACCATAGCCCTGCGCTCGCACCTGCTCGAGCACCGGGAGAAGGGTTTCTGTACTGACGATTGTACGTTCCGTGCTGCGAACATATTCAACATCCGAAAGAATCTCCAGAATCTCGTCGTGTGGCCGCCACGCCAGCAAAACCTTACCTATGGCAGTGCTATACAACGGATTCCGTCGTCCGACACGTGAATACATACGCAAGTTATAAAGCGAATCTATTTTGTGGATATAGACAATACTGCTGTCCTCAAGCGCCCCCAGGTGAATCGCTTCTTTCGTTCGCCGGGAAAGTTCACGCATCTGTATATCCGCGCTGCGGATAAGGTCAATGTTCTGCAATGCCCCGCTGCCCAGTTCAAAAAGCTTCAGCGTCAGGGCATATTTCTCCGATTCTTCTTCTTGTGACACGTAACCGAGAGATTTCATTGTTTGCAGAAACCGATACACGGTGCTTTTGGACATCATGACACGCTGAGACAGTTCGGTGATACCAATCTCTTTTTCTTCACCAAGGGCCTGTAAGATGCCGAAAACCTTCAGCACGGAAGAGACTGCATCAGGCTGCTTATCGGGGTCTGAGAGAGCCATACATCACCTCGGGTGTTATTGTTTTATAAAAATTGGAACCGCTTTTTAGTATATTGATGCCCTATGATAGCCGCAATCAAAGCCTGCTGATTCGTTACAAATCTGCGGCATTGACAAGATTAATTGATGATAAAATCATTACCCTCCTAACGACTTCAGACAGCCAAATTTTAAATATGGATAAATCAGTATCCGATGGCTTACCGACGCCCCAGCGTTACGGTGCCATTTTCACGATTGCGCTCGGGATCATGATGGCCGTGCTGGACGGCGCTATCGCTAACGTCGCTCTGCCGACAATTGCACACGATTTGAATGCCAGCCCGGCGGAATCTATTTGGGTGGTAAACGCCTATCAAATAGCCATTATTGTCTCGCTTTTGTCGCTCTCGTTTCTCGGCGATATTTTTGGCTACCGCCGTATCTATCAGTGCGGCCTGGTCCTGTTCTGCCTGACCTCGCTGTTTTGCGCCGTTTCTACCTCACTGCCGATGCTCACCTTTGCCCGAGTGCTGCAAGGTTTTGGCGGCGCGGCATTAATGAGCGTGAACACCGCACTCATTCGTTTGATTTATCCTCAACGTTTTCTTGGCCGCGGGATGGGTGTTAATTCATTTATCGTTGCCGTCTCCTCCGCCGCAGGTCCTACCGTTGCCGCTGCAATTCTTTCGGTGGCCTCCTGGCAGTGGCTGTTTTTAATCAACGTGCCGATTGGCATTGTTTCGTTGATTCTGGCGCTGCGCTATTTACCGCCCAATCAGCAAAAATCCCAGGGCCAGCGCTTTGACATTCCGAGCGCGGTAATGAACGCCCTGACCTTCGGCTTGCTTATTTCGGCTATCAGCGGCTTTTCGCAGGGCCAGCCCGGCTCAGTGATTATTGGCGAGCTGGCCGCACTGGTGGTGATTGGCTATTTCTTTATTCGTCGCCAGCTACGCCTTCCGTTCCCGCTGCTGCCGGTTGACCTGCTGCGAATCCCAATTTTTTCGTTGTCTATCGGTACCTCGATATGTTCGTTTGGCGCCCAGATGCTGGCGCTGGTCTCCCTGCCCTTTTTTATGCAAAGCGTGCTGGGGCGGAGTGAGGTTGAAACCGGGCTACTGTTAACGCCGTGGCCGCTGGCAACGATGGTGATGGCGCCGCTGGCAGGTTATCTTATCGAGCGAGTTCATGCCGGGCTAATGGGTGCTATCGGGCTTTTGGTGATGGCCTGCGGGTTGTTTGCTTTGGCCATGCTACCGCACAATCCGTCCGACCTGGATATCATCTGGCGTATGGTGTTGTGTGGCGCTGGATTCGGCCTCTTCCAGTCCCCGAATAACCACACCATCATCTCCTCAGCGCCCCGCCATCGCAGCGGTGGCGCAAGCGGTATGCTGGGGACTGCCCGCCTGCTTGGTCAAAGCTGTGGTGCCGCATTGGTCGCGCTAATGTTTAACTTGTTTGGCACAAGTGGAACGCACGCTTCGCTGATACTTGCAGGCATATTTGCCACCATTGCCGCCGTCGTCAGCGGGCTGCGAATCTCGCAACCCCGGGTGCAGGCATAAAAAAAGCGTGCCGCCTGGGCACGCTTTTTCATTTCAGAGTTTCAATTACTTCAGGTATTCGCCGCTGCGCAGCGCTTCGATACGTTTGTCCAGCGGCGGGTGCGTCATGAACAATTCGCTCATTGATTTGGCCTTACCGTTGATGCAAAACGCCATCATGCTGCTGGCTTCCTGCGGCTCATAGCTGGTTTTCAGGCGTTGCAGCGCAGCAATCATCTTCTCGCGACCCACCAGCTTCGCAGAACCGGCATCGGCGTGGAATTCACGATGGCGTGAGAACCACATGGTGATGATGCTCGCCAGAATACCAAATACCAGCTCCAGCACCGTGGCAACCGCAAAGTAAATCAGCGGGTTACCGTTACTGCTTTCGTTATCATCACGGTTCCCGGACAGGAAGCCGGAAGCCACCTGAGCGATGATACGGGAGATAAAGATAACGAAGGTGTTCACCACACCCTGAATCAGCGTCATGGTCACCATGTCGCCGTTGGCGATGTGGCTGATTTCGTGCGCGATAACCGCTTCCGCTTCGTCACGGCTCATGTTCTGCAGCAGACCTGTACTGACCGCAACCAGAGAAGCGTTACGCCGCGCTCCGGTAGCAAAGGCATTAATGTCTGGCGCATGATAAATCGCAACCTGCGGCATGGCGATGCCTGCCTGCTGCGACTGTTGGCGCACGGTTTCCATCAACCAGTGCTCCGTTTCATTACGAGGCTGCTCAATTACCTCACCGCCTACTGAACGTAATGCCATCCATTTTGACATCAGCAGGGAAATAAAAGAGCCGCCAAAGCCAAACAGGACCGCCATGATCATCAGACCCTGAACGCTGCTCGACTGGATCCCCGTCAGGCTTAGCACCAGCCCGAAAACGACCATTACCGCAAGGTTGGTCAGCAGGAAAAGCCCGATACGCATCATAATTTTCTTTTTACCTCGGTTAAAAACACGCTCTTTGCGCTCCACAACATCGTAGGGGCGCGCCGCCTATTTTCAAGCATCTGACGCCGCCAAGTGATTAATAATACATAACTTTACATTTTGTATGCATTTGTCTTACATCGCTGGAGACAGGTAAAAAAATGGGCACCGTTTCGGGTGCCCATCTGGGAGAGTTATTTTGCCGCTGCCGGCTGCTCCGCCGGCCTGTCCTGCTCTATGCCAGCCAGATCGACGGCAATATGAACCGTTTCGTCCAGATACGGATCGGCTTCCTGGTAGTCCTTCGGCAAATCGTCGAGTTTCTTAATCGGCGCTTTGCCTTCACGTTTGAAGCGATCGTTGATTCTTGCCAGGCGAGTAGCATCGTCTTCCTGATTCTCTTTTTCACGCTGGGCGTAATTCAGAGAAACAACGTTACGTTTTTCCTTCAGGGCATTGAAGCGAGCAATGTCCTTCATGATGTACTGGAACTCAGGATCTTTGGCGATGCGATCCTGATGCAGCTTCAGCAACTCAGGTTCGAACGGCGTAAGGTCACCGGTCTTCACGTAGGTCGCCGCATTGATGCTGTCCCAAGGCAACGCATTGTCTTCGAACTTCTCGCCAGTTTCCGTTTGCTCGGTCCCGGTTGGCATCATGATATCTGGAGTAACACCTTTCCGCTGGGTACTGCCGCCGTTAATGCGGTAGAACTTCTGGATGGTGTACTGAACAGAACCCAATGCAGGCCATTCCGGACGCAGCATCTGGTCGTAAATGCGATTCAGCGACCGGTACTGCTGTACGGTACCTTTCCCGAAGGTCGGCTCGCCGACAATCAGCGCGCGACCATAGTCCTGCATAGCCGCAGCAAAGATTTCAGATGCCGAGGCGCTAAAGCGGTCAACCAGCACCACCAGAGGCCCTTTATAGTAGACCACGCCATCGGTGTCGCTATCTTCACGGACTTTGCCGTTGTTGTCGCGAACCTGAACAACCGGGCCACTTGGGATAAACAGACCAGACAGAGACACAGCTTCCGTTAGCGCGCCGCCGCCGTTAGAACGCAGATCGATAATCACGCTCTTCACGTTCTGTTTTTCCAGTTTCTGCAGCTGAACCTTCACATCATCAGTGAGGCCAACGTAGAAGCCAGGAATATCCAGCACGCCGACTTTGTCTTTGCCGACCGTCTTCACCGACATCTTGACCGCGCGGTCTTCAAGACGGATACGCTCACGGGTCAGCGTCACGGTACGCGTTTTGGTGCCTTTGCCCGCAGGCAGGATCTCAAGGCGAACTTTGCTGCCTTTTGGCCCTTTAATCAGCGCCACAACGTCGTCCAGACGCCAACCGATCACGTCAACCATCGGTTTACCCGTCTGGCCTACGCCAACGATGCGATCGCCGACGGTAATAGCCTTGCTTTTCGCCGCAGGACCACCGGCAACCATAGAGTTGATCAGCGTATAATCATCGTCCATTTGCAATACCGCGCCGATGCCCTCTAAAGAAAGGCTCATTTCGGTGTTGAACTGCTCGGTGCTGCGTGGGGAGAGATAGTTGGTATGCGGGTCAATCTCATGAGCAAACGCGGTCATCGCCAGCGAGAACACGTCTTCGCTGTTACTTTGCGTGAGACGACGAATGGCAAACTGATAGCGCTTGGTCAGGGTTTCACGAATTTCCTGCTCGGTTTTACCGGTCAGCTTCAGGCTCAGTTCGTCGTATTTAACTTTCGCATCCCAGAGCTTATCCAGCTCATCGACGCTTGTTGGCCACGGAGCCTTGCTGCGATCCAGATTGATGGTGTCGTTACCGGTGAAATCCATCGGCTTCGCTAACACCTTCAAGGCATACTGATAGCGTTCAAAACGGCGCTTCTGCCCCAGATTATAGAGGTCGTAAAAGACATCGAGCTTACCGCTACGCAACTCATCGCCAATCTGCCCTTTCTTCGCGGCAAACTGGGCGATGTCACTTGCCAACAGCACGTTATGGCTGTAATCCAGCAAATTAAGGTAGCGGTCAAAGATTTTTGCCGAGAAGTTGGCATCCAGATCGAACTGGCGGTAATGCGAACGCGTAAAACGTGAGGTCACGCGCTCGCTTACCGTTGCGTGCTGAGCTTCTTCCTTTAACTGAGGAATTTGATCGGCACGGGTAATGTTGTCCAGGGCCAGGGCACTGCCTGCCACGAACAGCAAGCTGGCGATGGCCAGTTTGTTCATGCCTGAGTCAGGCCTCCGTTTCAGAACTGCAAGTGTTCTGCGCGTACGATCATTGCCATACCAGAAGTCAGCTGTACACGGACGCCATCTTTGGTAATTTCCAGTACGGTAGCATCCATTGCGTTGTTACCGGCTTTGACTTTAATGGCCTGTCCAACCTGCAGAGCAGCAATATCGGTCACCGGTGTACGACGCTCTTCACGAGGTGCCTTAGGTGCCGGTTTCTCAGCGCGAGGTTTACGCTCTGCCCCTTCTTTACGACGCGGTGCTGCGGCCGGGCGAGGTTTACGTTCGCGACGTGGAGCCTCCTCCGTGACGCCTGCGGCTGCGGCCGCTTCACGTTTCTTCGCCTGCTGCTCAGCGCGCTGCGCCTGAACGCGGGCCTTAGCTTCTTCCAACTGCTGACGAGCATGTTCTACATGCTGTTCGTCCAGCTCACCGCAAGGATTACCATCAAGGTCGACGCGAGTCGCGCCAGCTTTGATGCCGTACAGGTAGCGCCAGCTTGACGTATAAAGACGTAACGCTGAACGAAGCTGCGTTTTGCTGAGGCTCATTTCGCCTTCAACACGAGAGACTAAATCCTGGAAGATACCAATCTTCAACGGACGAGCTTCACCTTCAGCGCTAAAACATTGAGGGAAACGCTCGGCCAAAAATGCGATAACTTCTTTACTGCTATTCAACTTAGGTTGATTTTCCATGAAATTTCCTGATTACAACGGAATTGCCAATAAGTCGCAGGCATGAACAGGCGACATTATAATGACGCCATCGCTAAATGCCACGTTATCCGTTGCTTATCATGCTATCGAGGGAAGAATTTTTTAAAATCAGTGCCGCTAAGCACGTCTGAAAGCCGCGAAACCAAGGTTTTTAAACCCATTTCGTCTTCTTCTGAAAAACGGCCATACTCGGTGCTGTCGATATCCAGGACGCCAATTGTCTGGCCATCCACCGTCAGCGGCAGCACAATTTCCGAATTGCTGGCCGCATCGCAGGCAATGTGCCCATCAAAAGCGTGCACATCTTCGACGCGTTGAATGGTGCCCGTTGCGACAGCGGTACCGCACACACCCTTGCCGACGGGGATTCTTACGCAGGCAATTTTGCCCTGGAAGGGCCCCAGAACTAGCGTTTGGGCTTCAAGAAGGTAGAATCCTGCCCAGTTGACGCCGTCAAGGCGCTCAAAGAGCAAAGCACTGGTGTTCGCCAGCGTTGCGAGGAAACTGGTTTCACCTGCCATTAATGCACTAAAATCGCGATTCAAATCCGCGTAAAATTGTTCTTTGTTCATTAAATAACCGTTATGTTGTCTTGCTTTACTTTGTAGCATACTAAAATAAGCATTAAATGCACGGTGCCACAAGGTGTATCATTTTATGAATTACGATAGGCTAAATACATTATTCAGATAACAACGCTCCCGGCTTACGACGCACAATGAAAATACACGCCATCAGTCAGGAATTGCCTCAGGCACGTTATCAGCGTTGTCCCCAATGCGATACCCTTTTCTCTCTGCCCCAGGTTAAATCGACACAAAGTGCCTACTGTCCCTGCTGCGATGCACGAGTACACCACGGTCGCGACTGGTCATTGACGCGCCTGGGAGCAATGGCCGTGGCGATGCTGGTGCTCATGCCCGTCGCCTTTTCCGATCCGCTGCTTCGCATTTATCTGCTGGGCTCAAGTATTGATGCCAATGTGATGCAGGGGATTTGGCAGATGGCAAGTCAGGGGGACGTGCTCACCGCTGCCGTAGTGCTCTTTTGCGTGGTAGGCGCGCCGGCCACGCTGGTCGCGGCTATTGCCTACCTCTGCTTTGGCAACATTCTCGGGATGAACCTTCGCCCGGTGCTGCTGATGCTGGATAAGCTTAAAGAGTGGGTGATGCTGGATATCTATCTGGTGGGGATTGGCGTGGCCTGCATTAAAGTTCGCGAGTACGCGTTTATACAGCCAGGTCCCGGACTGATCGCTTTTATCGCGCTGGTGATCCTAAGTCTGTTGACCATGATCCACCTGAATATTGAGCAGCTTTGGGAGCGTTTTTACCCTCAGCGCCCGCCGCGTGCCTTTAACGCCCAACTGCGAGTTTGCCTGGGCTGTCATTTCACCGGTGTGCCGGACGAGCGAGGCCGCTGCCCTCGATGCCACGTGCCGCTGTACCATCGCCGTAAGCAAAGCTTACAAAAATCCTGGGCAGCGCTGATTGCTTCTCTGGTCTTTCTGCTGCCGGCAAACCTGCTGCCTATTTCCATTATCTATGTGAACGGCGCCCGCCAGGAAGACACCATCATGTCGGGCATTATCTCTCTGGCACACAGCAATATCGCCGTTGCCGCCGTGGTATTTATTGCCAGTATCCTGGTGCCGTTTACTAAAGTTATTGTATTGATTACGCTACTGATAAGCATTCATTTCAAATGCCAGCAAGGGCTACGCACCCGCATATTATTGCTGCGCTTTGTCACCTGGATTGGCCGCTGGTCTATGCTCGATCTGTTTGTCATCGCTTTGATGATGTCACTGGTTAACCGTGACCAGCTGTTAGCATTTACGATGGGTCCCGCCGCGGTCTTCTTTGGCGCGGCGGTTATATTAACTATTCTTGCCGTCGAATGGCTGGATAGCCGACTACTTTGGGACGCACATGAGTCAGGAAACGCCCGCTTCACCGACTGAAGCGCGAATTAAAACGAAACGCCGGATCTCTCCTTTCTGGTTATTACCTGTAATTGCGTTACTGATTGCCGGCTGGCTGATCTGGACGACTTACCAGGAGCGCGGCAATACCGTGACCATCGACTTTATCTCCGCCGACGGGATAGTCGCTGGCCGCACCCCCGTGCGCTACCAGGGCGTTGAAGTGGGTACCGTGCAAAACATCAGCCTGAGCGATGACCTGCGTAAAATCGAAGTCAAAGTCAGTATCAAAAGCGATATGAAGGATGCGCTGCGGGAAGACACACAGTTCTGGCTGGTGACGCCGAAGGCCTCCCTTGCTGGCGTATCCGGACTTGATGCCCTGGTTGGCGGGAACTATATAGGCATGATGCCAGGTAAAGGCGAACCGCGAGACCATTTTACCGCCCTCGATACCCAGCCTAAATATCGCCTTGATAACGGTGAACTGATGATTCACCTGCATGCCCCGGATTTAGGCTCCCTTAACAGCGGGTCGCTGGTCTATTTCCGCAAAATTCCGGTTGGCCGCGTGTATGACTATGCCATCAATAAGAACAAGCAGGGCGTCACTGTCGACGTGCTTATCGATCGCCGCTTTACCAGCCTGGTGAAAAAAGGCAGCCGTTTCTGGAATGTATCCGGAGTGAAGGCCGATGTTGGCCTGAGTGGCGCTAAAGTTCAGCTAGAAAGCCTTGCGGCCCTGGTCAATGGCGCGATTGCGTTCGACTCTCCTGACAACTCAGAACCGGCCAAAGCGGATGATGAATTCGGCCTTTACGAAGACCTGGCGCACAGCCAGCGCGGCGTCATCATTAACCTCGACCTCCCGAGCGGGGATGGCCTAAAAGCAGGGTCAACGAAGTTGATGTACCAGGGGCTGGAAGTCGGTTCTCTGACCAAGTTAAACCTTAATCCGGGCGGTGCCGTCACCGGCGAAATGACCGTTGATCCCGGCGTAGTTAGCCTGATGCGCAGCGGTACGCGGATCGAACTCCGCAGTCCTAAAATCTCGCTGGATAATCCGAGCATCAGTACTTTACTGACGGGCAGCACCTTTGAACTTGTGCCGGGTGACGGCGAGCCGCAGGATCGCTTCACCGTGGTCTCCAGCGACCAAACGCCGCTGCAGCAGCCAAATGTACTCACGCTTTCGCTGACGGCACCTGAAAGCTACGGCATTGATGCCGGGCAGCCCATCATCCTGCACGGGATACAAATCGGCCAGGTGGTCGAGCGGGCACTGTCGGCCAAAGGCGTCACGTTCTCCGCCGCCATTGAACCGCAATACCGCCATCTGCTGCAGGGCGACAGCAAATTCGTGGTTAACAGCCGCATTGACGTCAAGCTCGGCATGGACGGCGTTGAGTTCCTGGGCGCCAGCGCTAACGAATGGGTAAACGGCGGTATTCGCGTGCTGCCGGGTAGCAAAGGCGAGATGAAAAGCAGCTACCCACTTTACGCCAACATGGAAAAAGCGATTGAAAACAGCCTGAGCGACATCCCGACCACCACGCTGACGCTGACGGCATCCAGCCTGCCTGATATCCAGACAGGCTCCGTGGTGCTGTACCGCAAATTCCAGGTGGGGGAGATAATCACCATCCGCCCTCGCGCCGAGAACTTTGATATTGATGTTCACATCAAGCCCGAATATCGCAAGCTACTGACGCCAAACACCGTATTTTGGGCTGAAGGTGGTGCGAAAGTTCAGCTCAACGGCAGCGGACTGACGGTTCAGGCCTCCCCGCTCTCTCGTGCACTCAAAGGGGCCATTAGCTTTGACAATATGAGCGGCGCGAGCGTGGGCCAGGTGAAAGGCGAAAAACGCGTGCTTTATGCTTCAGAAACCGCAGCGCGGGCCGTAGGCAGCCAGATAACGCTGCACACGTTTGATGCCGGGAAACTTTCAGCAGGCATGCCAATCCGCTACTTAGGTATCGATATTGGCCAGCTTGAATCACTGAATCTGACTCAATCGCGTAACGAAGTGGAAGCGAAAGCGGTGCTTTACCCTGAGTATGTTTCCACCTTCGCTCGCGTCGGCACCCGCTTCTCCGTTGTCACACCGCAGATCTCCGCGGCAGGCGTCGATCATCTCGATACCCTCCTCCAGCCATACATCAACGTTGAGCCTGGCAGAGGCGACCCGCGCCGCGACTTCGAGCTGCAGGAAGCGTCCATTACCGATTCCCGTTACTCCGACGGGCTCAACATCGTGCTGGAAGTGCCTGAAGCCGGTTCGCTCAGCATCGGCACGCCGGTACTCTTCCGTGGCATTGAAGTTGGCACGGTCACGGGCATGACGCTGGGCAATCTCTCTGACCGCGTAATGGTTGGCCTGCGCATAAGTAAGCGTTACCAGCATCTGGTCCGGGACAACTCCGTCTTCTGGCTGGCTTCCGGCTATAGCCTGGACTTTGGCTTAACCGGCGGCGTGGTGAAAACCGGCACCTTTAACCAGTTTATTCGCGGGGGTATTGCCTTTGCGACCCCGCCGGGGATCCCGCTCTCGCCGAAGGCCGAAGCCGGGAAGCACTTCCTGCTGCTGGAAAGCGAACCGAAAGAGTGGCGCCAGTGGGGAACCGCCCTGCCACGCTAAACCATAAGCCCGGGCGGTACGTCGCTCGGGCAATTCCGTGCTAAACTGCGCCCCTTCATTTTTTCAGGGGCGTTTTTCATGGCTCAATCTACTGCCGTTTATCTTCCGCAACCTTTTCTCGACGCGATTCGCGATGCGCTTCCCGCAGACCAGACGCTGGATAGCTTTATCGAATACTGCCAGATGCCGCTGCGCCGCAGCCTGCGCGTCAATACGCTGAAGATATCCGTGGCTGACTTTCTGACGCTCGTTGCGCCTTATCACTGGCGCTTAACGCCGGTGCCGTGGTGTGAAGAGGGTTTCTGGATTGAACGTGAAGATGAAGAAACCCTGCCGCTGGGCAGTAACGCAGAGCATCTGAGCGGCCTGTTCTATATTCAGGAAGCCAGTTCGATGCTGCCCGTTGCCGCCCTGTTTGCCGACGGTAACCAGCCTCAGCGCGTGATGGACGTCGCCGCCGCACCGGGCTCAAAAACGACCCAAATTGCCGCCCGTATGAATAACACCGGCGCAATTCTTGCCAATGAATATTCTGCCAGCCGGGTAAAAGTCCTGCATGCAAACATCAGCCGCTGCGGCATCAGCAACGTTGCGCTGACGCATTTTGATGGCCGCGTATTCGGTGCCGCTCTGCCTGAATCCTTCGACGCCATTCTGCTGGATGCACCCTGCTCCGGTGAAGGCGTTGTGCGAAAAGATCCCGATGCGCTGCGCAACTGGTCCCCTGAAAGCACGGCTGAGATAGCCAATACCCAGCGTGAACTGATCGAAAGCGCTTTTCACGCCCTTCGCCCTGGCGGCACCCTGGTCTACTCCACCTGCACGCTGAATCGCCAGGAAAATCAGGAAATCTGCCAGTGGCTGCTGGATACCTGGCCGGACGCGGTGGAAATTGCGCCCCTCAGCGACCTCTTCCCGGAGGCCACGCGAGCGCTGACGCCGGAAGGTTTCCTGCACGTCTTCCCGCAGATTTACGACTGTGAAGGCTTTTTCGTTGCACGCTTGCGCAAAACGGCCTCTATAGCGCCGCTGCCGGCCCCAAGCTATAAATTAGGGAAATTCCCCTTCGCGCCGATGAAAGGCAAAGCCGCAGCCGAAGTGACCGCCGCGGCGGCGAAATCGGGTCTTACCTGGGGCGATGAGCTCCGTCTGTGGCAGCGCGATAAAGAGATTTGGCTATTTCCGACCGATATTGAGCCGCTTATCGGCAAAGTACGTTTTTCTCGCATTGGCCTGAAGCTTGCCGAACAGCATAACAAAGGCTTCCGCTGGCAGCATGAAGCCACAATTGCGCTGGTAAAAAGTGACAACCCGCTTTGTTTCCCGCTGAGCGAAGCTGAAGCCGAAGAGTGGTATCGTGGCCGGGATATCTATCCAGAAGTGACACCGTCACGTGATGAGGTTGTTGTCACTTTCCAGGGGCAACCGCTTGGCCTGGCCCGTAAAGTTGGCTCGCGCCTGAAAAACAGCTACCCAAGGGAGTTGGTGCGCGACGGCAAGCTTTTCGCCGCACCGCAGGCTGGCTAAAAAAATAAGCACTTTTTAAGTTGGCTATTTGTGCTGCCTTGACTACGCTGAAATTGGGGTGATCGACTGGTCATACCACCCGCCGCAGATAACAAGGAGCCAAAGATGACAAAAACCAACGTCCGGATCGGCATCTTCGAGATCGATGATGCCGAATTACACGGTGAACAACAGGGGGATCGAACGTTAAGCATCCCCTGTAAGTCCGACCCTGACCTGTGCATGCAGCTGGATGCGTGGGATGGTGCAACCTCTATTCCCGCCGTGCTGGACGGCGAACATTCCGTACTTTACCTGCAACACTACGATCGCCAGCGCGATGCCTGGGTTATGCGCCTTGCATAATTCAAGATGAACCCGTCCCTGAGACGGGTTATATAGATGACAAACAGCCGAAAAACGTGGTTTTCAGCTGTTTGGAGTAGACCAGAGAAAATCATTCATTGCTTTTGTTAGACCCAGGTGCAGTTTTTAAATCAATGATTTTTGCCCGTACTTTCTCCGTCCACGAGACGGATTAATTATTTCCCCCACTCCCTTTCGCTCCCCTACACTTAAACCAAACGAAGCGGTTCTGAGGCGCTAATGTTTGCTTTGGTTTTATTTGTTTGTTACCTGGACGGCGGCTGCGACGATTTGGTGCTTGAGGTATTTACCAGCGAGCGCCAGTGCCTGAGCGCAATGAGTGAGCAGCGTATGCGCCACGGTGGATGTTACCCGGTAGAAGAGTTTATCGATGGATTCTGGCGGCCTGCCCAGGAGTACAGCGACTTCTGAGCAGGGCCAGGCGTGATTAGCGATTGTCCGGGCGAAGGAACATTCGTATTTGCTTCCCGTGGTACTCAACGTAGTGCTGGAAAGTAAAGCCGAAGCGCTCTGCCAGGCCAATAGAACGCTGATTATCGTCATCAATAATGCAGCATACCGGCCCGCTGAAATTGTTATCCGCCCAGTTCAAAACTGCGCTGAGTGCCTCCGCTGCATAGCCTTGACCATGTACCGCAGGAATAAGCGACCAGCCTGCCTCCGGGTGTTCCAAAGCCGGCGTGAGATTCCGTTTAACTTCCTGGAAACCAAACGACCCCACGAAACGCCCACTCTGTTTTTCAAACAGCGCCCAGTAACCGTAGCCCAGCGCCTGCCAGTGACCGATATAACGCATCAGGCGTGCCCAGCTCATCTCGCCATCCTGCGGTTTTCCACTGCCGATAAACTTCACCATCTCCGGGTCAGACCAACAGGCAACCAGCGCCTCATAGTCGTCCAGCGTAAAGTGGCGCAGGATAAGGCGTTCCGTTTCAAGACGTGGGGCTTCAGTAATCATCATGACTCCGCTCAGTATTACTCTTGTAGTCGTTGTTTAAGGCCGGATTTGCAGGCGTAAATGATAGCGCACAGCAGCAGGCTAAACAGCATAGTACCCAAAAATACGCCGGCACCGGTCAGGGTCAGCATCACGCCGCCAATTAACGGCCCAAGCGCAATACCTAACGTCGTCAGGGTCGATGCGCCCAGGTACGCGCCCCGATGCTCATCCGGCGCCAGCTGATCCAGCAGAATATTCAGGTTCGGCATCAGGATTGCCTCGCCGATGCTGAAAATAACCGTCACGCTCACCCACACCAGCGCATCCGGCGTGCGTACGGACCAGAACAATAGCTGCGAAAGCGCAAAGATAGCGCCCCCGAGCAAAATGCGGTTAGGCAGACTCACCTGGGCCAGAAAACGAACCAGGAAAAGCTGGGCGATAAGCACCGTACAGGCATTGGACACCAGAATCAGCGTAATCAGTTTTACGGCGGCCTCTGCGTCCAGCGTCAGCAAATAAAGCGGTACCACGGACTCATAATGAACGAAGACCACGGCGCACAACGTGCTGCACAGCAGCGCCGCGACAAACAGTTTGTCCCGGGCGATGATCAGCATAACGTCGCGTAATCTGACTCCGGTTTTTTGTTCACTTTCCTTTGCCACCAGCTTTCCGGCAGGAATAAACAGCAAGGTGTAAATAAGCAGCGGTAGATAGCTCAAGGCGGTGATCACGAAGGTGCCTTTCTGCGAAGTCAGCCCGAACGCAATACCAACCAGCGGCCCGGTAACCGCCGCCACATTCACCAAATAATAACGAATCTGCAGCGCCAGAGCGCGGCGGCGACGATCGCCCAGCAAGTCGCTCATTAGAGCACGCGTTGGCGGTTCTACCCACGCAAAACAGACGCCAACAATCATTAGACCAATGATAAATAACGCCATTCCCGTTGCCAGCCCAAGCAGAGCATACCCTACAAACGACAGCGCGCAGCCCAGGGAAAGCACGCCCCGGCGGCCTAATTTATCCGACAGTTGCCCGCCATACATTCCCAGCACCACCGCCAGAAGCGCGCTGCTGGTCATCGCCACACCCACGGAGATGGGGGAAAGATGATAATTACGGGTCATGATCACCGTCATAAACGGCCAGGCCATAAAATAGCTAAAGCGAATCACCAAGGTAAAAAACAGCAGCGCAATCACCGTAGCCGGGAAGGTTTTGACCGTCGGCCAAAAACCACGCGCAGCGTCCTCACGGACGGCATCGTTTGTCGTCATAAAGTATCCTGTTATTTATCGTTATAGTGGCGGCGGGGCCGCTTACGCTGAGTAAGCGGTTAAATAGTAATAAGTTATTCCGTATTGACTGGCAACGGAAATGTTACTGAAATGTTTATTTCACGAGCTTGTCGTTTAAACAGTCAGCCGGACAGCGGAAAGTAGTGGGAAATTGTGATGTACCGCTCAAAAAATGGCATTTCATGCTGAGAATGTTTAAGGAGAACCGGCAGCTGAACGCCGCCGGTATAATAGCTAAAGTTTTCCGCTTAGACGCTGATGGAAATCGGCGCTGTGGGTGTCCAGGCCAACAATTTCTACCTGCGTCTGATAGCGCTGATAACGCGTTTCTATGGCATCCAGCACGGCAACGGTGGAAGCATCCCAAATTTGTGCCTGGGTCAGATCGATCACCACCCGCGCCGGGTCGTCAGCATAGTGAAAATGCTCGACGAGGTCATTGCTGCTGGCAAAGAACAGCGGCCCACGTACCCGGTAAGTCACTTCGCTGCCGTCAGCCGCCAGTTGCCGCTCGGCACGCACAACATGCGCGATGCGACGGGCAAACAGCATCACTGCGAATATGACGCCGCCCAATACGCCAAGCGCAAGATTATCGGTATAAACCGTTATAGCGACGGTCGTGAGCATCACCAGCGTTTCCGGCACGGGCATACGGCGAAGCGTACCGGGAGAAATGCTATGCCAGTTCAGCGTTTTCACCGCCACAATCATCATGATCCCGGCCAGCACCACCATCGGAATTTTTGCCATCACTTCACTTAGCACGGTGACCAGCAGCAATAGCACCAGCGCTGCCGCCACGGTAGATAGCCGGGTACGCCCTCTTCCCAATTCAACGTTGACGATGGTTTGCCCGATCATTGCGCAGCCCGCAATGCCGCCATAAAAACCGGCGAAGATATTGGAAATGCCCAGTCCCCAGCATTCGCGCCGTTTGCTGGAGGGCGTATCGGTCAGATCATCCACCAGCTTCGCGGTCAGCAGCGATTCCATCAGCCCAACGAAAGCAATACTCAGCGCACAGGGCCAGATAATGCGCAGCGTCTCAAGGCTCAGCGGCACCTTCAGCTCAGTTAACCCAGGCAAACCGGCCTTCATCGGCCCACTGTCACCGACCGTGGGCAATACCCATCCCATGGCTATACTCAGGCCGGTCACCAGCACGATAGCCACCAGCGGTGAAGGCACTGATTTCAGTACCTTCGGCAACAGCAGCACGACGCCAAGCGTCACGGCAAACAGCCCCCAAACCAGCGGCGATTGCCCCCAGACATGAGGCACCTGAGCGAAGAAAATTAGTATGCCCAGGGCATTAACAAATCCGGTCATCACCGAAAGCGGTATATAACGCATCATGCGCGCCAGCCCGGTCACGCCGAACAGGATTTGGATCCCCCCGGCCAGCACCACCGCAGGCAGAATATAGCCAATTCCGTACTGATGAACCATCGGCCCAATCACCAGTGCGACTGACCCGGCCGCCGCAGTGACCATTGCCGGGCGGCCCCCCAGAATCGACATAGCAAAACAAAGCACAATAGACGCGATTAAGCTGACTTTCGGGTCAACGCCCGCAATCAGGGAAAAGGAGATAACTTCGGGGATCAAGGCCAGCGCGGTAACGACCCCGGCAAGCACTTCGCGCTGGATCAGCCGGGGGGAACGAAGCACGGTGCGCAGGCTGTTCTCATGCTCATGTCGAGCGGCAGGCTCAGTTTGGTTAGTCATAATGGGATGCAGGTCTGTTGTCATGAATGCCGCACTTCTCATGGAATGCGGTCAGCGAGGCCGAGAGTGTAACGTTGTCGCGGCAGTGATGCGAGTTTTCGTGACACGTATCACTAGTCTGGATACCTCGCCTGCTCAGCCCCTGCCTTTGCGCAACAAATAATTAACAAGTTGAGCAAAAAACGCTGGACGGCAAGCTATTAAGGTGTGGTATGGTCTTAGCGCAGAGGTCGAGCCAAAGCGTTATGGGAAACGCTTTACGCGCAAGCAGGCTGGCTGATTCCCGAATAAAAAAAAGACCGAACACGATTCCTGTATTCGGTCCAGGGAAATGGCTCTTGGGAGAGAGCCGTGCGCTAAAAGTTGGCATTAATGCAGGCTAAGTCGCCTTGCCTCTTAAGAATAGATTACCGGCGCAGGTTTTCCAGTCCGCAACAAAAGTGGTCAGAAAAAAGCCGCAATAAAGGTGACTATTTATGCAAAAACAGCAATATCCCGTTGAGGTTATTGCTGTTTTTTTATGGCAAAAAATGCGTACTTTTTATTCACCGCAAAGCTTTTGTGCCCGCTCAATGAAGGGATTGAGACTCATCTTCTGCCCAGGATGCTGCGGATCGTCCACCTGAATAACGCTGATTGGCTGCCCGCTCGTTTTACCGCTCTTGATCTGCTGTTCGGCAATGACGTTCAGCGGATACTGCATTAGCGTACTTGGGTTGATGGCAAACAGCGCATTCCCCGTTCTGCAGCTCAACATTACCTCTTCACGGTTGAACGCCCATTTGTCTTTACCCACCTCAAACCGACTCACGGTGATAATTTGCGGGGCAGCCAGCGCAGATCCAGCGCAGGCCAGCAGCAGTAAAGTCAAAATGCTCTTTTTCATGAATCTCTCATATAACCAGTTTGCGCCGTCAGAACGGCTCCCAGGTAGCATATATGCTGACAAGCAGCAGTACCCCTACCGATAAAATCACTTCCAGCCACGTAAGCTGAATGAATCTCCGCTGAGCATCGGCTTGAACAGCGTCAAAACGCGGCACCAGTATATAACGGTTGATCAGCGCCAGCGTAACCATCACAAGCACCAGCCCAACCTTTAGCGCCAGCAGTCGAAAATAACCACTTTCAAGCGGCAGCGTCCAGCCCAGGATCAGCAAGCTATTCACCACGCCGGTCACCAGCACCGCGGCCACTGCGAGATGCCCGTAACGCGAAAAGCGCATCATTGCCGTAATCGCCGGAGTACGCCAGCGCGGCTTATGCGCCATGGACATGCAAACCAGCAAAGGCAACAGTCCCCCCACCCACCAGGCCGCGCTCAGAAGATGAATCGCGTGATTGATCCTCTGAAAGGCGCCCAGCGCGCCGTCATGCATTGCGGCGTGCCCAACGCCAGCCAACATAATCAGCTGCGCGGAGGCTAACAGCAGCAATAAACCCGGCATTGCCCGGGGAGCGATAAACACAACGACCAGCGTGACCGCGCCCAGCAATAGCTGCCATATCCAGACCGAACCAAAACGAGTCGTTAACACCGCCTGCCAGACATCCGGCGAGAGGATATCGCGCCAGCCGTCACCCATCAGCCCGGCCTGAGCCATAAATAACAGGCAGGCGCTAATCAGTGACAGCCAGACAGCAGGCCGCCACTGCGCTTTGAGGCGGCGCATAAGCACGGTCTTAAACTGTTGTGGGGCAAGCAGCGAGCAACTGATGGCGCTGCCAAGCAGCACCATCAATGCGGTGAAATGGATAAAACGCAGCGCGATGTAAAACGCCGACAGCATGGCGATTATTTCACGGAGAAGTGATAGTTACCTTTGGTTTTGTGCCCATCGACTGACACAACATGCCAGTCCACGGAATAATCACCCGGTTTCAAGGCTTCTTCAACCGGCACAATCAGCTGTTTGTTGTCGCTCTCAGCGACCTTCACTTTCCCGGTCTTCACGGCTGATTTCTGCGGGCCGGTAACCGTCACGCCGCTGAAACCAGGCTCAACGCCTTCAGAGAAATTCAGGGTCAGCGCCTGCGGAGATGCGGTCACGGCAGAGTCTGCCGCCGGAGACTGCTGCTTAAGGTGCGCGTGTGCAAACACGGCTGGAGAAACGGCCATAGCAGCAACAAATGCCGCGACGGTTGCGATGCGGGAGGAGATGAACGCCATATTAACTATTCCTTTTTGTTATGTGATAAGGCCGAAAGAATAACCCCGGCCCGTGATCAAGTCGAGACGGGAAAAGCTATTGTTGCTTGTCATCCGGGGCGCAAAACAGTAACTTCAGCGCTGACATTGCAGGAGGATATGATGAGCTACAATCTCGCCGATTTGCCCCAGGAAGAAATGGATAAAGTTAACGTCGATCTGGCCGCTGCCGGCGTGGCGTTTAAAGAGCGCTATAACATGCCCGTCGTGGCCGAAATGGTGGAACGTGAGCAGCCTGAACACCTGCGGGCCTGGTTCCGTGAAAAGCTGATTGCCTATCGTCTGGCCTCGGTTAAACTTTCTCGTTTGCCGTATGAACCAAAGCAAAAATAAAAGCTTAAGAATTTTCTCTTTGATTCAAAACTAGTGCTACTCTCTTCCTTGTTCAGTTGACCACAAGCTTTGGCTCATCCCTCGCGATTGCAGGATGCAATCGTTGGATGAAAGATTAAGGAAGAACCTATGCCACGCTGGAATGTTGCCGCTGCGCAATACGGTGCTGTTGCCGGAAGTTATCAGGCCAACATCGACCACCACCTCGATTTCATTCGCTGTGCCGCCGAACAAGGCATTGACCTTCTGGTTTTCCCTCATCTCTCTTTATCCGGATTACGCCCCGATAACCACCCGCCAGCGTTCACGGATTCGCTGTTTGACCCACTAAGCGAGGCGGCCCGCCGCTACCCTATGACCGTGATCGTTGGCATGTCGCTCGGTGACGAGGCGCATAACATGGCCGGTATGGTGAGTTTTCTGCCGGACGGGTCACGTATCGCCTGCTGCAAACGTCCCGCAGAGGCTTTGGATGCGAAGGCTCAGCCGCCCGTCGCGCCACTGTTAGGGCAACGCTCCCGTAATATCGCCCTGGCCGTTTGCGCCCAAAGCGACGATGAAGCCTGGCCCAGAAGCGCCGCTGACATCGGTGCGGATCTTTACGCCACCGGCGCCGCGATGACAGAATTAAGCTATCAGCAAGATGAAATGTATATGCAACGCTGGGCGCACAAATATGGGCTCACCATTCTGCAGGCCAATTATGCCTGGTCCGGGGTAGAACCTCGCGCCGCTGGCCGCAGTGCCTGCTGGGATAATTTAGGCCAACTTGTCGTCAGAGCCGACCAGGGCGAGTTGCTGGCGATTGGCCGTCGGGACGAGAGAGGTTGGCACGGCGAGGTCATTCCTTTACGCTAGTCGCCTGAAGCCTGTTAACGGAGACTGCGATGCTGCGCATTATTGATACGGAAACCTGTGGATTACAGGGGGGCGTAGTGGAAGTTGCGTCGGTCGATATCATCGACGGCAAGATTGTAAACCCGATGAGCGATCTTGTCCGTCCTGACCGGCCGATAAGCCACCAGGCGATGGCCATCCACAAAATTACCGAAGACATGGTGGCCGATAAACCCTGGATTGAAGACGTAATCCCCCGCTACCTCGGGAGCCCTTATTACGTTGCGCACAACGCCAGTTTTGACAGCCGCATGCTGCCGGAAATGCAGGGGGACTGGATTTGCACGGTGAAACTGTCGCGCCGCCTGTGGCCGGGCATCAAATACAGCAATATGGGGCTGTATAAATCGCTAAAGCTGCACGTGGATACGCCAGCCGGGCTGCACCATCACCGCGCGTTGTTCGACTGCTATATCACCGCCGCCTTGCTGCTGAGAATTATGGATGTGTCGGGCTGGTCGCCGGAAGATATGGTCACGATCACCGGTCGCCCGGCGCTGGTGACCACCATGATGTTCGGCAAATACCGGGGCAAACGCATTGCGGAAATAGCCGAAGACGACCCGGGTTATCTTCGCTGGATGCTTAATAACATCAAGGAACTCACGCCGGATCTCCGCATGACGCTAAAACATTACCTGGCCGCCAGTTCGGCCGATTAATGCACGCGCCCTGGCAACGTCCCCTGAGCCAGGGCAATCAGAAATGCAAACTCCAGCGCTACGCCTTCGTAAGATTTAAAACGCCCCGACTTGCCGCCGTGCCCGGAATCCATGTCTGTGCAAAGCAGCAGTAAGGTCTCATCCCGTTTATAGTCGCGTAATTTGGCAACCCACTTAGCCGGCTCCCAATACTGTACCTGAGAATCATGCAGCCCGGTCGTCACCAGCAGATGGGGATAAGCCTGCTCGCGAACCTGGTCGTAAGGGCTGTATTGCTTCATGTAATGGTAATACTCTTCGTTCTGAGGGTTTCCCCACTCTTCAAACTCACCGGTTGTGAGCGGAATGGACTCATCAAGCATCGTCGT
The DNA here is from genome assembly GCF_001571265.1 of Cedecea neteri NBRC 105707 = ATCC 33855. Lineage (GTDB taxonomy): Bacteria > Pseudomonadota > Gammaproteobacteria > Enterobacterales > Enterobacteriaceae > Cedecea > Cedecea neteri. Next base: position 103,327 of record NZ_BCTL01000001.1, on the reverse strand, counting down.
CACAACATCGACGAAAGGCACCTGGGCGACCACGCCATGGAATAACTCAGGACGCTGATTGATTGCAGTCCCCATCAACATACCGCCCGCGCTCCCCCCCATTCCATAAAGCAATTTCGGATCGCCATAGCCCAGCTTGAGCAGCTCGTCGCAGACGTCAAGATAGTCGTTAAAGGTATTCATCTTTTTCAGGTATTTACCGTCTTCGTACCATTTTTGACCCAGCTCACCGCCGCCTCGCACATGGGCAATGGCATAGACAAAACCTCTGTCCAGCAGACTCAAACGGCTGCTGCTAAAATCAGCATCCATACTGCTGCCGTAAGAGCCGTAGCCGTAGACCAGCAGCGGACTTTTGCCCTGGCGAAAATGCATGCGGTGATAAACCAGCGAAACCGGCACCTGAACGCCATCCCGCGCGGTCACCCACAAATGCTCGCTGCGGTAATTGTTAGCGTCAAACCCGGCAACCCTGGTTTGCTTGATAACCCGGCGCTCACCGCTGTTCATATCCAGTTCGAAAAGCGTATCCGGCGTGGTCATAGAAGAATAGCCGTAGCGCAAATGCGAGGTCTCCGGCTCAGGGTTGTAGCCAAGCCAGGTGACATAGGCCGGATCGTCAAAAGCAATCCCCGTGGACTCACGCGTATGGCGATTAATCTGACGCAGGCTGGTCAACCCTTGCTGTCGCTCGGCAACCACCAGCCAGTCGCGAAATAGCGTAAAGTCTTCAAGCATCACTTGATCCCGTGCGGCAATCAGCGTTTCCCACTGTTTTTCGTCCCGCACGGTGCTGCGGTAGAGGCCGAAATTTTTGCCGTCTTTATTAGAACGAATGTAGAACCCATGCTGGTAGTGATCGACCGTGTATTCATGATCTTTTCGGCGCGGGGAAAATACTTGCGGCTCGGCATCCGCCAGTTCTGCGTCCAGGAATAAAGCTTCACTTGTCGTCGCGCTGGCAAGATAGACGACAATAAAATGCTGAGAGGTTGTTTTATGCACGCTGACGTAAAAGGTGTCATCTTTTTCTTCATACACCAGTTGGTCATCGGCCACCGGGTGGCCAAGCGTGTGCCGCCAGACCTGATAAGGTAGTAAAGTTTTGGGATGCTTACGCACGTAGTAAAGCGTGACGGAGTCATTCGCCCACGCAAAACTCGTCGAAACGTTATCCAGCATCTCCGGATACCAGTTCCCGGTTTTCAAATTACGCAAACGAATGCCGAACTGGCGCCGAGAGAGATAGTCCTCCGCCAGTGCCATCACGGCGTTGTCCGGCGTAATGGCAAACCCACCCATCGTGTAGAACTCGCTGTGGGCTGCACGCTGGTTGGCATCAAGCAGAACATCCCACTCTGCCCACTCTTCTCTGACCGCAGATTGTCGCTGATAAATTGCGTACTCATTACCCTTTTCATAAACCTGACGGTAACGATAGCCATTCTTCACATACGGGGCGGAAACATCGTGAGGCGGAACGCGAGCAATCATCTCTTTTAGCAATTGATCCTGCAGCGCACGCTGGCTCTCCATGATCTTTTTACCGTAATCGTTTTCCAACTCGAGGTATTTCAGCACTTCGGGATCGGCGCGGTCATCATCCCGCAGCCAGTAATAGTTATCCGTGCGGGTATCGCCATGTAGTGTCATAGCGTGAGGAATTTTTTTGGCTTTTGGCGGCATCACTTTCATCATTTTCCGTTTTACACCCCGTAAGGGTGGCAAATTCAGCCGAGCTTGCAAGCGGAACATGAAGGATTAAAAGAAAATGCCGGGAGAAACCCGGCATAGCCTGATTACAGGAGGATTAAACCGGGAGGGGTTGTTTTTGCTGCTGAATATCTTGCTCAATACCGGAACGGACATCCTGCGGTATGTTTAACGCATCGCCCAGGGCGTTCAAATAGCTACGTTCCATAAAATGATCGATATCGATAGCCGTGCAGCTTAGGTAATAAAGCTCCAGCGCTTCCTCCTCGTTTCTTACGCCTTGCGCAAGCTGGTGAGGATCTAACGGCCTGTCGATAGCCCGTTCAACGAGCGCTTTGCCTTCACCGTCGATACCGACTTCACGTAATTGCTGCTCAATAAACTGCCGCTCTTTTGCATCGATGTGGCCGTCACTTTTCGCAGCAAAAACCAGCGCGGTAATTAATCTTTCGGTACGAACATCAACCGACGAGTGCGGCTCGCTCCAACCAGCGGAAACGGGCTGGTTCTGGCGGACCCGTTCCTTGTATTTATTCCATAACACGCTTCCCGCAACGGCGCCGCCACCAACCAGAAGAGCGCTGGTGCCGTATTTTGTTAACAGTTTACGGGAAGATTTACTCGCCAGCAGTAACCCGGCTAACCCGCCCAGCGCCCCCGGCACCAGAAGTTTACCGATCCCTTCGGGGCCATTACCGGCAGCAGGCTGTGAGGATTGAGGGGAAGTGGATTGCCCCAGTAGCGACTGAAGCTGCTGTAACCAGTTATTCATGACGGAGACCCTCTGTTGACTTAACTCGTCGAGAGTAGGCCACGGGACGTCAAGAAACGTCGAACAGCGCTAAAGAAGGGAAAAGAATCGCGCCGGCTGACCGGCGCTTACAGCAAATCCGTATTACGCGGCTTTGGTGCGTTTACGTCCAGGGTGCTCGCTGACGTTATCATCGGCAGCCGACGCTTGCTCAGACTCAACTGATTCTGTTTCTGGCTCAGCCGGGTTTAACTCAGGTTCCGGCAGCTTGCCGTTTTTCAATACACCCGCCAGCAGATCTTTGTTTTCCGCCATCCACATCGCCAGGGTATCGCTCTGCCCTTCATCCAGCGCAATCGGGCTTTGCTGCAGCCAGTCGCCGAGGACTTCGGCCAGATCCAGCATTTTGTCGTAAGCGTCAGCATCCTTTTTACTGGCAAAGGCCATTTTTTCTTGTCCCTCTCTCACCACAACATATTTAATCTCGACCGCCATTTTGCAGCTCCGTTTTACCTGTTTATTTATCCAGTATATCGCCAATCATTTTATCACACAAGCCGGAAAGCCGCTGCCAACGCAAACGTTTTCGTTTATACTTCCCCGGTCTTTTTCTTTGTTAAGGCTAAATCACATGTCAACGTTGGGAACAGCTCTGCGCCCGGCAGCTACGCGAGTTATGCTGCTGGGTTCCGGTGAATTGGGTAAAGAAGTGGCCATTGAGTGTCAGCGCCTCGGGGTAGAAGTTATCGCGGTCGATCGCTATGCAAATGCACCGGCGATGCACGTCGCACACCGCAGCCACGTGATCAACATGCTGGATGCCGCGGCGCTAAAAGCGCTTGTCGCCGCCGAAATGCCCGACTTTATCGTTCCTGAAATTGAAGCTATTGCCACTGACGCCCTGCTGGAGCTTGAAGCCCAGGGCCAGCGAGTAGTGCCATGCGCTCGTGCGACCAGGCTAACCATGAACCGCGAAGGTATTCGCCGTCTGGCCGCAGAAGAACTCCAGCTGCCTACTTCCAGCTACCGCTTCGCCGACAGTGAAGACGCTTTCCGCCAGGCCGTCCAGGAGATTGGCCTGCCTTGTATTGTCAAACCGGTGATGAGTTCCTCCGGCAAAGGCCAAAGCTTTATTCGCACCGCCGACCAGTTGGCTAAAGCCTGGGAATACGCCCAGCTTGGCGGGCGCGCCGGTAAAGGCCGGGTCATTGTCGAAGGCGTGGTCAATTTTGATTTTGAAATCACTTTGCTGACCACCAGCGCCGTCGACGGCGTGCATTTCTGCGCGCCTATCGGACACCGCCAGGAAGATGGCGACTACCGCGAGTCATGGCAGCCGCAGCAGATGAGCGACATCGCGCTGGCAAAATCGAAAGAGATTGCGGAGAAGGTCGTTACCGCGCTAGGCGGCCACGGCCTGTTCGGCGTTGAGCTGTTTGTCTGCGGCGATGAGGTCATTTTCAGTGAAGTCTCCCCTCGCCCGCACGACACCGGCATGGTGACGTTGATTTCGCAGGATCTTTCTGAGTTTGCCCTCCACGTTCGCGCCTTCCTCGGCCTGCCCGTCGGTGAAATTCGTCAGTATGGCCCTGCCGCGTCGGCGGTGATCTTGCCAGAGTTGCACAGCGATAACGTTAAGTTCGGCAACGTAGGTGCGGCGCTGGGCGGCGGTTTACAGGTTCGCCTGTTCGGTAAACCGGAAATTGCGGGTAAACGCCGTATGGGCGTCGCATTGGCGACCGGTAGCAGCGTCGATGAGGCGGTTGCCAGAGCCGTGGCATCTGCCGCGCAGGTGAAAGTTGAAGGATAAAAAAATCGCCCTCAGGTGAGAGCGATTTAATCATTGAGCCCCGCTAAACACGGGGCTTTTTTATGGCTTACAGCTTAGCGCCTTCCACGGCTTCACGGGCAAGCTTAGTGATACGGTCGTAGTCGCCCGCTTCCAGCGCATCGGCCGGTACCAGCCAGGAGCCGCCGATGCACAGCACGCTTTTCAGCGCCAGGTAATCGCGGTAGTTAGCCGGGGAGATACCACCGGTTGGGCAGAAACGCACCTGTGAGAACGGCCCGGCAATCGCCTGCAGCGCTTTGGTGCCGCCGTTGGCCTCCGCAGGGAAGAATTTAAACTCTTTCAGGCCGTAGTCCATACCCAGCATCAATTCAGAAACGGTGCTGATACCCGGAATCAGCGGAATGCTGCCTTCGGTCGCGGCTTTCAGCAGCGGTTCGGTCAGACCCGGGCTGATGGCAAACTGCGCGCCCGCTTCGGTCACTTCTGCCAGCTGCTGTGGGTTCAGCACGGTCCCCGCGCCGATGATAGCTTCAGGCACTTCTTTCGCAATCGCGCGAATGGCGTCGATAGCACAAGCTGTACGCAATGTGACTTCCAGCACGCGGACGCCACCGGCCACCAGCGCTTTCGCCATCGGCACAGCATGTTCCAGCTTGTTAACAACAATGACCGGCACAACCGGGCCGGTTTTCAGGATCTGTTCTGCTGTAGTTTTCCAATTTTTCATCTGAGCGCCTCTTAGCCACTTTTAATCTGTTCCGGGGCATTGCTGCCACGGGTTTAAAATTTAATGCAGGTTGCGCCTTGTTCAGCGCCTGAAAGCTGTTCGCGCAATGCGCCGAATAACTCCCGCCCCGTCCCTACGCGCTCGGCGCTGAGATCCGGGTGATAAGCAGTGCGCGCCGCAAGTACGGCTTCATCGACCAGCAACGTTAGCTCGCCCGTTTGGCCATTGACGCGAATCATATCGCCATCCTGCACCTTCGCCAGCAGCCCGCCGTCATACGCTTCCGGGGTAACATGGATTGCGGAAGGCACCTTGCCTGAAGCGCCGGACAGTCTTCCATCTGTCACCAGAGCAATTTTGAAACAGCGGTCCAATAATACTCCAAGCGGCGGCATAAGTTTATGCAATTCTGGCATGCCGTTCGCTTTTGGCCCCTGATGGCGCACCACGACAACGCAATCACGGTCCAGTTTACCGGCTTCAAACGCCGGTAAAACGTCGTGCTGGCTTTCAAAAATAACCGCAGGCGCTTCAATCACCTGGTTTTCTACCGGCACCGCTGAGGTTTTCATCACCGCACGGCCCAGGTTCCCGCTCAACACTTTCGTTCCGCCGTGGCGGGAGAACGGTTTTTCCATCGTGGCGATGACGTCGCCGTCCAGCGGCTCGCTGGCACCTTCACGCCAGGCAAGCTGGCCGTTGTCGAGCCACGGTTCCATGGTGTAATGATGCAGGCCAAAACCGGCCACGGTATTAACGTCTTCGTGCAGCAGGCCGCCTTTCAGCAACTCGCGCATCAGCACCGGTACGCCGCCCGCTGCCTGGAAGTGGTTAATGTCCGCCGGGCCATTCGGGTATAGACGCGCCAGCAGCGGCACAATTTCGGAGATCTCGGAGAAGTCGTCCCAGTTAATAATGATCCCGGCAGCACGAGCCATCGCCACGAGGTGCATGGTGTGGTTAGTCGAGCCGCCGGTTGCCAGCAGAGCAACAATACCGTTCACCACCACTTTCTCGTCGATCATTTTCCCGAGGGGCATCCATTCGTTGCCGTTGCCGGTCAGGCGAGTGACCTGACGTGCGGCGGCATCCGTCAGCGCGCGACGCAATTCAGCATCGGGCTGAACAAAAGAAGAACCCGGCAGCTGCATGCCCATAAACTCAACCACCATCTGGTTGGTGTTTGCCGTGCCGTAGAAGGTACAGGTGCCCGGTGCATGGTAAGAAGCGGCCTCGGCTTCCAGCAGTGCGAGACGGTCCACTTTACCTTCCGCATAAAGCTGGCGAATGCGGACCTTTTCTTTATTCGGCAGGCCGCTGGCCATCGGGCCTGATGGAACGAAAAGCGCAGGTAAATGACCAAACGACAGCGCGGCCATCGTCAGCCCCGGCACGATTTTGTCGCACACGCCAAGGTAGAGCGCGCCGTCAAACATATTATGGGAAAGCCCAACCGCGGTAGACATGGCAATCACTTCGCGGCTCAGCAGAGAAAGCTCCATACCATCCTGGCCCTGAGTCACCCCGTCGCACATCGCCGGAACGCCGCCGGCCACCTGCCCCACTGCGCCAACGGAATGCAGCGCCTTACGGATTTGCTCAGGATAATGTTCATACGGCTGATGGGCGGAGAGCATGTCGTTGTAGGAGGTGATGATCGCAATATTGTTACGCAACATGCTTTTCAGCGCCGCCTTATCGTCCGGCTGGCAGGCAGCAAAACCATGCGCAAGGTTACCGCAGGCAAGCTCCGAGCGGTGAACCGTGTTGCTCCTGGCTTTCTCAATGCGTGCCAGGTAGGCTTCGCGCGTTGGGCGGGAGCGTTCGATAATACGCGATGTTACCCGTAACAAATTTGGATGCATAGAAGTTCCTCAGAAAGTGGCTGTTCCCCCGCACTGATATCGTCATGTTCAGGGCTGCTGACACTAACCTGGTAGCCCATATAACTTGATGTCGGGAGCAAAAACGCTTCAGCTAGTGTAAATAAAAAAGCCCCGCGGGTGAATCCACGCGGGGCTATTATTCATAAAAAACTATGCCACTTCTGTGTTAGATCATGTTACCGGTAAAATGAGGAACATTTGTTAGTGACGTTTTACCGGTTATGTTCACGACCTGTTACTCAAATTCGTTCCATGAGTGACCGTCACGGGTAATCATCGCCACGGAAGCCACCGGCCCCCAGGTTCCGGCCTGGTATGGTTTTGGCGCATCGTTATCCGCAGCCCAGGCTTCGGTAATGGAGTCTACCCATTTCCACGCCTCTTCCACTTCATCACGACGAACAAACAGCGCCTGAATGCCCCGCATGGTTTCCAGCAGCAGACGTTCATAGGCATCCGCCAGATGAGACTCGTTGAAGGTCTCGGAGTAGCTCAGATCCAGCTTGGTGGTTTGCAGGTTATGCTTGTGCTCCAGGCCCGGGACTTTGTTCAGGATCTGGATATCCACGCCTTCATCCGGCTGCAGACGAATAGTCAGCTTGTTCTGCGGCAATTCCTGCCAGGAATCTTTAAACAGATTCAGTGCAGGGTTTTTGAAGTACACAACGACTTCTGAACATTTGGTCGGCAGACGTTTCCCGGTACGCAGATAGAACGGCACGCCGGCCCAGCGCCAGTTGTCGATATCTACGCGAATAGCCACGAAGGTTTCGGTGGCGCTGGATTTGTTCGCGCCCTCTTCTTCCAGGTAACCCGGCACTTTCTTGCCCTGCGCAAAGCCAGCGGTGTACTGACCGCGCACGGTTTTATCCCGCACATTGGTGCGATCAATGCGGCGCAGCGACTGCAGAACCTTCACCTTCTCATCGCGGATATGGTCAGCGGTCAGGTCAGACGGGGGAGACATGGCAATCATGCACAGGATTTGCAGCAGGTGGTTTTGAATCATGTCGCGCATCTGCCCGGCCTGATCGAAGTAACCCCAGCGGCCTTCAATCCCCACCTCTTCGGCCACGGTGATTTCTACGTGATCGATAGTGCGGTTGTCCCAGTTGTTCGCGAACAGGGAGTTGGCAAAACGCAGCGCCAGCAGGTTAAGAACGGTTTCTTTACCCAGGTAGTGGTCGATACGGTAAACCTGGCACTCTTCAAAGAACTCACCCACCTGATCGTTGATCTGCTGGGAAGTTTCCAGGGAAGTCCCGAGGGGTTTTTCCATGACGACACGAGCAGGCTTGGCGTTAAGTTTCGCTTTACCTAACCCTTTGCAGATGGCGCCAAAGGTGCTTGGCGGCATGGCGAAATAGTTGATAGTAACCCGATTCTGCTGGTCGAGCATTTTGCCCAGCTTAGTAAAAGCAGAGGTGTCATTGACGTCCAGGTTACAGAAATCCAGACGACCGCTTAGTTTGTCCCACAGGCTCTCGTCAATCTTCTCTTTCATGAAGGTTTCGAGGGCTTCGCGGACAACTTTGGTGTATGCCTCTTTATCCCACTCTGCGCGGCCAACACCCAGAATACGGGTCTCCGGGTGGATTTGACCTGCTTTTTCCAGCTGATACAGGGATGGCAACAGTTTCCGGCGCGCCAGGTCGCCTTTTGCACCGAAAATGACCAGATCGCACGCCTGGGCTGTTTGCGTTACCGCCATGTTTGTCTCCTCGTTTCGGATATCCCGGCTTTTACCGGCCCTCAGGGGCACGGATAGCATTAAGCCAGGCACGTCTTGTAATTTTATTACGCTGCAATGTACTGCTTTTGCTGAATTGAGGACAACCGTTAACCCCGGTTTGACCGCCTCAATTGCTAACTTTTCCCACAATGCCGCACTAAAGCGTCATTTAATGACGTTTTTTTGCGCGATGTAACCGTTGCCAAAGTTAGACACCGATCATGTAATGAAAAAAAACAACAACATTACTCCGGCGACTCGCCCTATCACATTTTAGCAAGAGTATATTCTTGCTAAATCGGCCCACGATTTCTTCTGTTGCTGAAATCGCTAAAACCCATGAGTGCCCGCCTTTATGAATATGCTGGAAAAAATCCAGTTACAGCTGGAACACCTTAGCAAATCGGAACGCAAAGTCGCAGAAGTGATTCTTGCTGCGCCTCAGGACGCCATTCACTCCAGTATCGCTACGCTTGCCCGCAGCGCTGACGTCAGCGAGCCCACCGTGAACCGCTTTTGCCGTCGTCTTGAAACCAAGGGCTTCCCAGATTTTAAACTGCACTTAGCTCAGAGTCTGGCGAATGGCACACCGTATGTAAACCGGAATGTTGATGAAGATGATAGCGTCGAGTCCTATACCGGTAAGATATTTGAATCCGCCATGGCGAGCCTTGATCGGGTTCGTCAGTCACTGGATATGTCTGCGGTGAACCGGGCCGTCGATTTGCTTACTCAGGCAAAGAAAATTGCCTTCTTTGGGCTCGGTTCTTCCGCTGCCGTCGCACATGACGCAACCAATAAGTTTTTCCGCTTTAATGTCCCGGTGATTTACTCAGATGACGTTGTTATGCAACGTATGAGTTGTATGAATTGTACCGAGCAGGATGTGGTGGTGCTTATCTCTCACACCGGCCGGACTAAAAATCTGGTTGAGCTGGCGCAGTTAGCCCGTGAAAACGATGCCATTGTGCTCGCCATCACCTCTGAGGGCAGCCCGCTTGCCCGTGAGGCGACGCTTTCTCTGCTGCTGGATGTGCCAGAAGATACTGATATTTATATGCCTATGGTGTCTCGCCTGGCGCAGCTTACCGTCATTGACGTGCTGGCGACGGGCTTTACTTTGCGTCGAGGGGCAAAATTCAGGGATAACTTGAAGCGAGTCAAGGAAGCGCTCAAAGAATCGCGCTTTGATAAAGAACGCCTTCTCTCAGGCGATCAACGTTAATTTTTGATAACAAAGTTGTAACTTATTAGGCTGTTCGGTTACGTTGTCATGGGTGTTCACAGCGCACCCTGACCTACCGAGTTTTTTGTTCACGCAACACCAAGTTGTTTCAGTCAACGGAGTAATACATGTCCAGACGGCTACGTAGAACCAAAATCGTTACCACCTTAGGCCCGGCAACCGACCGCGATAATAATTTAGAAAAAATTATTGCCGCCGGCGCTAACGTGGTGCGAATGAACTTCTCCCACGGTTCACCTGAAGATCACCAACTGCGTGCGGATAAAGTGCGTGAGATTGCCGCAAAACTGGGGCGTCATGTGGCGATCCTCGGCGATTTGCAAGGCCCTAAAATTCGCGTATCGACCTTTAAAGAAGGCAAAGTATTCCTCAACCTTGGCGATAAATTCCTGTTGGACGCCAACCTTGGAAAAGGCGAAGGCGACAAAGAGAAAGTGGGCATCGACTATAAAGGCCTGCCGGCCGACGTTGTGCCAGGAGACATTCTGCTGCTCGACGATGGTCGCGTGCAGCTCAAAGTGCTGGAAGTCCAGGGCCTGAAAGTGTTTACCGAAGTGACCGTAGGCGGCCCGCTATCCAACAACAAAGGGATCAACAAGCTGGGCGGCGGCCTGTCAGCCGAGGCGCTGACCGATAAAGACAAAGCGGACATCGTGACCGCGGCCAAAATCGGCGTTGATTATCTGGCCGTCTCCTTCCCACGCTGCGGTGAAGATTTGAACTACGCCCGTCGCCTGGCGCGTGATGCGGGCTGCGATGCGAAAATTGTGGCGAAAGTTGAGCGTGCGGAAGCCGTCTGCGACGAAGCCGCAATGGACGACATTATTCTCGCCTCTGACGTGGTGATGGTTGCCCGAGGTGACCTCGGCGTCGAAATCGGCGACCCGGAGCTGGTCGGCATCCAGAAAACCCTCATTCGCCGCGCGCGTAAGCTGAATCGCGCCGTGATCACCGCCACCCAGATGATGGAGTCGATGATCACCAACCCAATGCCAACCCGTGCGGAAGTCATGGACGTGGCAAACGCCGTGCTGGACGGCACCGATGCGGTGATGCTGTCTGCAGAAACTGCGGCAGGTCAGTACCCGGCAGAAACCGTGGCGGCAATGGCGCGCGTTTGCCTGGGTGCGGAAAAAATTCCAAGCATCAACGTGTCTAAACACCGCCTGGACGTGCAGTTCGATAACGTTGAAGAAGCCATCGCGATGTCCGCGATGTATGCCGCTAACCACCTCAAAGGGGTTACCGCCATCATTTCTATGACCGAGTCCGGCCGTACCGCGCTGATGACGTCTCGCATCAGCTCCGGCCTGCCTATCTTTGCGCTGTCCCGGCACGAACGTACGCTGAACCTGACCTCGCTGTACCGTGGCGTAACGCCGGTCTACTTTGATAGTGTGAACGAAGGCGTTGTCGCCGCCAACGATGCGGTAAACCTGCTGCGCGATAAGGGCTATCTGATCTCCGGCGACCTGGTCATCGTGACCCAGGGCGACGTGATGAGCACCATTGGCACCACCAACACTACCCGCATCCTCTGCGTGGAATAATCCACGCAAACCCTAACCGGGTAAACCCGACAAAGCCGCAACCTCCCGTTGCGGCTTTTTTATTTCCCGCACCAACACCCGCCAGTAAATCCACACTGAGTTCATCGTTTTAATTTTATAGCCACCCACAATGATACGTTATAACATAACAAACTGACATAATCAGACTTTCTATTTCGCCAATTTCTGAACAGGCACGTTCATTTTGAGTACCCACAGACATGATGAAAATCAAACGCAACCTCTTATATCCTGGCGTGTTTCTGGCGCTTATTTCTCATCCGCTTTTTGCCGCAGACTGCAAGACGGCATCGTGTGAAGAAAACATCACGGTAGTAAGCCAGGCCCCTGCGGAGCGGCCACCCGCCAGCGGCACGGCCTCACGCCTGGGCCTGACTGACAAAGAAACACCGCGGTATGTGGAAACCTTTTCACAAAAACAAATCGTCGCGCAGGGTGACCGCACGCTTGCCGAAACGGTCAGTCACGCCGCCGGGATGTCCGGCGTGGCCTCCCCTACGCTTTCCAACAGTTTTTCTCTGCGTGGTTTTATGCCCATAAGCTGGCTGCTGGACGGGCTGGAAATGCCCGGCAGTACGCTGCAACTTGGCAATCCAGCCCACTATCAGCAGGTGGATATTTTGCACGGCCCGGGTTCCGCGCTGAATGGCCTGAGCGCAACCGCCGGTAGCGTCAACCTTGTGTCACATCAACCCAGCTTTGTTGACTCCCCCGCCATGCTCCGCTACCAAGTGGGTAGTTACAGTACCCAGTCCTTGCAGGGCGGAGCGGGGGGGACGCTGATTGAGGACAAGGTAGCCTGGCGTCTTGATGCTTCGGGTAGCGAAGGGCACAGCCAGGTTCAGCATGAACGCAACCGGCAGTCCAGAGTCAGCGGCTCGCTGCTGTTCCGCCTTGCTGACGAAACCACTCTGACGCTTTACGGCGACAGAATGAATAACAGCAGCGACAACCCTTACTTCGGAACGCCGCTGATTGAAGGCAAGGCGCAGGAACGGCTGCGCGGTATTAACTATAACAATCTGACCGATGCCAGAATTGCCAGCCATGCTACTGCATTGCAGGCTGTGCTCGACACGACTATCGCCCCAGGCATAACCTTTAAGAACCACACCTGGTATTACAACGGCTATCGCTTCTGGCATAACGTTGAGCGCTATCGCTACAATGCAGCCTCTCCGGACACCGTCAATCGTGACTCCTGGGGTGACTTAAGTCATAAAAATACGCTGCTGGCCAACCGCTCAAGCGTCTCAATAGACCACACCTTACTGGGCCTTGATAACCGAATGGTCGGCGGAATTGAGCTGCAAACCAGCCGTTTCGACTACCAAAAAAACGGATTTCCCGGCTCGCAGGATGTCCCTTTATTCAATCCGCCACGTGAACCATTTAGCGCCGAAACAAGTATTAGCCGCGCCCCATGGAGCAAGGTCACCCAGCGCCAGTATGCGGTCTTTATAGAAGACAGCCTGCAACTGACCGACGGCCTCAGCCTGCTCAACCAGCTGCGATTTACGCGACTGGATATGGACTGGCATTACTTCGCTCCGGCTCGCAGCGAAAGTCAAAATCGCAGCTTCATTAACGCCGGTATCGGCCTGAACTGGGATATCAGCGACGATACAACGCTCTATGCCAGCTACGCCAACGGCAAGGAAGCTGGCAGCGACATTTTCTTCCTCAGTGCAGATCAAACTCATTTGCCGCTCACCCAGTCACAACAATGGGAAACCGGCATTAAGAGTCGGTTCTGGGATAATAAAGCATCCGTTAATCTTGCCCTCTACCAGTTGCGCAAGAAGAATCTCTTTACCCCTTCAGCCACCACGCCAGGCGAACTCCTGGCTATAGGGCAACAAACTTCACAGGGTATTGAGCTGTCAGCCACGGCCCGGCCAACCGATCGCTGGGAGGTGACGGGCAACGTGGCATGGACTCATGCAAGGTTCGATAGTTTTAGTGCAGGCTCCCCACCTGAAAACCTGGACGGCAACCAGCCCGCTTACGTCCCGACCTGGACCAGCAATCTGGCGCTGACCTGGCATCCCCTCGCTCCGCTCAGCTTGAGGAGTGATTTGCGCTACGTCGGCAGCAGCTACAACGACAGCCGCAATGCTAAAAAGATGGACGACTACATCACGCTGGATCTGGCGGCAGAATATCAGCTGACGCCCAAAGTTAGCCTGGGAACGCGGGTTCGCAACCTGACCGATACGTTCTACTCCTATCAGCGCACTTACGACGGCCAGGCCCTGATCGCCCCTTCACGCACCTGGGAAGGCTGGATAACGGTATGGTTCTAATGCTGAAGGCTTTTATGTTGGCGGCTGCAGGTCTTCTCTTTTCATCTGGTTCTTCGGCCGTCACGGTGACCAATTGCGGTGTGCCGCAAACAATGACCTCCGTACCCACGCGCATCGTCGTTTATGGCAATCCTGCTCTGGAAAACCTTCTGGCACTGGGCATACGCCAGGAAATTGTTGGCGTCGTGGGCTATGACCCGGCCAAAGATCCTATGGGCTTTTCTGCGCGTAATGCCCTGTCATTACCCGTCGTTGCCCGGACTGGGCTTATTTCCGCCGAGGCGCTGCTGATGCTGCGCCCCGAAATGATCTACTCCTCAAGCTGGTACTGGTTTTGGTCCCCGGAAGGGGCAAGCCGGGATCAAATCACAGGCTGGGGAATATCAAGCTGGCTCTCTCCCGGCGCCTGTAGCGGCCAGCAGAGCGCGCCGAAGGAAAGAATCAGCTTCGCCGTTTTGTTTCAAGAAATAAAAGATCTGGCCAAAATTATGCATTTTGAGGAACGGGGACAGGCGCTGGTTAGCCGGGAAGAAGAACACCTTGCAACCCTGCGCCAACGCGCCGCCAAATTGGCTCCGGCTCGCCTGCTCTGGTGGTATTCCGGCACCGACTCGCCGTATGTTGCAGGCTGCTGTGGCGTGCCGGACATGCTGAGCAAAGAAAGCGGCAACCGCAATATTTTCTCGGACATCTCTGCGCTATGGCCAAACGTCGCCTGGGAAGAAATAGCCCGTCGGGACCCGGATATTCTGGTGCTGGCCGATTTGCCTCGCGGCAGTACCGGTGACAGCGCTAAAGATAAAATAGCCTTCCTCGAACACTTTCCCCTGACCTCAGGCCTTCGCGCCGTGAAAGAAAAAAAATTTATCATCCTGCCAGGCTATGACATGGATCCCTCAATCCGCTCAGTGGACGCACTGGACAGGCTTATCACCTCACTTTCTACCAAGGAAAATCATGACTAACACCACATGGAATACTCTTGTCACCCTCTGGGACCAGCAGCAAAGCGCTTATATTGCCAGCAGGGAAGCTCGCTTCGACGCCCTGATGGATACGCTTGCCTTACAGTTCAAGGGAGAATTCTCGCTGCTCGAGCTTGGCTGTGGGCCTGGATCCCTTACAAAACGCCTTCTTGAAAGGTTTCCTGCAGCACACGTTACCGCCGTGGATGTTGATCCCGTGATGTTAGCCATCGCCCGCGAAACGCTTGCCGGTTATGACGATCGAGTGCGTATTCTTTCTGCCGACCTGGCCACACCAGCCTGGCAGGACAAAATAATTGGTCCTCGCCCGGATGCCATCGTCTCGAGCACGGCGCTGCACTGGCTTATGCCGGACAGACAGCACATCCTGCACGGTGAGATCCTGAAATTGCTTGCCGATAACGGCATATTTCTCAACGCTGACCACCAGCGCTTTAACCCGGCAGACGGCAATAAAAAAGCCGTCAGCGAGCGTCATGATGCCCGAACTCAACAGCTGGCATGGGATAAAGGCGTAGTTGACTGGGACAGATGGTTCACCCTTGCTAAAGAAATACCAGAAATTGCCGACCTGATCCCTGCCCGTGAAGCCGTTTTCGCAGGCCGCCCGGTTCCCCCCTCAACGACGCTGGCCTTTCAGTTGGCAAGCCTCAGTCAGGCTGGTTTCAGCGAAACAGGTACGCTGTGGCAGCTCATGGACGATTACCTGATTGCCGGTTGGAAATAAGCACATGCTGCCATTGCGCCTGCTGCTGTGCGGTGTGGCATCTCTGTTTGTGCTGATTTACAGCCTGCGCTTTGGGGCCGTGACGTTATCCCTGAGCGAAGTCATTCAGCTTCTACATTTGGCTCCCGTTGAAGAGCCGCGACTGGCGCTATACCAGAAGATAGTCTGGTCACTACGCTTGCCCAGAGCGCTGCTGGCGATGGTCTGCGGCGGCGGCCTGGCGCTCGCAGGCGCCGTACTTCAGACCCTGACCCGAAACCCGCTGGCCGACCCTTGGCTGCTGGGTATTTCTTCCGGAGCGGGTCTGGGGGCCGTCACCATTATCGCCCTCGGCGTTCAGCCGCTGCTAACGGCCATGCCCGGCGGGGCTTTTATCGGGGCTCTGGCAGCTTTTGGGCTGGTTTTGCTGCTCGCCGGACGAACCATTATGCAGCCGGCCCGGTTTATGCTCTCCGGCGTGGCGATTGGGCAATTGCTCAGCGCAATCACCTCATTAATCGTCTTCTGGCAAACCGATGCGACAACCTCGCGTGGCTTTACCTTCTGGCTACTGGGTGCGTTTGGACAAGCGACATGGCCACAGGTGGCTATCTGTGCCGCCGCGCTATTCTTTGTGGGGACGCTTTGCCTGGCGATGTCCCCAACGTTGAATGTTATGGCGCTGGGAAATTTGGCCGCTAAGGGCCTGGGCGTGAACGTTTTCGCCCTGCAAATATCACTCTACCTGGCCATCACGCTGCTCACTGCTACCCTGGTGTCGTTTTGCGGCGCAATTGGCTTTGTCGGACTGACCGTTCCCCACCTGGCAAAAATGATAATCGGCAATCGTCATCAATGGACTTTGCCCGCCAGCATTCTCTGTGGTGCGATGCTGACGCTAGTGTCCGATACGCTGGCTCGTACGCTATTTGCCCCCAGAGAACTTCCTCCCGGCGTCATCACGGCGCTTATCGGCGTGCCGGTATTTCTTTTAGCTCTTCGCCGTCGCCCGCCCCCTTAATTCTCCGCGCAGGATGGTTCCGGCCAGGCTGCGCTTTCCCCTGGGCACTTACGCTGCCACCGTTAAAGTTGTCACGAAATTGTTAACTCTTGAAGAGGATTTAGTGAGTATTCTCTTTATAAAGTGCAGGCATATATGCATGAGGAGCCCCGTCATTTCCGCCCGGCTCTCCGTTCTCTCTCTGATACAGGAACATCATGATGCTGGTCATTATTCTTGCTTATCTGGGCGGCCTGTTAACCATTGCCAGCCCTTGTATCCTGCCGGTACTGCCGTTTGTCTTCGCACGATCCGACCAGCCGTTTGTCCGCACAGGGCTTCCGCTTCTGGCGGGCATGGCGTTAACTTTCACGCTATTCGCTACTCTGGCAGCCGTCGGGGGCGGCTGGGTCGTCGCGGCTAACCAATATGGTCGCGGCATTGCACTGGTATTGATGGCCGTTTTCGGCATCACGCTGCTGTTTCCTCGCCTAGCCGAGCGCATAATGCACCCTCTGGTTAACGTGGGGAACTCACTCTCTAACCGTGTGGCTCCGGGCCAGCCAGCGGGTCCAGGCGCTTCATTTTTACTCGGCATTGCCACCGGGCTGCTTTGGGCACCCTGCGCTGGTCCCATTCTGGGGCTGGTGCTGACCGGCGCAGCCCTGCAGGGGGCAAACGTAGGTTCCACGCTGCTGCTGTTGGCCTATGCCGCAGGCGCGGCCACCTCGCTGGCGCTGGCGCTTCTGATCGGCGGCAAAGTATTCAGCGCCATGAAACGCTCTCTGGGCGTTGGGGAGTGGATCCGTCGAATTCTGGGCGCTGGGATGTTACTGGGCGTCGTCGCTATTTCCTTTGGCTTAGATACTGGCGTGCTGGCCCGGCTGTCAACGGCCTCCACCGGCGGCATTGAACAAGCGCTGGTGAAACGCCTCTCCCCGGACAGCACCACGGCCAATGCCCCCTCGCCCGCCTCCGTGGTGAAAACGTCAGATGACGACGCCATTCCAACCCTAACCGATGCTGGCGTAATGCCTTCGCTTAACGGCGCAACGCAGTGGCTAAACTCGCCTCCTCTCACCGCAGAATCGCTGAAAGGCAAAGTCGTCCTCGTGGATTTCTGGACTTACTCCTGCATTAACTGCCTGCGCTCGCTGCCTTATGTGAAAGCCTGGGCCGAAAAATACCGCGATCAGGGTCTGGTGGTGATTGGCGTCCACGCGCCGGAGTTTGCCTTTGAGCGTGACGTCAATAACGTCACCAAAGAGGCGAAAAAACTGGGGGTTACTTATCCCATCGCCATTGATAACGATTACAGCATCTGGCGGGCGTTCAATAACCAGTACTGGCCTGCGCACTACTTTATCGATGCCAGCGGCCACATTCGCTACGAGCACTTTGGCGAAGGCGATTATGCACAATCCGAACGCGTCATTCAGGAACTGCTGCGCCAGGCGGGCGCTAAAAATGTTAACAGCGGCATCAGCACCGTTTCTGCCAGCGGCGTAGAACAGGCGGCCAGCGGCCAGAATGACATCTCTCCAGAAACCTATCTCGGCTATATGCGGGCGCAGAACTTTGCCTCTGGCGAAGTCACCGGAGACAAACCGGCAGACTACAAAAAACCTTCCGCACTGCCTCTGGATAGCTGGGGACTCGAAGGTAACTGGACCATCGGCGGGGAGAACATCACGCTTAATCGTCCGAATGGCCGCATTGTTTACCAGTTCCATGCCCGCGATCTGCACCTCGTCCTCGGCCCGGGTGCAGAAGGCAAGCCGGTACATTTTAAAGTCACCCTCGACGGTCAGGCGCCAGGCAGCGTCCACGGGTCAGACATTGCCCCGGACGGCAGCGGCACGGTGACGGAACAGCGCCTTTACCAACTGATTCGCCAGTCGAGCGGCAGCGGCGAACATACCTTCAGCATTGAGTTTGAAGATGCGGGCGTGAACGCCTATGCCTTCACATTCGGTTAACCGGGAGAGCATCAAGATGAAAACGACACTATTTTCTTCCACCAGGCGCCGGGTAGCCTTGTTAAGCGCGCCCGTGCTTATCATTGCGGCGCTTGTCTTTCAGAATACGGCCTGGTCCGAAGCCGAGCGTGCGGTGGCGATTCCTGCGCCATTGCAGGACGAGTCAACCTCGGGCGCACATCTAGAAACCGCCGTCTTTGCCGGGGGGTGTTTCTGGGGTGTTCAGGGCGTATTTCAGCATGTAAAAGGCGTGACCAGCGCAATATCTGGCTATACGGGCGGTAAAGCACGGACGGCGAATTATGAAACTGTAAGCATGGGCATGACCGGGCACGCCGAATCCGTGCAGGTTATTTTTGACCCAACTAAAGTGACCTACGGCCAGCTATTGCAGGTCTTTTTTTCCGTCGCGCACAACCCAACGGAGCTAAACCATCAGGGGCCGGACTACGGGACACAATATCGCTCTACCGTTTTCCCGCTCAGCGAATCACAGGCGAAAGTCGCCAAAGCGTATATCACGCAGCTTAACGCCAGCCATAAGTTTGCTGCTCCGCTGGTCACCACGGTGGAAGAGCATGCTCAGTTCTACCCGGCGGAGAAATATCACCAGAATTTCCTCAATGACAACCCAAACTACCCTTACATCGCCATCAACGATATTCCGAAAGTAGAACAGCTTAAACAGCTCTTCCCGGCGCTATGGAACAAAGATCCGGTGCTGGTAAAAGGATGAAAAAAAACCGCGCCAGTAAAATACAGTGGCGCGGTTTTCCATTGCGCGGTAGGCGCTATTTTTTCTTTTTCGGGTAAAGCTCATCCCGGCAATATGGCTCTGTCTCGCCCTCTTTGCGGGTCTTCAGGAGTTTGAGGATCCAGGTATATTGCTCCGGATGCGGGCCCACCAGCAATTCCACTTCTTCGTTCATTCGCCGGGCGATGGTATGGTCATCGGCTTCCAGCAGGTCATCCATCGGCGGGCGGATAAAAATATCCAGCCGATGCGTGTCGCTGTTATAGACCGGGAACAGCGGGACGACTCGCGCACGACACACTTTCATCAGGCGGCCAATGGCCGGCAGCGTCGCCTTATAAGTGGCAAAGAAATCAACGAATTCGCTGTGTTCAGGCCCGTGATCCTGGTCCGGAAGATAGTAGCCCCAATAGCCCTGACGCACCGAGCTGATAAACGGTTTTATGCCGTCGTTACGGGCGTGCATACGGCCCCCAAAGCGGCGACGGACGGTATTCCAGACATAGTCGAACAGCTGGTTGCCCTGATTGTGGAACATCGCCGCCATTTTCTGGCCTTCGGAGGCCATCAGCATGGCCGGGATATCTACGGCCCAGCCGTGCGGCACCAGGAAAATCACGTTCTCGCCTTTCGCACGGATTTCGTCCACGATCTCTTTTCCGTGCCAGTCCACACGCGCCATGACCTTCTTCGGGTCGCGTAGCCCCAATTCAGCCATCAGCACCATTGCCTGTGGCGCGGTGGCAAACATACGGTCAATGATGGCCTCGCGCTGGTCTTCCGGTATTTCCGGGAAGCAGTACAACAGGTTAATTTGCGCCCGGCGTCGAGCGCTTTTGCCCAAACGGCCCGCTAAACGCCCAAGTTTACCCAGCAAAGGATCACGGAGCCCCGGAGGAAGAAGCGCCAGCCCGGCGAAGGCGCCAACGCCAAGCCATGCTCCCCAGTAACGCGGGTGCAAAAAGGCTTTTTGAAATTCAGGGATAAACTCACTGTGGTTTTTTTTTGCTTTTTCCATGCGGCTCTCAGTAGTTCGCCAGCAGGCTGACGAGACGAATTTATCGTTATTTTAGCGGGGCAGCGGCCGGCAGACAAAAGAAAAAGCCGGTCACAAGAACCGGCTTTTCGTCAAAGGACACAATCAGTCGATGCGCAGCTGCGGCAGAACCTCTTTCACCTGCGCCAGGTAATCACTGCGATCGGAGCCGGTCAGGCCTTCAGAACGCGGCAGCTTGGCCGTCAGCGGGTTAACCGCCTGCTGGTTGATCCACACTTCATAGTGCAGATGCGGGCCAGTAGAACGCCCGGTATTACCCGACAGAGCAATACGGTCACCGCGCTTCACTTTCTGACCAGGCTTCACCAACAGTTTCTTGAGGTGCATGTAGCGGGTGGTATAAGTGCGGCCATGGCGGATGGCAACAAAGAATCCGGCCGCACCGCTGCGCTTCGCCATGACAACTTCACCATCCCCGACGGCCAGCACCGGCGTTCCCTGTGGCATCGCAAAATCAACGCCTTTATGCGGCGCGACGCGACCAGTAACGGGATTAAGACGACGTGGATTGAAGTTCGACGACACGCGGAATTGCTTCACGGTAGGGAAGCGCATAAAGCCTTTGGCCAGGCCAGAGCCGTTACGATCGTAGAACTTGCCGTCTTCTGCACGAATGGCATAGTAATCTTTGCCGTCGCTGCGCAGGCGCACGCCAACCAGCTGGCTTTGCTCGCGCTTGCCGGCCAGCATTTCGCGGGACATCAGTACGGAGAACTCATCGCCCTTCTTGAGTTTACGGAAGTCCATCTGCCACTGCATCGCCTTGATAACAGAGCTTATTTCGGCGCTGGTCAAACCGGCATCGCGCGCGCTGGAAACAAAGCTTGCGCCCACCGTGCCCTTCAGCACGCTGTTAACCCAATCGCCCTGCTGGGTTTCGCTGGTCATTTTGAAACCGTTATCAGTACGATCGTAGGTGCGCGTTTCGCGGCGCGACATCTCCCACGTCAGACGCTGCAAATCACCATCGGCAGTCAGCGTCCAGGAGAGCTGCTGACCAATTTTCATGTTTCGCAGATCTTTATCAGCGGAAGCGAGCTGGCTGATGTCACCCATCTCGATACCATACTGATTAAGAATGCTGCTTAGCGTATCGCCTGTGGAAACAACATATTCATGAACGCCGGCTTCACCGGAGGTTTTATCGTCCAGCTCATCCTGAGGCAGGGTGTCATCTTCGGCGTCCGGGGACTGATCAAGGGGTTCGCTGGCTTCCGGCAGCAGCGAGTGAATTTCGCTTTTTTGAAGTTCGATAGTCTTGATTATCGGACTGGACTGCGGATGGTAAATTGACGGTCGCCATACCGCGACCGCCAGAGTGAGAACCGTAAGCGACCCCAGCATAACGCGATGGGGTCGTGATAGATTGTCAAATGCCATGGCGACAGAGCGGGCTATCTGTTGCACGTATTCACTTCCTCGTTAATCTCCTTTCAGGCAGCTCGCATACTGGTTCGCAAGGCTGGTCATAAACTGCATGTAGCTGTTTTTACCCAGTGCGACTTCAATTCCCAGAGGATCTAAGGTGCCGGAGCGAACGTTAGTGCCTCTGGCAACGGCGTTAATAACCGCTGGCCTGAATTGTGGCTCAGCAAAAACGCAAACCGCTTTATGCTCAACCAACTGTGTTCTAATTTCATGTAAACGCTGTGCACCAGGCTGTATTTCAGGGTTAACGGTAAAGTGGCCAAGCGGCGTTAAACCGTAATGCTTTTCAAAGTAGCCATAGGCGTCATGAAAAACGAAATACCCTTTTCCTTTCAGCGGTGCCAGCACGGAACCCACCTGTTTATCGGCGTCGGCTAAGCCTGACTCGAAATCTTTCAGGTTGGCGTCAAGTTTGGCTCGATTTTCGGGCATAAGTTCCACTAATTTATCGTGGATTGCAACCGCCGACAGCCGCGCCACCTCTGGGGAGAGCCAAATGTGCAAGTTGTATTCACCGTGATGGTGATCTGCGTCACTCTTTGCGCCATGATCGTGTTCATCACCGTGCTCATGGTCATCGTCATCACCGCCTTTCATTAGCAGCGGTTTCACGCCGGCAAGCGCCGCCAGTTCAAGCTGTTTTTGCTCGGGTAGCTGGCGCACGGACTTCTGCATAAAGGCTTCCATTTCAGGCCCAACCCAAACAACTAAGTCCGCGCCCTGTAAGCGTTTTACGTCGGAAGGACGCAGCGCGTAATCGTGTTCAGAGGCGCCATCAGGCAGCAATACTTCTGTGCTAGTCACCCCGTCAGCAATGGCGGAGGCGATAAAGCCCAGCGGTTTAATGGAGGCAACGACGGCGGCGTTGGCGCCGGTAACAGCAGAACCCCAAAGGGCGGCGGAAAATGCAGCGAAAAGAAGTGTCTTTTTATGTAACATAATGCAACTTATCATCGTGATAACCAGAATAATTGTGATATTATAACATCCGCTAACTTATGCAACCCTTGAAATTGTCATGACAAATTTGGTTGAACTGGAAAATATCTCGGTCTCTTTCGGCCAGCGACGAGTGCTGTCCGATATCTCACTTGCGCTAAAACCAGGCCGCATTCTTACGCTGCTGGGCCCAAACGGTGCCGGCAAATCCACCTTAGTTCGTGTCGTGCTCGGGCTGGTCACGCCCGATCATGGCGTCATTAAACGCGACCAGCATCTGCGCATCGGCTATGTGCCGCAAAAATTACACCTGGATGCCACGCTACCGCTGACGGTGAGTCGCTTCCTGCGACTCCGTCCGGGAGTAAAAAAAGCAGACATTCTTCCGGCGCTGAAACGCGTGCAGGCGGCGCACCTGGTTGATGCTCCAATGCAAAAACTTTCTGGCGGCGAAAATCAGCGCGTCCTGCTGGCGCGAGCGCTGCTTAATGAGCCTCATCTGCTGGTGCTGGATGAACCCACCCAGGGCGTGGACGTCAACGGTCAGCTCGCGCTTTACAATTTGATTGACCAGCTTCGTCAGGAGCTGAACTGCGCGGTGCTGATGGTTTCTCATGACCTTCACCTCGTTATGGCAAAAACAGATGAAGTGCTGTGTCTGAATCACCATATTTGCTGCTCCGGCACGCCTGAAGTCGTTTCCACCCACCCTGAATTTATCTCGATGTTTGGGCCAATCGGTGCCGAACAGTTGGGTATTTATCGCCACCATCATAATCATCGGCACGATCTGCAGGGTCGCATCGTTCTGCGCAGAGGGAATGGACAGTAATGCTTGAATTGTTGTTGCCCGGCTGGCTGGCCGGCATTTTGCTCGCCTGCGCGGCGGGGCCACTGGGTTCGTTTGTGGTCTGGCGCCGTATGTCCTACTTCGGCGACACGCTGGCACATGCTTCTCTGTTGGGCGTGGCGTTTGGCCTGCTGCTTAACGTTAATCCGTTCTATGCCGTTATCGCGGTGACGTTGTTGCTTGCCATTGGCCTGGTCTGGCTTGAAAAGCGCCCTCACCTCGCCATTGATACTCTGCTGGGTATTATGGCGCACAGCGCCCTGTCGCTCGGTCTGGTGGTGGTCAGCCTGATGTCTAACGTACGTGTCGACCTGATGGCCTACCTGTTCGGGGATTTACTGTCAGTTACGCCGCCGGACATTATCTCCATTGCCGCAGGCGTTGCCGTCGTGCTTGGCGTACTGGCATGGCAGTGGCGTAACCTGCTGGCAATGACCATCAGCCCGGACCTCGCCCACGTCGATGGCGTGAATCTGCAGCGAGTGAAAATGCTGCTGATGCTGGTGACGGCATTAACCATCGGTGTCGCAATGAAGTTTGTCGGGGCGCTGATCATTACCTCTTTACTGATTATCCCGGCGGCAACGGCACGTCGTTTCGCACGTACGCCTGAGCAAATGGCGGGCTTTGCGGTCCTGATTGGTATGATTGCCGTTACCGGTGGACTGGCTTTCTCGGCGCTTTACGATACCCCGGCCGGCCCGTCCGTTGTGCTGGCTGCTGCGGTACTGTTTATCCTCAGCATGGCAAAGAAACAGCCTGCATAAGGTTTGCTTTGAGACAAAAAAGGCGCCCAGGGCGCCTTTTTTATTAGGGTGAAAACTACGGCTGAGCCGGTGGCACAATGCCAAAGTGCGTCCAGGCGCGTGGCGTGGCGATACGTCCACGCGGCGTTCGCTGCAGAAAACCCTGCTGAATCAGGAAAGGCTCCAGCACGTCTTCAATCGTCTCACGCTCCTCACCGATGGCTGCGGCAAGGTTGTCCAGCCCAACCGGGCCGCCAAGGAACTTGTCGATAACCGCCAGCAGCAGCTTGCGGTCCATATAGTCGAAACCTTCGCTGTCGACGTTAAGCATATCCAGCGCCTGCGCCGCTATTTCTGCCGTAATCGCCCCGTCGTGCTTCACTTCGGCAAAGTCTCGCACGCGGCGCAGCAGGCGGTTAGCAATACGTGGCGTACCGCGTGCGCGGCGGGCAACCTCCAGGGCGCCATCATCGCTCATCTCCAGCCCAAGCACGCTGGCGCTGCGCCCGACAATATGCTGCAGATCGGCCACCTGATAAAACTCCAGCCGCTGCACAATGCCGAAACGGTCACGCAGCGGCGAAGTCAGAGAGCCCGCGCGCGTGGTGGCGCCAATCAGCGTAAACGGCGGCAGATCGATTTTAATCGAACGTGCTGCCGGGCCTTCGCCAATCATGATATCCAGCTGATAGTCCTCCATCGCCGGATACAGCACCTCTTCAACCACCGGAGAAAGACGGTGAATCTCATCGATAAACAGCACGTCATGGGGTTCAAGATTGGTCAGCATTGCCGCCAAATCACCGGCTTTTTCCAGCACCGGGCCAGACGTGGTGCGCAGGTTAACACCCATTTCGTTGGCAACGATGTTAGCCAGGGTGGTTTTCCCCAGCCCCGGAGGGCCAAAAATCAACAGGTGATCGAGCGCGTCGCCGCGCAGCTTGGCCGCCTGGATGAAAATTTCCATCTGCGAACGCACATGCGGCTGCCCGACATACTCTTCGAGCAGCTTCGGGCGGATCGCACGATCGATTAACTCGTCCGGGGTAATATTTCCTGGCGATACCAGGCGGTCTGCTTCAATCATCCTCTACCTCATAGCGCCGCGCGGAGCGCTTCGCGGATCAGGGTTTCGCTGTCGGCACCGGCACGGCCGACTTTGCTGACCATACGGCTTGCTTCCTGTGGTTTATAGCCCAGAGAAACGAGTGCGGCAACGGCTTCCTGTTCCGCGTCATCCGCCTGGCCGTTATCCGGCGAAGTCAGCACCAAATCTGCCGCCGGCGTAAACAGGTCGCCGTGCATGCCTTTGAAGCGGTCTTTCATCTCAACAATCAGGCGCTCGGCGGTTTTCTTACCCACGCCCGGTAGCTTGATCAGGGAGCCGATTTCTTCGCGTTCAACGGCATTCACGAACTGCTGAGCCGACATCCCGGAGAGAATAGCCAGCGCCAGCTTTGGCCCCACGCCGTTGACTTTAATCAGCTCGCGGAACAGCGTACGTTCCTGCTTATTGTTAAACCCGTAGAGCAGCTGAGCGTCTTCACGCACCACGAACTGAGTGAACACCACCGCTTCTTTGCCAATGTCCGGCAGCTCGTAGAAGCAGGTCATTGGCATATAAACCTCGTAGCCTACGCCGTTGGTTTCCAGCAATACCAGTGGGGGCTGCTTTTCCAGAACGATGCCTCTGAGTCGACCTATCACATTGTGCTCCTGCGTATTAGCGTTGATGCGCGAAAAATTCAGCCTATGATATAAAAAAGGCTGGATAGATATCCAGCCTTAATTATTTTAATCGTCCCCGCGCAAGGTTGAGCCGCGACTCGCTCATCTGGGCCGCGTTTTGCGTAACGTGGCAGTGCGTAATGGCGATGGCCAGCGCATCCGCCGCATCCGCCTGCGGGTTGGCCGGGAGCTTAAGCAACGTGCGCACCATGTGCTGCACCTGGCTTTTCTCCGCGCTGCCTATGCCCACCACGGTTTGCTTTACCTGACGCGCCGCGTACTCAAATACCGGCAGGTCAGCATTCACCGCAGCGACAATGGCCGCGCCGCGCGCCTGCCCCAGCTTAAGCGCGGAATCCGCGTTTTTCGCCATAAATACCTGCTCAATGGCAAAATACTCGGGCTGGAACTGGGTAATGATTTCGCTCACCCCCGCGTAGATAAGCTTCAGGCGCGAGGGCAAGTCGGCGACCTGCGTTCGGATGCAGCCGCTGCCCAGATAGGTTAGCTGCCGCCCGGTCTGGCGAATAACGCCATAACCTGTGACGCGTGACCCCGGGTCGATGCCGAGAATAATCGCCATTAAACCTCTCAATCAGGTAAAGACGATACCCTAAATATTTCAGCTCACAGAAAGGCGGCTACGCAGCGCATCCCCAGGAGCGTAGATAAACTACGTGACTGGGGTAAGCGAGGAGAGCCAACGCATCTGTGGGCTGAAAAATGACGGGTATTAAAGGAGAGCCGCCACCTCGTCGGAGATCTCACCATTGTGGTAAACCTCCTGCACGTCGTCGCAGTCTTCCAGCATGTCGATCAGACGCATCAGCTTAGGTGCGGTGTCCGCATCCATGTCTGCTTTGGTCGAAGGGATCATGGAGACTTCTGCGTTGTCAGCCTTCAGGCCAGCCGCTTCCAGAGCGTCTCTCACGGCACCCATTTCTTCCCAAGCGGTGTAAACGTCAATTGCGCCGTCGTCAAAGGTCACAACGTCTTCAGCACCGGCTTCCAGCGCCGCTTCCATGATCTGGTCTTCATCGCCCGCTTCGAAGGAGATAATGCCTTTCTTGCTGAACAGATAGGCGACGGAGCCGTCGGTGCCCAGGTTACCGCCGCATTTATTGAACGCGTGTCGCACTTCGGCCACGGTACGGTTGCGGTTGTCGCTCAGGCATTCAACCATGACGGCTGAACCGCCAGGACCGTAACCTTCATAAATGATGGTTTCCATGTTCGCGTCATCATCGCCACCCACGCCGCGTGCAATGGCACGGTTCAGGGTATCGCGCGTCATGTTGTTAGACAGCGCTTTATCGATAGCTGCGCGCAGACGCGGGTTAGACCCAGCGTCACCGCCGCCCAGACGGGCAGCCGTCACCAGCTCGCGAATAATTTTGGTGAAAATCTTACCGCGCTTGGCATCCTGTGCCGCTTTGCGGTGTTTCGTGTTGGCCCACTTACTATGACCTGCCATAACAATCTCCAAAAGCGCCTGTATCAGGCGGCATCAATTACAAACTCTTCAATCGCCTGCCGGTTGCTCCATGACTTGGTCATCAGGGCCGCCTCTTCGGCGGACACCCATTTCCAGGCCAGATGTTCGGTAATCGTAATCTGGCGTTCATGAGGCAGCGCAAGACAGAACCACGATTCCGTATTGCGCGTAATCCCCGGCGCATAGCGATGACGCAAATGAGTAAATATCTCAAACTCCACGCAGCGCTGGCAGTCAACTAGCGGCAGCGGCTCATTGAGCACGTCGATAGCGACCTCTTCCTTTACTTCACGCTGTGCGGCATGCAGCGCGCTTTCCCCTTCCTCCAGGCTGCCGGTAACCGACTGCCAGAAATCAGGATCGTCGCGCCGCTGTAACATCAGCACCCGCTTCGTATCTTCTGCGTAAATGACAACCAGAACCGAAACGGGACGCTTATAAGGCATCAGTTTTTCTCTGCCTTTTTGATGACTTCAATCCCCAACTCCGCGAGCGAAGCCGGGTTAGCGAAGCTTGGCGCTTCGGTCATCAGACAGGCGGCAGCCGTGGTTTTCGGGAAGGCAATAACGTCACGGATGTTGTCGGTGCCGGTCAGCAGCATGGTCAGGCGATCCAGACCAAACGCCAGGCCTGCATGAGGCGGCGTACCGTACTTCAGCGCGTCCAGCAGGAAGCCGAATTTCTCGCGCTGTTCCTGTTCGTTAATGCCCAGAATGCCGAACACGGTCTGCTGCATCTGGCCACGGTGGATACGCACGGACCCGCCGCCCACTTCGTAGCCGTTGATAACCATATCGTAGGCATTGGCAATCGCGGTTTCCGGCTGCGCCGCCAGTTCTTCCGGCGTCATGTCTTTCGGCGCGGTGAACGGGTGGTGCATCGCGGTCAGGCCGCCTTCACCGTTATCTTCAAACATTGGGAAGTCAACCACCCACAGCGGCGCCCATTTTTTCTCATCGGTAATCTGCAGGTCTTTACCGATTTTCAGGCGCAGCGCACCCAGCGCATCGGCAACGACTTTCTTGCTGTCAGCGCCGAAGAAGATCATGTCGCCGTCAGCGGCACCGGTACGGGCCAGGATAGCTTCTACGATGTCCGCGTTCAGGAATTTCGCCACCGGGCTGGTGATTCCTTCAATGCCTTTCGCACGTTCGTTAACCTTGATGTACGCCAGGCCACGAGCGCCGTAAATTTCAATGAACTTGCCGTAGTCGTCAATCTGTTTACGGCTAATCTGTGCGCCACCCGGCACACGCAGCGCGGCAACGCGGCCTTTCGCGTCGTTTGCCGGGCCGGAGAAGACTTTAAACTCAACGTCTTTAACCAGGTCAGCCACATCCACCAGCTCCAGCGGGTTACGCAGGTCCGGCTTGTCGGAACCATAGCGACGTTCAGCTTCGGCGAAAGTCATCACCGGGAAGTCGCCCAAGTCAACGTTAATGGTGTTGATCCACAGTTTGCGCACCAGATCTTCCATCACCTCACGCACCTGCGGCGCGGTCATGAAGGAAGTTTCTACGTCGATCTGGGTAAATTCTGGCTGACGGTCAGCACGCAGGTCTTCGTCACGGAAACACTTAACAATCTGATAGTAGCGGTCAAAACCGGACATCATCAGCAGCTGTTTGAACAGCTGAGGAGACTGCGGCAGCGCGTAGAACTTGCCTTTGTGTACGCGGGAAGGCACCAGATAGTCACGTGCGCCTTCAGGCGTGGCTTTGGTCAGCATCGGGGTTTCGATATCGAGGAAACCGTGGTCGTCCATAAAGCGGCGCACGAAGCTGGTAATTTTTGCGCGAGTTTTCAGGCGCTGAGCCATTTCTGGACGGCGAAGATCCAGGTAACGGTACTTCAGGCGCGCTTCTTCGGTATTAACGTGGTTGGAGTCCAGCGGCAGCACGTCAGAGCGGTTGATGATGGTCAGTTCGGTGGCAAACACTTCCACTTCGCCGGTCGCCATATCTTTATTAACGTTGCGCTCGTCGCGAGCACGCACGGTGCCAACAACCTGAATACAGAACTCATTACGCAGTTCAGAGGCGAGCTGGAACGCTTCCTGACGGTCCGGGTCGAAAAACACCTGCACGATGCCTTCACGATCGCGCATATCAATAAAGATAAGGCTACCGAGGTCACGGCGTCGATTGACCCACCCACTAAGCGTTACTTGCTGTCCCACATGGGATTGATTGAGCTGCCCGCAATATACTGTACGCATGAGATATCCCTTAATCAGCTGCACGCGACCCGCCACCTGCGACGGCAGGCGCTTTGGTGGCAGCTATTTCGACTGTCACAACTGGATGAAAAAAGGGGGCTATTATACTGGAAATAATGGCTGGCGATAACCCCGAAACCGCCGACTGGCGCGAATCACAGCGCCGGTATTGCAGATTCTCACAAAAATTAACAAAATTTGTAAACTCAGCAACCTGGCTTCCAGCGTAAGGTATTGACCCTAAACCCCCCTGTTAACCGGAGTCACAATGACACAACTCAACGCATCCCATACTGCCCTGGTGGTGATTGACCTGCAGGACGGCATTTTACCGTTTGCCGGTGGTCCCCACAGCGCCAGCGACGTCGTGGCTCGTGCAGCGCGACTGGCTGAGAAATTCCGCGCTAACGGCTCGCCGGTGGTGATGGTGCGCGTGGGCTGGTCGGCCGATTACGCCGAAGCCCTGAAACAACCTGTTGATGCCGCACCTCCGGGTCATGCCCTGCCAGAGAACTGGTGGAGCTATCCGGCCGCGCTCGGTAAAAAAGACAGCGACCTTGAAGTGACCAAACGCCAGTGGGGCGCGTTTTACGGCACCGATCTGGAGCTGCAGCTGCGCCGTCGCGGCATCGACACCATTGTCCTGTGCGGTATTTCAACCAACATTGGCGTCGAGTCTACCGCGCGCAACGCCTGGGAAATGGGCTTCTCACTGGTTCTGGCTGAAGATGCCTGCAGCGCCGCCAGCGCCGAGCAGCATAATCACAGCCTGAAGTTTATCTTCCCGCGTATTTCACGCATTCGCAGCACCGACGAGATAATCGCCTCGCTATGATTTACATCGGCCTTCCACAGTGGCAGCACCCGAAATGGAACCGGCTGGGCATCACTTCGCTGGAAGATTATGCCCGCCACTTCAACTGTGTGGAAGGCAATACCACGCTGTACGCTCTGCCGAAAGCGGAAATCGTACAGCGCTGGCGGGAAATGACAGGCGACAGTTTTCGCTTCTGTTTTAAATTTCCCGCCACCATTTCCCACACCGCCGCCCTTCGCAACTGTGGCGATCTCACCGCCGAGTTTTTCGACCGCATGTCACCGCTGACTGGCCGCATCGGGCAATACTGGCTTCAGTTACCGGCAGCGTTTGGGCCCGGCGATCTTCCCGCTTTGTGGCATTTCCTCGACGCGTTGCCGGCAGAATTTACCTATGGCGTTGAAGTTCGGCACCCGGCCTTTTTCGACAAAGGCGCGGATGAGCAGGCGCTGAACCGCGGCCTGCACGAACGCAAAGTGAACCGTGCAATCCTCGACAGCCGCCCTATTCATAGCGCCGTACCGCACAACGAAGCCGTGCGGGAAGCCCAACGCAAAAAGCCCAAAGTCCCGGTACACGCCATTGTCACGGCCAGTAATCCCCTGGTGCGGTTTATCGGCAGCGATAACATGGTGCAAAACGCCGCGCTGTTCGACGTCTGGTTAAAAAAGCTGCCGGAATGGGCGACAACAACAACGCCGTACCTTTTCCTCCACACTCCGGACATCGCCCAGGCGCCGGAACTGGTTCATACCCTGTGGCCCGCGCTACAGCACGCTTTTCCTGAATTAGGTGCTCCGCCCGCGATCCCGCAACAGGCCACACTTTTCTAACCACTAGCGACAGCACTCCGGTTGCGAGCTATCATAGCGTGAGCCGTAGCTATTTCGACATGGAGTTAATATGGTAAGCGCGCTATATGCGGTGCTGGCTGCTCTGCTGTTAATTAAGTTTTCGTTCGACGTTGTTCGCCTGCGCATGCAGTACCGCGTTTCTTACGGCGACGGCGGCTTTAGTGAACTCCAAAGCGCCATTCGTATTCACGGCAACGCGGTGGAATATATTCCCATTTCCCTTCTGCTTTTATTGCTGATGGAGATGGACGGCGCCGAAACCTGGATGGTACATATTTGCGGTATTATGCTGCTGGTCGGACGCCTGCTGCATTACTACGGATACCATCATCGTCTTATTCGCTGGCGCCGTTCCGGCATGGGTGCCACATGGTGTTCACTGCTGCTGATGGTATTAGCCAACTTATGGTATATGCCGTGGGAGTTGGTTTTCTCGCTCCATTAACGCAAAATACGCCCCTTTCGAATTTCCGGATTTAACGTTATGTCTGACCGCGATACGCTGTTTTCCGCCCCGATAGCCAAACTGGGCGACTGGACCTTTGATGAACGGGTAGCCGAAGTCTTCCCCGATATGATCCAGCGCTCGGTGCCAGGTTACTCCAATATCATCTCCATGATTGGCATGCTGGCGGAGCGCTTCGTGCAGCCCAACAGCCAGGTCTACGATCTTGGCTGCTCTTTGGGCGCGGCAACATTATCGGTACGACGCAACATCCATCACGATGGCTGCAAAATCATCGCCGTCGACAACTCACCGGCCATGGTCGAACGCTGTCGTCGCCATCTGGACGCCTTTAAAGCGCAGACGCCGGTTGAGGTTATCGAAGGCGACATTCGCCATATTGCGATTGAAAATGCCTCGATGGTGGTGCTGAACTTTACGCTTCAATTCCTTGAGCCCGACGATCGTCAACTGCTGCTGAATAAAATCTGGCAGGGCCTCAAGCCTGGCGGTGCGCTGGTGCTTTCGGAAAAATTCAGTTTTGAAGACGCCGAAGTCGGCGAGCTGCTGTTTAACATGCACCACGACTTCAAGCGTGCAAACGGCTACAGCGAACTTGAAATCAGCCAGAAGCGCAGCATGCTGGAAAACGTGATGCTGACCGACTCGGTTGAAACCCATAAAAAACGCCTTAAACAGGCGGGCTTTGAGCACGCCGAGCTATGGTTCCAGTGCTTTAACTTTGGCTCTCTGGTGGCCGTCAAATCCGGAGAAACAGCATGATTGATTTCGGTAATTTTTATCAGCTGATCGCCAAAAACCATCTTGCTCCGTGGCTGGAAACGCTGCCTGCGCAGATTGCCAGCTGGCAGCGCGAATCCCTGCACGGCCAGTTTAAGCACTGGTACAACACCGTAAATTACCTGCCGGAAATGACCCCGCACCGCCTAGACCTGCTGCACAGCGTGACGGCCGAGTCGGCTGCGCCGCTGAGCGAAGGCCAGCGGTTGGGCATTGAAAAGCTGCTGCGCAACCTGATGCCGTGGCGGAAAGGGCCTTATTCGCTGTATGGCGTAGATATCGACACCGAATGGCGCTCGGATCTTAAGTGGGATCGCGTCTTGCCGCATATTTCCCCGCTTGCCGGGCGTACCATCCTCGACGTGGGCTGCGGCAGCGGCTATCACCTGTGGCGGATGATTGGCGCAGGCGCGCAGCTTGCGGTTGGCATCGATCCAATGCAGCTGTTTATTTGCCAGTTCGAAGCCGTGCGCAAGCTGTTGGGTAACGATCAGCGTGCCCATGTTCTGCCGCTAGGCATTGAGCAGCTTCCGGAGCTGAACGCCTTTGATACCGTGTTCTCTATGGGCGTGCTTTACCATCGCCGCTCGCCGCTGGATCACCTCTGGCAGTTGAAGAATCAGCTGGTCAAAGAAGGCGAGCTGGTGCTGGAAACGCTGGTGGTGGAAGGCGATGAAAATACCGTTTTAGTGCCGGGCGAGCGCTACGCTCAGATGCGTAACGTGTACTACATTCCGTCCGCGCTGGCGTTAAAAAACTGGCTGGAGAAATGCGGTTTTGTCGACGTGAAGATTGTCGACCACTGCGTCACCACGCAGGAAGAACAGCGCCGCACTTCGTGGATGATCACAGAATCGCTGGGTGATTTCCTCGACCCGAACGACAACAGCAAAACCATTGAAGGCTACCCCGCCCCGCTGCGTGCCGTTCTGGTGGCCCGCAAGCCATAATCCGCAAACAAAAAACCCGGCGCTGAATGCCGGGTTTTTTGTCTTCGCTATCACTTAGCGATAGACCTGTGCGGTACCGCTCCACAGGCTGGAGTCGCTCGGTGTGCCAAGGCCGGTAATGTTAATTTTGCTGCCGCCGATTTTCTCGGCTTTGACCTGAAGCTGGTTGATAGCGTCATCGGTGCTGCCGCGAACGCCGTTGACGGAAACCACCCCAATTTGCTCCTCACCCACGGCGCTGCCGTTAAGCACCTGAGGCAGTGGTGCGGCAAAAGCGGCAGATGCAAAGACGGATGACAGAGCCAGGATCACAGTTGCAGTTATTTTTTTCATTTTTAATTCCCTCTAACATTGATAGTTGTCGGAGAGGATTATTCACAATGGGGTGTTTTGTAACGTAAGTGACTGGCAAACGATGTTAAACAATGTGTGCAAAAAAAGCAGAACCAGTTACATAACGCTTCACGGATTACAAAATAAAAAAAGCCCCAGCAATCCGCCGGGGCCTGGTACGAGCAAGCATCATATTGGGCGACATGATGCGCGGTAGAAATCTTTTCAGTGCGACGGGTTTGATCCCGCCAGCGCGTTTTTCATGGCCGCTACTACGT
Source organism: Cedecea neteri NBRC 105707 = ATCC 33855 (assembly GCF_001571265.1). Lineage (GTDB taxonomy): Bacteria > Pseudomonadota > Gammaproteobacteria > Enterobacterales > Enterobacteriaceae > Cedecea > Cedecea neteri. Next base: position 69,239 of record NZ_BCTL01000001.1, on the reverse strand, counting down.
CTGCATCCACGCAGTAACGATTAAATTCATCGGCTTCAGCATCGGCGCTCATCGAAACCCCTGCTTTGCGGTAGCGCATCGGGGAAGGCACCGAACGCCCCGCCGAGCTGTGCAACTCTTCAATACCGTTTGCAACAAACTTACTAACGTTGCTCAAACGCACGCCTGCGCCAGCCATAATAATTGGAGCACGGGAATGCTGTTTTAGTTCCCGAAGAAGTGAGATTCCCGTTTCGGCCGTTTGCTGCTGTCCTGAAGTCAGTATTCTCGCAACGCCTAATGCCGCCAGCTGTTCGAACGCCTGCAGCGGATGATGGCACATATCAAAGGCGCGGTGGAACGTCACGGCCATCCCTTCGGCGGCCTGCATCACCTGCTCCATACGCGGCAAATCAATATTGCCGTCCTCATCAAGCATGCCGATCACCAGCCCAGGGAAACCGAGCTCTCGTACAAAAGCGATATCCTCGAGCATGGTGGCAAATTCGCCGTCGGTGTAACAAAAGTCACCGCCGCGCGGGCGAATAATCGGATGCACCGGAATCGACACTTTTTGTCTTACCTGGCGCAACACGCCAGCGGAGGGCGTCAGCCCGCCTTCTTTAGGCGCCGAGCAGAGTTCAATTCTGTCCGCGCCGGCCTGTTCTGCAGTCACAGCACAATCTATTCCATAACAGCATATTTCAAGTAAAGCCATTGATTACTCCTGATAAAACCTGCAGTTCGCCGGTTGTGTCCCCGTCACGGAATGATAATCTGAAAAGAGGTCCACAAAAAGGTAGCGTACTATGGCATTCAATTTTGATGAAGGGATCGACAGGCGTCACAGCGACAGCTCGAAGTGGAATAAATTTTCTGAAAACGTGCTGCCAATGTGGGTTGCTGATATGGATTTTCGCTCGCCGCCCTGCATCCTCGATGCGCTACACGCGCGCGTCCAGCACGGCGTATTTGGCTATGGTGCGCGCCCGCATGAGCTGATTGACGTCATCATAAAAAGGCTCGCCGAACGCTATCAGTGGCACATCAAATCCGAATGGCTGGTCTTTTTGCCCGGCGTAGTCGCTGGCCTGAATTTATGCGTTCGAGCCTTTACCGCTGATTCAGAAGCGACGATAGCCCCCACGCCTATCTACCCACCGTTTCGCAAAGCCTCCCTGCTTGCCCGCCGGGCACAGATTAATGCCCCACTCAGGCTGAAAGAAAAACGCTGGATTATCGACCTTGATTCATTAGCGGCTAGCATGAGGGGCAATGAAAAACTGTTGTTGCTCTGTAACCCGCAAAATCCTGGCGGTACGGTTTACCGCCGTGACGAACTGGAACAGCATCTGGCCTTTGCCCGGCGCCACGATTTAGTCGTTTGTTCCGATGAGATCCACTGCGATTTATTGCTTGAGCCTGGCGCAAAACACATTCCTTTCGCGACGTTAGGCGAAGACGCGGCGCAGCGTTCCATTACCCTGCTCTCTCCGTCCAAAACCTTTAATATTGCCGGGCTTGGCGCGTCGGTGGCCGTTATTCCCAATCCTGAACTGCGGCGTAAGTTCAAAGCGGCTCGCACAGGCATTGTGCCTGAAGTCGATGTCCTTGCTCTGACGGCGGCGCAAGCGGCCTGGCGAGACGGCGAGGCGTGGCTGCAGGCACTGCTGGTTTATCTGCGCGCTAACCGTGACAAGCTGGTCACCGCGGTAAACAACATTCCAGGTTTGAATATGCAGTCCCCGGAAGCCACGTACCTCGGCTGGGTTGATGCCAGCGGATTAGGCGTAGAGAACCCGGCTGAGTTCTTTCTTGATGCCGGTCTGGGTTTCTCGCCCGGAGCAGATTTCGGCGAGAAGCAGTTTGTAAGAATTAACTTTGGCTGTACGGCGGCGGTGCTTGATGAAGCCATCCGTCGCCTGCAAAACGCGGTGAAGCAGCGTTAATCACTCTGCCCGTTCACTGGCGACGATCTGCTCGATGCTCCAGGGGTGGAATTTTATCGTCACTTTACCGTCGGTCACCGCAAGCGTTGGGTTAGGCAACCTTTCACGCTCTCCTTTCGGTGAACTGGTTTTCACCGAAATTCCCGTTTCACGCAGCCCGGCGTCGGACAGCAAATCCAGCGCCCGCGCGTTAAGCGTTTCCGGCTCGCCCGGGAGCACAATTTCAACGTGCTCCCAGCCTTCGTGTGGGTAACGCTTTTCGCCCGGCCAGGGCAGCTCCACCACCGTAAACTGCCAGTGCTCAACGCACACCGGCTCATCCAGCTTGAATAAGCAAATCGGGCGACCGTTAATCACATTTTCACTCAGCAACGTGCCGCATTTTTCCAGCCCCGCACGCCAGCGGTCGGCGGTTGCGTTCTGGTGGCAGCGCAAAGAAATGTGATCGGCATCAAGCGGAGCAATTTCCAGCCCGAGTCGAGTGGCAAGTTCTGTTAACGCTTTCGTAAATCTCGGCAGATCTGCCGAAATATCATGCAGTTCATCTACCGCCTGCCAGTTTGCCATGCCGTCATCCTCTTTTTCAGAAAGCGCGTAATCTACCCTGTTCCTGAGAGCGAGCCAACTCCCCGCCGGGGCCAAAATCCGATGAATGGTTATTCATTGCGCCGTTAATAATAATTGCACGGCCCGTGAGCGAGGCTTTTGCTGACGCCAGGCCGCAAATAACGTTATACTCACGCCCTGTTTCGTTCCTCATTTTCAGGCTGCCCTTGATGCGGCGGCCCAGTACAAATTGTAAGGTATCCCGGTGAATATTCAGTCTCTTCTCTCAGAAAAAGTCAGCCAGGCGCTGATTGCTGCAGGCGCACCAGCGGACTGCGAGCCGCAGGTTCGTCAGTCGGCAAAAGTCCAGTTCGGCGACTACCAGGCCAATGGCGTGATGTCCGTTGCTAAAACGCTGGGTATGCCGCCGCGACAGGTCGCAGAGAAGGTCATCGCCAACCTCGATCTGACCGGGATCGCCAGCAAAGTTGAAATTGCAGGCCCAGGCTTTATCAATATTTTCCTCGACCCGGCATTCCTCGCTAAAAACGTCGATCAAGCCGTGGCGTCTGACCGCGTGGGCGTCAGCGTGTCTGAACCGCAAACTATCGTGGTGGACTATTCCGCGCCGAATGTTGCCAAAGAGATGCACGTGGGCCATATCCGCTCCACCATCATTGGCGATGCCGCCGTACGTACCCTGGAATTCCTGGGCCACAAAGTCATCCGCGCGAACCACGTCGGCGACTGGGGTACCCAGTTCGGCATGCTCATCGCCTTCCTGGAAAAACAGCAGCAGGAAAACGCCGGCGAAATGGCCCTGGCTGACCTGGAAGAGTTTTACCGCGCCGCCAAAAAGCACTACGACGAAGACGAAGCCTTTGCCGAGCGTGCACGCGGCTACGTCGTTAAGCTGCAGGGCGGCGACGAATACTGTCGTGAGATGTGGCGCAAGCTGGTCGACATCACCATGACGCAGAACCAGAAAACCTATCAGCGCCTCAACGTGACGCTGACCCGCGATGACGTCATGGGTGAAAGCCTTTACAACCCAATGCTGCCAGGAATTGTTGCCGACCTGAAAGAGAAAGGTCTGGCGGTAGAAAGCGAAGGCGCGACCGTGGTGTTCCTTGACGAGTTCAAGAACAAAGACGGCGACCCGATGGGCGTGATCATCCAGAAGAAAGACGGCGGTTATCTGTACACCACCACCGACATCGCCTGCGCGAAATACCGCTACGAAACCCTGCATGCCGACCGCGTGCTGTACTTCATCGACTCCCGCCAGCACCAGCACCTGATGCAGGCGTGGACCATCGTGCGCAAAGCAGGTTACGTGCCTGAGTCCGTCACGCTGGAGCATCAGATGTTCGGCATGATGCTGGGCAAAGACGGCAAACCGTTCAAAACCCGCTCCGGCGGCACCGTGAAGTTAACCGATCTGCTAGATGAAGCGATGGAACGCGCCCGCGGCTTGGTTGCGGCGAAAAACCCGGACATGCCTGCGGACGAACTGGAAAATCTGGCAAAAGCGGTAGGTATTGGCGCGGTGAAATACGCTGACCTGTCCAAGAGTCGTACCACGGACTACATCTTCGACTGGGACAACATGCTGGCCTTTGAAGGCAATACCGCGCCATATATGCAATACGCCTACACCCGCGTGCTGTCCGTGTTCCGCAAGGCAAACCTCGGCGAAGCCGAACTGCTGAAAGCCAAAGTTGTGATTGCCGAAGATCGTGAGGCCCAGCTGGCCGCTCGCCTGCTGCAGTTTGAAGAGACGCTGAACGTGGTTGCTCGCGACGGTACCCCGCACGTCATGTGCGCTTACCTTTACGATGTAGCAGGCCTGTTCTCCGGCTTCTACGAACACTGCCCGATTCTCAGCGCCGCCGATGAAGCGACCCGCAATAGCCGCCTGAAGCTGGCGCTGCTCACCGCGAAGACCCTGAAGCTGGGTCTGGATACGTTGGGTATCGAAACCGTAGAGCGTATGTAAGTCTCAGACGTAGAAACAACAAACCCGGCCAGTGTGCCGGGTTTTCTTTTTTAGACGAATCAGACATTGTCAGGAGAACAATGCATTAACACGCATACAGACCGGTTGACGAAACCAGAGGCTTACTGGACGTAGTTAACAATAACCTGATTACTGCGCACCCGCAGCGGCGGGTACATCGAGCCGCCGCCCGGCACTTCCCAGACAAACCGCAAAGGCTGATTCGCATCGGTGTTGGTCAGGCCGCGTGTGGTGCCGTTATCGCCCTCGAGAGGCGTGCAATTGGTTGGCGAGCAAAGTTTGACCGTCAGTCCGGCAGGCGTCGGGCCATCCAGCACATAGGTCCAGGCAATCAGCGTCATTCTGCCGGTCACGGGCTGCATCGGTTTCAGCGGCCGGGACGATGCCGTCACGCCACGGTTGCTCAGCGTTACGCCGATACCGCTGTCCTGCCATGAGCCCTCACCTAACGCCAGCGCACCAAACGGCACCAGCAGCATCAAAAGTAACGCTTTCATTCTTTATTTCGCTCCGATTGTGGCCGTCATACGGATGTTACGGTTGTCAGACAGCTCGAGGCTCGACAGGACCACCAGCTGAGGCAGCGTTCTGCGTAAGAAACGCGCCAGCAGCGGACGCAGGGCGTGGTTCACCAACAGAACCGGCGGCGCACCCAACATCTCCTGACGCTGTAACGCATCCTGAGTCTGTTCCAGCAGGCGATCGGCCAGCCCCGGCTCAAGGCCGCCACCGCCCTGCAATGCCTGCAGCAGCAGACGCTCAAGCGAGGCATCCAGCCCAATGACCTGAACTTCGCCGGTGCCTGGGAACCATTGCTGCGTGATAGCCCTGCCCAGCGCCACGCGAACCACGGCGGTCAATTCATGCGGATCGCTCTGAATAGGCGCATGCTCCGCCAGCGTTTCGAGAATGGTACGCATATCGCGGATCGGCACCTTCTCTTCAAGCAAGTTTTGCAACACTTTATGCAGCGTGGTCAGCGTCACCACCGCTGGGATCAGGTCTTCGGTCAGCTTAGGCATTTCCTGCGTGACGCGATCAAGCAGCTGCTGCGCTTCCTGGCGGCCAAAAAGCTCCGGCGCAAACTGCCCGATAAGGTGGTTCAGGTGCGTTGCCACCACGGTACTCGCTTCAACCACGGTGAAGCCCTGAATCTGCGCCTGCTCTTTCAATGCGCTTTCAATCCAGATAGCCGCAAGGCCAAAGGCCGGATCAATTGTCGCCTCGCCCGGTAACGTCCCGGCGGCCGTGCCGGGGTTAATTGCCAGCCAGCGGCCCGGGTAAGCATCCCCGCTGCCGATTTCTACGCCCTTCATCAGAATACGGTAACGTGCAGGAGGCAGATCCATATTGTCGCGGATATGCACCACCGGCGGCAGGAACCCCATCTCCTGAGCGAATTTTTTACGAATACTGCGAATACGGCCCAGCAGCTCGCCGTCCTGCTGGAAATCGACCATCGGAATCAGGCGATAGCCCACTTCCATGCCCAGCGGATCTTCCAGCTGCACGTCATTCCAGGTCGCTTCCACGGCCTGATTATTATCCGGCATTTTCACCGGCTGAGGCGCTTCCGGCGCGGCCATCTGGCGACCACGCATCCACCAGGCTAAGCCCAGCAGTGCGGCGGTAAACAGCAGGAAAACAAAGTTCGGCATCCCCGGCACCATGCCGAGCAGCCCCAGCACGCCAGCGGCCAGCAGCATTACGCGCGGATTATTGAACAGCTGGGTGACCATCTGCTCACCGACGTCCTGGTCAGTCGCCACGCGGGTAACGATCACGCCCGCAGCGGTGGAGATCACCAGCGCGGGGATCTGCGCCACCAGGCCGTCACCGATGGTCAGCAGCGTATAGCTTTGTGCCGCCGCGCCCATCGCCATATCGTGCTGGATAACGCCGACCATCAGGCCGCCGACCACGTTAATCACCATGATGATAAGCCCGGCCACGGCGTCGCCGCGCACAAACTTACTTGCCCCGTCCATTGAGCCGTAGAAGTCAGCCTCCTGGGTCACTTCAGAACGGCGTTTTTTCGCTTCCTCTTCGCCAATGATCCCGGCGTTCAGGTCGGCATCGATAGCCATCTGTTTACCCGGCATCCCGTCCAGCACAAAACGCGCGCCCACTTCGGCGATACGCCCTGCACCCTTGGTGATAACCATAAAGTTGATGATAACCAGGATGATAAACACCACGATACCGATGGCAAAGTTACCGCCCACCAGGAAGTGGCCAAACGCCTCAACCACTTTACCCGCCGCCGCGGCACCGGTATGCCCTTCCAGCAGGATAATACGGGTAGAGGCGACGTTCAGCGCCAGGCGCAGCAAAGTGGTAAACAGCAGAATGGTAGGGAAAGCCGCGAAGTCCAGCGTGCGCTGGGTGAACATCGCCACCAGCAACACCATGATCGACAGCGCGATGTTAAAGGTAAACAGCAGGTCGAGGACAAACGGCGGCAGCGGCAGCACCATCATCGACAGAATCAGCAGGATCAGTACCGGTCCCGCAAGAATTTGCCATTGCCCAGATTTCATGTTGCCCGGCAGGCGCAACATCGCAGCCAGATTAGCCATCGGAGTCCTTCTCGTTTGCAAAGTCCAGCGCCTCAGGCACCGGCAGATTTTCAGGTTTCTTCGGAATTAAGCCGCCCGCCACGCGCCAGCGGCGCAGCTGCCAGACCCAGGCCAGCACTTCCGCCACGGCAGAATAAAGCTGGCCGGGGATCTGTTGGCCTATTTCCGCATGGCGGTACAGCGCACGCGCCAGCGGAGGGGCTTCCAGCATCGGGATGCGGTTTTCATTGCCAATTTCTTTAATGCGCTGAGCGATCAGTCCGGCGCCTTTCGCCAGGACTTTGGGCGCACTCATTTTGTTTTCGTCGTACTGCAGGGCTACCGCATAGTGGGTCGGGTTCGTCACGATAACGTCAGCTTTTGGCACATCTGCCATCATGCGGCGGCGCGCGATCGCTCTCTGCTGCTGACGAATACGCCCTTTAATGTGCGGATCGCCCTCGTTCTGTTTGTACTCGTCACGAATATCCTGACGGGTCATGCGTAACTTTTTAATGTGGCTGTAAATCTGGAAGAAGACGTCAAAGCCCACCATCGGGATGAGGCCCAGAATCACCAGCAGGGCGCAAAGCGCTACCATGTTGAGCGCGCTGGCAAGCGCGGTCACCGGGGACTCACTCATCAGGCGCATCATCGCCGGCCAGTTGTGCCACAAATACCAGCCGGCCACGCAGCCCACCAGAACCGCTTTCAGCATTGCTTTCAGCAGTTCCGCCGCCGTCTGCATGGAAAACATCCGCTTAATCCCGGTAATCGGATTGAGCTTGCCGAGATTAAACTGAATAGCTTTTGAGCTGAAATTCACCCCGCCCAACAGCATCGGCGCGGCTATCGCCACAATAACCAGGCCGGAAATCAGCGGCAGCAGCGCCATCACGGCAAGCTTTATCAAGTGGCTAATCTGATTCACAACCAGGCTGGGGTCGTTGATGATTTTATGGTCAAAGTGCAGGCCATCGGACAGCATCGCACCGAGCATCTTGCCCAGCGAAGCCCCGCCCATCCAGATAATGCACAGCCCCACCAGCAACATCAGCAGGGAAGTCAGTTCACGGGAACGCGGGATCTGCCCCTCTTCACGCGCCTTTTCAAGTCGATGGGCCGTGGGGGCTTCTGTTTTTTCCTGATCGCTATCTTCAGACACCGCAACAATCTCGTGGCCGCATTTTCAAGGACAGCATGCCAGAGCCCGGTTGGGCTAATAGAGGAATTACAAACGTTTTTGTACGTTTATTTTGACGTTAAGCGGCGGCCTCCCCCACGCACGCGAGAGGCCGCCGGTGTTTTTAAAACCCTAAGCTGTCCAGCAAATCATCAACCTGATCCTGGCTTGCCACCACGCCTGCGGCGGTAGCATCAAGCTGTGGGCCGTTCAGCAAGCCTTCGTTCACGCGCTTAGCGCGAGCGTCTGGCTCCGGCATGTTTTCCAGCAGCACCATCAACAGCTGGCGTTCAATCTCCTGGATAACGTCCATCATACGCTTGATAACCTGACCGGTAAGGTCCTGGAAATCCTGTGCCATCATGATTTCCAGCAGCTGGGCGTTGGTGAAGCTGGTGTGCTCCGGGACGCCTGACAGGTAGCTGCGGGTATCGGTCACCAGTTCACGCGCATCTTTCAGCTCGATCGGATTTTCAAACCATGCATCCCAACGGCCGCTCAGCGCTTTTGCTTCGCTTTCCAGCTGGTTCTGGTGAGGCTGAGACAGCTCCACGCAGTTCAGGGCACGCTCAGCGGCCTGCGCGGTCATCTGCACGACATAGTCCAGGCGATCGCGGGCGTCAGGAATAGCTTCGGCCGCTTCAGCGATGGCCTGATCGAGCCCCAGCTCACGCAGGCTGTCACGCAGCATGCGGGTCAGGCTGCCGATACGTGCAATGATATCGGTCGGTGAATGCTCGTGTATCTCTGTTGCCGGGTTTGTTGATGAGTGCATTTGCGCCTCCTTACATGCCGAGCTTTTCGAAAATTTTGCCCAGTTTCTCTTCCAGTGTTGCCGCCGTGAATGGCTTAACGACGTAGCCGCTTGCCCCGGCCTGTGCGGCTGCAATGATGTTTTCTTTCTTGGCTTCTGCCGTGACCATCAGCACCGGCATCGCTGACATCGCGCCGTCGGCACGAATGGTTTTCAGCAGTTCCAGACCGTCCATGTTCGGCATGTTCCAGTCAGAGATAACAAAGCCAAAACCACCGGCCTGCAGTTTGTTCAGCGCGTCTACGCCGTCTTCCGCTTCTTCAACGTTATTAAAACCCAGCTCTTTAAGCAGGTTGCGCACGATGCGGCGCATGGTTGAAAAGTCGTCTACGACCAGAAACTTGAGTTCTTTGTCCGCCATAAAATCCGGGCTCCTTCAGTTAAATACGTATTGCCTGTCCGGCACTAATTTTCGCCAGCATCTGCTGGCTAACCTGGCTTAAATCGACCACTTCGCTGACGCCACCAGAATTGATGGCCTCACGCGGCATGCCGAACACCACACAACTTGCTTCGTTTTGGGCGATGGTCCACGCCCCTGCCTGGTGCATCGCCAGCATCCCGGCGGCACCGTCATTACCCATCCCGGTGAGGATCACACCCACGGCGTTACGCCCCGCGTGTTTCGCCACCGAATGGAACAGCACATCCACGGCCGGGCGATGCCGGTTCACGGGTGGGCCGTCATGTAATTTGATTTGATAGTTCGCGCCGCTGCGCGCCAGCTCCATGTGCTTATCGCCAGGAGCGATATAGGCATGGCCCGGCAGCACGCGTTCGCCGTCTTCCGCCTCTTTGACGCTTATCTGACAGAGCTTATTCAGGCGCTCGGCAAACGACCGGGTAAAACCAGGCGGCATATGCTGGGTTATCAGCAGCGCCGGGCTGGAAAGCGGCAGCGGCTGCAGCACGTGGCGGATGGCTTCGGTACCACCGGTTGAAGCCCCAATCGCAATCAATTTTTCCGAGCTAAGCAGCGGCCCGGCTTTCAGCGTCGCAGGCACCGCGGTTGGCGCATGCGCGGCAATCTTAGCCCTGGCGGCCGTTCGCACTTTTTCGGCAATCATTTCGCTGTAGGCCAGCATCCCTTCGCGGATGCCCAACTGCGGCTTGGTCACGAAGTCGATAGCCCCCAGTTCCAGCGCGCGCAGCGTCACCTCAGAGCCTTTACCGGTCAGCGAGGAAACCATCACCACCGGCATAGGCCTCAGGCGCATCAGCTTCTCCAGGAAGTCGAGGCCGTCCATGCGCGGCATTTCGACATCCAGCGTTAACACATCCGGATTGAACTTTTTAATCAGATCGCGCGCCACCAGCGGGTCCGGGGCGGTAGCAACCATTTCCATATCGCTATGACTGTTGATAATTTCCGTCATTATCTGCCGCATCAGCGCAGAGTCATCGACCGATAAGACACGTATTTTCGTCATGTTCTTTCCTTACTCAGGCCATAGACCGTCTGACCACGCAGCCAGAAGTCACGGCTGAGGTTACTGAAGTTCTCCGAATGCCCGGCAAACAGCAATCCGCCGGGTTTCAGCAGCGGAACAAAGCGCTGCAAAATCGCCTGCTGTGTAGGTTTATCGAAATAAATCATCACATTGCGGCAAAAAATGGCGTCAAATGGCCCCGGCACCGGCGCCTGCTTGTCCAGCAGGTTGATCGGCGCAAAATCAATATGATTCGACAGCTCGCTTCGCACGCGAACCAGCCCTTCATGCGGCCCCGTGCCGCGCATGAAGTAGCGCTGCATCTGTACCGGCGAAAGCGTCTTCAATTCTTCCTGGCGATAAACACCGCTCTGCGCTTTCTCCAGCACCTGCGTGTCGATGTCGCTGGCAAAAACCTTCCAGCGACCAGCCCCGCCCCCCAGCACATCCGCCAGTGTAATGGCGATGGAATAAGGCTCCTCACCTGTCGAAGCCGCCGCGCTCCAGACTTTATAGTCCCCGGCACGTTTGCGGGCGTGTTCCGCAAGGATCGGGAAATGGTGTCCTTCGCGAAAAAAAGCGGTCAGGTTAGTGGTCAGCGAGTTGATAAACGCCTGCCACTCGGCGCTGCTGGAGTTGGCCTCCAGCATGCCTAAGTAGCGGCCAAAATCATCCAGCCCCAGCAGACGCAGGCGGCGAACCAAACGGTTGTAAACCATGTCTCGTTTGTGGTCGGCCAGCACGATTCCCGCGCGCTGGTAAATCAACTGGCATATCCGACGAAAATGCGCGTCGGAGAGCGGCAGACGCTGTGTCATCTGTAGCATTAATGACTGTTGCCCCGTGGGCGTCGATGATGTCATAGCGCCTTCTTCATTCCATTCAAGATGTTACCCATTCTCCGGAAGCGACAAATTCACTGGCGGAGGGCTGCGGTTCGGCGCCGCTCAGGTTAAATACGGCCACCACGCCGGAGAGATATTCGGCCTGGCCCGCCAGCGCATCGGTGGCACCGGCGGCTTCTTCAACCAGCGCGGCGTTTTGCTGTGTCACCTGATCCATCTGGCTTACCGCCTGGGCGACCTGTTCGATGCCACGACGCTGTTCATCAGACGCCGAGGCAATTTCGCCCATAATGTCGTTGACCTGCGTGACCGAACGGACAATTTCAGCCATCGTTGTCGCCGCCGTATCTACCAGCTTCGACCCTTGCTGCACGCGGTCAACGGACTCTTCAATTAAGACTTTGATCTCTTTGGCCGCCTGGGCGCTGCGGCTGGCAAGGTTGCGAACTTCTCCGGCAACCACCGCAAAACCACGCCCCTGCTCCCCGGCACGCGCAGCTTCTACCGCCGCGTTCAGCGCGAGGATATTGGTCTGGAACGCAATGCCGTCAATCACGCTGGTAATATCGCTAATTTTCTGCGAACTGCCGGCGATGTCGCGCATGGTGTTTGCCACATTCGCTGCCTGTTGTCCGCCCTGCTTCGCGGTATCGGCCGCGCTACGGGAAAGTTGAGCCGCCTGGCGAGCGTTATCCGCGTTCTGCCCCACGGTTGCCGTAAGCTGCTCCATGCTGGCAGCGGTCTCGGCCAGCGAAGCCGCCTGCTGCTCGGTGCGCGCAGACAAATCGCTGTTGCCTGCGGCAATCTCGCCGATACCGGCGTGCATTGAGCGAGTGCCGCTGCGCACCTGGCTGACCGTCTCTTTTAACGCCGTCTGCATGTTTTTCAGGCTGGCGAATATCTCCGAGATCTCATTACGCCCAAAAACCGAAATGGGCTTCGCCAGGTCCCCGGCGGCAATGCTGTCAAAGTGGCTACGGACAATCGCCAGCGGCTGAACAATCATCTTGCGCGACCACGCCAGAGAGCCGAGCAGCAGCACCACGGCGATAATCGTCACCGTGGTGAAAATTACCGCAGAGATATGGTAATTCTTCTGGCTGTCGCCGCTCGCGGTTTGCACAATCTGATTAATGCTCTGCTGCCAGGCATTGAAGTTCGCGTCAAAAACGCCCTGCGATTTCTGCACCGGCGCGGTCATAAAGTCGGAAAGCTGGTTGTTCTCGAGCCACGTAGCCTGATGCTGGAGATCGTCCCGGAACGCCGCATAGCTCTCTTTCGTCGACGCCATCATTTTCTCGACATCGCCGCCCGTCTGCGGAACCTCGAGGAACTGGTTAAACAGCATATCCGCCTGCTTCAGGCTGCTGCGGGCCTCCGCCATCAGCCGTTTGATATCATCCGGTGGATAGCTGAGCGCCGTCAGCGTGCCCGCCCGGTTTAAGGCATTGCTGGCCTGCAGTAACGCGGCCCGGCTTTGGGTTAACGCATCGCGCTGCTGATTGCTAACCTCAACCCTTTTCAGGTTCTGGAAATCGTCACGAAAAGCCCAGAAAGACAACCCATTACTGCCAATCTGCAAAACGCCGCAGACAATCAAAATCAGGAAAAGCGTGGTCGAGATCCGGATACGGTTTAACATCAAAGCTTCCCTCTGCCGGCCAGCAGGCCGGTATTCATCTGATCAGAAAGTTTCCCAGTTTTCGTCATCCCCGGCCCGGGCCGGAGTACGCGGGGCATGAACCACAGGGCTTTGCGCTACCGGCGCGGCCGCTGCAGGTTTTTTACTACCCGCATTCCCTTGCAAACGGAACGTCGCGACCGACTGAGTCAGGCGGCTAGCCTGCTCCTCCAGCGCGGCGGCCGCGGCAGCAGACTCTTCCACCAGGGAGGCGTTCTGCTGCGTCACTCTGTCCATCTCAGACACGGCCAGGGCGACCTGGTCGATCCCCCGGCTTTGCTCATCAGAGGCGGAGGCGATTTCCCCCATGATGTCCGTGACCCGCGTAACCGCGTTCACGATGTCGCTCATGGTTTCCCCTGCGCTTTCAACCAGCACGGAGCCCGTGTCCACGCGTGAAACGGAATCTTCAATCAGTGACTTAATCTCTTTTGCAGCCTGTGCGCTGCGGCTGGCTAAGTTACGCACTTCCCCGGCCACCACCGCAAAACCGCGCCCCTGTTCACCGGCACGCGCAGCTTCTACCGCCGCGTTCAGCGCCAGGATGTTGGTCTGGAAGGCTATCCCGTCAATCACGCTGATGATGTCGGCAATTTTCTTCGAGGAGCCCGCGATGTCATGCATGGTTTTCACTACGCCATCCACCACCTTGCCGCCGCGCTGAGCGGTTTCAGACGCATTCAGCGCAAGCTGCGAAGCCTGACGTGCGTTTTCGGCGTTCTGTTTTACAGTGGCGGTGAGCTGCTCCATGCTGGCGGCGGTTTCTTCCAGAGACGCCGCCTGTTGCTCGGTACGGGATGAAAGATCGTTATTACCTGCGGCAATTTCGGTGGTGCCGCTGTAAATGGCATCCGATCCTTCACGCACGCTGCTGACCGTGGTAATCAGCTCCTGCTGCATGTGCTGTACGCTGGAGGCAAGCTGAGTCAGCTCGTTTTTTCCTTCAACGTTGATTTTTTCCGTCAGGTTACCGGCGGCGATTTCGCGAATATGGCCAATCACCACGTTCAGCGGCTTAAGGAGAATCTGACGCATACCGACCCAGACCAGCAGAATAACTGCGGCCAGCGCCAGGGCTAAAATGCCAAGCTGCCAGATGGCAAAGGTATAACCGTCGCGGCTGTCGACGTACGAGGCTTCGTACATGCGATCGTTCAGCGCCAGGTAGCCGTCGTAGGCTTTTTCAAGCGCATTCTGCATGCCCTGGGTCGACTGGCCGAAATAGGCATCCATGTTGCCGCTTTCCAGGTAGCCAATCAGCTCCGCAAGCGCCTGATGATAAGCCTGGTAATCCCCGTCTATATCTTTCACCACGGTGTTCATTTCGGCGGAAATGGGCGCAACCTGTTTGAAGTTGTTGTAGTGTTGCTCGGCGCTGGCGAGGGATTTCTTCGCATTGTTCAGCAGATCGGTTTTGGCTGCGCTCTGGCTATTGGCCGGATCCATCATCATGCGTGCGGCAGAGCGGCTCAGGTTAATGCGCGTGTGCAACATCAGGATCCATGCCTGATTTAATTCGGCCTGCTGCACCCGCAATTCGCGGGAGACTTTGAAGTTATCATTATTGTTTTTTAACGAATTAAAGAACATTCCACCGGAAATGATTTGCAGCAGCGCGAACACCACCAGCACCATCATCAGCATGGTGACAACGCGAATACGCTTTAACATAGGACGCCCTTTTAACGACTTGTTCCCGAGGTTATCGGCACGGCCAGCGGGAACTTTACGTTAAGTCACAGGGAAATTAACCGGTTGCACTATGGCAACCGGCTATCTGTCAGGCGGGGAACGATCAATAGGTTACGGTAATTGTCACCGTGTCAGCATAGTCATCTGGCGTGTAGTTGGTGCTGGGAATAGTGACATAGACCGGGTATTGCTGCGTACTCCCGGTACCGGTACTGGACGGCATGTTCTGCGCCGTGTTGCCCCACACCGCCCCCGATGTTCCGGTGGCTTGTCTTAGCTGATAAGGCACCTGGTCAGTATTCGCTCCCGTCCCTTTTAACGCCCCAGTGCCGCCCGTGTTGCCGTTGGATGGCGTCAGGCCAACGGTGTAAAGCGTGCCGTTGGTGCAGGCAATACCGAGCGTATTACTCGACGCCAGATTGCTTTGCATAGCCGCCACCTGCCCGAAGCTCACGTTATTGGCGTAGCTGACGTTGCACTGCTTGCTCACGGTTGCCATCACGTTGAAGGGAAAGTTCGTTGCCACACCCGTGCCGCAGTTTGCGGGTGGGGCCAGCAGGCCGGTATTCATTGTGACGGTAGTCATGCCGCTGGTGTAAATATCCTGATACCCCCCTGGCGCTGCAGACACTTGGGGCAGCGTCATTTGGGCGTAGACCGTCAGGCTGCCGGTGACGGGCGTTAAGTTAAGCAAATTGAGCTGCACCACCGGGTAGGTTGTTCCCGACTGGAACTGGCTCCCCCATGCCCCCCCGCTTAAAGTTCCCTGATAAAGCTCATAGGGCAGCGTGCTGGCCGGTGGCCCGGCAAAAGACATTTTGTGGTTCCCTACCCCGGCCCCGTCAATATTAAAGCAGAGCGTCACCCCGGCCAGTAGATCCCCCAATTGTTTGGAGCAGCTGTAGTCGAAGGTCATCGATGTGTTGGGGGTGCCTGTCGCCAGCGGGTTGACGGTGCCAAAGTTAACCGTTTGTACATTGCTCACCGAGCAAACTACCGCATGGCTAATCCCGGGAGACAGCAAGAGCACCGCCAGCAGCAATAATTGTTTTATTCTCATGCGGATAACTCCTGTCTCAAAACGCCACGGATACGCTATTGGCACACAACAGGACCAATAGTCGGCACGCTTTTCTGATTCTGTGGATAGTCAAACTCAGCCACGCAAATACCGTTCTCTGTCGTCACTCTGAGCTGATTGTGCAGCTCAAGTGCATCGAAATAGGCCAGGCCATCAAACCCGACAACCGAGTTCTGCCCAATACCGGACATCAACCTGATTGGGCTGCCTTCGGCGATAGCCTTGCCTTTAGTATCAACCAGGCTTACCTGCGCGGCGCGAACCGGCTTGATATCAAAATTCACCAGAGTACCGGAGCGGTCGGCTGGGGTAGCGTTCAGGCTGACGCTGCGGATCCGCATATTGGCCGGCAGGTTCATAGGATCGATACTGATCAGGTTGTTCTGATAGCTGTTGAGCGGCGTCACTAGCAGCCGTCCGCTGCTGTCGCTGTTGCCCACCAGATTATGCTGCAGCTTGACCGGTACATCCGGGATCCCGTCCGTAGAAACCACGGCAAAACCGTTGTTGATCTCCCGGGCGGCGAACACACCGCCGCCCATCATCACCAGCGACCCTGTCGCCCCCGCATAGCCGTAATTGTTGTCAGGAATGCTGCGGAAGCCGGTATATACGCGGCCATAGCGCCCCAGGTAACCCACTTCGCCCTGCCCGGTTTGCTGTGAACTCTGCTGGCTGGCGGCCACGTTCCAGCCCACCCCGCCTTCGGACGGCGGACTCTGGCTGGCATTAAGCTGGTAACCCATCTTGTCGCCGGTACGCTGCACCGTCGCGCCGGCAGTCAGGCTATTGCTGGTACTGACGGTCAACATCAGATAAACGCTGCGGTCGCGGGTGTTATCAATATTTTGGTTAAAGCTGGCGCTTAAGGAGACGTTTTCGGTGATGGATTTAAACCAGCTGGCGTTGGCGTAACGAATAGCGCTTTGGTCAGGGTAGCGAAACTGCAGGTAACTCAGACTGAGATTCCCGCCCACACCAAAGTTATATCCCACCACCGCGCTGCCGCTGAAGGCAGGCGGCGGGGCACCATACCTCGTCGCAACATCGTGATAGTCACCGGACGTGGCCGTCGCGCTGGAGCTAAAGTTGAAGCGCCCGCCGGACCAACGGTAGCCCAGGCTATACAAATAGCCGTTCTCCCCGGCATCAGAACTTGCTGCCAGCGCAGTTGAAATCGTTCCGGACTGGCTCCAGGGGATCCAGTCACTGCCAATCCCGCCGTTGACCAGACTGTCGCTGGCTTCCATATGGCCGCCGGCGGTCAGGCTGTTGCTGAAGCCCCGCCGCCAGGTGCCGCTTAGGGCAGGCTCACTGGCGTAGTCGAAGGAGGAATAACCGTAGTTTTTTCTCACCACGCCCAGCTCAAGCGACCAGTCCGTCAACCCTTCCCTTAGCAGAAGCTGATCGTTGTAAAAAGAGAAGTTCTGCACGCTGGTTCTGCCCAAGGCATCGGTCATCATCACCTGAGCATTCCCTGCGCCGGTGATGTTTGGCAGCGTATTTAACTGGAAGCTGCCCGCAGGAACCTCGCCGTTATAGTATTTAACCCCGTTGACATACAGCTCAACGCTGGAGGGCAGCGTTGCCGAGCCCAGAAACGCGGGAAGCGGCGTCGTTGGCATGTAAGGATTGAGGCCAAAATCCGTCCCGATTTTCACCCCGGCAATGCGAGTCTGACGAGACCATGAAAGCGAGCTGGTGAGCGTGTCGCCGAGAGTCACCGCCAGCATTTTGTCGGGAAAGGAGGAGCGCCAGCTGGTGTCCAGGCGGCTAAAGGACTGATTGTTATTCTGTTCCGTGCTGTAACGGGTTAGCTGGGTCGAACTCAGCACGCCTGCCGAATTAAACGCCCTGAACTCACTGAATGTGTTGAAGTTGCTATTCTTACCGCTGTCGGCGTAGAGGTCGTAATTCAGCAGTGCCCCAAAGGCGTTAGCCGCCTTCGGCGAGGACATATCGGATTGATTGAGCTGGGTGGTTTTCAGGTCTAACAGGCTCAGCGGCGCGGTCAGTGCCAGAGTTTGTTGCTGGACGTTATAGTCAACCGTGACCTGAGCAATGTCATTCAGATAAAACGGCGGCTGCGCTTTTTCCGGCAGGTGAAATCCCAACTGACGCAGAGCCATTGCGTCGCCGTAGAGTTTTCCCTGCGCGTAGCCAAGATGAACCAGACCCACGGCATTCCCGTTCACCGTCGTGTCCAGATATAAATCCACGCCTACAGGCTGAGCTGTATCATTGCTGGCCGCATTCTGAGGTAAGTCATTATTAGTATTTTGTGCTGCTGTCATGCCTGAGAAAAATAAACCATTAAGCAATACAATATTTACCAAAGAATATGGCCAGTCATAGATTTTGTTCTGTTTTTTGACCATTGATAGTGACTTCAACCTTTCCACTGTGATAAGCATCACTGGCAGACGAAGATATTATCCACCGCATAGTTGAACCGGGAAGAACATAGCCTAACAGGCCTGGAGTAATCGTTTTTCGTGCACCATTAGTTTGAATAAATGTCATGGCAGAAAGCTGGGCGTGGCTGTTTCCCTGATTACTCACATCGATAAATGTTTTGCCATCGGTTTGCACTAGTGCCCATTTAAGTTTCGCGGTGTTTTCAGCCTGCCCCACAGGCTGCAAAAACACCGGGACAGAATAGCGCATAACAAATTGAAGGGTATTTTGCTGCACTTTGGCAGGCGGCAGCTCATCAATAAACAAACGATAGGCCTGCTCTACCTGATTGGTCGCAGGCGTCGTGCGGATCACGCGGACAAGCTGACGCTCCCCGGCGGGCAGCGTCACGATGGGTGGGCTAATGACCAGCCCCTGAGAGGTTGACAGCCTGTCGGCATTGCCGCTTTGCTGCCAGTTGAAAACCCGTACCTGTGCGTTGAGCGGCGCAGTCCCTTCATTACTTAACCATATACCGTCCGCATTTTGTGTGGCGCTCAACGTCAGGTTAACCGGCGATATCTGCAGGCCACCGGCCAACGCATTATGTCCCACGACCAGCGCCAGCAACAGGCACGCGCAGGCAGGGCGTCCGCCTAATTTCATTTTCATCCGTTGTCCTGAAATCAGTAGTTAACGTTGACGGTCACGGTATCCGCATAGCTGTCTGGCGTGTAGTTGGCGCTCGCTGCAGTGGCATAAACCGTATACGTTATAGCCAGTCCTGTGCCTAAGCCCGCCACGCCGTTACCCACAGTCGTTGTGGTGGCGGTGTTACCCCAAACCGGCCCGGTAGCCGAGGTTTGGTTCAACTGATAAGGGACTTTGTCGGTGTTGGTTGCCGCGTTAAGCACGGACGACATTGCCCCCGACCCGGTGGTGGTTCCGCCGTTGGCCGCAGAAGGTGCAAGGCCGATAAAATAAGGCGTTGCCTTTGAGCAGTTAACGGTGAACGTATTACTTTGCGAGGTGTTTACTGCGCTGGCTGCCACCGACCCAAGGTTAATATTCGAGCCCGTGCCAGCCGTCACTGCACAGGATTTTGTAATCGTGATGAGGACCTGAAATGTACCGTTTGCCACCGCCGCATTAGCCGATGGAATAATCGCAAACGCAGTACAAGAGAGAATTAAGCGTGCTGCAGTGGCTGAATTCATATCCTTACCCTCATTCAAATGACTCAATCATGCTTCGTGAATATACAGCGAAGCGGCACGGGATGATTTAACGTTAGTCTATATTCCGCTTTAATAAAGAAGGCGGACGCCATAACTTGTCGTTGATATAATTCGTCATGAAGCCAAAGACCAGCCTCTTAAATACCGACCCGGTCTCAGAAAACATAATTCCGCCCTCGCATTAAGCCCAATCGCTCAATTTACAAGCAGGAAAACAGTTTCCGTTCGCAACCTTTACCGACCGGTTGGTAAGAAAAAAATCAGTACGTTACGCCATCACTTAGTTGAAATTTAGTTTAGAGAATGGGAAATAACCAGACCACGCCAAAAAATTCACCTCAGCGGTCGATTGACACATTATTGCCAATAAAAACAAACCGTTAACCACCAGGCGACTCAAGCACTTGCAAAGTGAAAAGAATATATCCGCTATTTTGTGACACCAATCACAAATAATGATTAAGTGCTGCTTAATTAACAATTAACAGAATTTATAAAAAAGAGTTGTATATCGGCGCGGTTTGATTCAATTTATGCTCCGCACATTTACGGCCCGGAAACAATAATTATATAGGGGTCAGTAAGTTACAAAAAAACACACATTAACTACAGTCAACTACGGGGTTACTAAGTCAGTGGCAAGTTCAAACAAACTCACGCTATTCATCATTTTGTTCATGATAGCGGGGATCTTCACCGGCGCGGCCATCCACGAATATGCCGCCGCCGACGTAATCAAAAGCTACGCCGATAACATCACGCTGTTTACCGACATCTTCCTGCGACTGATCAAGATGGTGATTGCGCCGTTGGTCTTTAGCACCCTGACGGTCGGTATCATGAAGCTGGGCGAAACCTCCACCATTGGCCGCGTTGGCGGCAAAGCGATGATCTGGTTTGTCTCTTCTTCCGTGCTGTCTATCCTGGTCGGCCTGTTTATCGTTACCCTGGAGCATCCGGGTGCAGGCATGAACCTGGAAGTTCCGGCCGAAGCCGTGCAGACCGGCCTGGCCGTCAGCGGGATGACGCTAAAAGCCTTTATTTCTCATACCATCCCAACCAGCATCGCCGGCGCGATGTCGGACAACGAGATCCTGCAAATTGTGGTGTTCTCCATGTTCTTCGCTATTGCCGGTGCCTCTTTGGGCGAGAAATTTAACGCCCCACTGGTCAGCGCGCTGGACGTTGTGTCCCACATTATGCTGAAAGTCACCGGCTACGTGATGTATGTCGCGCCGCTGGCCATTTTCGCCGCCATCTCTTCGGTGATTGCGACCCAGGGCCTGGGGATCCTGCTCAACTATGCGTCCTTCATCGGCGGCTACTATGTGGCTATCGTTTTGACCTGCATCGTGCTGATTAGCGTCGGCTATATGGTGCTGAAACGTGATGTGTTCCGCCTGTTGGCGATGCTGAAAGATCCTGTTCTGGTGGCCTTTACCACCAGCAGCTCTGAAGCGGCCTATCCGAAAACGCTGGATCAGCTGACCCGCTTTGGCTGCTCCCGCAACATCGCCTCGTTTGTCTTGCCAATCGGTTACTCCTTTAACCTGGTCGGGTCGATGGTCTACTGCTCCTTCGCCTCCATGTTTATTGCCCAGGCGTACAACGTGCACCTCTCCTTCTCTGAGATTGCCGTGCTGATGCTAACGCTGATGCTTGCGTCCAAAGGGATTGCCGGCGTGCCTCGCTCCGCGCTTGTTGTGCTGGCAGCGACCATTCCAAGCTTCAATATTCCGGTGGCGGGCATCCTGCTGCTGATGGGTATCGATCACTTCCTGGATATGGGCCGCTCGGCGATCAACGTATTGGGTAACGGCGTAGCAACCGCGATGCTGTCCAAGAACGAAGGTATGCTGGAAGAAACCGGCACCGTGCCGGTGGAAGAAGTTAAGGCATAAAAAAAGGGCTACCCTCGGGTAGCCCTTTTTCTTTCGGTTCGATTAAGCAACCGCAGAATCCAGCAGCTCCATCTCTTCGCTGTTCAGCAGCTTCTCGATGTTCACCAGAATCAGCATACGCTCACCCAGCGCGCCCAGGCCCGTCAGGTATTCAGTCGACAGCGTAACGGCAAACTCCGGCGCAGGGCGAATCTGATCGGCCGTCAGCGACAGCACATCGGACACGCCGTCAACCACAATCCCGACCACGCGTTTTTCCAGGTTCAACACAATAACCACGGTATTGTCGTTATATTCCACGCCATCCTGCTCAAACTTCAGGCGCAGATCGATAATCGGCACGATTACGCCGCGCAGGTTGGTTACGCCTTTGATAAAAGCAGGCGTGTTGGCGATACGCGTCACCTGATCGTAACCGCGGATCTCCTGCACCTTCAGGATATCAATACCGTACTCTTCATCGCCGAGGGTAAACACCAGGAACTCCTGGCCTACGTTTTCCCCGGTCAGTTTTGTCACATTAGTTAGTGCAGTCATTTGCGTACCTATTCTTTTAAGCGGTTAATCAGGCGACGGTTAGCGCCAGACGTTGTTCACGGTTTAGCCCCTGCAGCGCAGAAACATCGACGATCAGCGCCACGCTGCCGTCACCTAAAATGGTGGCTGCAGAGATGCCCGGCACCTTGCGGTAGTTGCTTTCAAGGTTTTTAACCACCACCTGATGCTGGCCAATCAGCTGATCGACCAGCAGCGCGTAGCGACGTCCTGCGCTTTGCAGGATCACAACAATGCCCTGCGTGGCTTCAGTTTTCGCGCCCTGAACGTCAAAGACTTTCCAAAGCTCAACCAGCGGCAGATACTCCCCGCGCACTTCCAGGACACGCTCACCGCCCGCCAGCGGGTGCAGATCTTCTTCCTGCGGCTGCAGAGATTCCATCACCGCGTTCAGCGGCAGGATAAAGACTTCGTCGCTCACCTTAACCGACATCCCATCCAGGATAGCGAGCGTCAGCGGCAGCAGGATGCGAATGGTTGTCCCTGCTCCGGCTTTCGACTGGATTTCAACGTGGCCGCCCATTTCCTGGATATTACGTTTCACCACGTCCATGCCCACACCACGGCCTGACACGTCGGTGACCTGCTCGGCGGTGGAGAAGCCTGGCGCGAAGATAAGCATCCCGACTTCATCATCGGTCATGCTTTCGCTGACCGGCATCCCCTGGGAAATGGCCTTCGCCAGAATGCGTTCGCGGTTAAGCCCTGCCCCGTCATCGGTCACTTCGATACAAATATTGCCGCCCTGATGTTCAGCAGACAGAATCAGGTTGCCGACTTCGGACTTCCCGGCTGCCCGGCGTTTTTCCGGTGACTCGATACCGTGATCCAGGCTGTTACGCACCAGGTGCGTTAGCGGATCGATAATGCGCTCAATCAGGCTCTTATCCAGCTCGGTGGAGCTGCCCATCAGCGTCAGTTCCACCTGCTTGTTCAGCTTGCCGGCCAGATCGCGGACCAGACGCGGGAAGCGGCTGAAGACGTATTCCATCGGCATCATACGAATAGACATCACCGACTCCTGGAGGTCGCGTGCGTTACGCTGCAGCTGCCCCATGCTGGTGATCAAATCGCCGTGGTTGACCGGATCAAGCTCGTTAGAGCGCTGGGCCAGCATTGACTGGGTGATCACCAGTTCACCGACCAGGTTGATCAGTTGGTCAACTTTCTCTACCGCCACGCGAATGCTGGTAGACTCGGATGCACGCGCGGCTGGCTTATCACGCTCAACGCGCCCTGTCGCCGGGGTTAACGGCTCGGGCAAACCGGCTTTTTGCACGGCGACAGCCGTTTGGGCAGGTGCTTCAGGCACCGCCACCGTCGTGTTTTCTGCCACCGCTGGCGCGCTGGCTGAGGTAACAGGCACAAAGCTGATTTGCTCAGGCTCAATCACGAAGCAAAGTACGGCAGTAATATCATCTTCGCTGACGCTGGTTTCCAGCGTCGCCGTCACGGAAGCGGTATCTTTGACCACCTCACTCAGCGTCCCCAGGTTCCCCAGCTCTTCGAGCATCAGGTCACGTTCTGCCTCTTTCAACCCATCAATCACTACGCGCAGCTTGCCGCCGCTGTCGGCAGTGGTGGACGCCGGCTGCTCGGTTTCTACTACGGAGAGTTTGGCCGGCGCCGATGGAGCCTCGCCTTTGGCTTCCAGGGCAAGCTGACGCAGCGCTTTGCAGATGTAGTCGAAGCTTGCGGCATCCGGCTCTTCAGAGTTTTTATAGGCGTCCAACTGTTCCTGCATAATATCCTTGGTTTCCAAAAACAGGTTGATGATATCGGTGTTGAGCTGCATCTCACCGCGCCGCGCTTCGTCGAGCAGGTTCTCCATCAGGTGAGTCGTTTCCTGCAGGATGGAGAAGCCAAACGTGCCGGCCCCGCCCTTGATGGAGTGAGCCGCACGGAAAATAGCGTTCAACTGTTCAGAATCCGGCGCCTCAGGCACCAAATCCAGGAGATGCTGCTCCATATCGGCCAACAGTTCGTCGGCTTCGTCAAAAAATGTCTGGTAAAAATCGCTAATATCCATGCTCACGCTATCACCTCGTGCCTGGTTGTGGCGCAACTGTGTTATTCGCCGGAGCCGCCGTTGGATCCTGCTGCAGAACGCTGAGAGGCTGGTTCTCGCTCTCGGAGTTCTCATGCATGATGGCGTCTTCGGTCTGTTTATTAAGCACCAGCAAACTGATGCGACGGTTAATGGCGTCACCGCCTCCGCGTTTGGAGAGGCTCATCTGCGAGGACATCCCGATGACGCGCAGCACTTTGCCATCGTCGAGGCCGCCGGCCACCAGCTCACGGCGGGAAGCATTCGCGCGGTCGGCAGAAAGCTCCCAGTTACTGTAGCCACGCTCGCCGTTGGCATAAGGCAGGTCATCGGTATGACCAGACAGACTGATTTTGTTAGGAATACCGTTCAGCACCGGAGCGATCTTGCGCAAAATATCGCGCATGTAAGGCTCCACTTCCGCGCTGCCGTTTTTAAACATCGGGCGGTTCTGGCTGTCGATAATCTGAATACGTAACCCTT
This sequence comes from Cedecea neteri NBRC 105707 = ATCC 33855, assembly GCF_001571265.1. Classification (GTDB taxonomy): domain Bacteria; phylum Pseudomonadota; class Gammaproteobacteria; order Enterobacterales; family Enterobacteriaceae; genus Cedecea; species Cedecea neteri. The sequence continues at coordinate 44,840 of NZ_BCTL01000001.1, read as the reverse complement.
CCTGAACGAGGTCAATTTGCAGGTGCGGGCGCAGCGCGCGCAGCTTGGGGTCGGACTCAATAAGCTGGTCCAAATCCCCTTTGATGCGCTTCAGGCGGTTGGCTTCCATCCGCTTGCGCAGCTCTTCGATGTTGGGCTGTTTTTTCACTTCGCCCTGCTGCTGGGTGACGTCGTCGCCCCCACCGGGAATAGGACTTTCGCTGTCAGCGATACGCTGCCCCCCGGTAATGGCCTGGGCCAACGGGGTACGGAAATAGTCAGCAATTTGCGCCAGCTCTTTCGGACTAGAGATGGAAATCAGCCACATAACGAGGAAGAAAGCCATCATCGCGGTCATAAAGTCCGCGTAGGCAATTTTCCAGGAGCCGTGGGCCGCCCCGCCGTGTCCCTTGTGCTTGCGGCGCTTTACGACAACGATGGGATGGGACTGATTTTTCATACTTCTTCTTCCGTCGCGCGCTGCGCGTTCGGGGAACGTACCGATCTGACGTGCTCTTCCAGTTCAATGAACGAAGGACGCTCGCTGGAGTAAAGCGTTTTACGGCCGAATTCCACCGCGATTGGCGGCGCATAACCGTTGAGGCTAGAGAGTAAAGTGACCTTCACGCACTGCATCATTTTAGTCGTCTCAGCACTTTTTTGGCGCAGTACGCTCGCTAATGGGGAAATAAAACCGTAGGCCAGTAAAATACCGAGGAAAGTTCCCACCATTGCGTGCGCAATTAATGCGCCTAATTCCGCGGCGGGACGGTCGGCGGATGCCAGAGCGTGCACAACCCCCATTACCGCAGCAACGATACCGAAGGCCGGTAATGAATCACCCATTAACGCAAGGCTGTTAGCGGGTATTTCCGCTTCGCTTTCATGGGTCTCGATTTCTTCATCCATCAGCGCTTCAATTTCGAATGTATTCATATTTCCGCTGATGATTAAACGCAAATAATCGACAATAAAATCAAGCATCATGGCGTCCGCTAAAATACGCGGATAGCTGGCGAAGATTTCGCTTTCTTTAGGGTTTTCAATGTCTCTTTCGAGTGAAAACATACCCTGCTGACGCGACTTAGCCATCAGACGATAAAGCAATGCCATCAAGTCCATATACATGCTTTTGGTATATTTTGAGCGCCTGAAGAGCAGCGGCAGCGCTTTTAAGGTTCCCTTAATCGCCTTGCCGTTATTCCCTACAATAAACGCCCCAATACCCGCCCCACCAATGATCACAAATTCAGCAGGTTGATAAAGTGCGCCAAGGTGGCCGCCGGTCAACATGTAACCGCCGAACACTGTCCCTAAAACAACCAGGTAACCTATTAAAATCAGCACGAGATCATCCTTACGCCGTTGAGTGTAGCGAGGATGCCCAGGAGGCAGGTGCAGCGTCGTGTTTGGGCATAAAAAAAGCAGCGGTAATCTCTCACCGCTGCTGGAATACGCAAACACAGAACCTGTTACACAGCCTGTTCCACCTGGTCATCCAGCAGTTGTGGAATAATATCGGCAGCATTCTGGGAAAGTTTACGTCTTTTTACCGCCCGCGACGGCGGCTGGCACAGACTGCAGGCAAAGCTGCCCACCGGCTGGTGTGCGTGGGTAATAAAATTGCCTCCACAGCAGTTACACTGACTCAGCTGGAGCATACCGCTCTCAACAAAACGAACCAGCGTCCACGCGCGAGTCAGCGCCAGAAGCGGGCCGTCAGACTGGGAGGGACATTGTTCAAGGTAGAGTCGATAGGCTTTAATCACCGCATCAACGCCGGTGCATAGCCCACTACGAAGTAAAAACTGCCAGGCATTACAGAACATGGAAGCATGAATATTTTGCTCCCAGGTCATAAACCAATCAGTAGAGAAAGGCAGCATCCCTTTTGGAGGAGGACTTCCACGGAGTTCTTTGTAGAGTTTGATCAGGCGACCACGGCTCAACTGCGTTTCGCTTTCCAGCATTTGCAGTCGGGCACCCAGTGTTATCAGCTCCATAGCGAGCTGAATGTCGCGAGCTTCCTGGACAATACTTTTCTCGCTCATTTGTTATGCCCTTTTTTTCTTAGGTGCCTCGGCAGGCGTCGACACCTCATTCAATAAACGGGTAGATAACAAAATACCGGTATGAATTTGTTGTAAATCATCCACACGGGAGTCTTGTGTTAAGCGAGTAATTGCCTGACTTTCGCTAAAACGGAACTGACAAACTAATTGGTTAGTTTCTGCCAATTTCACCATTTGAGGCAACGTAAGTTCCCCAAGTGTATTTGCCATATCTTCAGCGATACCTAAGCGAAACATCGCTGAGGCTTTGTCCTGACTAATAAGACGCTGTGCAAGCAATAAGTACGACAAATTGATGTCGTAAATATGTTTTAGCAACTCGGAAGTATGCATTTTTTCCATCCCGAATAACCAACTATTATTGTATGCGGCCCAGCCTAAATATGTCGGATGACAGTAACGTGTCAGCGCGAGTAAATTCTCCAGAAACTTACGGTTGTAAGAAGCCGAAGCGCATGTCTCGCGCCATTACTGTTTTCTGAACTATTAGGGGGTTGTTACCGCACCCCGCGATGTCGCCGGGTCGCCCCGGTTAAATTAAAACAATCGTTACGGCCAAAATGCACGGATAAATCTTTAGCTCTGACTAAACCCCTTCGCATCCCACAGAAGAAGCCCTTTCCCTGACAGAGCCCGAACGCCTGTTGTCGTTCATCATTTTATTACAAAAAACTAAGATTTTTCCTAATTCGGGCAAACTCTACTCGCAGCCCCTGGCACATACAATGCAGCCACCTGCGATTTTGGAATTTATGTGACGCAGATCACATAAATACATCATCCTTCGGAGTGAAAAGCATCAGAATCGCTTTTCATTTGCTTACTTTTTCATCTGATTGAGAATTTTACCTAAGCCGACGGACGAATAGTGACACGGAAAGATCACAACTCTATGAGTTGTCATTGCTTTTTATCCGATACCGGCGGCCAGGAATGCCTTAGCGATCACACCTTGCGAAAGCTATTGGGAGTAATCTGCTGTTATTCATGGACTTAAGTTAAATTATAGCGGCATTTTAACCGACCGTTATGATTTCAAAAGCGTCGGTTACCGAAAGTTATCGCGCGATCCAGGTTCTCAAATTAATCCGTTCGCCTGATGGAAAATTTTTACATTTCGTCTACGAAACAATGTTGCAAATTCGTTTCATAAGAATAACTAAACAATTTCTATGAGTCGCTTCACATTTCGTATCGCGACAAGCGTTGCGCCTCGGGCACAACTGGTGTAAGAAAATGTTAACAATTCACACTGAATGTGGAGGGGTTATATGAGCTATCGTCATGTGCTGGTTGCCGTTGCTATCACGCCTGAAAGCCATCGTCTGGTGCAAAAGGCCGTCTCCATCGTCAAACCCGTCAACGGAAAAATTACCCTCGTCACGCTCGCCTCAGATCCCGAACTGTATAACCAGCTTGCCGCCCCTATGCTGGAAAATTTGCGCGATCTGATGCTGGAAGAAACCCATCTTTTTCTCGATGAGCTAAAAGAGAAAGCGCAATATCCTGTTGAAAAGGTAATTATTTCCACAGGGGAACTAAGCGAGCACATTCTGGATATCTGCGAAAAGCACGACGTCGATTTAGTCCTTTGCGGTAATCATAATCAGAGTTTTTTCGGCAAAGTAATGTGTTCAGCCAAGGCTGTCGTGGCTTCCAGCCGGGTCGATGTGCTGCTAGTCCCGCTTTAAATCATGCTCTGGCAGAAAGCGGAGCCTGCTCCGCTTTTTCACCCTCAGCTCCGCTGCTTTTTCCGTTATTCCACAGCGACTAATCATGCCAGTTTTTCAAAAGTTGCGTTTTTATCCTGCATTTTTACTGCGGTCTGAATGAAGAAAGGCCCCGCACAAATAAACGGCAATATTTTTAAGTTTCGTCATAGCGAATGAGGGACAACATCCTTCAGGCGCACTTCACATGCAGGCTACAGATTCCCTTGAGCGGCATAATCTCCTCCCCCAGGCATACTTTTTTGCTATAAATAAAAAAATCAATTCATTAGCCGTGTCAGCGGATTCTGGCGTTTCACCGGTCCCGGAATGGCCGTTTTTTTATACTCTCCGTCTGTTCTTGCACAACAGCGGCTCACCTTCGCCGCGGAACACCTTAGCCCCAGGGAGCAAAACTTTTGTTCGAAACCCGGATGTTCAAACTCCTGCCAAAGATGCAAAACACACAAACATGATCTCGATGCGCATAAACTAAATTTTAAAAAGACAACCAAAGAAATAAAAAATGATTCACATTGAAAATAATCAATAAGCCCAACTAATCACACTTTTGACTCAGCCCCAAAGGGATAACACCACGTTAACATGATAAATATATTTTATATCAAATACAGTAAGTTACAGCCTGATAGTCAAAAACAAAAAATCCAAGTGACCTTATCTTAAATAAAATTAAATAAATGAAAAATAGCTCAACTTAGGACTTTTCTCATCCATGATAGCGGCGTATGTTTATTTTTACCCCTTGGTAAAATTGCTCATGAAATAAGGATATTTTTATGCCCACTGCCAGCATGATCCAGAAGCTTAATGCGCAAATTAATCGTGAATTCTACGCCTCTCATTTGTGTCTGCACCTCAGCGCCTGGTGTGCCAAACATAGCCTGACAGGGAGTGCGAATTTCTTACGCAGCCAGGCACAAAATAACGTGACCCACATGATGCGGGTCTTCAATTTTATGAAGCAATCCGGCGGTATGCCCAGCGTCGGCACCATGTCCCCACCTGACTGCCACTGCCTGACGCTAGAAGAACTGTTTCAACAAACGCTGGATGACTATCATCTCAGGCATGAAACGCTGACCACGCTTAAGGAAGAAGCTAAAGCCGTCAATGCCGGTAAGATAGTGAGTTTTTTGATGGCGCTAGGCCTGGAACAGGATCGAGAGGGAGAGCGGCTGCAAACGATTCTTGAAGAAGTGCGCGATGCCAAAAAAGCGGGCCTGTGCATGAACCAGACCGACAGGCGCGTGCTCAGCTTTGTCGAACGCGAGTTTCATTAAGCCGTTTCTGCGCAGGTAAAAAAGCACCGCATATAGCGGTGCTTGACGTGGCTGACAACGGCCTCAGTGTGCTTCTTTCTGCTGAGTAAATTTCAACTCAATCAGAGCGATGGCTTTTTGAATCGCCCGGCGCGTGACAGGATCAACGGCCGCTGGATGGGTGGTAAAATCGATGGTTTTCAGCTGTTCCGCCATCTTGTCGCGGACTTCAACGGGCGCAATCACATCAATCACGTCGAGAATTTGTTTAATCACTAACTGGCACGCCACGACATCGGAAACCAGTTCCTGATCGGCAGAGAGTTGTTCGGCCATTTTAATCTCCTGTTTTATTTGCGCGACAGTCTACCTGCGCGCCTCTGCACGAGGCAACAGCCCATTCGCCGGAATAGAAGGAAGCGGGAGCAAAATGCCCCCGTCGACTCATTTTTCGAACTGCCAGCAGGCCACGCGATGCCCCGGCGCGATCTCCTGCATCCGGGGAGGTTGCCGCTGACACTGGCCCATAGCTCGCGGGCAGCGGCTGGCAAACTTGCAGCCTGTGTTTTCCCCTGCATCACCGCCTATTTCCCCCTTTAACCCGCCCTGCTCAAGCATCTGAACATGCGGATCGGCGACGGGAATAGAAGCCAGCAGCGCCCGGGTGTAGGGATGAGCGGGCTGGTTATACAGCGTTTCCGCCGGGGCTTCCTCCACCAGCGACCCAAGATACATCACCCCAATGCGGTCAGAAATATGGCGAACCATCGACAAATCGTGGGCGATAAAAAGATAAGTCAGCCCGAATGCCTGCTGCAAATCCTGCAGGATATTCACCACCTGTGCCTGCACAGAAACATCGAGGGCAGACAGCGGCTCATCGCAAAGAATAAATTCGGGACTCACCGACAGCGCCCGGGCAATGCTGATTCGCTGCCGTTGGCCGCCGCTGAACTCATGGGGAAAACGGTCCAGGTGCTCCTGATTTAAACCCACCTGCCCGAGCAGTTCCAGGGTGCGGGCCTTCCGCCGTGTCACATCATAACCGTGAATACGCATTGGCTCAGCGATCAGTTGCGCCACCGTCATGCCGGGGTTTAACGACGAATACGGATCCTGGAAAACGGCCTGCATCCGGCGGCGAACAGGCTTCAGCTGGCGCTCGTTAAGCACCGCAATATTTTGTCCGTCGAATTCGATTTCCCCGTCGGTCACCTCAAACAGCCGCAATAAGCTTCGCCCAAGGGTTGATTTACCGCAGCCTGACTCCCCCACCAGGCCATAAGTTTCGCCCGGATAAATGTCGAAGCTCACGCCATCCACGGCCTTTACCGTGGTCCCCGGCCCGAACCAGCCCCGATGAGCGGTGAAATGTTTATGCAGATTACGCACGCGAATCAAAGGAGTAATGTCAGGCATGAGCGGCCTCTTTTTCCCACAGCCAGCAGTTGACTTCATGGCCGTCGGCAAGCGTGTGTTTGGGTGCCGCCGTGTCGCAAATGGCCATGCGCTGCGGGCAACGCGCGGCAAAAGGACAGCCGGGCGGCGGGTTGAGCAGACCCGGCGGGCTGCCCTCAATCGGCGATAACCGCGCCTCACTGCCGTCAGGACGCGGCAGCGACGCCAGCAAACCCCGCGTGTAGGGATGAGCGGGCCGGTAAAAAATCGCCTCAACGCTTCCCTGCTCCATCACCAGTCCACCATACATCACCACTACCCGGGAACAGACCTGCGCCACCACGCCCAGGTCGTGCGTGATCAATAGAATGGCGGTGTCCGTTTGCTGCTGAAGGTGTTTCAGCAGGCGCAGAATTTGCGCCTGAATGGTCACGTCCAGCGCGGTTGTCGGCTCGTCGGCAATCAGCAATGACGGATGGCACGATAGCGCGATGGCGATCATCACCCGCTGGCGCATCCCGCCGCTAAACTCATGCGGGTACTGGTCATAACGTTTCTCCGGCAGGCTGATGCCTACCTGTCCAAGCATCGCGATAGCCTTTTCTTTCGCCGCCTTCTTGCTTAAACGCTGGTGGCGAATAAGGATCTCGCTCATCTGCCGCCCGATGGTCAGCACCGGGTTTAATGCCGTCATGGGATCCTGGAAAATCATCGCGATTTCGCTGCCGCGAAGGTGGCGCATTTGCTCTGCCGTTTTACGCGCCAGGTCTTCTCCCTGAAAACGGATATGGCCTCCCACAACCTTGCCGTGGCTACCCAGCAAACTGATTACCGATTTACAGGTGACGCTTTTGCCGCAGCCAGACTCGCCCACAATGCCCACGACCTCTCCCCGCTGCACGCTGAAGGTGACGCCGCGTACCGCCTGAACTTCCCCCTCGCGAGTAAAGAAAGAGGTTTTCAGGTTATCGATTTCCAGCAAATTACGCATCGCGATTTGCCCCCGGCTCAAAAGCGGTACGGAACACATCCCCGAGCACGTTAAAGCTCAGCACCGTCAGCAGGATCAGCACGCCCGGGAACATGGCAAGCCAGGAGGCTTCCCCTATATAAGACTGAGCGTTATTCAGCATGCTGCCCCAGGAGGCATCCGGCTGCTGTACGCCAAGGCCGAGAAAGCTCAAGGTTGACTCCATTAAAATCGCCGAGGCGATATTCAAAGTGGCCGCCACAATAATCGTCGGCAAAATATTCGGAATGATGTGCCGGGCGATAATCCTCAGCGGATGCTCCCCGGAGGCCCGGGCATAAATCACGTATTCCCGCTCTTTTAGCGTCAACGTTTCTGCCCGCACCAGCCGCGACATATTCATCCAGGTCAGCGCGCTGATAATCAAAATGATGTTTGCGATGCCGGGCTTCAGGTAGGCATTGAGCACCAGCAGCAGGAAAAAAGCCGGGATCGACATTAAGATGTCCACCAGCCTCATCAGCAAGTTATCAATTTTGCCGCCAAAGTAGCCGCTGACGGTACCCACCAGCGTGCCAATCAGCGTGGAAAACAGCATGGCTAAAAATCCGACCATCAGGGAAATTTGCCCGCCGTAAAGCGCGCGCGTGAAGTAGTCCCGGCCATATTCATCCGTGCCAAACCAGTGGCTCACACCCGGCGGCAGCATCCTCCCCTGAAGCGACATCTGATTGGGATCCCACGGGCTTATAAAGGCCGATAATGACGCCAGCGCAAAAATCACCAGCACCGCCAGAGAAAGCTGTGCCGGGCGGCTGTGCTTCAGGCCTTGTTTAACCTGATTCCCTCTTCTGCTCATGGTTACCTCAATGCCTTAATACGCGGATCTGCCACGCGATACAGAAGATCGGCCAGCAGATTCCCCACGATCAGCATCAACGCTGAGAGCAGAATAATGGCCATGATCAGCGGGTAATCGAGGGAGGTGATGGCCTGGATCCCCAGCAGCCCCATCCCCGGCCAGGAAAAGACGCTTTCCGTCACGTAGGCGCCCACCACCAGTTCGCCAAAAGAGAGGCCAAACAGCGTGATCACCGGCAACAGCACGTTCTTCAGCACATGCCGGAACAAAATGGTGCGGCGGGTCGCCCCGTAGGCCAACTGGGTTTGCACATAGTCGGCTGACAGCTGGCTGATGGTATTCGAACGGATGTAGCGCACGTAGCTGGCGAGGTTGTAAAACGTCAGCGCGATGCAGGGCAAAATGCCGTGACGAATCACATCGAGCCAGGAGTCTGCCACGCCGATGGTTCTCATTCCCATGCTCGGCAGCCAGTTCAGCTGCACCGAAAACACGGTAATCAGCAAGATCCCAAACCAGAAAATCGGCACCGAGATCCCCACATAAGCGAACAGGTTCAAAACATGGTCGAGCCAGCGGTGTTTGAACGCGCCCGCCAGCAACCCCAGCGGGATCGCCAGCAGGATAGCCAACAACAGCGACGCCCCCATCAGGCCAAGCGTGGCAGGGATACGCTCGACGATCATCGTCAGCACCGGGCGATGGTAAATCAGGGAATAGCCAAGATCGCCCTGCAGCAGATTTTTCAGCCACAGCAGGTACTGCACCGGCAACGGTTTATCCAGCCCCATGCTCTGGCGGATTCGGTCAATATCATCCGGGCTCATGCGCGGGGTGATATACGCCTGCACCGGATCGCCAGGAGCCAGCTTCACCAGTAAAAAAGAGACCAGCGAGATAAAAAGCAGCATCGGAAGCAGCTGCAGTAAGCGCCGGAAAAGAAGGTTATTCATAGTTTCGCCTTCCTCAGCCTGACCAGTGCAACACAGGCCGGGCTGAGGGTCACTCATTGTTATTGTTGATAAATCTTCGACAAGTCCTGGAACATATAGACCGGCTTAGGTTCTGCTTCTTTCGTGCCGCCAAAACGTTTGTCCACCGCCACCACCGCGTTGGTGTAGGCAATCGGATACCAGGCCATATCGTTGGCGACGGTTTGCTGGATCTGCTTATAGATGGCCGCGCGCTTCGCCGCATCCGTTTCGGTCGCGCCCTGCTCCCACAGCGCGTCAAACGCCGGGTTTTTATAGTGCGCGTAGTTATAGGCTTCGTTGCTCATGTACAGCGACTTGTAGGCGTCCGGCTCCGAGCCCATGATGTAACCGCCCAGGCTTAACTCATACGCAGTGTTTTTCATGTCCTGACTGCGCTGAGACATCGCGTTTGCATCCAGAGGCAGCAATTCAACGTTAATGCCTATTGCCTTCAGCTGCTGCTGAATATAGAGCCCCATACTTTCCTGGGTTTTATTGCTGTTGATGTAGGCCAGACGCAGCTTCAGGCCTTCCGGCTGCCCGGACGCTTTAAACAACGCTTTGGCTTTGTCGGGATCGAACTTGTACGGTTCCACATCGCTGGTCTGGTAGAGGGTATCTGGCGTCAGAATAGAAGCCGCCGGTTTGGCGTAATCGAGGGAGGTGAACGCAGTTTGCACAAGGTCATCTTTGTTCAGCGCGTACGCGATGGCCTGACGCAGGTCTTTGTTCTTCATGCTGTCAACGTTCTGGTTGAACGTCATGTAGGCCAGGCGGCCTTCCGGGTAAATAACAAAATCAAATTTACCGGTGGCTTTCAGGCGCGAAACATCCTGCGGATCGACCATCTTGAGATTGATTTCACCGTTCTGCAGCGCGAGGTTGGCCGAGTTGGCATCCTTGGCGAAGCGGTAGGTTACCGAGTCGAGTTTCGGCTTACCGTTCCAGTAGTCATCAAATCGCGTCAGGGCGTAGTACTGACCCGCCCGATACTCTTTAAATTTGAACGGGCCGGAGCCAACGGGTGCATCATTGCGGGTACTCTTTTCCAGGTCGCCTGCTTCGTTATCGAAGATATGCTGTGGGATCGGGAAGATTTGCACCAGCGTACCGGCAAAGGCAGCGCTGACCTGCGGCAGCGTAAACTTAACCGTGAGCGGATCCACTTTGCTCACGCTCAGGGGCTTGTTGCCATAAACAAACATGCTGCGGAAGAAACTATGCTGCTTTTCATCCAGCAGTTTATTAAAGGTGAACACCACGTCATCTGCGGTAATCGGCTGCCCATCCTGCCATTTCAGGTCAGGCTTGAGTTTCAGCGTCCAGGTGAGGTTGTCGGCCGATGGCGTCAGGCTTTCCGCCAGGCCCCATTCGATCTTGTCGCCGTTGTAGCTGTACAGCGGCGAGTAAAGCGCCTGCATGATGGTTAACGTAGTACGATCGCTGGCGTACAGCGGGTTCATGGCCAGCGGATCGCCGGAGGTAATACCGATTATCAGGCTGCCACCCTGCTGCGCTTCTTTTGCCGGGGCAGGTGTCGCCGCGGTCTCTTTTTTAGCGTCATCACAGCCGCTTAAGGCCAGGGCCAGCGCAGCGACCAGCGCCGACAATACCAGAGGTTTACGCATTGCTTCAGAAACTCCTTGCTCAATAAGAGCCCGCATAGTGCGACACTCGCTATCGCTTGTAAATGTGTCTAAAAAGCATAAGCTTAGCCGAATTTTAACTATCCGCATGGTGCCTGACGCCCCTGTCCGCGGGGAATATTATTTACCCCACCTGCGTCACATAATTTTCTTTTCCCAATCTGCTCAGCGCATAAAAAAAGCAGCCCGGAGGCTGCTTTATCACTTGTGTTATTTTCAGATGGCGTTGAGACGGAACATCGCCACCGCATCATGCAGATGGTGCGCCTGCTTCTCCAGTTCAACGGAAGACAGCACCGACCTCTGGACCAGGTTTACGTTTTGCTGCGTCACGCTGTCCATTTCCCGAACGGCGATCCCAACCTGCCCGATGCCCTGGCTTTGCTCAAGGGAGGCGCTGGCAATCTCGCCCATGATGTCGTTGACCTGTTTCACGGCGCGGAGAATTTCATCCATTGCCTCCCCCGCTTTTCGCACCTGCTGTGACCCGGTATGAATATTGCTGACAGAGTCGTTGAGCAGCGTTTCAATCTCTTTCGCGGCCCCGGCGCTCCGGCTGGCCAGATTGCGCACCTCGCTGGCGACGACCGCAAAGCCTTTGCCTTGCTCACCCGCCCTTGCCGCCTCCACCGCGGCGTTCAGCGCCAAAATGTTGGTCTGGAACGCGATGCTGTTAATCACCGTGGTGATATCGACAATTTTATTCGCGCTGCTGGCAATCACGTCCATTGTCCTCACCACCTGCTTCACAGAATCCCCGCCGTTTACCGCCGTGTTGGTGGCATTCTGCGCGAGGTGGCTGGCGTGATTCGCATTGTCGGCGTTCAGCTTCACCGTGCTGTTCAGCTGAGCCATGCTGGCGCTGGTCTGCTCCAGCGCGGCGGCCTGCTGCTCCGAACGGGATGACAGGTCGGTATTCACCCCGGAAACTTCGGTCGCGTTGGTGCGAATCGCCTCAGCGCTGTCCCGGATCCGGCTCACCGCCCTTTGCCAGTTTTCCTGCATTTTTTGAATGGGCGGCACCATCAGCCCAATACAGTTACGCCCCAAATCGGGCAACGAAGCCGCCAGTTCGCCCTGCGCCAGGACATGCATGTGGTGGCGGATCGTATTGACCGGCTTCACCAGGCAAAACCACAGGTAGCGTTCGGTAAAAATGACGATCGCAATGCTGATGGCGATGGAGATCATCAGCATCAGTTGAGCCGTGTTAATCCACGCCTGCTGCTCCTGGCTCAGCGTAAGCTGTTGTTTGAGATTATGTAACAGCCATAGCGTCGCGCCCGCCACGCCTATCCACGCCAGCGTTGAAAAGATTTGTATCAGCACCACCATCGCGCGAATTTTTATATTGCGAATAATGTTCATTCTCTGGTTCCCCGGTAAAAATAAAATGCACTTCCTGTGCGGCTTTAGCGACGCAAGTCCTGATTTATTCCCTCGTATATCTGCATAAGTGAAATTAAATCGCGCCGTAGCGCTATTGTCGGCACGGTTCAGCAAAACTTGACGCGTATTTGATCAAAAAATCGCCGCGCATTTTGTGGGGAATTTACGTTAGGTAAGGCGTTTTTATTTCGTAATTTGAATTAGGGATTATTTAAAATTCGAAATTTATGGAATTTACGGCCCTCATAATCGAACAGGCTTTTCTGCCCGCCACGCGTGCTACCATGAAGGCGGTTAAGTATGAGGTATGAATAAAGATGAAGCGTATTTATCTGGCCGTTACCGCCCTGTTGCTGGGCGGATGCACCGTAAGCAAAACGCCTGTTCCGCTCAATACTAATGAGCCTGCCGGTGTTGTTCGCCTCGCCTATAGCCTGCCGCCGCTGCAAACCGCCAAAGTGGATAAATTCCTTGCCCAGTCCACCGCGTCGCGCCAGTGCCAGCAATGGGGCTATGCCAGCGCAATCCCTTACGGCAGCGACATCAAGACCTGTACCACCTACAGCGGTAGCCTTTGCCTGAACACGCAGGTGGTGCTGGAGTACCAGTGCCGTGGCGTGACCGGGCCACAGTATGCTGGCGTCACCAGTAACTGGTAATTTGTGAATTTTCCTCTATTTTTAGTGACACCTGCGCAAAGAGAAGCCTGACGCCAATGTAACCCGTTCCTGACGATAAATATCTCGCGCTGCCGTTTTCCCACGGCGGCTTGACTCTATTTTTTCATCAGGAACTTAACATGCTTCTTTTATTGCTCCGCGCCCTGCGTCAGCACCGCTGGTTCACCTGGCTCGGGCTGGCGCTTTTGTTTTCGTCCATTGGCAACGGCCTGACTTACGTGCTGGTTTTTAGCCAGCTGTTAAACAGCCACGCTACGCCCACCTGGCTTTCTCTCGCTTATGTCCTCGCACTTGCGCCCGGCTTACCAGCTAGTTTTGTTGGCGTGTGGTTATTAAAACGCTGGCCGGCATTTTCTGTGCTGCTTCTCGGTGAAGTGTTCGGTCTTACAGGTTTGGTTCTGCCGTGCCTTGCGCTGCTGAGTGACCACCCGGCCATGCTGTTGCTGAGCCAGGCCGCAGCCGCCTTTAGCACCGGTATGACGGTGCCGGTACTGAGTCAGCTCTTCAAACAAGGCTTGTCCAAAACGCTAATGCCCGCCGCCGCGGGTATTGAAACGCTGGTGTTTGCCGCCAACGTTATCTTCGGCGTGGGGCTTGGGACATTATTATATGGCCACGTTAGTCTCTGGCTGATGCTGTTTCTGGATGCACTCAGTTTCACCTTTGCTATAGGGTTACTCTGGCGCGCCTCAGCACTCTTTGTTGTGACGGGAGAAGAAGACAACGCCCCCGGCGAAAGCAAAGAATTTAGCTGGCGGAACGTTACCCCGGTGCAAAAGCGCAGCCTGCTGCTGCTGCCCAGTCTTGCCCTTGTGGGCGCACCGGTGATGGCTTTGCTCCCGGCTCTGGCCCCTGCGTTACCTGGGGATAACACCGCCAATGGCCTGGCGCTGTTGTTTGCCCGCAGCGTTGGGCAGCTCCTGGCCCCACTCCTTCTGAGCGAAAAGCAGGTACGCAACCGGGCGGGTAATAACCTCCCGCTGATGCTGGCACTCCTGCTTTTCACTTTCTGTTATTTCGCAGTGGCGTACTCGGGCTCTTTGTGGCTGGCCGTGCCGCTCATCGTTATCGCTCATTTGTTCAGTAACTGGTTCTATCTGGTCGCCACACTCAACGTGATGGACAGTTTCCCCGGCCCGCAGGTTGGCGCGGCAATGGCGGCAACCTGGCGACTGCAGCTTGGCATTACGTTAATCGCCCCGCTGGTAACGGGGACGATTGCCGGATACTTCCCCGCGCAGTGGGTCCTGCCCGGCAGCGGCATCTGCGGGATTATTCTTGCCCTGTTGATGCTCGGTGACTTGCGAAAAGTGCAGAATTGTAATTTGATATCGCGGCGGAATAATTCCGCATTTAATTTTAATAATGATGATGACAGTAAGACAGGTGGATAATGGTATTTTATAAAGCAACACTTGCAGGGGCATTAGCTCTGGCTCTGGCGGGCTGTGTCGCGCCAGCGAAAACCACGTCGGTAGTCACCGCGCCGGCTAAACAGTGCCAGGTCGGCGATGCAATGACGCAAACCACGCTCTATTTCGGCATCAGCCGTCCATCCGGCGCGATAATTACCGCGAACGAGTGGCGTAGCTTTGTGGATAAAGACGTGACCCCACGCTTCCGCGAAGGGCTGACCGAATATGACGCCAAAGGCCAATGGCTGAACGCTAAGGGTGAAGTGACCCACGAGCCGAGCAAAGCGATTATGCTGATTCGCGGCAGCGATGCGGAGAGCAGCAAAAAGGTAGACGAACTGCGCTCTATCTATAAAACCCGCTTTGCGCAGGAATCCGTGATGCGCGTTGACCAGCCGGTCTGCGCCGCGTTCTGATGATTTTGCGTTAAAAAAAACGGCGGGTTTCCCCGCCGTTTTTATTTTTACAGAACCAGCCCGGCAAACGCCGCAGAGAGCAGACTAACCAGCGTCGCACCGTACACCAGGCGAAGGCCAAAGCGAGACACCACGTTCCCCTGCTTTTCGTTCAGCCCTTTGATGGCGCCAGCTACGATCCCGATGGAAGCAAAGTTAGCGAACGACACCAGGAAGACCGACAGGATCCCAAGCCCGCGCGGCGACAACGTGGCCATGATCTTCTGCAGCTCAATCATCGCCACAAATTCGTTAGCGACGAGCTTGGTGGCCATAATCCCGGCCGCTTTCAGCGCGTCCGCCTGCGGAATACCGACCAGCCACGCAAATGGATAGAACACATAGCCAAGAATTTGCTGGAAGCTCAGGCCGAAGACGGTAGCAAACAACGCATTAATGGCGCTGATCAGCGCGATAAAACCAATCAGCATGGCCAGAATAATCATCGCCACCTTGAAGCCCGCAAGGATGTACTCCCCCAGCATTTCGAAGAAGCTTTGGGATTCGTGCAGCTTCTCAAGCTTGATTTCTGGCTCAGCGCCCGGGCGGGTCGGGTTAATGATCGACAGAATAATGAACGTGCTGAACATATTCAGGATCAGCGCCGCAACCACGTACTTCGGCTCGAGCATCGTCATGTAAGCCCCGACGATGGACAGTGAAACCGTGGACATTGCCGTCGCGGCCATGGTGAACAGGCGGCGAGAGCTAAGGTCGCCCAGCACGCCTTTGTAGGCGATGAAGTTTTCTGACTGACCGAGAATCAACGAGCTGACGGCGTTAAACGATTCCAGCTTGCCCATGCCGTTCACTTTTGAAAGCAACGTACCGACAATACGAATAATAATCGGCAGAATACGGAAGTGCTGCAGGATACCGATCAGCGCCGAAATAAAGATTATCGGACACAGCACGCCAAGGAAGATAAAGGCCAGGCCCGCTTTACTCATCCCACCGAAGACGAAATCGCTGCCCTGCCCGGCGAAGGTCAGCAGGTGGCCAAAGAAACCGGACACGCCGTTAATCACCCACAACCCGCTGTCGGAGTGCAGGAAGAAGAACGCCAGCAGGCCTTCAATGACGACAAGTTGTAACAAATAGCGGATTCGGATGGTTTTACGATCGAAGCTCACCAGCCACGCCAGTCCCATGATGACAAAAAGTGCGAGAAGAAAATGAAGAATGTTCATGTGCAGTCTAATTTTGAAAGAAACGTATTTAGCCACAGCTCCCGCGTCAGGTAAATGGTGGTCATAAGAATATTTAGCCATAAGATTTTCCAATGACAACATAAACTTACTCTTAGCATGGTTACCATTTTATTCGGCAAAATATGACTGATTTATTACGCCGGTCGGGGCAATAAAATAGCGAAGCGGAACAAGATTAATTCTCATTATTAATTCATTTTGTCACAAATAAAATAATAGTAACAACCATTCTCATTACACTAATATAATTAACAATTTCTTTGCATTATAGAAAATTAATAATTAAAGTAGCGCCATATTAACGCCCCTCAAAAAATATGGAGCCTGTGATGCTGAAGACGGAAATGATTGAAAAACTGAACGAGCAGATGAACCTTGAACTCTACTCCTCCCTGCTTTATCAGCAGATGAGCGCCTGGTGCAGCTATCACAGCTTCGAAGGGGCTGCCGCGTTCCTGCGCCGCCACGCGCAGGAAGAGATGGAGCACATGCAGCGTCTGTTTGCTTATTTAAATGATACCGGGAGCATGCCGCGCATTAACGCCATTCAGTCCCCATTTTTAGAATACGCTTCACTGGACGAATTATTTAAAGCGACTTACGAGCACGAGCAGTTAATTACTCGTCAGATTAATGCCCTGGCGCATTCCGCCATGACCTCTCAGGATTATCCAACCTTTAATTTCCTGCAGTGGTATGTTGCCGAGCAGCATGAAGAAGAAAAACTGTTTAAATCGGTGCTGGATAAACTCAGCCTGGTGGGCAAAAGCGGTGAAGGCCTGTACTTTGTCGATAAAGAGCTGGCCACGCTGGACGCTCAGGCTTAATTGCCGCAGATGAGCAGGCCATTACGGCCTGCTATTTTCATTTTAGTGCAGTGCTCCGCCGTTTCGCTGGCTGTGCCAGTAACCGTATAACGCCAGTGCCGCAGGTTTAATCGCCTCAATGCTCGCCAGAAACGCTTCCGGAGTCAGGCTCTCAAACTTCGCTTCATTCTCCTCAAGCCCATGCAGGGCAATCGCGTCCAGCTCCGGCTGAAGCTCTGCCGGCAGTGCAGGCCAGCTTTCCAACGCCGCGCCGCGCATGTAGCCATAGCACCACTCTTCGACAATAGTGATTTCGCGGTTATCCACTTCGCTGGTGCCAAACAGCGGCTCAAACTGCCCCGGATACTCCGCCAGGCGTTCGGCAATATCGTTCATATGCTGGAACACCAGCACGCTAAAGCGGGTCAGCTCTTCTTTGCTTTCCCATTCTGGCTCAACATCACCGCCCCATACCGCTCGCAGCACGGTGGCGGGTTCAGTCACCTTTGGCCCCGAAAGCAGCGCCGTGAGTAGCCCGTCCAGCTCGGCCACATCAATCACCGAATGTGCCGTGCCATACTTCAGCAGGATGTCATCCAGCCAGATAATTTCGTCTTCGTTCAGCGGTCCCTGGGTCATTTTTGGATTCCTCGTCTCGCGTTTTGAATAAAATTTTGCGTAGTGTACCCGTTCCACGCGCAACGAGTCATTTTCATTCCGTTTTAGTCAGGCATTCCATCAGCAATTGGCAGGTTTTTTCGTACAGCGGTGGGTCACGCTGCAGCACCTGCCAGACGCTGTTGTGGTCGGCATCCGGCACGGTGAGCAAAGCTTGCTTGCCCTTCTCCGGGGCCGAATCATAAAGCCGCAGAGGGATTTCGGCCGGGATCACCCGATCCTCAGCCGCGGCAATCACCAGGACATTGCCGCTAAATTCAGCCACAGCCTGCCAGGCGTCGCTTTCGGCCCAGCTTCGCGGCTGGCGGATAATGGCAGAAAATTCAGGCCCGAAGTTTACCTGATATGCAGAAGGGTGATACACGCCCGGCACCATCAGGATAAGGGAACGCAGAGACACGGATTTGCTCAGTTGCAAAGCATTGTAGGCCCCCATGCTGACGCCCATACAGCCAGTCAGTTGAGAACCTAAATGTTCGGCAACTGCCAAAGCCTGCTCCGTGCGGCTGATTAAAGATGAGTGAGAGAGATCGCCGCCAGTTTCCCCGTGGCCGATGCAATCGAAAGCCGTGCTGCCAAAGCCCAGCTCCGCCAGCAGGTGCCGATAGCGAAAGCTTGCCTGACGGTCTTTTGAACCTCCGTGAATCATCAGTACATGGCCTTTACTGGCGAAAATACTGTCAGCCTTGAGCGTGTGGTGGTGGAAAGCGACGTCAAATAGATGTCTGGCGGGAGTATTCATGGTTGCCTGATAGAGTGTCTGCCGATGGCTTAGCATCGCATGCTTTATCATTCTCGGGCCAGCAACAACCTTCTCATGACAAAAATAGCGTGCGCTCTGCGGCCCTTCGCTCAACCAGACCGCGGAGAACTTTACCCCCAGCCTTGTTCCACTTAGGGAACTCATCTGCTGCGCCCGCCAGGTCGCCCGCGTTGAGCTTTTTCAGCAGCGTAGAACTTTTCAGCGCTCCGGGGCCAAGATTATAGGCAAAGTCAACCAGGGCATCGAACTGGTTCTGGTTCACATCTACGCTTATCAGCCCCGCCACCTCTTTTTCATACTGCATGATACCGCTGGACAACAGCCTATCGGCAACGTCCTGAGTAATAACCATCTCACCAGCAACCGGCAGACCATCAACGGGCTTTGTCCAGCCATAACCTATCGTCCAGACGCCCACGGGATCCTGATAAGCCGCGAGTTCGCAACCTTCAAATCTTGTCAGCAAAGCAAAACCTTTTTTGCTCATTCTCATTTTTTATTCTCCCATGACTAATGTCATAAGCATATGAGCCAATGAACGGCAATATATTGTGATCCATCAAGGAACAACGAAAAACACCCTTGGTATAATCACGCCAGTAAAATGCTAATGACAGTTAATATATAGGGAAGAAATAAAAATGAGTGAGCACTCTCGATTTCATTATTTTAAAAACAGGGACAAAGCATTCGCTAATTTAATTAGCATTATCGATGGTTTACTTAGCGATGGTCACCTTGATCAAAAAGAAATACTCTATTTAGATACGTGGTTACTCGACTCTGAAGAAATCAGTGATAACCATTGCGTAAAAGCCATACGCCGTAGAATCGCAGATATACTGGCCGATGGCGTGATTGCCCCCTCAGAAATCAAATCGCTTAAGGCAGACTTGCTTAAGATCCAGAAGGAACTCATAGACCTTCCCTGGCTCAACCTGGACTCCATTGAATCAGACCGGCACCTGCTCGAAGGGCTGTGCAAAGGGATGCTTGCGAACAACCAGCTCACTGATGCCGAGATAAAGTATTTAAGATGGTTTCTCTCCGTCAATGGCGCGCTTAAAAATAACTATCCCGGCAAAGAACTTTATACCCTTATAGAAGATATTTTGGCCGATGGACTCATCACAGAAGATGAACGAGAATTGCTCAGGCAGGCCCTTATTTCATTTACGGGCTGTGACATGGCGTCTGGTATTGTTGATGGTCTGTCAACACAACTGCCGATTGATAATATCGATGCTTTAGATTTTACAGGTGCTACCGTTTGCCTTACCGGTGAGTTTATTTATGGCAAGCGAAGTTTGTGTGAAGCTGAACTTCGCCTGCAGGGCGCGAATGTCATCAGCAATATAACTCAAAAACTCGACTATCTCATTATTGGTACACTTAGCTCCCGTGACTGGCAATACAAAGCACACGGCAGGAAGATAGAAAAAGCGGTGTCATACAGAGATGAAAAGGGGATCCCGCTAAAAATTATTAGCGAAGAGCAATGGAAGAACTTTTCCTGATCGGCGCTGGGCGATGCTCTCAGGTCATCAAGATTTCAGGGTAAACGGGTGATGAGCGGGCATCGCTTCTGGCTATCCACGACGGCGCCGCAGCGCTTTGCGGCGTTCATTGTTTACGAAGGTAAGAGCAGCGCCAAATCGCAGGCAATAAAAAACCACCCGAAGGTGGTTTACACGACACTGCTTATCATTGATTTTATTCTTTTTATTCCCATGGTACCCGGAGCGGGACTTGAACCCGCACAGCCATAAGCCGAGGGATTTTAAATCCCTTGTGTCTACCGATTTCACCATCCGGGCTCGGGAAGAAATTGGAGGCGCGTTCCGGAGTCGAACCGGACTAGACGGATTTGCAATCCGCTACATAACCGCTTTGCTAACGCGCCAAAATCTTTTGCCTTTTCAGGCGGTAACAGAAATTCTATTACCTGAATTTGGAGCGGGAAACGAGACTCGAACTCGCGACCCCGACCTTGGCAAGGTCGTGCTCTACCAACTGAGCTATTCCCGCTTTTTGTACAAGTGACTGTTGGTGGCTATTAAGCTAATCACTTGATTTTATTATCTTCCGGCTAACGTTGCTGCCTTTCGATGCGTTGCATTCTACTTACCTGACGCAATGAGTCAATGAAATTTTCTAACACCACGAATCGTTTGCTGAATTTTACGCCGGATAGATCACGGTTCGAGCAAATCACCCCGTGCAGCAGCTAAATATTGGAACATGGACCAGAACGTCAGCACCGCCGCGACAAAGAAAAGCGCAATGCCCGCGTACTCAATCCACATATTCGGCCGCCACAGCATGCCGATCAGCGCCAGCATTTGGGCCATCGTTTTAGTTTTACCTATCCAGGAAACCGCCACGCGGCTGCGTTTGCCGATTTCCGCCATCCATTCACGCAGCGCTGAAATAATAATTTCGCGGGCGATCATCGTGGCCGCCGGCAGGGTCACCCACCAGGCATGATAGTGTTCCGCCACCAAAACCAGCGCCACAACCACCATCACCTTATCGGCAACAGGGTCGAGGAACGCGCCAAAACGGGTACTCTGGTTCCAGCGACGCGCCAGAAAACCGTCAAACCAGTCGGTGATGGCCGCCAGCCAAAAAATGAAGGCGCAAAGGAAAGGAGCCCAGTTGAACGGCAGATAAAACGCCAGCACAAAGAACGGGATAAGGATGACACGAAACAGCGTGAGCAGTGTTGGGATATTGAATCGCATAGTGCCAGTTAACTATCTGTCATAAGTGGAAATTGTCTCTATGTTGCTACAGAGCCCTTAATGTTTCAACGAGTAGTAGATCTTTTCTGCCAATGCCTGCGAGATGCCCGGCACTTTTGCGATCTCCTCGATGGAGGCGTTGATTAACGGTTGCAATCCGCCCATATACTTCAGCAACATCTGGCGGCGTTTGGGTCCAATGCCCTCAATGGTCTCCAGCGAGCTGGTACTTTTCACCTTCGCACGTTTTTTACGGTGCCCGGAGATCGCGTGATCGTGGGAATCATCGCGAATGTGCTGGATCACATGCAGCGCCGGCGAATCCGGCGGCAAAGAGAACCCCTCACCTTCCGGTTCAAAGAACAATGTTTCCAGCCCGGCTTTGCGATCGCTACCTTTGGCTACGCCAAGCAATAAAGGATGGTGTTTATCCCAGGGCACATCCAGCTCGGCAAACACCGTCTTTGCTTGCCCCAGCTGCCCCTTCCCGCCGTCGATCAGAATCACGTCGGGGATTTTGCTTTCTTCTATTGCTTTACCGTAGCGGCGGCGCAGCACCTGGTTCATGGCTGCATAATCATCGCCCGGCGTAATGCCGGTAATATTGTAGCGGCGATATTCAGACCGCAGCGGGCCGTTACTGTCGAACACCACGCAGGAGGCGACGGTTTGCTCCCCCATCGTATGGCTGATATCAAAACACTCCATCCGCTTTACTTCCGGAAGTTTTAACACTTCGGCCAGCGCTTTCAGGCGCTGCTGAATGGTGGACTGTTGGGAAAGCTTTGTCACCAGCGCCGTTGCCGCGTTGGTACGGGCAAGCTTCAGGTAACGCGCCCTGTCGCCGCGAGGTTTGGTCTGGACATTCACTTTACGCCCTGCCAGCTCACTCAACGAATCTGCCAGCAGAGATTTGTCCGCCAGCGCGAAGTCGAGCAGAATTTCAGAAGGCAGCGTACGCATCTGGCTGCCCTGCAGGTAGAACTGCCCGACAAACGTCTCCACTACTTCGCTCAGCTCCGTTCCTGCCGGCACTTTCGGGAAGTAGCTGCGGCTGCCGAGCACCTTGCCCTGGCGAATGAACAAAACGTGCACGCAGGCCATGCCCGCATCAAACGAGACGCCAATGACGTCCAGATCGTCGCCGGTATTGGAGACAAACTGTTTCTCAGTAATACGGCGGACGGCCTGAATTTGGTCGCGGACCCTCGCCGCTTCTTCAAACTCAAGATTTTTGCTCGCCTCTTCCATACGGGAAATAAGCTGCGTGAGCACCTGATCGTCCTTCCCTGCTAAAAACAGACGAACATAATCCACCTGCCGGGCATAGTCTTCTTCGGTGACCAGGCCTGAAACACAGGGACCAAGGCAACGCCCGATTTGATACTGAAGGCAAGGCCGCGAGCGGTTGCGATAGACGCTGTTTTCACACTGGCGAACAGGAAAGACTTTCTGCAGCAGCGCCAGCGTTTCCCGCACGGCATAGCCGTTAGGAAACGGGCCAAAGTACTCGCCCTTCGCGTGCTTCGCGCCGCGGTGCATCGCCAGCCGAGGATGGCTATCGGCGCTCAGGAATATAAAGGGATAGGATTTATCGTCTCGCAGCAGCACATTGTAGCGAGGCTGATAGAGCTTAATGTAGTTGTGCTCAAGCAGCAGAGCCTCGGTTTCCGTGTGGGTCACCGTGACATCAATATGCTGGATCAACGCCACCAGCGCCTCTGTTTTACGGCTGGACAGATTTGTGCGGAAGTAGCTGGAGAGGCGTTTTTTCAGGTCTTTAGCTTTGCCGACATAGATAACCGTGCCGCCGGCATCGTACATGCGGTAGACGCCGGGCTTGCTGGTTACCGTCTTAAGAAAAGCCCGGGAATCAAAAGGTTCACTCACTGCTGATTAACGTCTCCGCATTGAATAACCCGTGGCGAATTGCCAGGTGCGTTAGCTCCACGTCACCGCTGATATTCAGTTTACTAAACATGCGATAGCGGTAGCTGTTCACCGTTTTAGGGCTGAGATTAAGCTGTTCAGAGATCTCATTGACCTTCTGGCCTTTAGTGATCATCAGCATAATCTGTAATTCTCGCTCAGACAAACTGGCGAACGGGGATTCCGCTTCCGGCGCTATCTGGCTTAAGGCCATCTGTTGAGCAATATCTGAAGCGATGTAACGCTGGCCCGCATTGACGGAACGGATAGCGTTCACCACGTCCTGAGGCGCCGCGCCCTTGCTTAAATACCCAGCCGCACCCGCCTGCATCACTTTCGCAGGCAGCGGGTTCTCCGTGTGGATAGTCAACATGATAACTTTGATATCTGAAGAGTAGCGGGCAATTTTACGGGTGGCTTCCAGGCCGCCGATCCCCGGCATATTCATATCCATTAACACGACATCGACCGGGTTACTGCGGCACCATTTGATGGCATCCTCACCGCAGTTCACTTCACCCGAGACTTTGATGCCTTTAATCTCTTCAAGAATGCGTCGTATCCCTGCGCGCACCAGTTCGTGGTCATCAACAAGAAGAACGTTGATCAAAGGGCTATTCTCCAGAAAGGGATAACGCTGCTGATAGCTAATTGGCCATATATTAACGTTTTTCCGGCAACATTAAAATCCAAATTGCTGCCAGCACATTCTGTTAACATCAAAGAAGAATATATCTTTACTTTCAGGTCTGTTTCTGCGGAGTACGTCAAGTTTCAACCTTCGGCACGAGCGCTATTATTCGCTGACTAAAAAACAGCTAATAATCAAAATGCGACGACCATCAAGAATAAAAAACTTATTCGCTCGCCATATTTAACGTTAGTTAAACGAGAGTGAAACAATTTGTTTTTAATTCTTCCCACTGTCCCGTGAATAACCTCTGGCTATATTGTTTATTACGGTAAACGTTTGGGCGCATTCTTACCCGCCGAACATGAATAATTCTGGCGAATGTTATGGTATACTCCGCCGCCTTATGAATATCACTGTGCATAATGGCAGCGTACTAACTAAGCATTGAGGAAAGTAAATGAGCACTCCAGATTTTTCCACCGCCGAAAACACCCGTGAACTGGCACAAGAAGTCACCTGTCTGAAGACGCTGTTAACCCTGATGCTGCAGGCTATGGGCCAGGCTGATGCGGGCCGCGTTATCCTGAAAATGGAAAAGCAAATCGCTCAACTGGAAGACCCTTCTCAGGCTGAAGTATTCAGTAATACCGTTAAGCAAATTAAACAGGCTTACCGTCAATAATCCGGGGGCGGCTGGCAGAATCCGGGTTCGCCAGCCGTCAGCGCCACACGCAACACCCGCCCCTCAGGTTCAGATAATCCCCATCGCCGCCGCATAACAGGCTATCTGCGTCTTGTTTGGCGCGTTGAATTTCTTCTGCATATTCTTCTGATGGAAGTTCACCGTATTCTCAGAAATGGACAGAATTATCGCAATTTCTGCCGACGTTTTCCCTTCTCCCGTCCACTGGAGAATCTCTCTTTCGCGCTTGCTCAGCTTCATGTCGATCATTTCGACCGACGGGTCATCCAGGCGGTTTAACGTCGCCATACTCAGCTCAGCAAGGTAGCCCAGCCGCAGCCCAAGCTCATCTTCCGAAACAATTTCCGTGCGGATATTTGAGCGCGAAACGGAAAGAAAACCAGCCGTGCGGTTAGGTGCCATGACGCAATGCGTCCGCCCTGATGCAAGACCGTGATCGCGAGCAGCATCCCACAGCTCACGAGCTTCAGCAAACAAAGCATCGCTCCAGATTATTTCACCGCGCATGAAATTAGATTGTTTCAATACCGGGTCAATAGCGAAATAGTTTTCTGTGACGTACCACTCTAGCCATTTTTGCGGGTAAGAACTCTGCAAGGATAATTTAGGCCGCGTGAAAGGCACCGGATGCCGAACACACAGTGAAAAATAATCAAAACCCAGGCATTGAGTTTGTTGTTGAACTAAAGTTTGTAATTCGCTGGCTTCAGTAATTGACAGGAAAAGTTCGAGTGCTTCCCGTCGCCAGCTAAAAAAGTCACGTTCCAGCATTATATCTGGCGTCTCTCCTGGCGCTAAAAAGTAATTCATTAATAGAATGTAATAAGCTAACACATTTATTAAAGTAATTAATGTGATTTATTGTTTTTCCGCCACAATTCTTCGGTTTTTACATATGTCAGGAAAAATTTACTGGAGCTCTGTATGGTTAAATCTTCGTTATCGCCCCTCCTTACCACAATGATCCAAGACCTGGGGCTGGAAATGCCCCAGCCGCCCGTGAGCGTGATGGGTCGGGGTGAGCTCAGTTCCCGTTTTCCTGTGACCGAAGTCGCCACGGCCAGCCTGGCGACGGCGGGTTGTGCCCTGAGAGCGCTGCTTTCTCGCCCAGATACGCCGCTTTATATAGACCAGCGGCTGGCCTCATATTGGTTTTCAGCCAGCCATTACCCCGTAAACCGTCCCCCCGCCGCGCTGTGGGATGAGTTTGCCGGGGATTACGCCACGCGAGACGGCTGGATCCGCCTGTACACAAATGCGCCGCATCACCGCCAGGCGATGGAAAGCGTGCTGGGCGTCAGCAAGGATAAAACAGCGCTCGCCCAGCGAGTTAGCGCGCGGGGTAAAACCGAACTTGAAGCCGCGATCGTTGCCGCAGGCGGATGTGCGGCGGCGATGCTAACCCACGATGAATGGCTGAAACATCCGCACGGGAAAACCGTTGCGGCAGAGCCGTTGTTCTGGCAACAGTTCCATGCCGAAGCGCCTCGCACAACGCTGGCACTGCCACCTGCACGCCCGCTGGCAGGCATCCGGGTTCTGGATCTCACCCGCATTATTGCCGGCCCGGCCGCCACCCGATTTTTGGCCGGGCTGGGGGCGCAGGTGTTACGCCTTGATCCCCCCGAATGGGAGGAGCCTACGCTTGCCGAGGAAATCACTCTCGGGAAAAAATGCGCAAGGATCGATCTCAGGTCTGCCGCAGGCAGAGAGCAATTCAAAATCCTGCTTGCCGACGCGGATGTCCTGGTGCACGGCTACCGCGCGGACGCGCTGGAATCATTAGGTTTTGATACCGAAACCCTGCAGGCTATATCTCCGGGGCTGGTAGACGTTTCGCTCAACGCCTGGGGATGGCGAGGGCCGTGGCGAAACCGCAGAGGTTTCGACAGCCTGGTGCAGATGTCCAGCGGTATCGCCGAAGCGGGAATGCGCTGGAAAAAAGCCGGACGACCTTACCCGCTTCCCGTTCAGGCTCTGGATCACGCCACGGGTTACCTTATCGCGGCGGCAGTGCTAAAAGGTCTAAACGTTCGGCATGTGCAAAATCAAGGCTATAGCGCACGCCTGTCCCTCGCCCGCACGGCCGCTTTATTAATGTCGCACCCGGCTGGAGAACAATCAGAGCTTGCCGCTATCGGCCCGCATGATTTCCAGCCGGGGATGGAATGGTCTGCCTTTGGGTTGGGAAACCGGTTGAAATTCCCGCTGAGGCTGGCAGGTACGCAGGTTCTCTGGGCGACGCCACCGGTACCTCTCGGCTCGGCGGCCGCCGCCTGGGGATGAAACCGGCGTAATCTGTGCGGCTTACTGGGTCAGAAACTTCTCGAGGAACTGCCGGGTACGCGGCTGCTGTGGGCTGGTGAAAAGCGCTTTTGCCGGCCCCTGCTCCACAATTTTGCCCTGATCCATGAAGATTGCGCGGTCGGCCACGTCGCGGGCGAAGCTCATTTCATGGGTCACAATCACCATCGTGCGCTTCTCATCGGCCAGTTGGCGGATAGTATTCAGCACTTCCCCCACCAGCTCCGGATCGAGCGCCGAGGTCGGTTCATCGAACAAAATGACTTCCGGGCGCATAGCCAGCGCGCGGGCAATCGCCACCCGCTGCTGCTGCCCGCCCGACAAGCGACGCGGGTAGCTGTTCTCTTTCCCGCTTAAGCCCACTTTCACCAGCAGTTCACGCGCGCGGGCCACGGCTTCTTCTTTCGGCTCACCCTTAACGATGACCGGGCCTTCAATAATATTTTCCAGCACCGTGCGGTGCGGAAACAGATTGAAGCTCTGAAACACAAACCCCACCTGCTGGCGCAGCGCACGAATTTTCTCTTTCTGCTTTGCCAGCGGCTGCCCGGCATCGATCGTGATATCACCCACCTGAATCGTGCCGCTGTCCGGCTCTTCCAGCAGGTTAATACTGCGCAACAGCGTGGTTTTCCCCGACCCACTCGGGCCGATGATAGCCACCACTTCGCCGGGCTTAACGTCCAGATCAATGCCGTGCAGCACCGTCTGCCCGTGGAATTTCTTCACCAGTTTTTTTACGTCAATGGCGCTCATTTCGGCTCCCTGTCCTGGCGATTAAGCTGGTTTTCAAAATAGTTCTGTAACGTGGAGAGCACCGTCGCCATCACCCAGTACACCAGCGACGCCGCAAGATACATGGTAAACACTTCCAGCGTGCGGGAGGTGATAAGCTGCGCCTGGCGGAACAGCTCCGGCACCTGAATGGTGGCCGCTAGCGAGGTGTCCTTCACCAGGCTGATAAAGCTGTTTCCCAGAGGCGGCAGCGCCACCCGGGCCGACTGCGGCAGAATCGCGCGGCGCAGCGTTTGCCAGCGTGTCATCCCGATACTGGCCGCAGCTTCCCACTGGCCTTTATCAATAGAGGCAATGGCCGCCCGCAGCGTTTCAGACGCATAAGCCGCCGTGTTTAACGACAGGCCAATCATCGCCGACGGGATCGGATCCAGCTCAATGCCAAACTGCGGCAGCCCGTAATAAATCATAAAGAGCTGGGCGATAAGCGGCGTGCCACGAAAAATTGAGACATAGAAACGCGACAGCAGCGAAAAGGGCAAAAACGCCGACAGGCGCATCAGCGCCAGCATAAACCCGAGGATCAGGCCAAAAAACATCCCGCCGATACTCAGCTGGAGCGTAAAGACCGCCCCTTTAAGCAGATACGGTGCTGAGTCCAGCACCAGTTGCAAACTTTCTTGCATGGTGATTCCCGATGATTAAAACCAGACCCGCGCCTTACAGATGCGGGTGGTAGGCAAATAGCGCGGGTGCCCCGCCGGTGTGAATAAAGGCGATTGGCCCCTGATCCTTGAATCTCTTTTGCGCCACGCCGTCAATAAGCCCGGCCATCGCTTTGCCGGTGTATACCGGGTCAAGCAGAATGCCTTCTAGTCTGGCCAGCAGCTTCACCGCTTCCATACCCTCTTCATTCGGTGTGCCATAACCCGGCGCAAAATAGTCATCCCACAGGATAATCTCGCTGGTTGCGCTCACCTCAAGAGACTGCGCCACGGCCTGTTGCAGGGCGACAACTTTTGGCTTTTGCTGCGCCACGGTTCTGGAAACCGTAACGCCAATCAGCTCCACGTCCGGCATCAGTTGCTCAAGACCGACCGCCAGGCCAGCATGTGTCCCCGCGCTGCCGGAGGCCACGACCACGGAGGACAGGCTGACGGCATCCTCGCACTGCTGGGCAATTTCCAGCGCGCTTTCAACGTAGCCCAGTGCACCAAGCGCATTCGAGCCGCCGACCGGAATAACATAAGGTCGGAATCCCTGCGCTTCCAGACGCGTGGCGACCGCTTCAAGCTGCTTGTCCGGGGCGTTCAGCGCCTCGCACATCTCGACTTCGACATTAAACAAATCAAGCAGCAGACGGTTACCGTTGGTCAGATAGTTTTCCGCGCGGGTACCGATAGGGTTTTCAAGCAGCGCCACGCAATGGAGCCCGAGTTTTGCCGCCACGGCTGCCGTCTGGCGAACGTGGTTAGACTGGATTGCCCCGGCGGTCACCAGCGTATCGGCCCCTTCCCGCAGCGCATCGGCGGCTAAAAACTCAAGCTTGCGCAGCTTGTTGCCGCCCATCGCCATCGGCGTCACGTCATCACGTTTAATATAAATTTCACGACCAAGATAGTCCGAAAAGCGCGGCAAATACTCCAGCGGCGTTGGCGCGCCAATAAATTCAAGACGAGGAAAACGCGTTAGGTGATGCAGTGACATAGGGCCTCCTGAGCCGATATCGATATCCAGTTTCATTATGCACCAGAGTGGCGGTTTCCCTCTCTGCGATAAATAAAAAAAGGTGCTGAAATCAGCACCTTTTCACTGTAATACCGCGTTACTTAGTGACGTCCGCACCGAACCATTTATCGGACAGCTTAGCCAGAGAGCCGTCTTTCTGCATCTCAGCGATGGCTGCGTCGATAGCTTTCAGCAGATCCTCATTGCCTTTACGCACGGCAACGCCAGCTTCCTGACGGGAGAACGCATCCCCCGCTACCGCCAGCGTATTGTTGGTTTTCTTCACCAGATCCAGCGCGGCGAGACGGTCGACCAGAATCGCGTCAATACGGCCCACGCGCAGATCCTGATATTTAGTTGGGTCATCATCATAGGTACGGATATCTACGCCAGGGACGTTTTCACGCAGCCACTGCTCGTAGTTAGTCCCGAGGCCCACGCCGACTTTTTTACCCTTAAGGTCAGCCGCAGTTTTGATGCCGCCTTCATTGCCTTTTTTCACCAGGGCCTGAATACCGGAAATGGTGTAAGGGGTCGAGAAGTCATATTTTTTCTTACGTTCGTCGGAAATAGTGACCTGGTTAATCACCACGTCAATACGTTTAGAATCTAAAGACGCCAGCATGCCGTCCCATTTGGTCGGCTTCAGCGCCGCTTTGACGCCAAGGTGCTGAGCCAATTGCTCGGCAAACTCAACTTCAAAGCCGGTCAGCTTACCGTCATCACCCTGGAAGCTGAACGGCGGATACGTGCCTTCCAGCCCGACCAGCAGCGTGCCGCGCTCTTTCACTTTAGTCAGCAAATTCTCAGCCGCGAAGGTTTTCACGCTTGCACCGGCCACCAGAGCAACGGCCAGCACGCCCATCAGCGCCTGACGCCCCATCATTTTTAATTTCATGTTTACCCCGATTATTTACATTTTTTTGTAGTGTAGCGGGCGGATCCGGGATATATCAAAACCAGTCCGCTACAACTTATGCAAATTTAGTATATATCGGAGGTTGCGCTAATTTCCTGGCGCGGGATCGCATGTCCCTGCACCTGAAATTGCCAGTATTTGCGTAACGCAATGCGGTAATTATTGGTGCTGGTGCGGGGCAGCCAGGCGTCCAGCGTCTCGTCCAGCAAGCCTTGCAGAGAGCCGGGAAGCGGGACTTTATGCTCGCTCAGATGGTTACCCAGGCGGCGCAGACGAACCACGTATTCACGAATCGTCCCGTGGCTCATTTCGGTCTGCTCAAACAGATACTGTTTAAAGCCAATAATATCGAAGTAGTTGTTTTGTTCTTTGCAGTGCAAATCACCGCAAAAACGACACAGCGCCATCCACTCTTTCTGCTCGATAAGCCAGGTGGCTTCATCAATAAGCGTATCAAGTTGAGCAATGGTGGCTTTATTGATGATCACCCCGCTGCGCGTGAGCGTGATGCGGTCGAGCAGCTTACTGCAATGTGCACAATGTGTCTGGGTGTGTTTGAAATCTTTGAGATAGCGGCTTAATGGCCGTCTTTTTGACTGCTGCACCGTCATGATAATTCCCAGGTCGTCAGATAATTGTGCGGCACTCCCTACAACTTACCCAGCTTGGTGCGCAAACGCTTGATCGCCTGGCTATGCAACTGGCTAACCCGTGACTCACCCACATCAAGCACCGCGCCAATCTCTTTGAGATTCAGCTCTTCCTGGTAATAAAGCGTCAGCACCAGTTGTTCGCGTTCCGGCAAAGCTTCAATCGCTTCCATTACGCGCTGGCGTAGATTGCTGTCCAGTAATTGCTGTAGCGGGTTTGCCTGCTGGTGCTCCTCGGTGACCAGTTCAATGCTATCGCCATGCTCTTCCCGCCACTCGTCATAAGAGAAGAGTTGGCTGTTATTGGTGTCGAGCAACATCTGGCGATACTCTTCGAGCGGGATGTCCAGTCGCTCCGCGACTTCCGTCTCGGTAGCGTTACGCCCCAGCTCTTGCTCCAGTTGACCAATCGCCTGTGCCACACCGCGAGCGTTACGCCTGACGCTTCGCGGCACCCAATCACGGCTGCGCAACTCATCAAGCATCGCCCCACGGATGCGCTGCACCGCGTAGGTAGTAAATGCCGTTCCCTGCAGGGCATCGTAACGTTCGACTGCATTCAACAACCCGATGCCGCCTGCCTGTAGCAGATCGTCGAGTTCCACACTCGCCGGCAGACGTACCTGCAGGCGCAATGCTTCGTGACGCACAAGCGGTACATAACGCTGCCACAGCGAGTGTTTATCCATTACACCTTCAGCGGTATACAGTGAATTCACGATAAACAGCCCTGCGTTAGTTGAGTTATCGGCATGATTATCCGTTTCTGCAGGGGTTTTAATCGGATGAATAGTGGGTGAAATGGGGGGTTATTTGGAGGTTATGAAGAAATAAACCCGTCGAAATTTAACCATAATGTATGGCAAATCATGTTCCGGCTTACTTAAAAGTATCAATTGGTTGTTAAATATTAACGCCACATACTATAGCCAAACCTGAGAAATTAAGCCGCAGAATCTATCCGGTAAAAAAAGGATAAAATCATCTGTTATTCCAGGCCTGATCTCCGTCCGGGTTGTCATACAGTGATAAATATACGCGTCGTTTCTCTGCGGCAAACTCCCCCCTGCAGTCAGGCGAACCCGATTACAAGACAGGTCATTTACATGAACATTTTAATTACGGCTATTGGGTCGATGTCTGCGCCAGCCGTGATAGATGCGCTGAAACGTGCATCCCACACCATCATCGGGTGTGATATCTACCCCGAGCAATGGGTGTATGCCTCTCGCCTGGTCGACAATTTTGTTCAGGTTCCCCGTGCAACGGATACCCAGGCCTTTATAGAAAGTATCAATACCATTTGCGACCAGCATCGCATCGACGCCATCATTCCACTCACCGATGTCGAAGTTGATACGCTTTCTGATTCCCGTGACAAGCTGCGTTCGCCTTCGACGCTGGCGCTGATGGCCGCAGACTCCATCACGCTTGCCAGAGATAAGCTGGCCTGGAGCAAACAATTTGCTGATAACGGCATTTTTCTCCCGCTGCCATCCATCGCACTTGCCGACGCCCACACGCTTTCCTTTGGTTTTCCGCTCATTCTCAAACAAAGGCATGGCCGCAGCAGTGAAGGCCTCCGCCGCGTTGAGACCGAATCCGAGCTTCGCGAATTACGCGAGCGGCTCAACGGCGACGAGTGGATTGTCCAGCCCTGGCTGCCGGGGGATGTTCACGTCATTGATATTGTCCGGCAGCGCGAGACCGGCGAATGGGCGGGCGTTACCCGCAAAGAGCTATTGCGCACCGCTAACGGCGCCGGACTAACCGTTGAAATTCTCCAGGATGATGCGTTGGTTGCCAAAGCGGCTGAAGTTGCCCGCCTGCTCGACCTCAACGGCTGCATCAATATTGAGTTTATGCGCCATTCGACCGGGGATTACCTGATGGACATAAACCCCCGCTTCTCCGCTGGGGTCGAATTTTCGCTAATGGCAGGCTACGACATGATTACCAACCATCTTCATTGTTTCAGCCGCCAGCCTATACAACCCGCTGTTGCCGTACAAAACGCCCTCTTTACGCGCCACTACGTCGCTGAAAAATCAATCACAGGATAGAGATATGAGCCAAACTACAGGGCCTGAAAAGCTCACCACGGCCGAGGAATGGGACCATAAATGGCAGGGCATTTTCGATCATTATCAAAACGATATTCGCCACGCCTACTATATTGATGCGGTCAGAAAAAGCAGTGAAAAACAGGTGTTAGAAATCGCCGCAGGCAGCTTCCGCGATATCGTTCAGTTAACAAAGCGTGGCGTTGAGGGGCACGGCATTGACTTCTCTCCTGAGTCGGTGGGCATGGCGAAAAAGCTTTATCCGTCTTTGCAGGATCGCTTTTCCGTGATGAATGCCTTCAACCTGGAATATCCGGACAAACATTTTGACCTGACCTACCACAACGGATTCTGGGTACTTTTCTCCGACGAAGACATTCAGAAGATGGCTCAGGAACAGGCCAGAATCACTCGCGGCAGAATGATAGTCACGGTACATAACGCCCATAACCAGTCGTTCGTTGATTATTTTGACTCAAAAAAAGAGACCGACTCGCTGTTTAACATTCGCTTCTTTAGCGTCGACCAGATGCAGGAGATCCTCGGAAAAGTCGCCCGTAAAGTGACTATTATTCCCGTCGGCAAAGGCAAGAAGACGCACGAGGACTGGCTGATACGCCACGGCCTGCATAATCCGCTATTGATTAACGGCATGTTCAAATTGTCCGGCCAGCGCTACCTTGAACGTAGCGAACGTTTGATGTGTATCGCCGAGTTATAGCGGCACCGCCGAAACAACAAAAAGGGCCTTGTCGCAAGACAAAGCCCTTTTTTATTCACGCCCCCGCACGGTTATGCGGCGACGCTTTGCCCCTTAGCAATCCGCCTGACCGCCGCGATGATACGCTGCTGCTCCTCGTCTGCAAGATCCGGGAATATCGGCAAACAGAGCACCTTATTAGCCAGATCGTTGGCCACCGGCAGATGCTCCGCCGCGGAGGAAGGCAGATGCCGATACATCGCGAAGGAGCTGATGAGCGGATAGAAGTAACGCCGGGTATAAATGCCCTCTTCTTTTAACGCGTCGTAAAGCACATCGCGGCTCACCGGGAAACGATCATCTATCAGCACGGGATAGTAGGCGTGGTTCCACTCGAAATCGCTTTTCTGGGTATAAAACTCAAGGCCTGGAATATCGGCCAGGCCTTCACAATAACGCTGATAAATGTCGGCACGAGCGCTTAAGGCGCCGTCGATATGCTGGAGTTGCAGCAGGCCAAACGCCGCCTGCACCTCATTCATTTTCGCGTTAATGCCCGGCGCAATCACCGTCGTTTCGTCCGCAAAACCAAAGTTTTTCAGGTAATCGATGCGCTTTTTGGTTCGGGCATCCGGGCAGATAATCGCCCCGCCTTCGATGGTGTTAAATACCTTGGTGGCATGGAAGCTGAGGATAGAAAGATCGCCGCAGTTCAGAATGCTGCTGCCGTTCTGCTTCACGCCAAAAGCGTGCGCCGCATCGTAAATCACCTTCAGCCCGTAGGTGTCGGCGATACGCTGAATTTTATCCACATCGCAGGGAATACCATAACAGTGCACCGGCATAATGGCCGTCGTTTGCGGGGTGATAAGCGCCTCAATCGCGTCGGCGTCAATATTGAACGTCTGCGGGTCAATATCGGCAAATACCGGCGTCAGGCCATTCCACAGCAGGCTGTGCGACGTTGCCACAAACGAGTACGGCGTCGTTATCACTTCGCCGCTCAGCCGCAGCGTCTGGAATGCCGTCAGCAGCGCCAGCGTGCCGTTAGAAAACAGCGAGAGATGTTTTACGCCCAAATAGTCGGCCAGCGCCTGCTCAAGCTGCTGATGAAAAGGCCCGTTGTTGGTCAGATGTTTATTCCCCCAAATTTGCTCGAGGTAAGGAACAAACTCCTCCAGCGGCGGGAGCAACGGACTGGTGACAAAGATATTTTTCATAGAACACCTCTTAATAGCGTTCACGCGAAGTGCTGCCGGCGGTTTCACCTCCGCCGCAGACACCTCACTCTAAAACGGTAAAAGTACGAGCCGCTTCACCCGCGCAGTACATACGCCAGGCTTCCTGTAGCGCCTGTTCAAAAGTTCCGGCCACGTTAAATCCGCGCTCATTCTCTGTGGGGATCTTGCCCCGCATTCCCACGCGGATTTCATTCAGTTCATCGAAATGTTCGCGCCAGCCGATGGCCTTACTGATGTAATCTGCTTCACTGAAGGCCACAAACTGTTCCAGCCCGTAGGAGCGCATAATATCCACGCCCTGCCGGCCCGCCATGGTTGCACCGCAGAGGGTCAATGTCGGCACGCCCATCCAACAGCCATGGTTGCTTGTGGTTCCCCCCGTATACGGGAAGGCATCCAGCAAAATATCGATTTCGTGGTGGTAGGAAAGGTACTCAATAAGCCCAGCCCGACGCTTAAAACTCAGCTGAGAAGCCTGCGCACCGAAGCTCACCAGTTTCTCACTGAGTGTCTCAATCATTTTTTCATCGACCATGAAGCCAATAATTAATTTCGACTCCGGGTAGCGCACCAGAATCGAAGCCCAGACGCGCAGCACCTCGTCATTGATTTTTTTCGGGCGATTAAAGCTGCCAAAAGTGATGTAGCCGTTACGCAACGCAGGCAACGTATTTACCGGCGGGCTATCAGCGTGAGGCTCAAAAACCTTCCGCATTTCGATAAACATAATGTTTTCGGTCAGCTGCTGCTCAAGCCCTGCGGGTTCCCGCTGGGTATGCATTAACACGCGGTAGTCCATGGTGCTCAGCCCCGTCGTGCCGGGATAGCCAATCCATGAAATTTGCACCGGCGCCGGGCGTAAGGCGAAAGCGGGCAGCCGGTTAAAGGTTGTATGGCCAGATAAATCAAACAGGATGTCGATGCGGTCCTGGTTAATCTGGCGGGCCAGTTCCACATCATCCAGCGCGTAGACTTCGCGCCATAACACCGCACCGGCCTTTAGATACTCGGTCATTTCGTCTTTAGCGAACGAGGCGCTATAGCCCACCAGCTCGAAGCGGTCGCGGTTCAGCCCATCCCAGAACGGCAGCAGGAACTGGCTCACCGGGTGGTTGCGCAAATCCCCGGAAACAAAACCTACGCGCAGTTTCTTCTCAGGGTTTTTCTCCCCCTTAAAGCTCAGCCGAAGCCCGGTTTTGGCCGCCCATTGACTCACAATCCGGCCATATTCACGGTGCTTCTCGAACAGCGCCGGGGCACTTACCGCAGAGTCATGGGTCATCACAAACAGCAGGCTGGTAAAATAGTCGAGGTTTTGGCTATCCAGCTGCTGCGCTTTCTCAAGGAAGTAGCGCGCCTCTTCCAGCTGCTGGTTGTCACTTAAAATCACCCCCATCATCGCCAGATGCTTAGGATCGGGTTTGCGGGTGCGCAGCGATTCACGGCAGCATTTTTCTGCCATGACTATCTCACCGCTGTGGTGATAAATAGCGGCCAGAACATGCCAGTACTCAACGTTGTTCGGGGATAAACGCAGCAGCGCATGGAGAATTTTACTGGCGGGAACGAACGTTTTCAGTTTCTGGAAGACGATCGCCAGATCGTAAAAAATCTCCTGGCTGGAGAAATAGTGCCCCATCAGGCGGCACAGGGTGGACAGCGCCTCTTCGGTATCGCCGGTCAAAATACAGCAGCGCGAATAACTGCGCAGCGCCGAAACATCGTCAGGATGAGCGAGTAATAGCTGCCCGGCCAATGCTTTGGCCTGCTCCGGCTTTCTGGCGACGATCAGCCGGTTAACATCGTTATAGAGCGCGTCGTTGACTCTCTTCACCGTCTTCTGCGGCTCATGCCCTGTTCCGGCAGCCAACAGCCCGCCCTGATCGACGGAAACGCTCAGCAACAGCAGGCTGTCGAGCAAATCCTCCAGGTAGTTGGCATTGCCCTCCAGCAGGAAGCGCTGATAATGTTTTTTCCACGCCTGCGGGGAACCGCTCAATGCGCCTTTCAGCCGCAGAGAGATAAAACAGCCCCAGGAAGCTTCATCCGTCCCGAGCATATCCCCGGCCAGGTAGCGCCACTCCTCGGCGGTGAGCGCGCAAGACTCCCCCCAGTGATTACACACGGTGACGGCTTTGTTTTCCTCTAAAATCAGCGCCAGCGGATTAACCGTCGCCCTGAGAGACGGTGAAACATCCTGATTGTAAGCCCCTGGGGAAGTAGTCCAGTAAAGCCCCGGCAGCTGGTTCACATAAAGCGTGGTCAACACGGCCAGAACCTGCTCGCGCACATCGGCAGACTGCCCTGGCGTACGGGCGTTAAACACTAACTGTTCCAGGCTGAGGCTTAGCGGCCAGGCCGCACCTAACAGATCAAGCACCCGCAGGGTAAGGGGATCGGCATGAATAGCCACCTCGCCCTGACCATTAATGTGGGCGGTGACGGCCAGCCCTTCTTCATTCACCATGCGCCGGAAGTTACCCGCCCAGTGGAATTGCCCCAAAAGGCTAAGGTCAGGCTGAGGCGGAGGGGTATGTTCCCCCTGCACGGCGCTTAGCAGGCTAAAACGTTGGGATCGGCCAAGGAGGTTATCCAGGTGCTGTTGGTTAACCGTCCTGGATTGATCCACACTCTCACGACAGGCAGCCTCAATCTCATCGCCGTAATGCTGGGGCAGTTCATACTGCGGGATCACGTCCCCGACATAGTGCAGCCCATTTTCGCTGACCAGCGCACAGAAATGGCTAAAGTCCAGCGGCTCGCCCGCCTGCCCAAGATAACGAAGCGTCAGGATAAGATCGCTCTCCCGCAGAGCCTCTTCAACTTTTGCTTTCAGCTCACCGGCCGGCAACTCGGCAAGCAAGAGCGCCAGTTTCGCCCGGGCAGCCGCAACCTGCGCGTCCACACCCTGCGCACCGGACTGCACGACAAGGGATTGCAGGATCTGCCGCAGTTCCACGGCATGATGTTCGCCGGGTAAAGTCTGCCATTGCAGAGCAATCACCCCTGAGGCTGACAAATTCTGGCGGCACCATTGCAGCAGCGCGGCGCGTTCCTCCCCGGCAAGCAGAGAAAATACGCCGCCGATAGTGATGTAATCAAACGCCCCGCCTTCAATGGCAAGGATGTCCCCCAGCCCGGCGCAAAAAAGCTCAACGTTAGCGAGCCCCAGTGCCTGAACATAGCGCTGACCAGCGGCAATACCCGTCTCATCAATATCAATCCCGATGGCCACGCTTTCAGGCCAGGCCAGCGCGTGGGCCACGATCCCCTTCGCTTCTCCGCAGCCGATATCGAGAATACGGGCGTGCGGAGGCGCCACCGTATTCAGATGGTTAAGCTGCGCGGCGCTCTGCATTGCCACGGGAGAGATTCGATGATCCGGGTAAGGCTGACTCACTTTATGCTATCCATTATTTTCAGTTGGTTATGTCTTTTCACTCAACCAGCGCGCGATACTTCTCGCGCAGCGCGGTTTTATGCTGCTGCCATTTGTCACGGTGAACGGAATCCTGAATAAAGGCCCAGCTAAAGGCATTTTCTGAATAACCGGCATCGGACACTCGCGCCAGCGGCTCCCGGCCAACGGCCATCTGCTCTACCGCGCTAAGTTCATTCAGGGAACAGGCCAGGGCAATCTGCCCCAGAAACAGTTCGGCGTTGCCGCTTGCCAGGTTGCCGTCGATAAAGCTCGCCACCCGCGCAAAGTATTTCTTCGCCAGCTCCCCCCCCTCGGTGTAAATGAAACTGGCCTTAAACTCTTCCCAGAACGGGGCACCATCGCGCCAGGCAATCGCCAGTTCTTTATGGTTCAGCGAGGCCAACAACAGGGGCAACGAGCCAATCACCAGGCTGTCCGCATCCAGCATCAATAGCGGGCCGTGGAATTTTTCCAGCGCGTGAGGCATAAACGCGAGCCGGCGGCTGGCGTAATGCACCTTGTGGCTTTTATCCGTGGTGAAAACTTCGCTGCTGTGAGAGATAGCCAACTCAGGGAAGGCGTTACGCAGACTCACCACGTCGGCTTCCAGCTGGCTGTCGCTGTTATAGATATGGAAATGCACGTTCAGGCTGTCGCGGTTGGTGTCGTAAATTGACAGCAGCAGCGGCACGCCATGCTCGTAGAAATAAGCCTTATCGCAGCCGATCACCGCCGTGGTTTTATCGTTTTGGGTTGGATGAATCAGCCAGCGGTAGCGCGACGCATCGGCCTGAAATGCCGTATTGGTCAGCGGGCGAAAATCAATAAAGGAATCGGGCATGCCGCCCAGCTTATAAATGGCGCAGATCACCATCACCAGCGTCAGCGGATCTTCGCCGATCAAATCTGAGTTGGAGGTAAGCTGCTGAATCACCACGTAAGCCTGGTTGTAATCCTCTTCCATCAGGCAGATAAGCAGTAAAATTTTCAGCGCGACCTGAGCGTTTTCCAACTCAGAGAGATTATTGGATATCAGGAAAACGGCAGAATTAACTTCATTAATACGGAACAGGATCTGGACGGCGGCAATCAGGAAGTTTTTGTTTTGGCTCAGCTGCAGCGCCTCAACCACTAACTGAGTGACGGTCTGCGCTTTTTCAGCCTCGAAGGGGGCCGGATTGTTCAACGCGCCGTTGGCAAGAATAATGGCACGCATCAGCAGCTTCAGCGCCCTTTCCTGCTCCGGGGGATAATCCGTTTGTGCCGCATTTATTTTTTCTTCAAGCGCGACGATATCCGTGCTGTGAAAATTAAGCACTTCCGCTACCAGATGGGCGGGTAAAGCATCAGCTTCCGGCAAATATAGGGTACTCGTGTAAACATCACGATAAAGCTGTGGCATTAACCGGGTACGCTCGAAGGTATTCATTGATAGTGTTGCCCTGTTTTTTCCTCATCATGAGGATGAGTGAAATGCTAACATTCGCCCCGTCAGCATAATGACGTGAACAAAACCTAAATTAGGGGCCTTTCCGCCATATTGAGAAGCGCCTTGCCGCCGCTTTTGGCTGGGCCAAAAACAAAAAAAGGCTGCTGTTTCCAGCAACCTTTTTTGTACTTTTCTGCGAAATTAACGCAGCAGGGACAGCATAGACTGTGGAACCTGGTTTGCCTGAGACAGTACAGAAGTACCAGCCTGCTGCAGGATCTGCGCACGGCTCATGTTGGAAACTTCGGTAGCGTAGTCAGCATCCTGGATACGAGACTGAGCAGCAGACAGGTTGTTGATAGAGTTGTTCAGGTTGTTGATGGTAGATTCGAAACGGTTCTGAATCGCACCCATGTTAGAACGAGCAGTATCCACTTTGTCGATTGCAGCTGCAGCCGCGTTGATAACAGCCTGTGCTGAGGAGTTATCGGTGATGTTGCCAGCCAGACCGGTGCTCAGGGTCGCAGATTTAGCGTTAATCAGCGCGGTGCTGTCGATGGTGATAACGTCGTTAGCAGAAGTCCCTGCACCAACCTGAATTTTCAGAGAGGTAGTAGTACCATCCAGCAGGTTTTTGCCGTTGAAGTTTGCACCACCAGCGATACGGTCGATTTCAGACAGACGCTGAGTGATTTCAGTGTTGATGGAAGTCAGGTCGCTGGTGCCGTTGGTGTCGTTTGCAGCCTGAGTAGCCAGCTCACGGATACGCTGTAAGTTGGTGTTGATTTCGTTCAGGTTGCCTTCAGCGGTCTGAACCAGAGAGATACCGTCGTTGGCGTTACGGCCAGCCTGAGTCATCCCTTTGATCTGAGAAGTCATACGGTTAGCAATCGCCTGACCAGCAGCATCGTCTTTAGCGCTGTTGATACGCAGGCCGGAAGACAGACGCTCGATAGCAGTACCCAGAGAAGACTGAGATTTGTTCAGGTTGTTCTGAGTAGTCAGGGACAGCAGGTTAGTATTGATTACGGACATAGTATTAATTCCTTAAAAAATTGGGTTTAGGTTCGGTGCCTAACACTCACGGCGTCTCTCACCGTCAACAAGGTTATCGACGTCCTCTGTGCCAACTTTAGAATTAATCATAAAAAAATTTCAACGCATTGAATAATAAGAAAATTAAAGTCGATATATTCTTTTTAGTTTCACTTACGTGAAGATTTAACCGCAATAACGTATATCGAAGTACGCCCGGCGAAATAATTCCCTGCCAGGTGACTTAACGTAAACCCGCTACTCTATTAATGAAGAACCTCTATCCCACAATCGAGTTATAAGGCGGATTCCCACCCGGCTATTCGGCTGATTATTTTTTTCACTCAAGAGTAAACTTTTTGAGAAGTCCGCCGATAAGTAGTGAAACCACCAGCGACTTAAAGGAAGACATCAATGGCATCGATCTCTAGCCTTGGAGCAGGCACTTCCCTGAATCTCCAGGACACTTACGATAAGCTTTACGCGGCAGAACAGACAAAATTAACAATTTTTGATACGCAGACCAAAACTTATCAAGCTCAGTTTAGTGCCTTTGGCCAGTTGAAGAATGCGTTGTCCAGTCTTGAAACCGCTACCGCAGCGCTGACGAAATCAGGTGCTCTGCTTTCTACTTCTGTGAGCACCACGAACACAGCGTTCAGCGCCACAACAACCAGTGACGCGCTGCTTGGCGATTACACAGTTAACGTAAAACAGGTTGCTAAAGCCCAAATGTTGACGACTGGCAGCATTGCCAGCAACACGGCTCAGCAAGGCAATACGACTGGCGGCACGCGTACCGTGACGATCACTCAGCCGGGCACAAAAACCCCGCTGACGGTGACGCTGTCTGATTCAGATACCTCTTTAAACGGTATCGCTAAGGCCATTAACGGCGCCAACGGCAACGTTTCTGCCTCCGTGGTGAAAGCCAGCGACGGCGATTATCGCCTGATGTTGTCTTCGAAAACCACCGGTACGCAGTCTGATATGACTATTGCCGTGACCGGTGATGACAAGCTGCAGGCGCTGATTGGCTATGACTCAACCAGCAAAACCGGCGCGCTAACGGTACAAACGCAGTCACAGAATGCACAGATGACGGTAAACGGGGTTGATATTGAGCGTCAAATCAACTCAATTTCTGACGCCGTCCCAGGGGTGACTTTTAACCTGAAGGCGAAAAGCACCGCCGACGAAACGCTGACCGTATCGCGCTCTACTGACGCCAGCAAAAAAGTAATTACCGACTGGGTGAAGGCCTACAACTCGCTGCAGTCAACCATTGCTACCGTCACTAAGTACGTAAAAGTTGACCCGGGCACGGCCCAGGACAGCAGCAACGGCGCGCTGGTAGGCGATAGCACCGTTCGCAGTATTCAGGCAGACGTGCGCAGCATGCTGACCAACGTTCAAAGCGGCAGCTACGCGATCATGGCTCAGTTGGGTATTACCCAGGATCCTGTGCTGGCGCCGGACGGCTCAAGCCAGTTAAAAGTCGACGATACCAAGCTGACTCAGGCGCTGACTAACAACCCGCAGGGCGTGATCAACTACTTTGCCGGCGACGGTAAAACGACCGGTTTCGCGACCCAGCTGGATACGAAGCTGAACAACATGTTAAGCACCAGCTCAATCAACTCTGGCGTGATTAAAAATGCGCAAGACGGCATCAACAGTACGCTGAAAACGATTGGCGATCGCAAACAGGCGATGAGCGACAGCATTGACGCCACGATGGCGCGCTACAAGACGCAGTTTACCTCACTGGCAAGCCTTGTAAGCTCGATGACCAACATGGGGAACTATCTGGCGCAGCAGTTCAACAAAAGCTAAGGATTTCATATGTACAAGAGTT
The DNA here is from genome assembly GCF_001571265.1 of Cedecea neteri NBRC 105707 = ATCC 33855. GTDB lineage: Bacteria > Pseudomonadota > Gammaproteobacteria > Enterobacterales > Enterobacteriaceae > Cedecea > Cedecea neteri. Next base: position 2,457 of record NZ_BCTL01000001.1, on the reverse strand, counting down.
CTGGTGTACAAGCCTATCAACAGGTCGGTCTGGAAAGCGCCGTCATGAGTGCCAGTCCACACCAGCTCGTGGTGATGTTGTTCGATGGGGCACTCAGTGCCCTGGTTCGGGCACGTCTGTTCCTTGAACAGGGGCAAATGCCACAAAAAGGAGAGGCGCTCTCCAAAGCCATTAATATTATTGATAATGGACTAAAAGCAGGACTGAATATGGATATCGGAGGGGAACTGCCAGGTAACCTTGCGAATCTTTATGACTATATGGTGCGACGCCTCCTGTACGCTAATTTGCGCAACGATGCAGAAGCGATTAGCGAAGTAGAGCGTTTGCTTACCAATATTGCAGATGCATGGAAACAAATCGGTCCCTCTCCCTCAACACTTCAGGATGCTATCTGATGAATGATTTCATCTCATCCCTCAATGAGTGGTATGCCCTGCATGCGCTCAGCCAAACTATGCTTGACCTTGCCCATTCCGGGCAATGGGATGAGCTGATAGAACAAGAAGTGAAATACGTTCAACTGGTAGAGGCGATTGCCAATAACCCGATTGCGCAGTCAAGCCACAGAAGTCAGGAAGAAGCCAAGGCACTGCTCGATATGATTCTCGCCAATGAAAATCAGATCAAAGGGCTGCTTAACAGCCGCCTGAGTGAACTGCGCGATCTGATTGACCAAAGCGGCCGTCAAAAATCGCTGAACAACACCTATGGTTTCCTCTCCGGCAACGTGTTAACGCCGAGCGATTTGAACCAGTAAACCTGCCGTATTTCGCATCTTATTCCATACTCCAGAGGTCAGCTAAATGACTTCTGGAGCGCGGACAAGATGACGAACCCCACCCTGTTACAGTTTTTCCACTGGTACACCCCCGGCAACGGCACACTTTGGTCAGAAGTTGCGGACCGGGCGGCCAGCCTCAGCGACATCGGCATCAACATGGTTTGGCTTCCCCCTGCTTATAAAGGCAGCGCGGGCGGTTATTCGGTGGGCTACGACAGTTACGATCTCTTCGACCTCGGAGAGTTTGACCAGAAAGGCAGCGTTGCCACCAAGTACGGAGATAAAACACAGCTGCTGGCGGCGATACAATCCCTGAGGGATAACGGCGTTTCGGTGCTGCTGGACGTTGTCGTCAACCATAAAATGGGCGCCGACGAAAAAGAACACATCCGCGTCAACCGGGTGAACGCCGATAACCGCAACGATATCTCCCCTGAGGTCATCGACTGCGAGGCCTGGACGCGCTACACCTTCCCCGCCCGCGCCGGGCAATACTCAGCCTTCATCTGGGACTACAAATGCTTTAGCGGCGTGGATCATATTGAAAACCCGGATGAAGACGGCATTTTCAAAATCGTCAATGACTACACCGGCGAAGGCTGGAACGACCAGGTAGACGACGAGCTGGGGAATTTCGATTATCTGATGGGGGCCAATATCGACTTCCGCAACCATGCGGTGACCGAGGAGCTGAAATACTGGGCGCGCTGGGTGATGGCCGAGACGCAGTGTAACGGCTTCCGGCTCGATGCCGTCAAACATATCCCGGCCTGGTTTTATAAAGCATGGATTGAGCACGTACAGGAAGTGGCGGAAACGCCGCTGTTTATCGTGGCGGAATACTGGTCCCATGAAGTGGACAAACTGCAGGAATATATTGCCCAGGTAGAAGGCAAAACAATGCTGTTTGATGCCCCTTTGCAGATGAAATTCCATGAGGCGTCGCGGCTTGGGCGTGACTATGACATGAGCCAGATTTTCACCGGCACGCTGGTTGAGGCCGACCCGTTCCACGCCGTCACGCTGGTGGCTAACCACGACACCCAGCCGCTACAGGCGCTTGAAGCCCCCGTGGAGGCCTGGTTTAAACCGCTGGCCTATGCGCTAATTCTACTGAGTGAAAACGGCGTGCCGTCGGTGTTTTACCCGGATCTTTTCGGCGCGAGCTACGACGATGAAGGCGGCGACGGGCAAAACTACCATATTGATATGCCGGTCATTGAGCAGTTGGACGATCTGATCCACGCCCGGGAGCGTTTTGCCCACGGCGTGCAGACTTTGTGGTTCGATCACCCTAACTGCATTGGCTTTAGCCGCAGCGGCACGGCAGAAGCCCCGGGCTGCGTGGTTATCATGTCCAACGGTGATGACGGCGAAAAGCACGTCACCTTAGGTGAAAATTTCGCTGAGAAGAGCTGGCGTGATTATCTCGGCAATCGCGAGGAGACGGTACACACGGATGCTGACGGGAGCGCAACCTTTACCTGTAACGGCGGCAGCGTCAGCGTTTGGGTGCTGGAGGATGTGTTGTGATTTAGCTTCACCTGGCGCACTGCCACATAATCGTTAATTCCCACGATTATGTGGCGCTGGATAAAGATTCCGTTCACTTCCAGTCCTGTTTTATATGCAGTCACCGCACAGGTGAACGTCTCAGGGGAGCCACCGTCGCT